>CACYGW010000014.1 GCA_902774045.1 uncultured Bacteroidia bacterium
ACCGGCTGCCTTGCGCTTGCAGCCCTTAATTCTACCGGAGTTCCCTCCTCCTGCGAGGGGGACGTGCCCGCCCTTTTGAGTATGCTCATATCCTATGCGGCCGTGGGCGTATCCGGCTTCCAGGCCAATCCGGCCAGAATCAACACCCAGACCGGGGAAATTCTCTTTGCCCATTGCACGGTGCCCTTCAATATGACCAAGTCTTACGAGTACACAACCCATTTCGAGTCCGGAATAGGTGTTGGTATTCACGGTGAGCTGCCGGAGGGTCCCGTAACGGTGTTCAAGGTGTCGGGGGACCTTAAGCGAAGCTTTATCGCCCAGGGTAAACTTGTGCGCAATCAGTACGAGCCTAACCTCTGCCGCACCCAGGTGCTGGTAAAACTGGAGCCTGCAGATGCAAAGTACTTCTTAACAGACCCTATAGGCAACCATCATATCGTAATACCCGGACATTGTGCAGATTTGCTGGAAGCCATCGTTAAAGAATAATAAATCAACTAATAAAACTAATTGCTATGAAACGCTTTATCTCATTTTTACTTTGCGGCCTCATCCTTATGACAAGCTGCGGAACTATGTCTAATTTACAGAGAGGACTTGGCATAGGTGCCGGCGGCGGCGCAGTAGCCGGCGGAGTTATCGGTGCTCTTATTGGCCACGATGCCAAGGGTGCTGCAATCGGTGCCGCAATCGGTGCCGCAGTAGGTGCAGGTGCCGGAGCTATCATCGGCAACAAAATGGATAAGAAGGCAGAGGAACTGGCAGCCCTTGAGAACACAAAGGTTGATATGGTTTCCGATGCTAACGGTCTCAATGCCATAAAGGTTACCTTCGACTGCGGAATTCTCTTCGCTACCGGTAAGAGCGACCTTAACGTAGCTTCTCAGGAGCAGCTTATGAAGTTCGCAGACAAGATGAGCGATATGAAGGACGCCAACCTTGCCATCTATGGCCATACAGACAATACAGGTTCGGATGCAGTTAACCAAAGGCTTTCTACAGAGAGGGCAAAGGCTGTGGCTACATTCCTTAACCAGTACGGTATCAAATCTTCAAGAATGACCACTGAGGGCCTTTCCTACAGGGATCCCGTTGCCTCTAACGAGACTTCACAGGGCCGCGCTCTTAACCGTCGTGTAGAGATTTACATCTATGCCAGCGAGGCTATGATTAACTCTGCAACTCAAGAAGCAAGCAGAAATTAAACAGAAATTTTATTCAGCGTGAAAAAGACATTTTTCTCTGCCGTAGCCTTGCTCGTGCTCGTTGTTACGGCAGGGGCTCAGAATTATGACCTGGCCGCCCGCTTTTCTGCAAAGCGGATGAATCAGATGGTGTTTTCTACAAGGATATCCCCGGAGTGGTTCCGATACAGCGACAAATTCTGGTACTCCTGGAAGACCTCTCAGGGTACGGAGTATTATATTGTAGACCCTGCCACCGGACGCAAGACCAAAATCTTTGATATGGAGCGTCTGGCAATGCAGATTACAGAGAAGGTAAAGGACCCCTTCGAGGCAAAACATCTGCCGCTTAAGGATTTGCGCTTAAAGGAGGACAAGTGGTTCCTGTTCGATGTAAAGGGCAGCGACTCTACCTACCACTTTAAATATACCATCGCCACCGGAGAACTGGAGGCTCTGAAGGACAAGGAAGAAGATAAATATCCTTCCTTTGCAAACGTGTCGCCGGACGGCACAAGGGGTGTGTACCTCAAGAATCACAACCTCTGGTGGGCAGATTCCACATCGCTGCGCAAACTTGCAAAGGACGACAAAGACTCCACTGTAGTAGAGCACGCCATCACAACTGACGGTACTCCTAACCATAGTTGGAACGGTGATGATTATATGGGCGACACCCATACGGACTCTACCAAGCGCTACTATGCAGGCAGGGTGGTCTGGTCTCCCGACAGCCGTCATTTTGCTACCGTGCGCTGGGATATGACCGGAGTAAAGGAACTCTGGGTTATAAATTCCGTTGCCAAGCCCAGGCCCAAGCTGGAGACCTACAAGTACCAGATGCCCGGCGAGCCCGGCCCTTCCGGAGACCTTTATATCTTTGATATCAACGGCGGCGAGCCCCGCAAGGTGGCCACCCACGCCTTCAAGGACCAGGACCTTTCCTTCTGTACTCCTCCTCTTACGCCAGAGGCTGTATATCAGGACTTCAGGTGTAACCGCTGGCTTGGAGACGACAAGGGCTTCTATATGATTCGTGCCAGCCGCGACCTTAAGCGCCGTGACCTTTGCTATGTTGGCGTGGATGCAGACTCTACCCACGTTATTGTAAAGGAGAGGATGAATACCTACGTAGAGAGCCGCGAGCCCGTGTTTATCAAAGGCGGAAAGCAGTTCATCTGGTGGAGCGAGCGCAACGGATGGGCCAATCTCTATCTTTACAATGCCGATGGTTCCCTTGTTTCCAACCTTACGGAGGGGGCCTTCCACGTAGATGACGTAGAGGGCGTGAACGAGTCTGCCGGCTACATTGTCTACAGTGCCTGCGGCGTTAACAAGGACGAGAATCCCTACCAGAAGCACACTTACAAGGTCTCGTTTGCCGGCGGTCCTTCCAAGCAGCTGGATATGAAGGATATGAACGTGTCCAGCGACGTAAGCTTCAGCGGCAAGTACTTCGTGGCCAACTACTCCAGGGTAGATGCCAAGCCGGCCGTGGCCCTGTACGATGCAGCCCTGGGCCGCAAGGTATGCGAGCTTGAGGAGGCGGACTTCTCCCTTCTTCTGGCTGCCGGCTACCGCTTCCCTGAGCGCTTTACAGTCAAGGCTGCCGACGGCGTTACAGACCTTTACGGAGCAATGTACAAGCCCTATGACTTTGATTCCACAAAGATCTATCCAATAATAGATTACGTTTATCCGGGCCCTCAGGTAGAGGCTAATAACATCTCCTGGAGCAGAAGTCTTCTGCGTACCGACCGTCTGGCCCAGGTGGGCTTCATTGTAATTACCGTGGGCAACCGCGGCGGCCATCCGGACAGGTCCAAGTGGTATCACAACTATGGCTACGGCAACCTCAGGGACTACGGTCTTGAGGACCAGAAGTACGCCATCCAGCAGCTTGCCGGCCGTCACAGCTATATAGACGGCTCCAAGGTGGGCATCCACGGCCATTCCGGCGGCGGCTTTATGTCAACGGCTGCAATCCTTAAGTATCCTGATTTCTTCACTGCCGCCGTTTCCTGCGCCGGTAACCACGACAACAGCATCTACAACCGCTGGTGGAGCGAGCAGCATCACGGAATAAAAGAAGTAGTCAAGGACGGCGATACCACCTTTGTCTACAACATAGACAAGAATCAGGAAATCGCTTCCAACCTTAAGGGACATCTTATGCTGGTTACGGGCGACATCGACAACAATGTTAACCCCGCCAACACCATCAGGGTGGTTGATGCCCTTATACGTGCCAACAAGCGCTTTGACCTTCTTGTTCTTCCCGGCCAGAGACACGGCTTCGGGGATATGAACGAGTATTTCTTCTGGAGACTGGCAGATTACTTCAGCGAATGGCTGCTGGGTTCCTCCAAGCGCTGGCAGGCAGATATTATAGAAATGAATAACGATTAGATTATGAGACGCCTTCCTTCACTCCTCTTCCTTATGGCCCTTTGCACCTTTGCTGCGGCCCAGACTACTACAAGGCAAAACTTCGACGAGGGCTGGACCTTCACCAAGGATGGACAGACCCGCGTGCTCAACCTGCCGCACGACTGGGGCGTAGAGGGACCGTTCGTCCAGGTCTTCCCCGGCGAAACCGGGAAGTTGGAGTGGTGGGGCAAGGCTTCATATTCCAAGAAATTCCAGGTGCCGGATTGGCAGATATCGGCCCGCAAATGTTTTTATCTTTATGTCGATGGTGCCTTTTCCAACGCCAAGGTGTATTGCAACGGCTCGCTTGCGGGCGAGTGGGCCTATGGGTACGCCTCCTTCACGGCAGACCTTACCCTTTTTGTAAAGGAAGGCGAGAATGAGGTACGCATCGACCTGGACAACCCGGAAAATTCCAGCCGATGGTATCCGGGCGGCGGCATCTACAGGGATGTTTGGCTTGATGTGGCCGATCCCGTGGGCGTTGCGCGCTGGGGAACCTATGTTACCACCACCTCCCTCTCGGAGGACAAGGCCGATATCAACATAGAAGTTACTCTTAGAAATGCTGTGGATTCGCAGCTTCCCGCCAGGGTGATAACGGCCGTTTATCCCATAGACATCACCCGTGGGCACGGAAGGCTTGCTCCTCTGGCCCAGAGGATTACCGATGTGGATAAGGTTTCTGACGGGCTGATAGTTTCCCAGGCCCTGTCGCTCAGCTATCCCAATCTTTGGAGCCCTGAAGAGCCCACGATGTATTTTGCGCTTACTACCGTAGAGTGCGGCTCCTATGTAGAGGAGTACATTACTCCCTTTGGCATAAGGTCTTCCGAGTTTACTCCTGAAGGGTACTTCCTTAATGGGGAGAAGACCTTCCTGAAGGGTGTGTGCCTGCATCACGATGCCGGAGCGCTGGGTGCTGCGTGGAACCGTACCGCCTGGGAGCGCAGGCTTTCCCTTCTTAAGGAGATGGGCGTAAATGCCATAAGGACCTCGCACAACCCGCCTGCACCCGAACTCCTGGACCTTTGCGACAAAATGGGCTTCCTTGTGCTGGACGAGTTTACGGATACCTGGACTCACGCCAAAAAGCCAAACGGCTACGCTTCCCTGTTCGAAGAGTGGGTAGAGAAGGATATGGTGTCCTTTATCCACAGGGACAGGAATCATCCTTCCGTAGTTATGTGGAGCATAGGCAACGAGTGCTGGGAGCAGGGAGACTCCCTCCTGTGGTGGGTACCTCTGAAGCTTTCCGATATTTGCCATCGCGAAGACCCTACCCGCCCCACTACCGCCGGAAATGACAATTTATGGGCTGCCTCTACTCCCTATGCCGCCACTATGGACGTATATGGGTTTAACTATAAGCCTCACGCCTACGAGAAGTTCCACAGGGAAAGGCCGCATCAGCCCGTATATGGGAGCGAGACGGCCTCCTGCATATCCACGCGCGGGTTCTATCAGTTCCCCGTTACGGAAGATAAGGGATCCGGCTGGCCGGAGGGCGCACCTTTCCAGGTTAGTTCCTACGATTTGTATGCTCCTGGCTGGGCCTCCTGCCCGGACTATGAGTGGTATTATGAGGACCAGGCCCCCTATGTGTTTGGAGAGTTCGTGTGGACAGGCTTCGATTATCTTGGGGAGCCTACTCCCTACAACGTAGACTGGTCTATTCTCACCAACTTCCATGACCCTCAGGAGCGGGCCCGTGCAGAGGCAGAGCTTCTGGAGCAGGCCAAGACGCCTCCGCCATCAAGGAGTTCGTATTTTGGAATCATAGACCTGGCGGGTTTCCCCAAAGACAGGTTCTGGCTTTATCAGGCGCGCTGGTGCCCGTCTCTTCCTATGGCTCATATCCTGCCGCACTGGAATTGGAAGGGCCGCGAGGGAGATGTTACTCCCGTGCACGTCTATACTTCCGGAGACAGCGCAGAACTCTTTGTGAACGGAGTTTCACAGGGCCTCAAAGTAAAAGAGCCTCTTACCTACAGGCTTCGCTGGGACGACGTCGTGTACCAGCCCGGCACCGTAGAGGTCGTGGCCTATAAAGATGGCGCCGAGTGGGCCCGGGACAAGGTAGAGACTACAGGCAAGGCCTACAAGGTGTATCTTAAGGAGGACTTTATAGGAGAAGACCTTATTTACGTGCGCGCAGAGATTCAGGACCGCGCAGGCCGCATTGTGCCGGACGCCGCAAATCTTCTAAAGATATCCGTTTCCGGAGATGGCTCCTTCGTGGCTGCCGATGCCGGCGACCCTACCAGCCACATTCCCTTCTACAGCCGCGAGCTCCCCGCCTTCGCCGGCCTCTGCTCCATAATAGTGCGCCGCACAGGCCCCGCCCCCGTCAAACTCACCGTAACCTCCAAAGGCCTTAAATCCGGCACCATATCCCTGCCTTAGCTGCGGCGCTGGGTCAGGATCATAAAGAGGACGGCGGCTATGCAGATGCATATGCCTATTGTCATTTGTATTGTGAGGGGTTCGCCAAACAGCAGGACTCCTACCATTATGGCAGACAGCGGCTCGAAGACTCCAAGGACGGAGGTTTTTGTTGGGCCGATGCTTCTGGACGATACTGCCAGGGTAAGCATGGAAATCATCGTGGGCACGATGGCCAGGCCTATGAGGTTGAACCAGTCTGCGGCGGTATCGACCCCGGTCAGAAGAGAAAAGTCACCATCGGCCAAAACCCTGATGACATAGAAAAATATTGCTCCGGCCGATAGGGCATAGAAGGTGATGGTGGTTTCGCTCAGGTGACGGATGCTTTTGCTTACGTTTACCGTTACCAGGTAGAAAGCGCAGCACAGGGCCGACAGTGCGGCCAAAAATACCCCGAAAAAATTTATCTGAACGTCACCGGAAGGGACTGACAGCAGAACTATACCCAGGAAGGTGGCGGCGATGGCCACCCAGACCTGCCAGGAGGGGTATACCTTTAGAAATACCATTGTCAGCGCCACGAAGGCGGGGTAGAGGTAGACCAGCGTCGTGGCCAGGCCGGAGGGGATGTAGTTGTAGGAATTGAAGAGGGTGAGGCTGCTGCAGGCGAAGGAGATGCCCATAAAGGCCATTACTCCCAGCCCTTTGAGCCTGTCTTTTCTTACTGTTTTTCCCTGGGTGGGTGTGTCAGGCGAGCTTCCGGTACGGAAGGAACCTTTGGTTAGGGAAATCAACAGGAACAGCAGAACGGCCGAGATGCTGTATCGGTAGAACAGCATCACCAGCACGGGTACGCCGCTTTCCAGAAGCGGCTTGGCGAATAGCGGATTCATTCCGTAGGATATGCCGGATGCGATTCCGGCGGCGTATCCTATGATGCGCAGTCTGCTGGAGTAAGCCTTATCGTTCACC
Source organism: uncultured Bacteroidia bacterium (assembly GCA_902774045.1). GTDB lineage: Bacteria > Bacteroidota > Bacteroidia > Bacteroidales > UBA932 > Cryptobacteroides. The sequence continues at coordinate 6,978 of CACYGW010000014.1, forward strand.
ATCGCCCCCAAAAAATACTGTCAATCTTTTAAAAATTGGCCACAAAGGTAATAAATAATGTAATAATATTGCCTCCGGAGGTCTCTAAATGGTGGAAAACTTTGTGAATTCAAAAATAATGCTTAAATTTGCGGTCCCCTAAAAAGTAGGGGATAGAACATAAATTATAGATTAACAATCATTTATGCCAACAATTCAACAGTTAGTTCGCAAAGGACGTGAGAGACTTGAGGTAAAAAGCAAGTCCCGCGCGTTGGATGCTTGCCCTCAGAAGAGGGGTGTTTGCGTACGTGTTTACACAACAACACCTAAGAAACCTAACTCAGCTATGCGTAAGGTTGCTCGTGTACGCCTCACCAACACTAAAGAGGTCAATGCCTACATCCCTGGCGAAGGCCACAACCTCCAGGAGCACTCAATCGTGCTTGTTCGCGGAGGCCGTGTAAAGGACCTTCCCGGTGTACGTTACCACATCCTTAGAGGAGCTTTGGATACAGCCGGCGTAGAAGGAAGGACACAGTCCCGTTCTCTCTACGGCGCCAAGAGGCCGAAGAAATCTAAGAAGTAATTTTTATTTCACCTAATTTTTCCAAAAAAATGAGAAAATCGAAGCCTAAGAAGAGGATTCTACTTCCTGATCCCAAGTTTCACGACGTGCAAGTTACACGTTTCGTGAATAACCTGATGTTGCAGGGAAAGAAGAGTATCGCGTATTCTATTTTTTACGATGCCATTGATATGGTAGGCGAGAAGATGAAAGATTCTGATAAGGCTCCTCTAGATATTTGGAGGAAGGCACTCGAGAACGTAACCCCTCAGGTAGAGGTTAAGTCACGCCGTATCGGCGGTGCCAACTTCCAGGTGCCTACTGAGTTGAGACCGGAGAGGAAGATTTCAGTTTCTATGAAGAATATGATACTCTTCGCCCGCAAGCGCTCCGGCCACTCTATGGCCGAAAAACTCTGTGCAGAAATTATTGCTGCATATAACAACGAGGGTGGTGCATTCAAACGTAAGGAGGATATGCACAAGATGGCAGAGGCTAACAAGGCCTTCGCTCACTTCCGTTTCTAATTTTTACGAGTAGTGGCAAGAGATCTTAAATACACCAGGAACATCGGCATCATGGCCCACATCGATGCCGGGAAAACTACGACATCTGAACGTATACTTTACTATACGGGCAAGACGCATCGTATTGGTGAGGTTCACGAGGGGGCAGCCACAATGGACTGGATGGTTCAAGAGCAGGAAAGAGGTATAACCATTACCTCCGCTGCCACCACGGCCTTCTGGCGTTATAATGGCGATACCTACCAGATTAACCTTATCGATACTCCCGGACACGTTGACTTTACAGTAGAGGTAGAGCGTTCCCTGAGGGTGCTGGACGGAACCGTTGCAACATTCTGTGCAGTTGGTCGCGTTCAGCCTCAGTCAGAGACGGTTTGGCGCCAGGCAGACAAATACGGTGTACCTAAGATTGCGTATGTGAACAAAATGGACCGCGTTGGTGCGGACTTCCTTGCCTGTGTAGAGGAAATCCACAATAAACTCGGTGCCAATGCTGTTCCGGTCTGCCTTCCTATAGGAGCAGAAGATAAGTTCAAGGGTATCGTAGATTTGCTTTCACGCAAGGCAATCTATTACGATTCATCAGAAGAACTTGTAAATTACAAGTACGACGAGGTTCCTGCCGATATGGCCGATGAGGTTGATTATTGGAGGGATAAGCTCGTAGAGGCCGCCGCAGAACTTGACGAGGCCCTGATGGAGAAGTATTTCGACGACCCTGCCAGCGTTACCGAAGAGGAGATTATCGCTGCACTGCGCAAAGGCACCATCTCTATGAAGGTGGTTCCTGCCTGCTGCGGTTCTTCCTTCAAGAACAAGGGCGTTCAGTTCCTGCTTGACTGCGTGATGCGCTACCTGCCTTCTCCGCTTGACAAGGGCGGTGTTACAGGTACCAATCCCCGCAGCGGCAAGGAGGTGACTATGGAGCCTTCCAACGCAGAGCCTTTCTGCGGCCTTGTCTTCAAGATTGCTACAGACCCTTACGTGGGAAGACTTGCATTCATGAGGGCATATTCAGGAAAGGTAGATGCCGGCTCGTATATTTTCAATACCCGTACAGGTAAGAAAGAGAGAATAGCACGTCTGTATCAGATGCACTCCAACCACCAGAATCCCATCGATTTTGTAGAGGCGGGAGACATCTGCGCAGCCGTTGGTTTTAAAGATCTTCGCACAGGTGACACTATCTGCGACGAGTCTCATCCTATCGTTCTTGAGTCGATGGTGTTCCCGGATCCGGTTATCGGTATCGCCGTGGAGCCCAAGACACAGGGAGACCTTGATAAGTTGGGCATCGCCCTTGGCAAACTGGCCGAGGAAGATCCCACTTTCACGGTTAAGTCGGATCACGAGACCGGACAGACAGTCATCAGCGGAATGGGTGAGCTTCACCTGGATATCATCGTAGACCGTCTCCGCAGGGAGTTCGGCGTAGAGATCAACCAGGGCGCGCCTCAGGTTAACTTCAAGGAAACCATCACCTCTACGGTTCAGCACCGCGAGGTATTTAAGAAGCAGACCGGTGGCCGTGGTAAGTTCGCAGACATTATCGTAGAAATCGGCCCTGCCGACGAGGGCGTTACCGGTTTGCAGTTCGAGAATGAGGTTAAGGGAGGAAATATTCCCAAGGAGTACATCCCGTCTATCCAGAAAGGTTTCGAGTCTGCAATGTCTAACGGTTGCCTTGCCGGTTACGAGGTTCCTTCAATGAAGGTTACCGTTCTGGACGGAAGCTATCATCCTGTAGATTCCGACCAGCTGAGTTTCGAGATTGCAGCCCGCCTTGCCTTCCGCCACGCATACCGCAAAGCCAATCCTGTGCTGCTGGAGCCTATTATGAATCTTGAGGTTGTAACTCCGGAGGATTATATGGGCGATATCGTAGGAGATCTTAACCGCCGCCGCGGACAGATTAACGCTATGGACACCACCACTAACGGTGCACGTATCATCAAGGCCTTCGTGCCTCTTGCAGAGCAGTTTGGTTATGTGACGGTGCTCAGAACCCTTTCTTCCGGCCGTGCCACCAGTACGATGAGCTTTGACCATTACAGTGAGGTTCCTGCGAACCTGGCCAAGGACATCATTGAGAAGAGTGGGTACAGGGTATCAGATGATGAGTAAAAAAGTTTAATATCGGTAATAATTTTTGATATGAGTCAAAAAATCAGAATCAAACTCAAATCATTCGATCATATGCTGCTTGACAAATCAGCAAAGAAGATCGCTGACACAGTGTCTGCTACCGGTGCAAGGGTATGCGGTCCTATTCCGCTTCCTACCGATAAGAAGATTTTCACTGTGAACCGTTCTACCTTCGTTAACAAGAAGGCACGTGAGCAGTTCGAATTGGATTCCTACTGCCGTCTTCTTGATATCGACGATAGCAATGCCAAGACAGTTGACGCTCTGATGAAGCTCGAGCTTCCTTCAGGTGTTGAGGTCGAAATTAAAGTATAACTTTTGAGCGGCCCTCTTTGAAGGTGTCGTTAAAAGTGTTATATTTGCAGTGATGTTTCAAAAGCATCACCGCACATCGGTCCCATAGCTCAGTTGGTTAGAGCATCTGACTCATAATCAGGGGGTCGCAGGATCATGCCCTGCTGGGACCACAGAAAGCCGGAGAGAAATCTCCGGCTTTTTTTTGCTGCCCTGCCACATTTTGATATATATCCGGCTTTGTTTATATTTGTAAATAACATTATCAGAGCTACTTAATTATGTTTTGCAGTAATTGTGGCACCCGGATTCCCGAGGGTGTAGAATTCTGTCCCAGATGTGGCGGCCCGGTAAATCAGGCTCCTTTGACACGTAAACCCGAGCAATCCGGGAAATCCGGGAAACTCAAATTCATTATTGCCGCCGTAGCGGCAGTAGTTGTAGCCGTTGCCGGAATTATCCTTCTTTCCGGAAACGGAGACAGTGCACCCGTTGAACCCCTTGCCGGTGCACCCAACGGAGTGTACCCTCTGCCGGCAGAAGGAAACAGCCGTCCGGTTAACCTTAAGCCGCTTCCGGGGATAACCATTTTTGCAGAAGAAGATGCTCTTGACCACGACCGTGATATTAACCTCACCTTCGCCGACGGCGGAAGTTGGGCCTTTGCCACCCAGGAGTTGAAGGATAACGAAGATGTAATCCCGCTTTGTGCTTTTGACTTTGATGCCGGAATGAAGTCCGACGATATCCTGCCCGGCACAATAGACATTACCTTCGATCTTAAGGAAATGGGTATCCCGCCTGTGCTGTACGACCGTGTCCAGATATGGAGGATACCAACGGACGGGAAGGGAAGCACCTACAGGTACTCTGCAAAAACAAGAGGAAACAGACTTCAGATTTCTACCAATCAGAATTCTATATTGATGTTTTGCATTGGAACCGTGGCAGTAATGTACGGCAATATGAAATTCGTTCACTATTTGCAGGAATATTCAATGCGCAAGTTCTTCAATATGAATCTTGTAGAAAGGGGTATAGAAATTCCCGTAAGTGATGAAAACGGAGATTTTACGATATACTTCAAGTTTGGCACTACAGAAAGGCCGGGAGGCGCCAAGGCTTTCCTGGAAAATGAAGAAAAAGCCATGGCCCGCATAGAGGAACTTGAAAAGAAGGCAAAAAAAGAACAGAGGCTAAGGGTAGATAATGCTGTTGCCGGCAGGCCCCTTACTTTGTTGGAGCGCTGGAAACTGAAAAAAGAAAGGGATAAGGCTATGGAAACCATTACCAGGGAGGCCATCCTGCAGGAGTTTATAAATGAAGATCCCGTAATGAGGGAACTTAACGCAAGCCCGGATGCACAACCGCCACGTAGCGTTCTGGAAGCCATAGAAATGGTTAAAAAGGCCAATAATTATCTGAATAACGTAGCTCTAGTCCGGCCTCTGAATATACATATGGAGGTTTATCTTGTAGATAAATCCGTGATAAATTCCGATAACGGCCGATGCGTTAAGAGAGTTGGCGGAAATCCATTCCTTCTAGTGAATATGGAAAATATGCTGGTAGATAACGGTTCCGGAAAAATGTCGTATAGTTTTGCCGCTGCCAGAGGCCAATCGACATTGCTCACCATAGTTCACGAGCTTTTCCACGGCCGACAGCAATGCAATTATTGTCCTGTCCATATGTCAATGTACCCGGCCGAAGCTACAGCCGGTGTCCTGGAGTTTGATGCGGCCAGATGGTTCAGGAAGAAAGGGATAATTCCGGCAAATGTAGATGCCTACCGCAACGACGGGCTTCAGATGTCGCCAAGGGAGCACCTGGAAATATTTGCCCGCTCGCTGGACGAGATTACCGTTACTGATAAATACTCTATCCTGGACCTTGCCAATCCCGAGGCCCTTTACCAAAAAACATTTAAGGAACTGTCGGACGCATCGGATATAGGATATACGATGGCTTACGTGATTGAGGCGGCCCGCGAATATGCCGGAAAGAAAGACAGGTCAATGCATTACCTGGTGGCGCAATATCCGGAGCACGGAGCTTCCTTCAGCGAGATGATAAGATACGGGCTCCCGATAAACGAGAAAACCTTCGACAAGGCCTGGGTGTATTTTTGCGACCTTCATATGAAAACTATGTACAGTAAGCAAAACGAACAGTCGCAAACGGACGCGAGCAGTAGGATAATGACCGAGTGTTACTCTTATGATCTAAAGATAGACGAGGGCTCAGCCGCTGTAAAACTGGAGGTGGACAGGAAAAACCATTACTTCAGGGTCTGGAACATTGCCCTTAATAAAAAATCGGGGAATGAATTCAACTTCTTTGTGACAAACAGATACGGAGGTCAGAAGATAAGTCCCTATGTTCATTTTTTCTGCGTTCCGGGCGATGTGGATTTCAAGGATGGAGGAGGCAACAAGGAGGTTCGATACCTCAAGAATCCCGGTTCATTGAAAATTGGCGGGGCATTTACCTCTTATTCCAAACAGGAAACTCCCGACGACTATTATGGCGTAGCCCTTTTTAAGCCAAGGGACATCAAGATAAACAAGATATACGAAGACAGGGTTGCCTTCACGCTTCCAAAAGTCTCTAAAGAACTCATTAAAAAGGGGCTTATCAGCGGGGCGGAGGTTACTTTATATCCGTCAAAGGGCCGTTCTGTAAAGAAGATTGTCAGCCCCGACGATTTTTCTGACAAGCAGTATTTCGATATGGATGGTCTGGCAGAAAATACTTTTGCCCTCTCTGTGCATTGGTTCTACGAGGAGGATGAAAACACGGTTTATGTGTCGCCAGAGTCCGAAAAAGTATATTACAAAGTGCAGGAAAAGCCAGAGGAAGAAGAGGAAACAGAGGAGACAGACGAGACAGAGTCGTTTGTCAATAATAACCGGGACGAAGGTGGATACTGGCGTCTTGTAAAGGTTGAGGTCGATGACAGCAAAGCCAAGGCCAAGGACAAAGATGGTTCTGTGTACGAGGTGTCCGGCGGCGGTACGCAATATCAGGCCCACGTAGAAATTATTGGCAATATTTACAAGAAGGACAGTAATGGAATTAACCATATAGTAGGGCGGGGCGTAACCGACGTTATAGACCGCACTCTCAGGTTCGATCGTCCCAAGAATAAATACAAAGAGGGAGAGAGAATAGGCAATATTAAAGTCAGCGCCGTCCGCCACGTGCGAAATGGCGTTGTGCGTGCAGTAGAGAATCAGAGTTCTACCAGCTATCCTAATATTATTCCCAATATATATGGGCCGTCCTACGATTATAAGACAACCCTTAACTCAAACAGACACTATCCGTCTTACTCCATGGAGGAGAGAGATTATCTCTTTGGTCAGGCCCCTGCCCGCGGCGAGGGATTCCAGATAGTGTACGAAATAGGTGACCTGCATCATCATTACGCGATAATGCACGTCTACCACTACGAATGGGTAGAAGGCAAATAAAAAAACTGCTGCTCCGGACATAAGAGCAGCAGTTAATGCCGTGGTTTACGGAGCATCTGACCTTGTGTCTTTGTCTGATGAATCATTTGATGTAACGGCAACCTGGGCAAACTATACAACCAGCAAACTTAGCAGTGTTGAATATAGCATTGATAATTGGAATGGAGGTTATTGGGGTTCAGAGTATGTAAAAGGCGGGAACATTGACTGGGGCATATTAAATACAACCAATGTGTCTAATTCCAAGATTTACATAACTGTAGATAACCACAATGGAATAGCTTGGATTACCTTCTTCTGGCAATACTACACAGACTCTGGAAGAACCACCTTAATTGATGGAAATAATACTGTCTTTGTAAATTACGGAAGGCTTCCTATTACTGCAGGAGAATCCATTTATATTATTCCTGCCAGTGAATTTAGTGCGGTATCCTTTATAAAATAGGTGCGTGAGCTGTAAAGCTTAGATTATCTGCACAATATAAAATCTCCTACCCCGTGAATTGAGGGGTAGGAGATTTTGTAAGTACTTAAGCGATAGCTATTTGCCGCTCGCGGCTCAGTTTACTGGGAAGGTGAAGTAGGTGTTGGGGTAGGGCTCGTCTGCAAGGGTGAAGTGCCACCACTCGGACTCCAGCGGCTTAAAGCCGTGGCGCAGCATAGCGTCCCTCAGCACCATACGGTTGCGGAACTGCTGCGCCGTAATGCCGCGGTAATCAGGATGCGACTCCTGCCCAAACCAGTCAAAGGTGCCGCCCATATCAAGTTCCTTCTCCGTAGTCATATCGAACAGCGTTAAATCTACGGTAGAACCCCTTGTGTGGCCGGATTTAGCCATAATATAATCCTGCTCAAACAGAACGCTCTTGTCCAGGTTGGGATAAAAATACTGCTTCATCCGGACATCGGCAGTATCGGCAGCCCAGCGCACAAAATGATCAACCGCGCACTGAGGCCTGTAGGCATCGTAAATCTTTAACCTGTAGCCAAGAGAAACGATATCGTCGCTTACGGCCTTAAGACTGTCGGCGGCCCTGTGGGTAAGATAGGCATTGGGTGCAAGGTAACCATCGATCCTCTCCCCAACAAAATTATAAGTTCCGTAATACCTAATCTCAAGGATGGCGTCCGGCACAACATCGCAAACCCGCACAAAATCAGAGTTGTCTGCTGCGGCATCCTTAGCCGGGGAGCAGCCAAAAACAGCCAGAGCCCCGGCTAAAAAAAGACAAAAACCAAGGTTTTTCATAATAGAACTTCTATTTTAATGATACAGAATAGGTTCGTAGCCTGGTATGGTTATGTAGCCGTGTATCCAGAAATCATTCCTTTCCGGTTTTTCTATTCTGTATGACGCCCAGTTGGATTCAACGGTCATGTTAGCTTTTATGTAAATACTAAACCTAGTCTTTTTGTTTTCATCAAACCTTTTTAGCTCAAAGAGAGCGCTGAACCCTACGTCTTCCTTAGATCTTGGTATATAGTGATTGGTTACATTAAGTGTTTTATTGTTATCTTCCGAGCGGGACCACTTTATGGTAATAGGCGTACAAATATCCTGCAGGCCGGTAATCCAGAGTCCTCCGTATGATCCTGCCTTGTACTCTCCTTCGGCAACTATGGCAGAGAATTTAAATGTAACTTTGTTCCATTTTCCGGAAAAAGCCGGGATATTAAGGACATAATGCCCGCCAGAAGCAGAGATATGTCCGACAACGCGATGCTCCTTGAAATACCCACCTAAATTTTCAGTACCCCATTGAGGGTCTATGTGGGTAAACACAAAATCTCCATCGTAGAAATACTCAGGCTCTGCCTGTGGCATGGAAATAACCTCTGCCTGACCGGCGGTAACTACCGTATCTGCAGGTACATCTATAATTTCTTCTTCTGCTGCGCCATACATTACAGGGTCTGACCCAGGAGACTTGAATATGGTTTCCTTGTCTTCTTTATAGAACCATTTTATGATCAGTTTGAATTTTTTATTGCCGATGTTATCTATTTCCCACTTCACTTTATCGCCAAGATCCTCGACCTCTACAATGCGCGTAAACTTTTTACCCTTATCTAAGGCAAGGGTGACCTCTGCACCGGAAAGGAAACCTTTTTTCATTAGAACTTTGGAGTACTTGGGTAGCCGGAACTGGATGTAGTCCTTCTTAACCTTGAGATCCTCTATTTTCTTAGGTTTGAAGAGACACACTGCATAATACTCTTCGTCTCTGGTATTGAACTTATTAGATGTAACAGCGGCGGCAATTTCCGGACGCCCGGACGGCTGCTCCATGAAGCGGGAAGTCTTGTTACCTCCGTTTTTCATGGGCCTTTTACTGTCTGTCAGGTAAAAGTTCACGGTGGGGCTTATCTTTCCGCCTTTCTTGGCGATGAGTAAATTATAATCTTTTCCTGAACCCTTCTGAAAATCAACCTTCCATGTTCTGAAATAAAAATTTTTCTTATCTATCTTCAGTTCTTCTACAGGACGGCCTTCGCCGATGGTGAGCGGAAGTGAATGACATTCTGTAAGGACCTGTTCTGCATCGGTTATGTTAAGGTTGTACTGGATTGTATATAACTCCTGCATGTGCTTGTCGCAGAAATAGTTCCAACCGGCGTCAAACTCCTTGTCGGTCATACTGAGGCCGTACTTTACCATGTCGGAGAATGAACTGCTGTGAGAAGGATACTGGGCTACCACATAGTGCATGGAACGAGTTTTATCTTTTGAAACCTCTCGCAAAGCCTCTATGACATAACCCATGGTATAGCCCACATTGGCTGCCTCTGAGAAGCTCTGAGCCGTCTTATTCCATAACCTGGAAGGTGAACTTATGTCAAGTATGGAATAATGGTCTGTGGCGACGATCTCGTCCAACGAATGGGCAAATATTTCCATATGATTCCTTGGAGACATCTCCAGGTCATCCCCGTTTGCACCATCAACATCGAATGACATCATTCCATTTTTGTGGAACCATCTTGCAGCGTCATACTCAAGTACCGTTGCCGTAGCTTCGGCCGGGTACATACCCATATGCACAGGACAGTAATTGGTCTGCTGCCTTGCATGGAAGAGTTCGTGAGCGATTGTAGTAAGGCTGCCCATACCCTTCTTGGGAGTGAAAGCGAAGCGTTTTCCGCCGCGTCCGTCCCTATCGTACAAGTTGTTCACATTTATCAGGAGGAATGGCTTGCCGCCAACTCTCTTGACGCATCGGCCGGCATCAGTACCAATTACCGATTGATCCACAAGGTACACTTCCATATTGATGTCAAGAGGCTTGACGTGAGCCTGATTCAAGTACCTGTTAGACCATTTAACCATTTCAATTACCCTTAGTACACCTTCCGGCAATTTGGCATCCGGAGAGTTGTTAAGTTTCGTAAGAAGCGGGTCATGGGCGATAAGGTCATTGAGGATGTCCTCGCGGTTGATTCTCTTTCTGGCATCGTCGCGGTCTTTCTTTAGTTTCCAGCGCTCCCACCAGCCAAGTTCATCCCTTCCTGCAACCACCTGATTTACCAGACGCTCTACAGCGGCATCGGCCTCTTTCTCCAGCTCTGCAAGCCTTTTTAATGCGGCGTCCTCATTTTCAATGTACGCCTTGGCACCATTAGGTCTTTCGGTATCGGAGAATTTGAAGTACAGTGTAAAATTGCCGTTGGGATCTTCCACCTCTGTGCTCATGCAGTCGTAGGAGTCCTTTTTAGAGAAGAAGTATTTTCTGACGTAAACTTCCTGGATGGAATGAACTAGTTTCATTACGCCGTAGGTAACAAATGCTGTACCCAGGGCTATGACTATCAGGGAGTTCTGGTTGCTCTTAAACGAAAGTTTGCCCCCGCGGACCTGCGTGGAGTATTGATAGTAGTCATATTTATTGTCGCTTGGTACCCTCCATATCTGTACCCTGTCGTAAAGGCTTGGAGGTATACCCAATTCTTTAAGGTCGATGGAAAAATTGAAGTTTCCGGGGATGATATCGCCGGACTTAAGGCCAGCATCAAATTCAAAGGCACAAAGAGGATGTATCTCTTCTTCTTTTAGGACCTCCTTGGCTTTTTCCCAGTCTCCGCCGTCGGCGAACTCAAAGCTGACTTCGTGGTTCTGAGCCATGGCGTTTCCCGGGGCAGAAATTGTTATGCCTGGAACCGGTGTAATCTTTACCGGCCGGCTGTTGCCTTGCGCGGGTAAAGGATAAACTTCGCCGGTGGAACCGCCGCCTTTAAGGAAGAGCAGAAGGCACACCACAATGGCAATCACGGCCACTCCGGCCCCGGCATAGGCAAATAGCTTCTTGCCGGGCTTCTTCGGCGCTTTCGGCCGTAGGGGTTGGCCCTGGTATTGCGGCTGGGGCCTAACAGGCTGCTGACGCGCAGTTACCGGACTGCCGCAATTTGGGCAGAATCTAAATCCATCAGGAAGCGGGTTTCCGCAGTGAGTGCAAAACATACCGAAAATGATTTGGAGATTATTTCCCTGCAAGATGCTTTTCCCAGGCCCAGGCAGAAGCCAGAGTCTCCTCCGTAGTGCGTGTAGCCTTCCAGCCCAACTTCTCGTTAGCAAGGGTAGGATCTGCCCAGATAGCGGTAACGTCACCGGGGCGGCGCGGAGCAATCTTATAGTTAAGTTTAAGATTATTAACCTTCTGGAAAGCATTAACAAGCTCCATTACGGAAAGCGGACGGCCGGTTCCTACGTTAAAAATCTCATACTCCTGCTCCATCTTCTCGTCCAGCATCCTGGCCACTGCGCAAACGTGAGCCCGGGCCAAATCTACTATATCTATATAGTCCCTCTGGCAGGTGCCGTCCGGGGTAGGATAATCGTCACCAAAGATGCTCAGGCACTCGCGGCGGCCTATTGCGGTCTGCGTAATGAAAGGAACAAGGTTGTTGGGAACTCCGCGAGGCAACTCCCCGATAAGGGCGGAAGGATGGGCGCCGATAGGATTAAAGTACCTTAGGGCTATGCCGCGAATCTGGGGATAGGCGGCCACGCTGTCGCGCAGGATATCCTCGCAAATCTGTTTTGTATTGCCATAGGGCGATGTGGAAGGCTGACGGGGCGACTTTTCCGTTACCGGCAGCTCTTCAGGCTCTCCGTACACCGTAGCCGATGAAGAGAAGAGCACGTTGCGGCACCCGTGGGCCTTGGCGGCCTCCAGTACATTTATGAAACTCTGGAGATTATTGCCATAGTATTTGAGGGGGTCCGATACTGACTCTCCCACAGCCTTGAAGGCTGCAAAATGAATAACGGCGTCAATCTTCCATTCAGAGAAAAGCTTATCGGTTGCTTCCATGTCGCAGAACGACATTTTAACAAAAGGAAGATCATCGCGTCCCGTGATTTTCTTCACGCCCTCATAGCAGGTAAGGTCGCAATTAGACATGTCATCGGCCACAAGAACATCATACCCGGCCTCTATCAACTCTACCGTAACGTGGCTCCCAATAAACCCGGCACCGCCGGAAACAAGAACTCTTTTCATAGTTGTATAGATTATTTAATTCTCATCAGCAATAAGTGCAATTATCTTATCCAAAACAGGAAACAGCTCCTCCGAAGAAGCAAGGCAGTTATTTACAAGCACAGAGAAAACAATTGTATCCTCTGCCCGGCCACTCTTAGGAAATACATAGCCGCTGTAGCAACGCACCCCGCCCATAGACCCGCTCTTGTAGCGGATTCTGCTCTTAAGCGACTGCGGCTCGCGGGCCAGACGGGTTTCATACATCCCGTGTCCGGGCCAGCCTATGGTTCTAAGGTAGGCCTCGTAAGACTGCGATCCCATCATAGCCTTAAGGAAGGTGCAGAAGAAAGAGGGAGTAAGGTAGTCGTGGCGGCTTAGCCCGCTGCCGTCTTCTATGCTAACCTCTTCCGAGCAAACCCCCAGCGCGGCAAAAGCCTGGGCCTCTGTCTCCTGGCAGGCCGCGTAGTCTGCCGATGCAGCCCTTTTAAGTCCTATGTGGCGGTACAGAGTCTCTGCATAGTAATTGTCGCTGCGCCAATTGGTAACTCTGGCTATCTGCTCCACTGTAGGAGAAAGGGTTTGGCCGATGGTTACAAGGTTCTCTGCAGCCCGATAGAGCCCTCTTCCAAGCACCGGCTCCGTGCGCACGAAGCCATTGTAATCCAGGTCCGCCGCCCCGCCGGATACGCTTATCCCGTTAGAAGAGAGGAACTCGCTAAAATACCAGGCACAGGTAAGGGCCGGGAACATATTGGCGCAACCCTCTGTTTTGGGCCTGCGGTCCACGGCAAAGGTGCCCCTCATAACGGCCACCGGCGCAAACTCGCTAGTGTAAAGATATAGCTCGTCGCCTGTTCCTGGCTGGCCCGTAGTGCACTCGTAATAAAATTTCATCCAGGGAGTCTGGGGATAAACCAGCTCTACGGAAACCGGGTCTCCCACGTTCTTTCCAGCCGCAACCCTGAAGTCCTGGGCGTTAATATAGAAAGAAAGCCCTTGTCCGCCAGTCCCGTAATAGGTGCCCAGGTCTGCGTATTGCCAGGACCTGGGGATGTACATACCGTTGAAGTATCGGCCATCGCCCACAATTTTACCTTCGATAGCCTTGATACCGGCGGCATCGACAAATCCTTTCCAAATGGAGAACAGTTCCTCTGTGGGCGTAGCAATGGAATCTCCGCTGGCAAGGGTGGGGTCTCCGCCTCCTATTATGTATAAGTCCCCGTGCAGAACTCCGTTGCCGTCCACGGCGCCGCTGTAGGCAAGTTTTGTGGCAAACCTGTGCTCCGGGCCAAACTCGTTAAGGGCCAGCCCGGTAGTAAGAAGTTTTGTGTTTGATGCGGGGAGAAGTCTTTTTTCCGGGTTGATGGCGGCCACTGTGTCGCCGTTAACCTTTACGGCCATAACCCCAAGCTGGGAGCCTCTGAATATCTTATCTGCGGCTACCTTGTCTATGTATTTCTGGGGTGCGGCGCTGCGCCAGCCGTCCTGGCCAAAAGAGGGCCCTGCCGCAAGCAGCATCCACATTAAAACCAGGATATAGTTATATTTTTTCATATCCTCCTATTTAAAAACGCTCTTTACCACGGCCGGCACATCTGCCACCTTTACCACCTGAATGCCTTCCGGCACAGAGCCCTTTGCCACCGAGGAGTATTTAGAAATGAAAATCTTCTTGTATCCAAGACGTGCGGCCTCTGCAATGCGCCTGTCGCACTGGGGTACGGGGCGTATCTCGCCGGACAGCCCCACCTCTCCGGCAAAGCACACATCGGCCGGCAGGGAGAAGTCAAAGTTAGAGGAAAGCACGGCGCAGATAACGGCCAGGTCGCAGGCGGGATCGGCCACCCGTAGACCTCCGGCCATATTGAGGAACACGTCCTTCATATTTAGTTTGAATCCGGCTCTTTTCTCCAGTACGGCCAGAAGCATATTAAGCCTGCGGCCGTCGAACCCCGTTGCGCTGCGCTGGGCAGTGCCGTAGGCCGCCGTGCTAACAAGTGCCTGAACCTCGATGAGGAAGGGCCTGAGGCCGTCCAGCATCACCGCCACGGCCGTGCCGCTGAGCCCCTGCTCGTGAACGGGCATAAGCATTTCGGAAGGGTTGGTCACGTCCTTTAGCCCGGTGCCTGTCATCTCGAATACCGCTAGCTCCGATGTGGAGCCGAAGCGGTTCTTTATGCTGCGCAAAAGGCGGTAGGCGCCCTTGTCGTCGCCCTCGAACTGAAGCACTACGTCTACTATGTGCTCCAAAATTTTTGGCCCGGCAATGTAGCCGTCCTTAGTAATGTGGCCTATGAGTATAACCGGGATGCCGGTAGATTTTGCAAAATGAAGCAGAATGGAGGTTACTTCCTTAATCTGCGACACGCTTCCCGCCGACGATTCTATGCCTTCCGAGTACATTGTCTGCACGGAGTCTACCACCATCAGCCCGGGATTAATCTCTTGGGCCTGGGCTATGATGTTCTCTATAAGGGTCTCGCTGTAAATGAGGCAGTTGGAGGCGTCTCCGCCAAGGCGCTCTGCCCTCATACGCACCTGGGGCGCGCTTTCTTCTCCGGTTACGTAAAGGGTTTTAATTCCTGGGCAGGCTAGGGGAATCTGCAGGGAGAGAGTAGATTTTCCTATTCCAGGCTCTCCGCCAAGAAGCACCAGCGAGCCTTCTACAAGGCCGCCGCCCAGCAGGCGGTCAATCTCCGGGTCTCCAAGAGAGATGCGTCTCTCGCGGGCAGAACTAATCTGGCTTAGCACCTGGGGTTTATGAGAGGGGCGTCCGGCGGCGGCCTGGGCGTTCCTGGCCGGCTTTCCGGTTGCCACCGTCTTCTCTACCATAGTGTTCCACTCTCCGCATGCGGGGCAGCGGCCAAGCCACTTTGGGCTTTCGTTACCGCAGGAGGTGCAGAAAAATATTGTTTTTTCCTTAGCCATAGCAACTACTAAAATTAACCGTCAATCCGTAGACTCGGTATTTTCTACCCAAAGGAAAACCTTGTCTCCGCGGTGGAGTTTGGCGGGCGATGCCACCGAACAGCGCTCTCCTTTGAGGGCAATATCAACCGTCTTGAAATCAACCCTTATGTCGTCGGCCACAAAAACCTCGCATCCCGTGGTGGCGCCTATAACCATAATCTCGCTGCCGGAAGGAAGCTCGGTTGCTTCTACGGAAATTTCCGCTACGCCTATCTTGTCGAACCAGTTGGTTACTTTGCCAAGGTATATCTTGCGGCGGGTAGCCTGGCTGCCGTAAACGTTGCTCCATTCTCCAAGGGGAGCGCCCTGATAATATCCGTCCCAGAAGCCGCGGTTGAAAACCTGGGCAAGCGAGGCCTTGAGAGCCTCCTTGGTGGCAGCGTCGTAGGTACCGTCGCAAACGGCGTCGGCGGCACGGCGGTAGCACTCTACGGTGCGGCGCACGTACTCTGCGCTGCGCGCCCGGCCCTCTATCTTGAATACCCTTACGCCTGCGTCTATGAAAAGGTCCATAAACTCTATGGTGCACAGGTCCTTGGGAGACATTATGTACTTGTTGTCTATGTCCAGTTCTGTGCCGGTCTCAAGATCCGTAACCCTGTAACCCCTCCTGCAAAGCTGCATACAGGCACCCCTGTTGGCAGAGGCGTTGTAATGGTGCAGGCTAAGGTAGCACTTCCCGGAAATAGCCATACAGAAGGCTCCGTGGGCAAACATTTCTATCCTTACAAGTTGCCCTGAAGGGCCGCAGAGCCTCTCTTCCTCTATGCGGCGGTAAATCTCTTTTACCTGTGTGAGGTTAAGTTCGCGGGCCAGCACAACTACGTCTGCAAACTGGGCATAGAACTTAAGGGCCTCGTAGTTGGAGACGCTAAGCTGGGTGGAAATGTGGACTTCCAG
The DNA here is from genome assembly GCA_902774045.1 of uncultured Bacteroidia bacterium. GTDB lineage: Bacteria > Bacteroidota > Bacteroidia > Bacteroidales > UBA932 > Cryptobacteroides. The sequence continues at coordinate 23,323 of CACYGW010000014.1, forward strand.
CCCAATCTGGCGGCAATACAGAATGGCGGCCATATCAGAGGCTATGATGGCATCTACCCCTGCGGCTTTAGCGGCATCAAGAGCCTCGTGGGCAGCGGCGATATCTTCTCCGTAAAGCACTATGTTAAGGGTCATATAGGTTTTTACCCCGGCCTCCCGGCAGATACTCACTATCTGCGGCAGGTCTTCCGGCGCAAAGTTATTGGCCGAATGCGACCGCATATTAAGCTTTCCAATTCCAAAATAAACGGAATTGGCTCCCCCCTGAATGGCGGCTTGCAGGCACTCGAAGTTGCCGGCGGGAGCCATTATTTCCAAATCACTGTATTGCATGGTCTCTTATTTAACCCTTCCCACCAGACGCTCTGCAAAACGGCGCAGAAGCTCGTACCTAATGCCGTTACTCATTGTCGCAGCATAGCTCATAGCCTCGTCGGTAAGGCGGATAATCTCGTATTTGGCGTCTTCTTCTATATGAAGCTTATCGTACAGTTCCTTCATCCTGGCAATCTTGGCCTCCCGCTGGGCAGAGGTCTCCACAGGCATGTCTGCCACGTCTATAATCTGCTGATGCAGAATGTTGTCGGCTTTCTCAAGGGCCCTTGTGGTAAGCCAGCTCTTCTTGTTATTGATGATATCTCCGCCTATCGGTTTGCCAAACGTGGCGGCATCGCCATAGGCATCCAGATAATCGTCGGCCACCTGGAAGGCAAGGCCAAGCGAGTAGCCATAATCATAGAGTTTTTCACACTCATCCTTTGGCGCTCCGCCTATCAGGGCTCCCATTTTGGCCGATGCTGCTATGAGCACGCCTGTCTTAAGGCCAATCATCTTCATATAGTCGCTCATGGGCACCTCTTCGCAGGCCTCGAAGTCCATATCCATTTGCTGGCCCTCGCAAACCTTGGCGGCAGTATCGCTAAATAGCTCTATCACCTGGGGAAGAACCTTGGCCGGGGCCTTGGAAATGCGTCTGAAACTATCGATACACATAACGTCTCCCGACAGGATGGCCGTGTCCTCTCCCCACTTGTTCCATACCGTAGCCTGTCCGCGGCGAATGGGGGACTGGTCCATAATATCATCGTGGATGAGCGTAAAGTTATGGAATACCTCCAGCGCGGCAGCCGGCTGAAGAATGTCCTCCCCAAACTTTTCTTTATACAAGGCGTAGGCGGTAAGGCAGAGGCGAGGCCTGATGCGTTTGCCGCCCAGTTCCATCATATACCTCAGAGGGTCGTAAAGCCCCGACGGCTGGGAAGAAAATTCGATATGATCAAATAGTTTAGTGAGAATGTCGTGGATTTGGGCTTCGTTTATCATATTATTGCGTTTATACTGTTGTACTTCCTACAAATTTAGTCAAATTTATTGTATTTCCCTCAAAAAATAATGCCATAGAAAAACCATATTTTTTATGTATGTTTGCTAAGTTGCAAAACTGTACCACTGACAAGCTTTTTTATATGAGAAAATTTATTTTATTTTTCGGACTGATAGTTTCTTTTGGTTGTTCGCACAAGGTAGAGGAGTTTGGGGTTGTGGTGCGCGATGCCGGATACGATGGCGTGGAGGCCTACAGGATTCCGGGCCTGGTTACTTCTAACAAGGGAACACTTATTGCCGTGTACGACATCAGGTATAATAACTCTCTTGATCTTCAGGAAGATATAGATATTGGCGTAAGCCGTTCCACTGATGGCGGCCATACCTGGGGGCCTATGATAAAGGCCATAGATATGGGCGAATGGGGCGGACGTCCTCAGGGAGAAAACGGTATAGGAGACCCTGCCATCCTGGTAGACAGGCAGACTGGCCGGCTATTCATCGTAGCCGCCTGGACTCACGCCCTGCCGCAGAAGTCTGTGGCCTGGTTCCAGGTTGGGAACGGGTTGGAGCCCCACGAAACCGCCCAGACGATGCTCTCCTTTAGCGACGACGACGGACTTACCTGGAGCCAGCCTCGCAGCATAACTCCTATGATAAAGAAGCCGGAGTGGTATTTTACCTTTCAGGGTCCTGGACGCGGTATTCAGATGGCCGATGGGACCCTTGTCTTCGCTTCTCAGTTCCAGGACGAGATTGACAGGACTCCACATTCTTCCATAATGTACAGCCGCGACCACGGTGAGACCTGGACTATGGGGACAGCAGCGTGGCACCATACTACGGAAGCTCAGGTGGCAGAGATAGAGCCGGGGGTGCTTATGCTTAATATGAGAAATGACCTGCAGACCGGCCGCGTGGTAAGGATTACCCGCGATATGGGACAGACCTGGGAGGATTATCCCAGCCAGACTCTTATAGAGCCCGTGTGTATGGCTTCGCTCCTTATGGTTCCGGCGGCGGAGAACAGCCTTGGCCGGGATATCCTTCTGTTCAGCAATCCGGCCCACGAGCCAAAGCGCCGCATAGATATGACCGTGCGCGCCAGTCTTGATTACGGCCGCACCTGGGCTCCGGAAAACTCCCTTGTCATAGACGACAAGGACGGCTGGGGTTACTCCTGCCTTACGATGATAGACAAAGAAACCATCGGCATACTCTACGAATCCTCCCGTGCCCACATATATTTCCAGGCTATTCCCCTGACCAAACTGGTGCGTGAGCGGTAATGCTCTGAATAACAGTGTGAAACAAAATCTGCTACTCTGGATATCCGGAGTAGCAGATTGTATTAATGCCTAAGCAGCAGTTATTTACAACTCACGCTTATTTCTTCTTTGCCACTATGTCGCTAAGACGCTCGTAGAGAGAATCAAGTTTCTCCAGCATTTCTTTGCGAAGGCCATTGAAGTAGAGCTTCTTGTTGCCTTCTACCTTCTCTGCAGCTTTGTCTTTCATATCGTTGTACAGATCAACGGCCTCTTCAATGATTTTGGCCAGTTCTTCTGTGGCTTTGTCCGGATTGTATTCAAGGAAAAGTGAGCAGTCGTCAATAAACTCACCTACAAAATACTCAACGTCTTTTTTGAAAATTCTTAAGTTCATATCGTTAGGTTTTAAATCACCGCAAAGTTAGTAATTTATTTTAAAAAAGTATTACTGATTGTTGCTGGCGGAGTTATTTCATTATAATTTATTACCTTAGCGGCTCAAAATAGTAACCAGCTAAACCAATATGAAAGAAAATTATTCAGTTCCTTATCACGTACATCCGTAACCTAATTATACTATAGTGATTATGAGAAAAGTTTTACTCCTTGCGGTTTTTGTTGTTTCGCTCTGGGGCTGTTCAAAAGATGATGACCACTTTATAGATTTTCACCGGTCTTCTGACTGGCTGGAACGCACTCCAGGTTTTGAAGAAAAGTATAAACTGCAGCAGTTGGTGATATTGAGCCGTCACAACATCCGCACCCCGATGGTAGGGAAGGGCTCTATTCTTGAGCGGCTCACCAATCCGTCTTACAACTGGTTCCGGTGGGAAGACCCGGCCAGCCACCTCACGGCCAAGGGGGTGCGTCTGGAGGCCAATATGGGTGGTTTCTTTCGCGAGTGGCTTAGGAAAGAAAACCTCATAGGCAAGTACGCCTCCCACCCCGGATCTTTCCGTTTTTATGCCAATGCCAAACAGCGCTGTCAGTTAACCGCCCGCACCTTCGCAGACGCTTTGCTTCCGGGGCTTGACGTGCAGGTTGAGATGAATGCAGAATACGATACTATGGACCCCGTATTCAATCCGCAGATAACCAAGATGCCCGCCGGCTTTGAAGAGAAGGCGCAGCAGGAAATCAATGCGATGATGGGAGACCTTAATGCCGGGGCGGCGTCCCAGTTCAGTCTTATAGAGAGCATTCTGGATATCACCCACGCTCCTGCGTATCCGGACACTATGTCCTTTTCCCAGTTTCCTTCCGCAGTCGGGTTCAAAATGAATGCAGAGCCGTTTATGACCGGCGGCCTAAAGATGGCATGCTCTGTTTCCGATGCCCTTGTGCTTCAGTATTTCGAGGAGCCGGACGCCCGCAAGGCCGCCTTCGGGCACGAGCTTAAGGACGTGGATTGGATAGATGTGGCCCTGGTCAAGGAACGCTATGGCGACGCTCTTTTCTCTGCTCCTTCCGTAGCCGTTAACGTGGCTCATCCTCTGTTGCAGGCAATGCTCTCGGAACTTCAGAATAAGGGCCGCTGTTTCTCCTTCCTCTGTGGTCACGACTCAAATCTTACCAGCGTGCTGTCCGCCCTGGAGACCGTGCCTTACGAACTTCCGCATACCATAGAAAAAAAGACGCCTATAGGAGCCAAGGTCATCGTAGAGAAATTCAGATCACAAGACGGGAAGGAATATGCAGACATCTGGATGGTCTATGCCTCTACCGGTCAGATTCGCGGCGAGAGCCGTCTATCCTACTCCAATCCTCCGGTAGCTGTACGCCTTTGTCTTAAAGCTCTTAAGGAGAATCCCGACGGGCTTTACCTCTTGTCGGATTTGGAGCAACGCTTTGCCGAAGCTATCTCTGCCTACGATGAGATTTAACACCCTTTGGAGCCGGGTTTATACGCAAATAATGTCAGAGTGGAAAGTAAGAGGGGCTGCGTCTTATTGAGATTATGCCTTTGCCGCAGTCTGCGTTGCCAAGGACTCGGCGTACGGCTAGCAGGCGGGGTACGCCACCCTTGTAGTAGTCAGGGTCTGCTGGGCGCAGTGAGTTGATTCTTACTACATTTGACGAATGGATGATATGCCCGTCACCAATGTAGATGCCAACGTGCGATACCTTGCGGGTCTGGGGATTGCCAAAGAAGATAAGGTCTCCTGGCTCAATGGCGGAAAAATCACCTGCAGCGATACCGGAACAATCTACCTCATCCCCTATTTTAATCTGCTGACTTGTATTTCTTGGAAGCAAAAGCCCGTTCATCATAAAGGCGCAGCGCGTGAGCCCGCTGCAATCCGTGCCCTTGATGGTGTTGCCGCCCCAAAGGTAGGGCACGCCTACAAAGAGCCGGGCTATCCTGATGACATTCTCTGCAGTGGGCACGACACTATCGGCCCAAATAGAAAAATCCGTAACATCATTCTTTTTTACCCATCCTTCCTTTCCGGAGGGCAGGATGGCCTTGAAAAATCCCTTCCTGTAAACAGGTTTGCCCTTGGATGTGAAAGCCTTTCTTACAAGGTCTCCCATAACAAGGTCGCAAACCCTGTCCGCGCCCTCCGAGGGGGCAGCGAACAGGTGAGATATTTCTGCCGTTACCAGGTATTTGGGCGCGGCAATGTAGGCGTCTATCTCTTCCTGAGACATTTCTACTACGCCCATATCTACAACCCAGGCCGTATAGGGCTCCGGCGATTTTATCTTTAGCCAGTAGCCCTCGCTGTCCAGAATCTCTACCACAGTGCCCATAAGGGACTGATTGCCGTTCTCCTGGGCAAAGCCGGGGGCCTCGCGCATATAATTGGCAGAGAACTCAACAACCCCCAGCCTCTTTTCCTGAGCAGTAACAGTGGTAGAGCTCAGGAAAAGAAGGGAAAGGGTAAAAAATGCAATGATGCGACTCATTATTTGCTGTATAGGTTCACTATGGTTTCGTAGAGTTCCTGCTTGCCGGAGATCTGGCGGGGCTCGCCATTACTCTTAGCATAGGCGACAAGCTCTTCCAGAGAAAGCTTTCCTTCCTCGAACTTCTTGCCCATGCCTTCGTCAAATGAAGCGTAACGCTCCTTGACCATTGCCGGGATAGGGCTCTCTTCTATTATGGCGGCGGCATTAAGCAGAGCGCGGGCCATAGCGTCCATACCGCAGATATGCGCAATGAAGATATCCTCCGGGTCTGTGGAGTTGCGGCGCAGTTTAGCGTCAAAGTTGCTGCCACCGTTACCCAGACCGCCGTTACGGATAATCTGGAGCATGGCTTGGGTCAGATCATAGATATCTACCGGGAACTGGTCTGTATCCCAGCCGTTCTGGGCATCGCCGCGGTTGGCGTCTATGCTGCCAAGCATTCCGTTGTCAACCGCCACTGCCAGCTCGTGCTCGAAGGTGTGGCCGGCCAGAGTAGCGTGATTTACCTCTATGTTAACCTTAAAGTCCTTGTCCAGTCCGTGAGTCTTAAGGAAGCCTATCACGGTCTCTGTGTCAACATCGTACTGATGCTTTGTAGGTTCCATGGGCTTGGGCTCTATGAGGAAGGTTCCCTTGAAGCCGTGGGCGCGGGCGTAGTCGCGGGCGGCTGTGAGCATGTTTGCAAGGTGGTCTTTCTCCCTCTGCATCTGAGTGTTCAGAAGGCTGGTATAACCCTCGCGGCCACCCCAGAAGACATAGTTTGTTCCTCCCAGTTTGATGGTGGCGTCTATGGCGTTCTTTATCTGAACCGCAGCGCGGGCAACGACGTCAAAGTCAGGATTGGTGGCGGCACCATTCATATAGCGCTTGTGGCTGAATACATTTGCCGTACCCCAGAGCAGCTTTATGCCGGTCTCCTTCATCTTAACGGCAAGATAATCCGTAATCTCCTTCATCCTGGCCTCGTACTCCTCTATGGTCTGTCCCTCTTCCACTATATCTACGTCGTGGAAGCAGTAGTACTCTATGCCAAGCTTCTGCATAAGCTCGAAGCCGGCGTCTGCCTTGGCCTTGGCGCGCTCCAGAGGGCACTCGGGTTTGTCCCAGCCATACTCGCGGGTCTGCCCGCCAAACTGGTCTCCGGAAGCCTGGCCAAGCGTGTGCCACCAGGCCATGGCGAATTTGAGCCAGTCCTTCATCTTTTTGCCAAGGACTACTTTTTCAGGGTTATAATAATGGAAAGCAAGAGGATTCTTGCTGCCGGCACCCTCGAAGGGGATTTTGCCGATTTCAGGGAAGTACTCTTTCATAATTATTTTTGTGCTAGTGTTTTACCAAGTTCGCATTTCCAAAGATTATAGGCATCTTCAATTGCAGAATCTTTTTCCGGCTGGATACTGCTTATTTTCTCCAGCGAAGCAAAGGCCTCATTGTGCCCGGAATAGATTCCGGCGCCGATGCCGGCCCCGCGGGCGGCACCTGCGGAACCATCGGTATCAAACAGGTCGATGGTGGCCCCGGTTACGTTGGCAAGTATCTGGCGGAACACCGGACTAAGGAAGAGGTTGGCGTTGCCGGCGTGAATGTGGTTTACATTCATACCCATCTGCGACATTATGTCCATACCGTACTTGAAGGCAAAGACGATACCTTCCTGGGCGGCTCTAACAAGATAGTTCCTGTCCGTAAGATTAAAGTTTACTCCGTAAATGCGGCAGCCCACCTCCCGGTTCTCGAGCATGCGCTCCGCTCCGTTGCCAAAGGGCAGGATGCCCACTCCGTCACATCCCGGGGGCACTGCGGAGGCAATATTGTTCATCCTTGTATAGCTTACGTTTTCCGGGGCTATGTTGCGTCTTACCCAGGAATTAAGTATGCCGGTTCCGTTTATGCAAAGCAGTATTCCAAGGCGGGTCTTGTCCTGACCGTGATTTACGTGGGCAAAGGTGTTAACCCTGGACTTGGGGTCGTAGGCCACCTCTCCGCTAACTCCGTAAACAACACCCGAAGTACCTGCAGTGGCGGCCACTTCTCCCGGCTCAAATACGTTGAGGGACAGAGCGTTGTTGGGTTGGTCTCCCGCGCGGTAGGTAATGGGAATGCCCTCTTTAAGACCAAGTTCGCGGGCTGCGGCTGCCGAAAGGCGGCCCTGCTCCGCGAAGGTTGGTTTTATTTCCGGTAAAATGGAACTGTCGAACCCAAAATATGAAAGGAGTTCCTGTGAGACGGCCTTCTTCCTGAAGTCCCAGAACATCCCTTCGCTAAGGCCGCTTACGGTAGTGCACATCTCTCCGGTGAGTTTATAGGCAATATAGTCTCCCGGAAGAAGAATTTTGTGTATGCGCTGGTAAAGGGCGGGCTCGTTTTCTTTTACCCAAGCCAGTTTGCTGGCGGTAAAGTTACCCGGCGAATTAAGAAGATGCTCAAGGCAGAACGTCTCTCCCAGGGCCTCAAGGGCCTTTTCTCCGTACGGAATTGCGCGGGAATCGCACCATATGATGGAGGGCCTCAGGGGGAAGCCATTCTTATCTACGCAGACAAGGCCGTGCATCTGGTAGGATATACCTATTGCGGCTATGTTCCGGCCGGCTTCCGTGCTGTCCGGCATAAGACCGGAACTGCCAATGGAAGAGGGTGCGGCGCCGCTTACCTGGGCCAGTACATCTTTAGTGGCAAACTTAAGGCTTTCCCACCACATATCCGGTTCCTGTTCTGCCCATCCGGCCTTAATGGAAAGGATATGAGCTTCATTCTTAGGATAAAAGGCGCTGGCTATGCTTTTGCCCGTCTCTATATCCACAATAGAAGCCTTCACCGAAGAACTTCCAACATCGTAACCAAGCAAATACTTTCCTGTCATATCGTCTATTAGGTTTAATCCCACAATTTTAACAATTCTTAACTCAAATTCCAAACAAACGGCCCTGGAATGTGTCCCTCTGGGCAAGCCGCTGGTCCAGCATGTGCAGAATCTGGAAGTTGCGCACAAGTCCCCATCTTGCAGTCTTTACAAAACGCGGCGGTACCTCTCCGGCTATGCGTTCTATGTAAAGAGTGGGCCTCAGCCGCTCCAGGATATCTATGGCAAGGTCCAGATAATCAGGCAAATCAAGGTCAAGAAACTCCTCCGGATTCTTTTCGTGCCTGACTTCCATGGCGGTACCCTTTACATATTGCAGCTGGTGGAACTTAACGCTGGTAAGAGGAAGGCCGTTTATGACGGAGCATTGCTCCAGCAGCATCCGGCGGGATTCTCCCGGAAGACCAAGAATAAAGTGCGCCCCAACGTCCAGCCCGGCGTCGGCTGTCATCTGCACGGCCCTGGCGGCGCAGGCAAAATCGTGCCCCCGGTTTATCTGCTCAAGGGTAGTGTCGTAGCAAGATTCTATTCCGTATTCTACCGTAACTATCGGCCCAAATAAATCTTTTCCTCCAAGGGTTCTTCTCCATCCCGGCAAAACCTCCCCACGGGAGAGTGAGGCCAGAAAATCCAGTTTTTCCTTGTCTATGCAATCCGGCCTTGTGCCAATGACAAGGCCCACTACGTCCGGGTGTTCAAGGGCCTGGAGGTATCTTTCCCTTAAAACTTCAACTGGAGCGTAGGTGTTAGAAAATGATTGGAAATAGGCCAGATAGTGCCCTGCGTTCCGGTATCTTACCTTATGAAATGTGATGCCTTCCTGGAGTTGCTGCCTTATTGGCATTGAGGGGGTACTGTACCCGGGGTGAAAGGCGGCGTTGTCGCAGTAAGTGCAGCCTCCGCGGCCAAGAGTGCCATCCCTGTTGGGGCAGGTAAACCCGGCGTCGACAACCAGTTTCTGAAGCCGCTCACCGAATTTCTGCCTGTAGTAGCCAGCAAAGGAATTGTATCGTTTACCCTCCGGGAAGTCCATAAAAACTTGAATACAAACGTGAAAATAGCCAAAAATTTGACAAAAATGAAAAATTTTTTTTAATTTTGTCCAAATACGAAAACATGAAGCACTATTTATCTAAACTCGAATATGTCACACGGCTGGAATGGGACAAATTAGCGCTGTGTGACTACAACGGAGAGCAATTTACCTATGCTCAGGCGGCCAGACTTATGGAAGAACTACGCATTTTCTTCCTTGATGCCGGCCTTAAAAAAGGAGACAAGGTGGCTATCTGCGCCAGAAATTCGGCCAGGTGGGCCATTTCTTTTTTGGCAGCCAATGTAAGCGAGATGGTTGTAGTACCTATCCTTGCAGACTTCACCCCGGAATCCGTAACCAATCTTCTGAATCACTGCGAGGCAAAAATCCTCTTTACGGATGCAGAGATCTGGGCAAAACTTAACCCCAAGGACCTTTCTTCGCTAAAGGTGGCCCTGAACGTAAAGGATTACAAACCCCTTTACACATCGGACAAAGATTTGCAGGAAAAGGCGGACGGTATGCACAAAACCTTCCTGGACAAATGGTCAAAGGGGTTCAATGCGGCAAATGTTGCTTATCCTGTCAATAATGCGGACGATCTGGCAATCATCAACTACACTTCAGGCACTACAAGCGACCCTAAGGGCGTCATGCTTACTTACGGTGCTATGACCGATACCGTAGAATTTAGCCAGAACAATGTAAAGAATACCTCGGAAGACAAGGTTGTATCCATGCTGCCGCTGGCACATATGTACGGTCTTGCCATAGAGTTCATATATCCTCACTGCTCCGGTTGCCAGGTTTATTTCCTTGGCAAAACCCCTTCTCCCTCTTCGCTCATTGCAGCAATGCAGGAGGTCCGCCCCTATATGGTGGTGACCGTGCCCCTTGTTATGGAGAAGATTTACGACAAGTCGCTCAAGCCTGCCCTCAGCAAGGGCGTGGTAAAAATCCTTACCGCAATTCCCGGAATAAACAATCTTATTTACCGCAAGGCCGGTAAGAAACTCCAGGAGACTTTTGGCGGTCAGGTGCGCATATTCATTATGGGCGGTGCCGCCCTTAGGGGAGACGTAGAAAAGTGCTTCAAGAAGATGAAGATCCCTTACACCGTGGGTTACGGAATGACAGAAGCCTGCCCGCTTCTTGGCTGGGAGACCTGGCAGAAGTTCGCACCCCGCTCCTGCGGAAAGCCCGTGCACGACCTTAGAATAGACTCCGAAGACCCCGAGCGTATTGCCGGAGAAATCCAGGTTCGCGGAGCAAACTTAACGATAGGCTATTACAAGAATGAAGAGGCCACCCGTCTTGCCTTTACCGATGACGGCTGGTTCCGCACCGGAGACCTGGCAGTCCTGGATTCCCAGAAAAATATATTCATAAGGGGAAGGGCCAAATCAATGATTCTGTCTTCGTCCGGCCAGAATATTTATCCGGAAGAGGTAGAGGCCGTTGTAAACAGCCAGCCCAACGTTGTGGAATCCGTTGTAGTGGACAGGGGCTCCCATCTAGTGGCCCTTGTGCTGATGGATCCGGAATATATGTCCTCTCTTGATCCGGAGGTTGTGTCCGATATCCCTGAGAAGATTCGTATAATGGCAAACGAGAAACTGCCTGTGTACAGCAAACTTACGAAGGTGGAACTGAGGACCGAGCCTTTCGAGAAAACTCCAAAGATGAGCATCCGCAGATTCCTTTATAAATAGGAAACGGAAACAAGCGATTCGGAAACTTAAAAAATTTGATTTATCTTTATAGGGTGAATCAAATTTTTTTTGATATGAAAAATGCTATTCGTGGCGGGCTGATTGTTTCTGTCATCGTGCTTGTTTGCGCCTGTTCAACAGAAATAGCCCCGGTTTACAAAGATGCTTCGCAGCCTGTAGAGGCCCGTGTGAAGGACCTTCTGTCCAGAATGACCCCCAAGGAAAAGATAGGCCAGCTTATCTGCCCCTTCGGGTGGCCTATGTACGAGAAGATTTCTGCCGGGAAGGAAGGTAATGTCCTGGATTCCATTGCCATTACAGACAATTACCGCCAGTTCATAGATAGCCTTGGAGGCGGAATGCTCTGGGGCGCCTTCAGGGCCGATCCCTGGACGCGCAAGACCCTTGAGACTGGACTTAACCCCACGCTTGCCGCCAAGACCTACAACCTGCTCCAGCGCTACAGCATAGAGCACACGCGTCTTGGCATTCCCATCATACTTGCAGAGGAGGCCCCTCACGGGCATATGGCCATAGGAACTACGGTCTTCCCCACTAGCATTGGCCTGGCGGCCACCTGGGACACGGAGACAATGGAAGAGGTAGGCAGGGTGATAGCTTCCGAGCTAAGAGCCCAGGGCGGTCATATTTCTTACGGCCCCGTGATAGATCTGGCCCGCGAGCCAAGATGGTCCCGTGTAGAGGAAACCTACGGCGAGGACGTTTACCTTACAAGCCAGATGGCATCCGGAATGATTAATGGCACCGGCCCCAAGAATAACGGATTCGACAAGGGCGTAATATCCACCCTAAAGCACTTCATAGCCTACGGCATCCCGGAAGGCGGCCACAACGGCAATCCCTCCTACATAGGAAAACGGGATCTGTACGAGAACTTCTTCCCCACGTTCAAGGCAGCCATAGACGCCGGCGCCCTGTCTATAATGACCTCCTACAATGCCATAGACGGCGAGCCCACCACCGGGAATAAAGAACTTTTGACCGATTTGCTCCGCGGGCAGTGGGGGTTCGAAGGTTTCGTGGTGTCTGACCTTTACAGCGTGGACGGCCTGGCAAACGACCATCACGTTGCCGCCGACAGGCGCGAGGCCGGAGAGATGGCCCTTAAGGCCGGGGTTGATGTAGATCTTGGCGCCAGCTGCTTCAGCCGCCTGGAGCAGAGCCTTCAGGAGGGCAGAATTTCCCGGAAAGACCTTGACATTGCCGCCGGCAGGGTACTCAGGCTTAAGTTCGCCCTTGGCCTCTTTGACAACCCTTACATTCCGGAAGAGGACGTGCAGGTGCGTACTCAGCAGAACAAGGCTGTGGCAAGGTAGCCGTGGTAGGCCCCAATGCAGACAATATCTACAATCAGTTGGGAGATTACACCGCTCCTCAGGAAAGGAGCAACATAGTAACTATGCTGGACGGAATAAAGGCCAGGATAGGAGAGTCTAACGTAATCTACGCCAAGGGATGTGCGGTAAGGGATATGTCCGCCTCCGGCATCCCCGCAGCCGTTGCGGCCGCTATGAGGGCAGATGTCGTAGTAGCCGTAGTGGGTGGCTCAAGCGCCAGGGACTTCAAGACAAAATACATAGACACCGGTGCGGCGGTGGTAGATGAAAAAACCGTTAGCGATATGGAGGCCGGAGAAGGCTTTGACCGCGCAAGCCTTAGCCTTATGGGCCTTCAGGAGCAGCTGCTCAAGGCCCTTAAACTAACTGGAAAGCCCCTTGTAGTGGTGCACATAGAAGGCCGCCCTCTGGACAAGAACTGGTCTAAGGAAAACGCCGACGCCCTTCTTTCCCTCTGGTATCCCGGGCAGGAAGGCGGGCACGCCCTTGCCGATGTGCTCTTTGGAGACTATAACCCCGCGGGCCGCCTCCCTATAACCGTACCACGTAACGTGGGCCAGCTGCCGGTATATTACAACAAGAAATTCCCCATAGGCCACGACTATGTAGAAATGCCCTCCGCCGGCCTCTACGAGTTTGGCTACGGACTAAGTTATACCACCTTTGACTATTCCGGCCTTGAAATCCTTAAGACAGGGCCCCAAAGCGCAACGGTAAGCGTAACCGTTACCAATACAGGCAGCCGTGACGGAGACGAGGTGGTCCAGCTTTACATCACGGACAAGGTAGCCTCTACTGTGCGTCCCCGCAAGCAGCTCCGCGGGTTCAGCCGCGTATTCATCCCCAAAGGAGAGAGCCGCAAAGTAAGCTTTGACCTTGACAAGGAAGCCTTCCAGGTTTACAATAAGCAGATGCAGCCTGTTGTAGAGTCCGGAGACTTTACAATTGCCGTGGGAGCCTCTTCGGAAGACATTAGACAAACAGGATTATTAACACTATAAAAAATGAAAAAAATTATTATCGCTCTTGGGCTTATCTCTGTACAAGCCCTTGCCCAGCTCCCGTTTCACAGGGACATTGAAGTAACACGCGTAAACTGCGAAAGCGCGATGCCCGAGGTGTTTTTCTACGCCTCTGCTTCCGATGCCATCAAGGCCCTTGAGGAGGGCCCTGCCCTAAGCCCGTACTACGTTAATCTAAGCGGCGAATGGGACTTTGCCTACTATAAAGACGGCCGGGACATCCCGGAAGGTTTTAAGAATATCGACTGGCAGAAGATAAACGTCCCGGGTAACTGGGAAGTCCAGGGGTACGGCTACCCCATATATACTAATGTTCGTTACGAGTTTGAGCCCTCGGACCCCAAGCCCCCCGTGCTTCCGGACGTAATAGAGGCCGGCGTTTATCACCGCACCTTCTCCGTACCCGCAGAATGGGCCGGACAGGACGTTTACCTAACCCTCGCCGGAGCTTCGGCCGGAGTATACGTTTATGTTAACGAGGCTTTTGTGGGTTATCAGGAAGACTCCAAGAACGCAACAAGGTACAACCTCACCAAGTTCCTCAAGGACGGGGAGAACGACCTTAAAGTCCTCATTTACCGCTGGAGCACAGGCTCTTATCTTGAATGTCAGGACTTTTGGAGAATCAGCGGGATGGAAAGGGACGTTTACCTAACCTGCCAGCCCGCCTGCGAGAATAAGCCCTCTGTAGTGAAACTTAGCGTTGTATCTACCCTTGAGGGAGAATCAAAGGGCTTGTTGAAGCTAACCCAGAACATTGGCAATGCCAAATACACCCTTTACGATGCCTCCGGCAATATTGTTATTGCCGATGGTGAAAGTACTCCCGCCGCACCTTCTGTCCGGGAACTGGACGGTGTAAAGCCCTGGTCTGCCGAAACCCCCAACCTCTACACCCTTGTACTGGAGTTCGACGGGCGTTTCACCGCCCTGGATGTGGGCTTCCGCAGATTCGAGATGACCACGGTCAAAGGAGAAGACGGCAGGGACTATCCCGTATTCCTGGTTAACGGCCAGCCCGTTAAGTTCAAGGGTGTAAACTATCACGAGCACAATCCCCTTACCGGGCACTACGTAGACAGGGACCTTATAATAAAGGACCTCACCCTTATGAAGTCCCTTAATGTAAATGCCATAAGGACCTGCCATTATCCCCAGTCAAGAGAGTTCTACGAGCTTTGCGACCGCTTTGGCTTCTATGTTTACGACGAGGCCAACATAGAGTCCCACGGAATGGGCTATAATCTGGACATGACCCTGGGCAACCAGCCTCAGTGGTACCACAAGCATATAGACAGGATTCTGAATATGTATTACCGCACGGCCAATTACCCCTGCGTAACAATATTCTCCCTTGGCAACGAAGCCGGCAACGGAGTTAATTTCTACGATTGCTACCGCGCCCTCAAGGAAATAGAGAACACGGAGGGAATGGGCCGTCCCGTCGTATATGAAAGGGCACAGCGGGAGTGGAACACGGATATGCTGGTACCTATGTATCCCGGGGCCGATTGGTTCCGCCGTATGGGCGAAGAGATTCCATCGCGTCCCTGCGTACCCTGCGAATACGCTCACGCTATGGGTAATTCTACCGGTTCCATGGACTGGCAGTGGAAATATATTTACAAGTATCCCAACCTTCAGGGTGGCTTCATCTGGGACTGGGTAGACCAGGGCCTGTACGAGGTTGACGCCCAGGGCCGCGGCTATTTCACCTATGGCGGCGACTATGGAAAGGACCTTCCCAGCGACGGAAACTTCCTCTGCAACGGAGTGGTTAATCCGGACAGGGATCCCCATCCCGGCGCAGCAGAGGTTAAATGGAACTATCAGAACGTAAAAGTAGAGGCCCTTGACCTTGCCGCAGGCAAGTTTTCCGTTACAAACCGCTTCTATTTTATATCGCTCCAGGGTTACAACCTTGAGTGGAAGGTAGAAGAGGACGGCAAGGTAAAGGCAAAGGGCAGGATCGCCCTAAGTGCCGGGCCGCAGAGTAAAGAAACCATCGGCATAAAAATACCTGCCCTGAAGGCCGGCAAAGACGGCCGTGTAAAATTTTATACCTATGGCCCGGAGGGCTCTGTCGTGGCCTTCGACGAGGTAGAATTGGCCAAGGCCGATAGTTTCGATTACAATTATAATTTTGCCAAGGCTACAGGGGTAGAGGAGGGGTCGATACTTACCCTGGTAAGCGGCAAGGCCCGTCTTGTGTTTGACAAGGCAAAGGGTTATGTTACCTCCTATACCGTTGGAGGAAAGGCGTTTATAGATACAGATTTTGGCATAAGGCCCAATTTCTGGCGTGCTCCTAACGATAACGACTATGGCTGTGGCTGGCCCCAGCGCTGCCAGCAGTGGAAGGTGGCTTCCAATGTCTTTGACGCCGTCGCTTCCTTTGACGATGAGGATGGAACCACTGCCCTTAAGGTTGTCTATACTCTTAAGCCGTCGGGCACATATACGGTTGTGTACAGGCTAGATGCAAAGGGCGTCCTGAAAGTTGAGGCAGCCCTTGAAGGCTGCAGCACTCCCAATGTAGAACTGCCCAGACTTGGCCTTAGGATGAGGCTCAGCCGCAGCGACGGCCGCCTGGAGTACTTTGGCCGCGGGCCTCAGGAGAACTACTGGGACCGTTATGAGGGCACGCTCAAGGGCATTTATAAGAGTACTGTTGAAGAAGAGCTCTATCCCTACGTAAGGCCTCAGGAAACAGGGCATCATACCCAGGTAAGCTGGCTGCGCCTGCCCGGCCTTATTACTGTCAAGGGCGATGATTTTGAGTTCAACGCTTTGGGATGCAGCATTGAAGACCTTGACTCCGAGGAGTCCTCTGCCGACTATATGTGGTATAACTTCAGTCCTTCGGAGGAGCACGACCCTGCCAAGGCCCGCAATGTGCTAAGAAAGCATCAGCATATAAATGATGTGCCGGTACGCGATTACGTGGAGCTTTGCATAGATTACAAGATGTCCGGTGTTGCCGGGTACAACAGCTGGGGCGCTAGCGTAGAGCCTGAGCGCTGCCTCTGGAGCGACAAGGATTACAGTTTTGGCTTTACAATTATCCCTGAATAGTTTATGAAAGTTTTAAGATACCTCCTTTTGATGGCTGTGGCCGCCGGCTGCGCTTCGCCTTCAGACCCGGAGCCCTTTGGCCCGGTGCCCACGCCGGAGCAGCTGGCGTGGCATAAGTCAGAGATGAATATGTTCGCCCACTTTGGCCCCAATACTTATTCCGGTCTGGAGTGGGGGCAAGGCACGGAGAGCAATGACCTTTTTGCCCCGGACAGCCTTGACTGCAATCAGTGGGCGGCCGTAGCCCGTGAGACCGGCTTTGGCGGGATTATTATAACTGCCAAGCATCACGATGGTTTCTCGCTATGGCCCAATCCTTCCGGTACGCACTCCGTGGCTTACAGCTCCTGGCGAGACGGCAAGGGCGATGTGCTTGCAGAATTGGCGCAGGCCTGTGCCTCTGCCGGGATTGGTTTTGGAGTTTATCTCTCCCCCTGGGACAGGAATCACCCTGACTACGGTACCGATGCCTACAACCAGGCCTATGCCGCTTCGCTGGAGAGTGTAGTCTCCTCTTACGGGCCGATGTTTGAGGTTTGGTTCGATGGTGCCTGTGGTGAGGGCCCTACAGGGCGCAAGCAGGTCTATGACTGGCCGCTTTTTATGTCAAAGGTGCGGGAGCATCAGGGTAACGTAGTAACATTTAGCAATGTTGGTCCCGGCTGCCGCTGGGTTGGTAACGAGGAAGGACGGGCAGGGGAGACTAACTGGGCAACCTTTACTCCCGAGGCTCACGGGGCCGGCCGCAGCGACCTGCCCCAGGACTACGGGTCCTATCTTGCCGCCGGTGACGAGGGCGGGGCCTGCTGGATTCCCGCAGAGGTAGATGTATCCATACGTCCCGGCTGGTTCTGGAGGGAGTCGGAAGATTCCAAGGTAAAAACTCCCGAGGAACTTTATAAGATTTATCTTCAGAGCGTAGGGCGCGGCTCTGTACTTCTGCTTAACGTGCCTCCTACCTCTCACGGCCTGCTTCACAAGAACGATGTCGCCTCCCTAAAGGGCTTCAGGGCCCTGCTGGACAAGGCTTTTGCGGATAATCTTGTTCGCGGTGCTTCGTCTAACGGAGATTTTTCTTCAAGTCACAAGGCCTCCCGGGCTGCCGATGGCAGTTTTGATACTTACTGGGCGGCTCCAGCTGCAAAGGTCTCTGAACCGGGCCGGGACGTGCCGGAGCTCACCGTAGAGCTGCGCGACGGAGTGCGGGGCTTCGACACCATCGTCTTACAGGAAAACATTGCCCTTGGGCAAAGGGTGGCGGAGTTTACCGTTGAGGCCGATACCCCGGAGGGATGGAAAGAAATAACCCACGGAACAACCGTGGGTTATAAAAGGATTCTTTCTGTTCCCAAGACAGAGGCCGGCAGGATTCGCGTTAGATTTACCAGGACTCTTGCCGCTCCTGTAATCTCGGAAGTAGGAGTTTATCTTACTGAGCTGTAGCTATCCTGTAGGCAACAACCTTGTTGCGGTATGTAGCGTAGGCATCGGTCTTTTTGTCAAGGGTTTGCTGATAGAGCAACTGGGCTTCCAGAAGCTCGCTCATCTTTGAAATGCCGGCCTCGTAGTAATCCATATTCAGGCGCAGGTTCTCTTGCGCCTGTTCTATGCTCCGGCGTGCAATAAGAAGCTGTTCCCATGACTCTTCCACGTCGTTCCAGGCGCTCTGCATACCGATGCGAAGCATGGCGGAGTTGTAATCGCGCGTATCAAGGGCTTTCTGGTACTCTATCTTTTTGCGCTTAAGGGCGTGCGAACCGCCCCACCAGTCAGAGATGGGTATTCTGATGCCTGCGTAAATCATCCCAAAGTGCTGGTTCTTGTCCAGTACATTGGTGTAATTGTAGCCGGCTCCTACGCCTACCGTGGGCAGGAGTTTACCAAGCTCCATCTTGTGCATAAGACCGGCGGCTTCTACCTGCTTTCCAAGAAGGGCGAATTCCGGGGTGCGGAAAAGGGCCTCCGTGTGGTCCTGCATAGGAATGATATTCTCGTCGTCGGTAACGGCTCCGTCAACGGCGAAGTTCTCGTCTGCAAGGCCGCAGTACTGGGCAGTGAGAAGCTTGAGCAGGGCAAGGCCGTTTTCTGCCTTGAGTTTCTGGCTGTCAAGCTCGTTTTGCCTGAGCTGAACCTGAAGAAGATCGTTTCTCATTGCTACGCCGGCGTTTACTGCCACGGTAACGTCTTTACAGATATCATCTACCAGGGCCTTTGCCGCTGCAATGGTGTTAAGCTTTTCCTGAAGGGAAACTATCTGCCAGTAGTAGGCGGCAACTGTTTTCTCTACGTCGTTTTCGCTTATTTCTACCATAAGGCTCTTAACCTCCTGCCCAACCTTTGCAAGCTTGTTGCCGTTGACAATCTGACCTCCGGCAAACACGGGCTGGATAGCCATCACGCCTGCAACCGTACCGTTTTTAAGGGCAGATATGTTTATGGGATTGCCAAGGGCTGCAAGTGCTTCTGCAGGGAGAATCTGGGAAAGGACCGCGCCAATCTGGGGCGGAATTATCTCTCCGGGGTTCAGTTCAAGATTTACAAGATCCTTGTTTGCGTTGAACCAAAGCCCAACGGCGCTAACCTGGGGAAAGTACTTGGTAAAGGCTTCCCTGTGCTGCTGTGCAGCGGCCTCAAGGTCGTAGCGGGCGCTTTTTACAGATATGTTGTTTACAAGAGCGGAGTCCAGAAGCTGCTCAAGACTGTAGGTGGGCTGCTGGGCGCCCAGTGCCACAGAAACCAGGATACCGCATATTGTAAGAAATTTTCTCATAATTACTTAGTGTTAACTTTCCAATATATTACGGGAAGCATGGAAACCAGCAGTATAAGCGCCCCTATACCTCCCGCAAAGATGGTGGCACCTACAGGCATCCAGAAAGAGGAGCCACCCAAAATCATAGGCACTACGCCTACTGCCGTGGTGGCTGTAGTAAGGAAGATGGGAACCATTCTGCGTTTTCCTGCGTCGTATGCGGCGTTCTTTACCGCTTCGTTATACTCTTCTCTGTTGTAGCCGGGATGCCCTTCCACAAATTGCTTTACCAGATCGTTTGCGTGTTCAAAGATGAGAATCTCATTTCTCATAATCATACCTATAAGCGTGATTACTCCAAGCACGGCGGTTAGTCCCAGAGTCTTGTTTACAAGAGCCAGACCTATAAATGTGCCCGGAAGCATCATAAGGAGGGCCGATATGCAGGTTATAGCCATTCCGTACTTTTTGAAGTTGAACAGCAGGAAGAAGAACACAATCCCCATCGCTATAAGTATTCCGGAGAAAATGCCGGGGACCATTTCCTTTTCGAACTCTTTTTCTCCTCCTGCTTCGCAACTCACTCCCTGGGGAAGGTCAATCTGGCTTGTCATTATCTTCTTGAGTTTTGCCTCTACAGGGGCTGCGTATACTCCGTTTGCAAACTGTGCGGTAACGGTAATGCACCGTATTCCGCACCTGTGCATAATACGGCTATTGCTCCATATAGGCTCTACTTTGGCCACCTGCCTTATAGGTATGGTAGATTTGCCCTCTATTATGGCCGTCAGGCTTTTCAGGGGGGTGGCCATCCCCAAATTTTCAATATCTGAGGCAACAATCTGATCGCGGTCTTTAACTACCAAAGGGATTTCATAGTCATCTTCCCAGACGCTGCCTACAGGAAGTTCTCCTGTAAGGGCGGCAAGATTAAGCGAGGCAAGCATCTTGTTAATGCCAAGCTGTGCGGAGGCAACCGGGTCCAATGTGATATTAATCACGGGCTGCGGTAGAGAAAAGTCCGTATGCACCCATTCCAGTTCCGGCATTGTACGCATTTCCGCCATCATCCTTTCTGCTGCTACCGAAAGCGAGTCAAGGTTGTCTCCGTAGAAGCGGTACTCCATCTCCGGTACCGGTAAATAGTCCATACGCTTAAATCTGATGTAAGCATCGGGAAAAGCTTCGCTCAGAAGAGGCTGATAATGGGCCATCAACTCCAGTGAGGCCTTCTCCGTGGTAGTGTTCACAATGAACTGGGCATAATTCTTCCCGGCAATTTGCGGCGCATAGCATACCATGAACCTGGGAGAGGAGCAACCGATAAAACTGGTTATGCATTCTACGTCGGGATTGGCTTGTAAAATCTTTCTCAAGGAGTCTGCAACCATACGGGTATCATTGAGTCCCTTGACCTCTGGGAGGTAGATTTCTACTGCAAACTGATTTCTGTCCGCGAAAGGAAACATCCTAATCTTAAGACCAAAGAAAATAGGGCAGGTGGCAAGTATAATAAGGAAGCCAGCCACTATGGTCTTCCATGGATGACGGAATGTGAAATCCAGAATTTTATTGTATCGTTTCTGAACCTTGTCCGTAATTTTCTCACCTTCCTTCCTGACCATCCTTTCCGGTTTTATGATTTTAACCTCAAGAAAGGGTATAACCGTAACAGCCAGAACAAGGGAAACTACAAGATTTATGGTCATAGTGGGCGGGAACTGCCTTAGTGCATCGTATCCTGCCCCGTTAAGGGTTATAAGCAGGGGATAGAAGATGGTACAGAGGCAGAGCGTAGCCAGAGTCATAGGTATAAAGTACTGCCTGGCCGACTCTATGGCTGCCTTTTTGGGCTCATATCCCTTGTCCAGGTATTCCAGGTAACCGTCGATAACCACGATGGCGTTATCCACTACCATACCCAAAACCACGATAAGGGCCGCCAGCGTAATAATGTTAAGTTCTATTCCGGCCATATACATTACCGCTACGGAGATAAATGTGCTGAGCGGGATTGTAATGGCTGCCACTATTGCAGAGCGCAGAGGGAAAAGCAACATCATCACCAGGATGATTATAACCATTGAGATGAGCAAATCTCTAAGGAAAGAGAACACGCTGTTACTCACCACTTTAGGCTGGTCGGCGATGCGGGTTATGGTAATGTCTGGGGGCATTTCGTTCTCCCGGAACTCGTTCAGGACCTTGTCTACTTCGGCTCCATAGGCCACTATATTGTTGCCGGGGTTCATTTCCATAGACAAAAGGATACAGGGATGGCCATTCTGCTCTATGTAGCCCTGGTCCTTGTCGTATTCTTTAACTACGGTGGCAATATCGCGAATCCTAACTATATTTTCTCCTTTGACACTGCTGAATACTATATGGTTTGCTACTTCTTCCTCCGTAGCAAGCGTGGTTTCTATGTGAATGGGAATCTGATTTTCCGATGTGCTGATACCTCCGCTCATCATGGTGATAGCCTGTGTTTGCAGCGCTGTCAGAATGGAGCGACGGCCCAATCCGTAGGCTTCCATCTTGGACCTGTCTACGTAAAGGGTTATCTGCTCTTTCAGATTTCCGGAGATTTTTACGTTCGCCACCGACTTTATGCGCCTTAATCTGTCCGACAGCGACATTGCAAAATCTTCCAGTTCGCGGTAACTGCGCAAGGAACTCTCCATCGCTATAAGAAGGGCAGATGTGTTTCCAAAGTCGTCGTTAACCATAAGGCCCAGCACTCCGGAGGGGAGGGAGAGTTTAAGAGATTGCAGGCCGTGTTTAATCTTGCTCCAGACGGCATCTCTGTCAGAAACGTCCTGGTTAAGTTCCACCATAGCTATGCATAGGCCATTCTGGGAAGAAGTAGTGGTATATTCGCGGCGAACCTCCTTGAAGGAAAAAAGATATCGCTCAAGCGGGCGGGCGACCTGCTGCTCAACTTCCTCTGAGGTGGCTCCCGGATAAACAGCCACCAGCACGCCTTGCCTTATGGTAATCTGCGGGAATTCATCCTTGGGCATTTTTATAAGGCCAAAAATGCCAAGGGCGAAGATAATGCCAATCAGCACAAGAGTTATTGTGTAATGCTCCAAAGGCCATCGGAGCCAGGCTAATTTCTCTTTCATCTGCTAGTAAATTACTTTTGTCCCTTCTCCAGTTTTCTGACAGCCTTTTACAATTACTTTTTCTCCTACGGACAGGCCGGAAGTAATAACCACCCTTTCACCTACCATCTTACCGGTGGTTATATCTTTTCTTGTGGCAAGTCCTGCTTCGTTGACGGTCCATACAAAGCGTATTCCGTTGGACGTACACTGAATGCATTCCAGAGGCAGAGAGATTATAATCTCGTCGCTGTCCTCCGGGATGAGCCTGACGTCCGCTACCATTCCGGGCAGAATATTTTTGCCGGGGTTGTCAAGAAGTATTCTCAAAGTATATGTGTGGGTAAGTGGGTCTGCAACTATACCCTTTTCAGCCTTGCCTCCTTTAAAGGATTTGCCAATGGCCATTATTGTAATGTCGGACTTTGTGTCTTTGTGTACATCGCCAATCTCTGCTTCGGGGATGGAAACCTTAACTTTTACTTTGTTTATGTCCAGTATGGTGGCAACCACCTGAGAAGGCAAAGCGGTTTCACCTGCAGAAACATATTTTTTGCCTATAATGCCGCTTACGGGAGCGGTGAGTATGCAATCATTTAAGTTTTTTTGAGCCATATCTACGGCTGCCTGGGCCTTGGTAACTTTGCTTTGGATGCTAATCCAGGTTGCTTCCGGAAGAGAGCCTTTGTCGTGGAGCGCCCCATAACGGACCTGAGCATCTTTTGCCTCGTCAAGTGAAGACTGGGCCGATGCCAGCAAATTTTTAGCTTGGGTGTCGTCCATAACGGCTATAGTCTGCCCTTTTGTAACAGGCTGTCCTTCCGAGATAAGGACGTTGGTAACGGTTCCCATTACGTTAAAACTGACTGACGATGACAGGGAGGCTTCTATAATTCCAACGTAAGAAGTGGTATTGTGCAATACTCCCTCACCTGCTACTTCTATCTCTACTCTTATCGGATGTTTCTCTCCGATCCCGGAATTCCAATTACATCCTGTAAAAACCCCCAAGATAGCCAATACAAGGAAAAAGAGTTTCGTTCTCATACTTATTATTTATTATATTTTATTTT
>CACYGW010000015.1 GCA_902774045.1 uncultured Bacteroidia bacterium
AATGATCTCCGTAAAAAATCCCGCTATTTTTTCAAGCGGGATTGCAAAGGTACTACCTTTTTTCAAACTAGCAAATTTTTTTTGAGTTTTTTTCAAAAAAATTACCTCTTATTCAGCGCAATTCTGGCCTTGAGCTCCCAGGTGCGAATACGGTCCTTGTACAGGTTGTTGGAATTCACCTTTTCTATGTCAAGAGAAGCGTCTGAATTATTATCCCAACGACGGCAATTATACAGCACATCGTATATTCTGCCAATCTGATACTCGCGGCTTACACGAAGCCCAACTGCGTAATCCTCTCCGTACTTGGTTGTAGGGAAATTAAACTGGCGCAAAAGCGGAACATAGAAACCGCGCGGAGCGCCCAGACCATTAATTCTAAGGGCATTGTTGCGGCCATTGTCCGGGGTCCACTCCCTGTGGTCTATCACTCCCGGAGGCAGAGTGTTAAGATGGAAATCAGTAATCCTGTATGTTCCCACAACCATGGCGCAGTTCTGCTCGTGGAAGGCATCTACGAACTTCTGAACCGTATCCTCTCCGGAATACATATCGTCAGAGTCCAACTGAAGGGCAAAACGGCCGCACTTGGGGTGATGCAGGGCAGCGTTCCAGTTACCGCCTATAGCGTGATAAGTCTTATCCTGTGCAATGTAGATTAGCTTGGGATCTCCCAGGAAACTCTTTATGATATCTACGGTGCCATCGTCGGAATTATCGTCCACTACAATGACATTGTATTTAAAGGTAGTTTTCTGGGAAAGAGCAGACTTAATGGCATCGCCAATGGTCTGGTGACGGTTTCCAGAACGCCTTTCTGAGATACCTTGAGCCGCAGATCATACAAAGCCGCGAACTCATAGTCCACATCCATTCTGGAAACAGCCTCCTTAAGGGCCGATGTCCTGTAAAGAAGAAGCCCGCCAAAATCAAAATCATCCCTGAGCGACCCCATCTGGTAATCTATCACCGGGGCATTGCCTTTGTCGTTGAAATGATCGGCATAAACCATGGCGGCGCCGGTATCATCTGCAATCTGGAGCATGCGCTCCAGGGCGAAGTTTACAAAACTAAGGGCGGTAGCTTTCGTATATAATAAGGTGTAGGGAGAATGAGCGCTTGCAGCAATGTCCTTGACAGTTGTAGTTTTAGTAAGAACATCTTTCGCATACTCAACTTTGGAAACGGCAGCCTGAGCCTTTAGCGCCTCAGCTGTCAGGGTGTTCCCCTGGAGAACAAAACAGTCTATTCTTTTCATACTTTGGTTCGATGGTTTTTGAATTAATTTTCAAAAGTCTTACAAATTTACCAAAAGAATTTGTAAATTGCATTTTGATTTAAGAATTACTGAGAAATAATTGAATTTTATAAGCAAAATGAAAAGAATATTTACAGCACTTGTCACAGTAACGTTTGCAGTCATTGCCGCAAACGCACAGGAGACCCCTACATGGCTTAGAAAGAACGCCATTTCTCCTGACGGCAAAACAATAGCCTTCTCCTACAAAGGAGATATCTACACGGTCCCCGTTGCAGGAGGCGTAGCAAAACAGATTACAACAAACAAAGCTTACGAGACAGACCCGGTCTGGACTCCGGACGGCAGCAAGATTGTATTCAGTTCTGAGCGCGAAGGCTCAAGGGATATTTATATCACCGGCCGCGAAGGCGGCACCCCGGTAAGAGTAACCAACTATCCGGGAGGTGAAACTCCCAAGGCAGTACTGGAAGACGGCACCATTATATTTGTAGCCAATATTCAGCCGGACGCACTCTACGGCGGCTTCCCCGGAGACCCTCAGGTTTACTCGGTAAAGGATATCAAAACGGCCCCCAAGCTGCTCACTTCCATTACGTTCAATGAACTGTCGGTCAATAAAAACGGGCTCTTCCTATATGAGGACGACAAAGGCTACGAGGATCCTCTCAGAAAACATCACACTTCTTCCGTAACCAGAGACATCTGGGTTGCAGACCTATCGGCCCAAAAATTTACAAAACTCTCTACCTACGAAGGAGAAGACCGCCAGCCGGTGTTCGGGCCTGACGGCGATACTTTCTACTTCCTTAGCGAAAGGGGTGGAAGCACCATCAACCTGTATAAATCAAGCCTGTCGGCCCCCGGGAAGGCAGAGCAGCTTACCAAATACACAAAGAATCCGGTAAGATACATATCAGTTGCAGCCGATGGTACCATAGCCTTCTCTTACAACGGAGAGCTTTATACAATGAAAGAGGGTGCGGAACCCAAGAAGGTGGATATCAAAGTTTATAGGGACGAGAGTGACAAGGATATGCACAAACTGGTATTCTCCGGAGGCGCAAGGGACATTGCAGCATCTCCCGATGGGAAAGAGTTTGCCCTGGCAATAAGGGGCGATATCTTCGTTACCAGTGCAGATTATACTACTACAAAGAGAATAACCAACACTCCGGAGCAGGAGCGCAACGTTTCCTTCTCGAAGGACGGACGTACACTCTATTACTCGGCAGAAAGAAACGGATGCTGGAGCATCTACAAGGCCAGCCTAAAGGAAAAGAGCGACAAACTCTTCACCTACGCCACTTCTTTCAAGGAAGAGATATTCTCTGTTCCCGGAGAAACTTCCTTCCAGCCCATTGTATCCCCCGACGGTAAATGGGTGGCCTACCTGCGGGACAGGACAGAGCTTGTAATCAAATCCACCAAAGGAAACGAGGTCAAGTCTCTGCTCAAGGGTGCCAACTATTCTTATTCCGACGGCGACCTTGACTTTGCCTGGAGCCCGGACAGCCAGTTCCTGCTTAGCACTTACGAGGCCAATGGCGGATGGCACAACTCGGACGTAGCCCTCATAGACATCAACACCGGAGCGGTCACGGACCTTACCAACAGCGGCTATTCCGACGGCAACTTCAAGTGGGCCCTTGGCGGCAAGGCAATGACCTGGGAAAGCGACAAGATGGGATATCGCAGCCACGGAAGCTGGGGGTCCCAGGGCGATATTTACATTATGTTCTTCGATGCCAAGGAGAAAGCCAAGTTCCTTAGGGACAAGGAAGACATAGACCTTGACAAGATGAACAATCCGGAGAAGAAGAAAAACCCCAAGGATACAGCATCTACAAAGGAAAAGAAGGTAGAGAAACTGCAGCTGGACCTTAACGGGCGCGAGTACCGCATTATAAGGCTCACCCGCTCTTCCGGCAGCTACGGAGACCATTATCTTACTCCCGACGGAGAAAAACTCTACTACACCACCCCTCTGGAGAGTGGCTTCGGTCTTTGCGTAAAAGACATAAAAGACGGCAGCATCAAAGTGCTTAAAAGAGGCGTAAGAGGCAGCCTGGTTCCTTCCGCAGACGAGAAAACGCTGTATGTATTCTCTTCCAGCGGCATTACCAAGATAACCCTGTCCAACGGCTCAATGAAGGACGTGAAATTCAGCGGAGAGTTTGAGTTCAGGCCAAAGGAAGAAAGGGCCTACATATTCGAGCACATCTGGAAGCAGGTTAAGGAGAAGTTCTACGACCCTGACCTTCACGGAGCAGACTGGGCTTACTACCACGACAACTACGCACAGTTCCTTAACAATATAGGCACCTTCCAGGATTTCCAGGATATGCTTTCCGAGATGCTTGGAGAACTTAACGGCTCCCACACCGGAGCAAGATACCGTGCCGGCGGCGGCAGCGAGCCTCTGGGCCGCCTTGGAGTAATCTACGACCTGGACTATACCGGCGAAGGCCTAAGGATTAAGGAGGTACTGCCCGACGGTGTCCTTGCAGTGGCAGATAACGAGATTAAGCCCGGGGACATAATTACCGCAATCGATGGCAAGAAGATAGAGGCCAACGCCAACTGGATGACTCTCCTGGCCGGCAAGGCTGGAAAGAAGACCCTGGTATCCGTAGACAAGAAAGGAGGCAAGGATGTAGACCTGCTTGTAAAACCCGTTAGCTCAGAGAACGACCTTCTCTACCGCAGATGGGTTCGCCAGAGAGAAGAAATGGTTTATAACCTTTCCGGCGGCAGGGTTGGATACGTACACGTAGAGGGGATGGACTCCCCCAGTTTCAGGGAGGTTTATTCCAATGCACTTGGCAAGTACCGTAACTGCGAGGCTCTTATAGTTGATACCCGTCACAATGGAGGCGGATGGCTTCACGACGACCTTGCAACCTTCCTTAACGGAAAGGCCTATCTGGAGTTCAAGCCCAGGGGCCAGTACATTGCCACCGAGCCATATAACAAGTGGACCAAGCCTTCCTGCGTACTTGTATGCGAGGACAACTACTCGGACGCCTGCGGCTTCCCCTATACCTACCGCTCACTTGGCATTGGCAAGATAATAGGCGCTCCCGTTCCCGGCACGATGACAGCCGTATGGTGGGAGAGCCAGGTTAACGCAACCATAGTATTTGGTATTCCTCAGGTTGGCTCCTGGGGTCTTAAGGAGCAGCGCTATCTGGAGAATATGCAGATAGAACCGGACATCCTGGTTTACAACAGCCCCGAGTCCCTGCTTGCAGGAGAAGACAAACAGCTAGAGGCAGCCGTTAAGGAAATGCTCTCTGAAATTAGCAAATAATGGACAGTAAACTTGTAATAATACCTACTTACAACGAAAAAGAGAATATCGAGCGCATTTGCCGCAAGGTATTCTCTTTGGAGGGTGAGTATCATATTCTGGTCATTGACGACGGCTCCCCCGACGGCACGTCCGATATTGTTAAGACTCTTCAGGAAGAATTCCCGCAAAAGCTCAATCTGATTCAGAGAGAAGGCAAATTGGGCCTTGGTACAGCCTATATTACCGGGTTCCGTTGGGCTCTGGACAAAGGGTACGACTATATCTTTGAGATGGATGCGGATTTCTCCCATAATCCGGAAGATTTGCAGAGGCTTTACCAGGCCTGTTCCGCCCACGGGGCAGACCTGGCTATCGGAAGCCGATACTGCGACGGAGTAAGCGTAGTAAACTGGCCTATAGGCCGCATAATAATGTCTTACTATGCCTCCTCCTATGTGCGCAGGGTGCTAAGGATGAAGGTCTATGACTGCACAGCCGGGTTTAAGTGCTACAGCCGCAAGGTTCTGGAAACCATCAGCCTGGATAATGTAAAAATGCGCGGGTACGGGTTCCAGATAGAAATGAAGTATTCTGCCTACAAACTGGGCTTCAAGCTTAAGGAGGTGCCCATTATCTTTGTTAACCGCAAGGAAGGCGTATCAAAGATGTCCAGCGGAATATTCGGCGAGGCCTTCTGGGGAGTGCTCAAGCTCCGCTTCAGAAAAATAAGACCGTATCAGAATATCTAAAGAATTAATCAGAGTGCCGATGGTTACTCTGATTTTTTTGCATACTGGGTAAGTATCAGCCCGCAGAAGGCTATTGCAATGCCGCACCATTGGATAACCAGCAGGCATTCCGTACCTGTGATAACACCGATGATTGCGGTGAAGATAGGAATCATTGCCAGGAATACGCTGGACTTGGCCACTCCCAGGTTCTTGATGGTGGCGGCCCACATTGTAAAAGCCACGCTGGAGCACAGGAGGGCCAGGAAGAGAATAGACCTTATAACTGGCCAGGAGAAGTAGACTGCAGCGTCAAAGTTGCAGGATACCCTGAAGAAGGCCACAGGAGCCAGGATAACTCCACCTATAAGGAATTGATACATCACTATGATTCCCGGGGCATACCAGTCCGACAACCTCTTTGTAAATATTGCGTATCCCACCTCTACGATTACCGAGAGGAAGAGAAGTATTATACCAAGAATAAAGAACTCTCCCCTGGATTTATCTCCCTGGGTAACAACCAGGGCCAGACCGGCCAGACAGATTATTATACCAAGTATATTTACCTTGGACAGTTTTTCCTGGCAGAACAATATACCGGCTATGCCGGAGAATATAGGGGAGGTCGATACTACCAGAGCGCTGTACGTGGGAGATTCCGTAAATTTAATGCCGTAGGTCTCAAGCACGAAGTAGATTACAGGCTCGCACATGGCAAGGTAGATGAAGAACTTTAAGTCCCTTTTTTTGATTTTTATACTTGCACCTATTGCCAGGTTAAAGCACATAAGGGTTAAACCGGCTATGAGCGACCTTACGCATACTATGTATTCTACCGCAATCCCGTGATGAACTAGTACGTTGGACCATAGGTACGACGCACCCCACAGCACTATCGATATAACAGAAATAGCGTAGATTGCTGTCTTGGACTTAAACAAATCCCTCATGTTCAAATACTTAAAAAAGCCATTGTCTAAGCGGCTGATTTGGGGCCGATTTCCGTCACAAAATTAAGTTACTTCCAGCAATTTTCAAAACATATAATCCCCTTTTTAAAAAGCCCCGGATTGCGGTCCGGGGTAAGATATTAACTAAGATTATTTTACGAATTTCAGGGAAATCCTGCGGCGGGACAAATCAACTCCTATCACCTCTACCAGGATTTGCTGATGAAGCTTTACCGCCTCTGCCGGCGACGCCACCCTGCGGCCGAACTGGGAAACGTGAATAAGCCCCTGCTCGTGAACGCCGATATCCACAAAGGCGCCGAAGGCAGTAATATTTGTAACTATTCCGGGCAGTGTCATCCCGTCGCGCAGGTCCTCAATCTCGTGGATATCCTCGCTGAAGGCAAACTCCCCTGCCGCACCCCTTGGATCAAGACCAGGCTTGGACAACTCTTTAAGAAGGTCTGTAATGGTAGGAAGCCCAAAGTCTCCCACAACATAATCTGCCGGTTTAATGGTGGCGCAAAGCTTCTCATTACCAACCAGTTCCTCCGGCGAAACTCCCAGGTCAGAAGCCATCTTATACACGATGTGATAAGTCTCGGGATGCACGGCAGAATTATCCAGCGGATTCTTGCCGTCTTTAATCCTAAGGAAGCCTGCGCACTGCTGATAGGCCTTTTCTCCAAGCCTGGGCACCTTAAGTAGCTCCTCGCGGGAAGAAAAGCCGCCCTTTTTGTCCCTGAACTCCACGATACTCCTTGAAAGCGAAGGCCCAAGGCCAGACACGTACCTTAGCAGGTAGGGGCTGGCGGTATTTAGGTTCACCCCCACCTTGTTAACGCAGCTCTCTACGGTCTCGTCCAGTTCCTGACGCAGAGCAGTCTGGTCTACATCGTACTGATATTGCCCTACTCCAAGCGACTTAGGGTCTATCTTAACCAGCTCTGACAGCGGGTCCATAAGCCTGCGGCCAATGGAAACAGCCCCGCGCACAGTTACGTCATAATCCGGGAATTCCTCGCGGGCAACCTCGGAGGCAGAATAAATGGAAGCCCCGTCCTCGCTAACCACGTACACCTTGCAGCCCTCCGGAAGATGAGTCATCTTTACAAACTTCTCTGTTTCACGGCTGGCCGTGCCGTTACCTATGGCAATGGCCTCTATTCCATACTGGGCAACCATTTCCTGAAGGCGCATCATAGACTTTACTTTCTCGCTCTGGGGAGGATGGGGGAAGATAATCTCGTGATGAAGAAGCCTTCCCGTAGCGTCCAGACAGGCAATTTTACAGCCATTCCTGAAGCCGGGGTCAATGGCCATAGTGCACTTCTGCCCAAGCGGGGCCTGAAGCAGCAGTTGCCTAAGGTTCTCCCCGAATATCCTTATAGCCTCGCGGTCTGCCCTCTCCTTTGCCTCCTTTATAATCTCGTTACTAATGGAAGGCTCCATAAGACGCTCAAAAGAATCGGCCAGAGCCTCCTTGAGCTGCTCTGCCACGGCGGCCGAAGGGTATTTTCTCTGCTGACAGAAGTCGTAGTAAAGTTTATTGCAACATTTTACGGAATCCGAGTCGATGCTTACATTCAGGAAGCCCTCTTCCCTGGCCCTGAGCATAGCCAGAAGCCTGTGGGAAGGAATAGTCTTAAGTGGCTCGCTGTGGTCCATCCAGGTGCGGTATTTCTCTGCTTCGGGATTGTCGGCGGCAGCCTTGGTAGCCTTGGCCTCTATCCTGAGAGTGCGGAAAATACGCCTGAGATCTTCCCTAAGTGCGGGAATCTCACTGAAACGCTCTGCAATAATGTCACGAGCACCCTGAAGGGCATCATCAACATTTGCAACCTTGTCCCCCACGAAGGCCCTGGCCTCGGCGGCTGGATTATGGCTCTGGAAAGACCATATCTTATCTGCCAGCGGCTCAAGCCCGGCCTCCTTGGCTACGGTAGCCCTGGTGCGCCTCTTTGGCCTGTATGGCAAGTAGAGATCCTCAAGCTCCGACGCCTCCAGGCAATTTTCTATCCTTGTCTTTAGCTCCGGGGTTAGTTTTTCCTGCTGGCCGATAGTTTCCAGAATAGTCTCCTTGCGTTTTTCCATCTGGTCGAAGCCCTCTGCAAAATGCTTTACAGCGGCAACCTGAACATCGTCCAGGCCTCCGGTCTTCTCCTTGCGATATCGGCTTATAAAAGGAATGGTATCCCCATCCTCAAGCATTGTAATGCAGTTTTCTACCTGCCAGGACTCCAGCTCCAGACGCTGGGCAATTGCCTTTGTGTAAATTGCTTTCATATGGCTAATTAATGAAGGGCTAGTCGTGAGACAGTTCCCTAAGCTCGTCCCTATAGGAAGAGAATATCTTTGATTTGGAAATAAAACCTACGTACATTCCGTCGCGGGTAATAACAGGGAGATTCCAAGCGCCCGTAGACTCGAACTTACGCATAACGGTGTCCATCTTTTCGTCGTCATAAATATAGTCGGGCGCAGGCTGCATATAATTTACCGCGTGGCGGGTGTCGTACAAGTCAGCATCGAACATAACCTCCCTTACCCTCTCCAGAAGCACATAGCCCCGCATACGGCCCTGAGCATCCAGAACCGGGAATATATTCCTCTTGGAGGCCTGGATAGCCCTTACAAGGTCCCGTAAGGAAGAATCGGTACGTACGGGCACGAAATCCTTCTCTATAAAATCTGCAGTTCGCAGAAGGGTTAGTACGGCCTGGTCGTTATTATGGGTAAGCAAGTCCCCAGTCTGGGCGATACGCTTGGAATAGATGGAGTAATGCTCAAATAAGCGGGTAATCCCAAATGACACCGTAGAGGCAAGGATAAGGGGCAGAAGAAGGTCGTATCCGCCGGAAATCTCTGCAATAAGGAAGATAGCCGTCATAGGGGCCTGCATAACCCCGGCCATAAGAGCAGCCATTCCAACCAACACAAAATTCTGCTCCGGCAGGGAAAAGCCCGTAGAAACCATAAGGAGATTAAGCGAGCGGGCAAGCACAAAGCCGGCCATGGCTCCCACAAAGAGCGTAGGGCCAAAGGTTCCTCCCACTCCCCCTCCGGCATTGGTAAAAGTCATAGAGAAGACCTTGAGCAGCATTACCAGAAGGAAGAACAGCGGCACGCCCCAGGCATTGGAGAAGAAAGACTCCAGGAAGGTACCAACCTGTCCCTGGGGCACCTCTCCGGAAAGCATCGGCATAAAGGAATCGTAGCCTTCCCCGAACAGAGGCGGGAACAGGAATATCAGAAGGCCCAGGCCGGCGGCGCAGATAAACCACTTTACATAAGGGTTTCCAAAGCGTGACAGCAGGTCTTCCATCTTTAGCGTAGTGCGCAGGAAATAAACAGAACAGAAGCCGGCAAATATGCCCAGGATAAGGTAAAAGGGCATATTGTAAATGGAGAACGGCTCCAGAGTAGCCTCCAGTATACGGTGCCCGCCTGTAAAAATGTAAGAGACTACGGCTGCGGATACAGAGCTGAAGAGCAGCGGCATCACGGAGGTGGTAGATACATTAAGGAGCAGGATTTCCATCGTAAAGAGCACTCCTGCCAATGGGGCCCTGAAAATGCCGGCAATAGCACCGGCCGCACCGCAGCCAATGAGCACCGTAGCGCTGTGGTAACTCATCCCCATCCAACGGGAGAAGTTAGAGCCTATGGCGGCGCCGGTGTAGACTATTGGGGCCTCTGCACCCACAGAGCCTCCGAATCCTATGGTAAGGGAACTGGTAAGGAGCGAAGACCACATATTATGCGGCTTTACGCTCCACTCTTTCTTGGATACAGCCACAAGCACTTTGGTGACGCCGTGACTTATGTTGTCTTTTACAAGGTGTTTAACAATGATGGCGCTCAGGAGCATTCCTACTCCGGGGAGCACAAGATAGTATAGAGCCGGTGAAAAAGGAGTGACACCGGAAGAAAGACCTCCTCTGATTAAGGAAATAAGCGAGTGAAGGAGAACTGCCGCCAGTCCACTGCAAATCCCAACCGCAAAAGCAAGACAAAGCAAACGGGTCTTTTCCGGCACCTCCCTTAGGCGCCTGCCGTTAAGCATCGTCCTCGCCTGTAGAATACTGGGCTATGTTGTCGTCAGGAAGCTCTCCGGAGCTCTCTTCTCCGGCATCTCCTGCAGCAGCATCCTCGTTACTCTCGTCCTCACCCTCAAGCCAACGCTCAATGTCGTCTATATTATCTGTCCTGATCTTAA
The DNA here is from genome assembly GCA_902774045.1 of uncultured Bacteroidia bacterium. Taxonomy (GTDB): domain Bacteria; phylum Bacteroidota; class Bacteroidia; order Bacteroidales; family UBA932; genus Cryptobacteroides. The sequence goes on from CACYGW010000015.1 coordinate 10,454, forward strand.
TCTTTACAAGATAGATTGCATCCGGAATCTCTACTGTGACAGCATAGAAACAGGTGCCGTCCGGCTTGTCATATTTCATAAGGTCCGGAAGATAATCGCTGAAGCCCTTGGGGTATTTTTCTGCAAACGCCTCAGCAAGTTCCTTGGACATATTCTCGTAGCTTACTACAGCTCTCTTTTTCTGGTCTGGTGACATAATAAAAATTATAATTGCGTGCAATAATAGACACAAATTTTGTATGATGCAACAGGAAACCGATATTTTTTCAGGTTTTTTTTGAACGACGGAAAAAATACGACTTCTGAAGCTGTTTTTTTGCGGGATCCCGCTCTACGAAAACAGGTTTCAGAGTCCTTGGGTCAAGCCCCGTCCAATACATTACAGACGATGTTGTCATTGGCGTGGGAGTAAAATCCTGCACCTGGTCCATAAAGAGGCCCCTGAGGGCCGGACGCGCCGCCAGTTTTTCCATATCCCTCATAGTACACCCGGGGTGCGAAGATATGAAATAAGGCACTATTCCGGTTTTTCTGCCAGCGGCAAGGGTAATCTTCTCGAACTCCCGGCGCAGATTTTCGAACAGGCGGAACGATGGTTTGGCCAGATAGTACAGCACATTGTCTTCCGTGTGTTCCGGGGCCACCTTAAGACGGCCGGAAGTATGATTAAGTATGAGTTCCTTAAGGTAGGGCCTGGAGGAACTGTCTACGTACCCGTCTTCTGTAAGAAAGAGGTCGTACCTAATGCCACTGCCAATATAGGAATGTCTTATTCCCTTTTGCGAATCTACAAGTTTATAAAGGTTAAGAAGCCGGGTATGGTCCCTGTTCATATTCTTGCAGGGCGCGGGGAAAAGGCAGGATTTACGGCGGCAGATGGCGCAGAGTTCCTTGTTGCGGCCTTCCATCCCGTACATATTGGCCGTGGGCGCCCCAAGGTCCGAGATATTTCCGGCGAAATCCGGCAGGTTGTTAAGCTCGCGCACCTCCTTTACTATGGACTCCTCGCTTCTGGACTGTATGAATTTGCCCTGATGGGCGGCTATGGTACAGAAATTACAGCCTCCGAAGCACCCCCTGTGCGTATTGATAGAGAATTTAATCATATCGTAGGCCGGGATTCTCTTGCCCTTATAGCGGGGATGCGGCAGTTTTGTATAGGGCACATCCCAGAAGGAATCCATTTCTTCCTGAGTTGCCGGCGGATATGGAGGGTTAATCTGTACGTAACCATCGCCACAGCCCTCTATAATCGTTTGGGCCTCAAGCATATTGGCCTGGGTCTCTATCTCGTGGAAGTTTTGGGCAAAGGCCTTTTTGCTCTGGAGGCATTCCTCGTACGAATGAAGAATCAGGGCATCTTTGGCCGATGGTTTCCCTTTTGCGTAGAAGCCTATCTGCTTAATCTGCCTTATCTGATGCAGGTTCCTGCCGGCCTCTATGGCCCGGGTAAGCTCCAGCATAGGCCTTTCTCCCATTCCGTAGCAGAGAAAATCCGCCCCGCTGCCAACAAGTATGGAGGGAAAGAGTTTATCCTGCCAGTAATCGTAGTGGGTGAACCTTCTCAGTGACGCCTCTATTCCGCCTATAACTACAGGGACATCGGGATAAAGTTCCTTGAGAATCTTGGTATAGACGGTTACGGCATAATCCGGTCTTGCTCCCGCCTTCCCCTCCGGGGTGTAGGCATCGTCGTGGCGCAGACGCCTGGCCGCCGTATAATGATTAACCATAGAATCCATCGCCCCGGAATTAACCGCAAAATACAGCCTGGGTGCGCCCAGCTTGCGGAAATCCCTTAAATCGTCCCTCCAGTTAGGCTGCGGCACAACGGCAACCCGGTAACCGAACTTCTGTAACCATCGGCTAATAACGGCGGTACCGAACGAGGGATGGTCAACAAAGGCATCACCCGTAAAAAATATAATGTCGATATAGTCCCAACCCAGGGCTTCTACCTCCTTTTTGGAGGTGGGAAACATATAGTTGTTGTCTTTCATATATTGCGCAAAAATACTATATTTGCACAGATTCGCAAAAAGTGATATGAATAAAATCGCATTCATCGTAAATCCCATTTCCGGAGGGAAAAACAAGAAGAAAATAATAGAGCTTATTAAAAAGCGTATGAGCCGCGAGTCTGTAGAGTGGGAGATAGTGCCAACCCAGTATGCGGGGCACGCAATCACCCTTGCAGCACAGTCCCAGGCCGATGTTGTAGTGGCAGTCGGGGGCGACGGTACCGTTAACGAGGTTGCCACCGGGCTCACGGGTACCGGCAAGGCTCTTGGCATTATTCCATGCGGCAGCGGAGACGGTCTGGCCCTGCACCTTGGGCTTAGCAGAAAGCCCTCCAAGGCCCTGGAGCAGCTGCTATGCGGGCAGGAGAGGCCCATGGATGCGGGCGATATGAACGGCCACCCGTTTTTCTGTACCACAGGGGCCGGGCTGGACGCCGATGTATCCCTGGCCTTTGCCAAGGCCGCCAGCCGCGGGCTAAAGACCTATATAAGCAAGGGTTGGAGCACCTGGAAGCATTATGTACCACAGGTTTACAATATTAATGTCGATGGTGCCAGTACCTCCCTCCCCGCAATGTTCGTTACTGTGGCCAATGCCAATCAGTGGGGAAACAGGGCCAAAATTGCCCCTGGAGCATCGGTGAGCGACGGAGTTCTGGAAGTAACCGTAGTCAAGCCCTTCAAGCTGCTTAGCGGGCCCTCCCTACTCTGGAGGCTCTTTGCCGGCTCTGCCTACAAAGGCCGCAAAGTAGTGCACCTCAGAGGCAAAGACATAGTAATAGAAAGGCCCTCCGAGGGGGCTGTCCACTTTGACGGGGACCCTTCCCAAGAGGGCTCTTCTTTGCACGTAACCCTTAAGCCTTCTGCGCTTAAGGTTATAACTCCTAAAGATAAGATTTAAACTTACATCCTTTCAGGAAGCGATATTCCAAGAAGGGCCATAGCGCTTGCCAGTGTGCGGGCTATGGTCTTTATTAGCGTAAGACGATAGGCCAGCAGGTCTGCGTCCGGCTCCTTAAGAATCTGGGTATCGTGGTAATACTGGTTAAAGTCCTTGGCCAGCTCGTATGCGTAATTGGCTATTACGGCGGGACTGAGTGCTTTTGCAGCCTCATCTACCTTTGAAGGGAAGAGACCAAGCAACTTCACCAGCCTTATTTCTTTGGCCGATGGTGCCAGGTCCATCTTTACCTCTCCATAATAAAGGCCCTGCTCGTCAGCCTTGCGGAGTATGGAGCAAATCCTTGCGTGGGTGTACTGGATGAAAGGACCGGTATTTCCGTTAAAGTCTATGGACTCCTTAGGGTTAAAGAGCATAGTCTTCTTGGGATCTACCTTCACGATGAAGTACTTAAGGGCTCCAAGACCAATCATACGATAAAGCTTGTCCTTCTCTTCTTCCGGGAGGTCTGCCAGCTTGCCGCTTTCCTCGGAGGTCTTGCGGGCCTCCTGATACATTGTTTCTATAAGGTCGTCGGCATCTACCACGGTGCCCTCGCGGGACTTCATCTTGCCCTCCGGAAGTTCTACCATTCCGTAGGAGAGGTGATAAATCTGGTCTGCCCAGTCAAAACCAAGTTTCTTAAGTATGAGCTTAAGCACCTGGAAATGATAGTCCTGCTCATTTCCTACAACATAGACGTGGGAATCCAGCTTATAGTTGGCAAAGCGGCGCTCGGCCGTTCCAAGGTCCTGGGTAATATATACGGAAGTGCCGTCGCCACGGAGGACTAGCTTGCGGTCCAGGCCGTCGGCAGTAAGGTCACACCAAACGGAACCATCGGCCTCACGCTCAAATACCCCGCCGTCCAGTCCCTTCTGTACCAGCTCCTTGCCAAGGATGTAGGTATCTGACTCGTGGTCCACCACGTCAAAGGTAATTCCAAGGGCGGCGTAGGTCTGGTCAAAACCCTCGTAGACCCAGCCGTTCATCTTCTTCCAAAGGTCGCGTACTGCAGCATCGCCCTTTTCCCAATCGACAAGCATCTTGTGGGCTGCCTTGATAGAGGGGGCTTCCTTCTTGGCTTCCTCTTCCGGCATTCCCTTTTCCATAAGTTCCTTGACCTCTCCTTTATACCATTTGTCAAATGCTACGTAACAATCGCCCACAAGATGGTCTCCCTTAATGCCCTCTGACTGTGGAGTCTTGCCGTCAAAGAACTTCTGCCAGGCCAGCATAGACTTGCAAATATGTACGCCGCGGTCGTTTACGATGGTGGATTTTACCACATCGTTGCCGGCGGCCTTGAGCAGGCGGGAAACAGAGTCTCCCAGAAGATTGTTGCGGATATGGCCAAGGTGAAGGGGCTTGTTGGTGTTGGGGGAAGAGAATTCCACCATAACCCTGCGGCCTGTAGAGGCCAGCTGCCCAAAGGAAGGGTCTCCTGTTATGGAAGACAGGCTCTCGTTCCAGAATACGTTGCTGAATAAAAGGTTAAGAAAGCCTTTTACGCAGTTGAAGCCGGCAATCTCCGGCACATTTGCTTTAAGGTATTCCCCTATTGCAGCACCTGTATTCTCCGGGGATGTCCTGGATATCTTAAGAAGGGGGAAAACCACAAGGGTGTAATCTCCTTCGAACTCTTTTCTTGTTACCGAAACCTGGAGCGACTCGGGCTCCGGTTTTGTACCATACAAGGCGGCAATAGCTTCTGCCGCCTTGTTCTGGATAAAAATTTCTGGACTTATCATCTTCTCTTTCACAATATTAACCAAGATAACCTTTAAGCTGCTTGCTTCTTGCAGGGCTTCTTAAACGCCTGAGGGCCTTCTCCTTAATCTGGCGAACCCTTTCGCGCGTGAGCCCGAACCTCTCCCCTATCTCTTCAAGGGTCATCTCCTGGCAGCCTACTCCAAAGAAGGATTTGATTATCTCCCTTTCGCGCACTGAGAGTGTAGAAAGGGCTCTTTCTATCTCTGTATTAAGGCTTTCATTAACCAGGCCCTTGTCTGCGCTGGGAGAATCATCGTTGGGAAGAACATCCAGAAGGCTGTTGTCTTCTCCCTCCACAAAAGGAGCATCTACCGAAACGTGCCTGCCGGAAACCCTTAGGGTATCGGAAATCTTGTCCTTGGGCACGTCTATCATCTCAGAGAGCTCTTCGCTGGAGGGCTGGCGCTCGTTTTCCTGCTCGAATTTGGAAAGGGCCTTGTTAATCTTGTTAAGAGAGCCCACCTGGTTAAGCGGGAGCCTTACTATACGGCTCTGCTCTGCAAGAGCCTGAAGTATAGACTGGCGTATCCACCATACAGCATAAGAAATAAACTTAAATCCACGTGTTTCATCAAACTTCTCTGCGGCCTTGATAAGACCAAGGTTTCCCTCGTTTATAAGGTCCGGAAGGCTCAGGCCCTGATTCTGATACTGTTTAGCTACTGAAACTACGAATCTTAGGTTTGCCTTTGTGAGTTTTTCCAGAGCAGCCTGGTCTCCTTTACGGATACGCTGCGCCAGCTCTACTTCCTCTTCCGGAGAAACCAGCTCTTCGCGGCCGATTTCCTGCAGGTATTTATCTAACGATGCACTTTCACGATTGGTGATGGATTTAGTAATCTTAAGCTGTCTCATTTTTCTGTTTAGTCCTTGCCGAAGCCGAAGTATGCCTCCCTGCCCGATGACGTTACACCCTGGAAGAATAAGGTATTCTTTGCCTTCTTGGTTATATTTACAATATCCTGAGGTGTAGAAACGCTTTGGTCGTTGACAAACAGAATGATGAAGCCTTCTGAAACTCCGCTCTCGCTCATCTTACCAGGGCCAACTTTCTCTACTAATACGCCCTTGGAAAGGCCCAGTCTGGAAAGAACCTTGGGGTCTGCCTTCTTTAGCGTTGCGCCAAAGAATACTACAGAACCGTCGTCACTAACCTGGGCTAGCTGCTGCTGTTCCTCGGAAAGGAAATTAGCGTTCAATTTAATCTCTTTTCCGTCCCTGAAAAGTTTAAGGGAAGCCTTGTCTCCGGGGCGATAGGTTGCGACTGCAGCCTGAACCTCGGCGAAGCTGTTCACGTCTGTACCGTCAATGGCAAGGAGGACGTCACCGTCCTTGACTCCCGCCTTATCTGCGGCACCGCCTTTCATAACCTCTCTAATATATACGCCTTTCATCGAAGAAAGTTTCAAATCCTCGGCAAGTTTAGAATCAATTTCCTGCATTACTATGCCAAGAACCGCTCTCTTTACAGATCCAAACTCCATAATGTCGCCGATAATCTTCTTTACCATATTGGACGGAATGGCAAAAGAATAGCCGCTGTAAGAGCCTGTCTGGGAAACAATTGCCGTGTTAATACCCACAAGCTCCCCTTTCTCGTTTACAAGAGCGCCGCCGGAGTTGCCGGGATTAACGGCAGCATCGGTCTGGATGAAAGATTCTATCTTGAGTTCGCGGCTGCTGTGCTGCATCTGACGGCCCTTTGCACTTACGATACCGGCCGTGATAGTAGACCTGAGGTCGTAGGGACTGCCGATTGCCAGAACCCACTGGCCAAGACGGAGCTGATCCGAATCCCCAAAGGGAATTGTAGGAAGATTGTCGGCCTCTATCTTAAGAAGAGCCACGTCAGTAGCAGAATCAGTACCAATTACGGTAGCCTCATAAACCTTGTTGTTATTGAGGGTGATTTCTACCTTGTCTGCATTCTCCACTACGTGATTATTGGTAACGATGTAGCCATCCTTGCGGATGATTACGCCCGAACCGCTGGCCTGACGTGCCTGTGACTGGCCTCCACCCTCATCGCCAAAGAAAAAGCGGAAGAAGGGGTCCATCATTGAATTGTCGTTATAGCGGGTCTTGAGGGTTACCTTTACATAAACGACCGCGTCTACTGATGCTTCTGCGGCATATGTGAAATCCGGATATTCAGAAGCGTTAAGATTAACCGTCCTGTATACGGGCGCTACTGAATCTGCAGAATAATCCGTGTTGTAAGATGTCTGGAAATTGTTTGCCCTGTTTGTAAGAGAAACAATAGCAACTGTGGTAATGGCTGCTGCCACCACAGAACAAATAACTGTCAATACGTTCTTCTTCATAACTGCACTTTGTGTTTTCTATATTTTCTTGATTTTATTGTCACGTCTAGCTCTATGAGAGCCGCGGGGGTAAAGTCAAACTCTGTGCCAAAAACGATTTTGCTAATTATAAATTTATTTCTTACCTTTGTTTGTTTAGATAAAACGACTTTTGAAATATAAAAAACACGCGATATTATGAAATTTTCAGTTTCCAGCACAGACCTTTTAAGGGCTATCCTTACTGTACAGAAAGCAATTCCTGCCAAAACGACAGAAGCAATTTTAGATGACTATCTCTTTGAGCTTAAAGGAGACAATCTGGAGATAACAGCATCCGACATGGAGCTCACCCTAAAGACAGATCTTAAGGTTGCAGACGTAGAAGAGGCCGGCAGCATTGCAGTCCCCGCACGTCAGCTCACAGACCTCCTGAAGGAGCTTCCGGATCAGCCGCTGGAGATTAACACTGTTTCTGAGTACTCTTTCGAATGTAAGTGGAACAGCGGTGTTTCCACCCTTCCTTTCTTTAATCCGGAAGATTATCCCAAGTTCCAGACTCCTGGAGAGAATGCCGTTACTATAGAGGCTCCGGCCCAGACTCTCATAGACGGTATAAGCAGCACTGTTTACGCCTCTTCGGACGAGGAAAACCGCCCCATTATGAACAGTATCTATTTCGATATCAAACCGGATTCCACCGTTCTTGTTGCCTCTGACCTTCAGAAACTTATCTGCTATACGGCCAATGACATCAAGGCGCCCGAGGTATCATCGTTCATACTTAACAAACGCCACGCAAACGTACTCAAGGCCATCCTAAACAAGGAAGACGAGAATGTAAAAATTACCTTCGACGAGAAGATAGCCCTTGTACAGTTCGGCAGCACCAGAATGATCAGCTGCCTGGTAGTTGGCAAGTATCCGGACTATACTACCATCATCCCCAAGAATAACTCTAACATCCTTAACATAAACAGGACAAGGCTTCTCAATACCGTAAAGCGTATTGCAGTCTGCTCCCCCAAGGGTTCCAACCATATTAAATTTGAACTCACCCAGGGCAGCCTGGAGATTTCTGCACAGGATGTAGGCTACGAAATTGCCGCTCACGAGAAAATAGAGTGCTCCTACAATGGGGATGATCTGGCAATTGGATTCAAATCTACACACGTTACCGATATCCTTAGCAATCTTGACTGCGAAGATGTAGTAATGAAGTTTGCAGACAAGAGACGTTCCGTGCTCATTCTCCCTTCAGAGGAAGAGGCCCAGGATATAAAGGTATTCGGTATCGTAATGCCTATAATGGTTCGTTAATTTCTTCTTCTATGGAACTTTCTCTTGAAAGGCCGCTGCTGTTCTTTGATATAGAGAGCACCGGTCTTAGTATAACTGCCGACAGTATTGCTGAACTCTGCTTTGTGAAGGTGCTTCCGGGCGGCGAGCAGCGAATCAAAACCTGGAGGATGAAGCCCTGGGACTACGAGCTTTCGTGCCAGAGGCCTGTAAATCCCGCAGCCAGCGCCGTTAACGGGCTCACGGACGATATGTTAAAGGATTGTCCCCGTTTCCAGGACCTGGTGGACGAGATTCTTCCCTACATAGAAGACAGCGACCTTGCAGGCTTTAATTCTGCCAAGTTCGACCTCCCACTGCTTGCAGAGGAGTTCGAGCGCGTGCGCCACTATCTTGGACGCGAGATTAACATAGACCTTCACAGCAAGAAGATGGTAGACGTTCAGACCATCTACCATACTATGGAGCCCAGAAATCTGCGCAGCGCCTACAGGTTCTATTGCGGCGGAGAGGACTTTGAGAACGCTCATACCGCAGAAGCAGATACCGTTGCCACTCTTGAGGTGCTCAAGGGCCAGCTTGACAGATATCCCGACACTCTTAAAAATGACGTTAACTTCCTGGCCGGTTTTGGCGGCAGGCCTAAGTTCATAGATTACGCCGGGCGTCTTGCCATTGGAGAGGGCGGAGAGCCCGTAATCACCTTTGGAAAACACAAGGGCAAGACTGCGCGCGAGGTCTGGCAGACAGAGCCTTCTTATTTTGCGTGGATTTCCCAGGGCGAGTTTGCAATGGACACCAAGCGGCAGTTCGAGCTTCTCGCGAAGAAGTTTTATGAAGAGCGCCGCGCCCAGAAGGCAGAGCCGGCAAAGCCTCTTCAGGGCAAGGATTTTGACGATGCCGCAGACCTTCTGATCCGTCATTTCGGAGGCCGATGAAGCTGATCGTTCTAACTGCCGATGGCTTTTCCCTGGCCCGGCCGGACACTTCCTGGAACAGGAAGAATTCTGATTTCTACGTTCCTGATAATATTCAGGAGCTCTACTGGGCTCCTGTAGCTTATTCTATGGTAGAGAGGCCGGGAAAGTGCATTGCGCAGAGATTTGCGGGGCGATACCTGGGCACTACCGGCTTTGGGGTGCTGCTCTATGTAGGAAGCATTGATTCGCCCGGGGCCTTTGCACAGGCCAACTGCTACGACAATTCTTCCATCATTCCGGTTCCTCTTCCGGAGGGCTCCACGCCCAAGGAGAAGGTAAGTTTTTATGTCGATGGTAACGAGGAGTTTACAACTCCTATCCCCACACCCGGGTTTTTTGCCGATGCTGCAGAAAAAACCAGCCGCAGTATTCTATTCCGCAACGGAGACATCCTTCTGGTAGAGCTCGCCAGCCCCCAGCCACTAGATTTGTCATTTCGAGCGAACGAAGCATCTTTGTCATTTCGAGCGAACGAAGCATCTTTGTCATTTCGAGCGAACGAAACATCTTTGTCATTTCGAGCGAACGAAGCATCTTTGTCATTTCGAGCGAAGCCCGAAGGGCGAAGTCGAGAAATCTCCATCATAGCCCTCCCGGACGACACCCCCGCGCAGCAGCCAGCCGTAACACCCGGCCAGCCCGCACCCACCGGCATCCCCCACGCTCCCGCCCTAATTGACTTCAAAGTAATCCTTTAGTCTTAAGGCAGAGCACCCCGGGGACTTGTCCGGGGTGCTCTGCCTTAGACCTACCAATTACTGAACTTCAATGTAATAATTGAGTACTTGATTGGAGACAGTAGAATCTGAAGAAGATTTAAAGATAGTTATAAGGTCATGAAGGATTAAATCCGGCCGCAGGCACCCACTCTCCCAAAAATCATTTCCCCCACCGGCAGTACAGCGCCTCACATTATTATAGACCCGGTTCACCCCAAAAGAAGAAAACGCCGGATTAACGGCATTAAGTTCCGCCCTGGTGCGACACAGCCCGGTATTAAGCCAAAAATCCGCACTCCCGGAAAGCACAAAAGCCTCCTCAAGGGAAATAACTCCAGACACGGAAGTCCCCTCCTGCGCCCCAAGAATCTCACCTCCTGCATCACTCACAAGACGGGCCATGTAACTATCGGCCCCAGGAATATACCATAAATCCCCGTAGGGAATATTGATTAATACCTTAGCCCTGTGGGCATCGCGAGAAACCGTACCGGCAAGAGAATCGTAGGCGGCCCTGACCGCGCCAAACACAGAATCCGCCGCAACCTGCCGGCCGGTCATAAGCCCGAAAGCCTTAACATACTCCGTGCGGGCAAGAGGATGATTCTCCAAAAACTCATACAGCGGGAAAACCCTTATTCCCAGGGATTTAAGCCTGGAGGCAAAAGGCGACGGCACGGCCGACACATTATAGGCCAGCACAACATCAGGGTTTAACGAGACGATAGTTTCGTAATCCGGTGCCTGGTCATAACCAACGTCCTTAACCTCCCCGCAGGCTATACGCTCCTGCAAAGGAGCACTGCTTATAAACCCAGTCCCGGAAACAGCGCAAATGACAGAATCGCAGCCCAAGGCATCCAGAAAGGCCACGTGCGACGTGGACATACACACTATGCGGCCCAGAGGGCGGGAAACGCACAAAGTATCGCTCTGCCCGGAATAGGGAGAAAAACTAATTACCCTACCCTCTTCCAGCTTAAGAAAAGAAGCATATTCCAGATTGGAGCCGGAGACGGAAACAGGCCCGCTGCAGGAAAGCATCGGCCCAAAAAACAAAAAAGCCGCCGTAAGGCAGGCTATCCAAAAATGCCCATACATAAGCAATACAAAAAAAGATGCGTATATTTGCGCTACTTTGAGCCGCGAACGGGACTCGAACCCGCGACCTGCTCATTACGAATGAGCTGCTCTACCAACTGAGCTAAAGCGGCTTTTTGGGGACTGCAAATATAGGAATTTTTTGAATAATACAAAAATGGATGTAGATGTTCTGATTATCGGAGGAGGAGCCGCAGGACTTATGGCAGCGTGTGGAGCGGCAGGGTATTTTGGAAATGCCGGCAGCGCCCAGACTACCGTAGTTTTGGAAAAGATGCCTCGCCCTGCAAGAAAGATAATGATTACGGGCAAGGGCCGGTGCAATTTTACCAACGTAAAGTCCTGGAACGAGTTTTCTCCCCATATAAGGACAGACCGCAACTTTCTCCATCACGCCTTCTTTAACCTTACGCCGGAAAAAATGATTGAATTCCTTGCGGAACAGGGAGTAGAATCGGTGGTTGAAAGGGGCGACAGGGCCTACCCCGCATCCTATAAGGCATCGGACATTGTAGATGCCCTGGAGCGTGCCGCAACAAAGGCCGGGGCAAAGATAGAATGCGGCAAAGAGGTTAAGAGCATAGCCCAGGAGGACTACACAGTTACTTGCAGCGACGGCACAACCTATACCGCCAAAACAATCATCATTGCAACCGGAGGGCTCTCCTACCCCTCTACAGGCTCTACAGGAGACGGCTACGCCTTTGCAGAAGACCTGGGGCACAGCATAAAAACCTGCTTTCCTTCCCTCACCGCCCTTGTGCCGGAAGGCTACAAAGACAACCATAGCGAGCTAGGGCTCAGGCTCCCAAAAGGGCTATACAACGGGCACATAGACAGGAGCCTGCCTCTTACCGCCCTTGGAGAAAAACTATGCGGATGCAGCCTAAAGAACGTAGGTGTCACCTTGACTAACACAAAAGACACGCTTAGGACAGAGTTCGGAGACCTGGACTTCACAGACGGCGGCATAGAAGGCCCCGTTGGGTTTACACTTAGCCGCGACGCTGTTAAAAGCATACTACACGGCGCTCATCTTAGGCTGATAATAGACCTTAAGCCGGGCATAGAAGAAGCCAGGCTGGCCGCCAAGATTCAGGCCCCTACGGAAGAAGGGAAAAACAACATGCCCGGGATTCTTAAAAAACTCCTCCCAGCCGGCATTGCAGAAGCCTTCCTGGCCACCAACGCAAAATTAACCAAACCCGCCCCCAAAGCCCTTGCCAAGGCCCTTAAGGAATGGACCTTTGATATTTGCGGCTTCGTGGGCTACGAGCGCTGCGTAGTTACGGCAGGCGGCGTGGACACAAGGGAGGTAATCCAGAAAACAATGCAGTCCAGGATTTCTCCCGGACTGTATCTATGTGGTGAGGTTTTAGATATTGACTGTGATACCGGAGGGTACAACCTCCAGTGCGCATTCTGCACCGGCTATCTTGCCGGGCAGAGCGCAGCCAAAAGTATTCTTAGAAAGCAAAGTTAAGTCCTACGCCAAACACTGTGTTGGTACGATAGAAACTGTCTTTTCCTTCAATCTTAAGAGCATCGGCAGTAACAGGAAGAGGGACGCCTGCAGCCTGGAGCCTTGCCCAAAGGGAGGCACCAGCGTTTGCATAGTCGCTCCAAGACTTGTCGCAACGGTCATAGAATGTCTTGAATACAGCGGCATCAATGCTAATCCTGTCGCTTAAGTTATAGCGGATACCTGCACCAAGGGAGTAAGAATCTACGTTGAAAGACTGGTCGGTGATGAAGGTAAGATTGTCGTCCCAACCGAAACGGGTAATCTGGCCACCGGCACTGAGAGTGAATTTATCGTTAAGATCGTACTCTACTCCTGCAAGTATCTCGTGAGAGTTATTCTTAATGGAATTCTGCCTGTCGTTAGCGTCGGTTAACGAGTTGTAGAACTTGGCATCCTTGTCAAAGAAAGTGTGGAAACCAACATTTACGCGAAGGCAAGGAAGAAGATTAACCTGTGCACCGATGGCAAGAAGGGCAGGGATATCGGAAGCCATTCCTTTTTTGTCGTCCTGGAACTGAAGCATACCGGCGTCTTTGCCGTCTTCTGTATCATTGGTAAGGCGCACTTTGGTGTTGAACTCATACTTAGCGGCAAAATTGAAGATACCAACCTTGTAGTCTATGCTAAGGATAGGAGTCCAGGCAAGGTCTGTCTGGGTGCACTCTAGCTCCTTGTCGCCCAACATAGCGCTGAACTTGGGAAGGAGGGGTGCCAACTGAGGGAAGTTCTCAAGACCGGAAATGTTAATGTTCTTAAGGGCGCCCTTGTAGTTGTTATAGAAATAATTAGCTCTTAGGCCCAAAGCAACGCTAAGGTTATTGGTAATGCGATAACCCAGGTTAAGTTGGCCGCCAATTATGAACTGCTTGCCGCAAAGGTTAATGTCGGCGCTGTAACCGGCAACATTAGCCCCAGCCATACCGTTGAGAACAGCGGGAAGGATGGCAATCTGGCTCTCGAGAGAACCCATACCGTGCGCAAAATCAGCGTTGCCGCCACCACCTACAATACCAATGTGGACAGAGGTAAAGAACTTGTCTGTAACACGCCAGGCGGCATCTATGGAAGGGATAACCGGGGCAAGAGTCTTTCCTTTGAACAATTTAGTATCTGAATCGTTTCCATATGCAAAAGGAGCATAGGTAGAAGTTATTTCCCTGGTCTGTCTTGCATACTGCTCGTTTATACTGAGATAAAATTTACGGTCAAGGAAAGCTACGCCTGCAGGGTTGAAATAAGCGCTTCCTACTCCGATGATGGCATCCTGTGCAGGCTGACGCAAAAATGCAGCATTCTGATTGGTGTTAGTAACAAAGCCGCCTGCAAAAGCAGAAGCAGACATTGAAAGTGTAGCAATAATTGCCAAATAAAATTTCTTCATTTTGTTTTTGGTTTAAATACGGTCGCAAAAATAGACTATTTTTTTAAAACAACACAAAAAAATTCATATTTTTTTATAATTATATTAAAAAAAGTGTTCAAAATCGCCTCAGATTTCAATATAAATACCTATCTTTGCACAAAATGAACAAAAATGACAGAAGAGATAGTAATTCCCAAGACCATTTCTGAATCTATCGAATTGTATAACAGCCTGTTTCGGGAAGAAGGAGGTATGGTCCTTATAAGCATTTGCGATAAAGGACAGTACTCTCTTATGATAGACAACAAAAAATACTTCATAAGTATCGGAGACATTCTTATCTGTCCTCCGGGACTTATACTGTCCACCCCTAAAATAGAATCCGGAGACAAAGAAACAATAGACGTAAAATACGTAGGAGTGAAATACAGCGCCTTCCTTAATTCCATACGCACTGGGAGAAACATCTGGAGTATTCTAATGTACGCCAGAAGCAACCCAGTCTTCCATCTTGACGGGGACGACCGCGAACTTACCTCTAATTATTATAAGGTGTTGGCCGGGAAACTTAAGACAAAGCGCAGTTTTTATTATGACGAGATTTTGCACACCCTGCTTCAGTGCATAATCTACGAACTTTGCGTTATCCTTAACCGTGATCTTGGAGAGATAGACACAAGGTCAGAAAAAAGAAAAGACAAAATATTCAAAAAGTTTGTAGAAAAGATGTCAGAAAACGAAGGTCAGGAGCGCAGTCTCAAGTACTATGCAGACATACTTGGGGTAACTCCCAAGTACCTGTCGGCCGTGACAAATGAAATATGCGGTATCAGCGCACACGAACTCATACTTAACAACGTCGCCGTCCACATCCGCCAGCAGTTGGAATTCTCTTCCAAAAGCATAAAGGAACTATCGGCCCAATATGGATTTCCAAACCTGTCGTCCTTTGGTAAATTTGTAAAAACAAGACTTGGCAACTCGCCAAGGGCAATAAGAATATCCGGTAAAAAAACCAAACAGCTATGACACCCAACTGGTTTAAAAGATTCAGATGGTGGATACCCATCATTCTGGCCGGCCTGCTGATGATAGGCGGCATCTCCGGCCTTGCACACAAATTCTTTATGCGGGCTCTCTACCTTGTAGTAGTATTTGTAGTAATCCCGGAGCTCACCTACCTGATTTTTCACAGGCTCACGGGGCGCAGGGCGGCAATATGCTTGGCCTGCATTCCCTGTCTCCTTTTTATTTACGGAACATTTTGGGGCTTCTACAACCTCAAAATAAGGGAGGAAGTATATGAAAGCACATCTATTCCGGAGGGGTTCGATGGTTTCCGTATCGTTCACCTGTCAGATTTACATCTGGGGTCTTATAACATTGATACAGACTTCATAGACAGGGTTGTAGACTCCGTAAACGCCCTTAAGCCGGACCTGATAGTTTTTACCGGAGACCTTGTAAACGTAAAAGCCTCGGAGGCGCAGCCCTTTGTTACCAGGCTGGGGAGGCTTAGCGCCCCGCACGGAGTACTGTCGGTAACCGGCAATCACGACTATGGCTATAAGACCGGCGACATTGAGTTTGAACTCCAGAGTCTTCAAATAATCCACGGAATGATGGGATGGGACCTTCTGCTTAACGAAAGCAGGATTATCCGGCGCGGAGCAGACTCTATATTTGTAGCAGGAGTAGAGAATACCACCAAGAACTTCTTTATCTCAAGAGGAGACCTGTCCCAGGCCATCTCGGAGGTTAAAGATTCATCTTTCTGCATTCTTTTATCCCACGACCCCCATCACTGGAGAGACGAGGTGCTCCCGGAAAGCAACGTGCAGTTAACCCTCTCCGGGCACACCCACGCAATGCAGCTTAAAATTTTTGGCCTCAGTCCAGCTGCACTTATGTTCAAGGAATGGAGTGGAATGTACTATAGGGACGGAAGAGCCATTAACGTATCGGAGGGTATAGGCGGAATTGTCCCCGCCAGAATTGGCGCCTGGCCGGAAATTGTTGTTATAACGCTTAAAAAATCCTAATTTTGTCCTTCCGTAAGACGCTTTAGGTTGTTTAAGAGACTCAAATACAGGTTAGAGGTTCGTATGCGCTGGCTGTCGCTTCTTCTGGAGCGACTGTTGCGGTTTTTGCTTCACGACATATGGCTGCTGAATATCAACGATTTGGAACGCTGGCGTGCCCGCCTTGTGCGGGATCTTCGCATAGCGGTGCTAATGTTCAAGACCTTCAATGACCAGAAAATAAGCTACCAGATAACGGCCCTGGCCTACCGTAGCATGATGGCCGTGGTTCCGGCAATAGCCATTGGGGTTTATCTTACCGACGAAGTTGGGCTCCGGGACCTTTTTACCACTACAATAGCCTCCAATCTTGGCGACGCTCCCATAGCCGAGGCCATTATGACATCGGCAGACAACATTGTCTCCGTTGCACAGAGCGGGCTCTTTGGGTTTATATCCATGGCTTCCTTTACCTGGATTGTGCTGTCGCTTATGATAACTGTGCGTCAAGTATTCAATAACGTATGGAAAGTAGAAAAGGAGACCAATCTTCTTAAGATGATAGGAATGATTATAGGCATCACCCTTCTGTCCCCTTTTGTGGTGATTCTGTTTTTCTCCGGCACCGTACTTTACTCCAACGTACTAAATTACATATTCCCGGACAGTTTCATACTTTCCAATTCTCTAAAAAGCCTTGTTTCCTGGCTTTCTTTTGCAGGCCTTAGCATACTGCTTATGGCGGCTATGTTCAAGTACATTCCAGGTACAAGGGTTAGGTTCCGCCACGCCCTTAAAGCGGCGGTTTATTCCGGAATAATCTTTACCATCATACAGTTCCTGTACATAGAGACCCAGTTCTTCGTAAGTAAGCAGAGTGCGGTATTCGGGGCTCTGGCGGCCCTGCCGCTGCTAATGATCTGGCTCAATCTGGGGTGGAGCATAATCCTGTACGGGGCAGAACTGTCCTTTGCTTTCCAAAATGTAGATAAACACAAAAAGATAACTATCGATGGCGACAATAATTGACGGCAAAAAAATATCAGACAGCATAAAATCCACTTTGGCAGAGCAGGTTGCATCCTTCCCCTCCAAGTACGGCAGGGTGCCTCACCTTGTGGTGATAAGGGTAGGAGAAGACCCTGCAAGCGTGGTTTACGTACGAAATAAAGCCCGGGCCTGCGAAGCTATCGGCATAAAAAATACAACACTGGTGTTGGATGCTTCCATATCGGAAGATGAGCTTCTGGCTAAAATAAAATCTCTTAATGGCGATGATGGCGTAGACGGGCTGCTTGTCCAGCTGCCGCTGCCAGCCCAGATAAGCGAAGCAAAGGTTATAGAAAGCATCGACAAAAATAAAGATGTAGATGGGTTCCATCCCGCCAATGTGGCCGGCCTGTGGCAGAAAACTCCGCATATGGAGCCTTGTACGCCCAAGGGGATAATGCGGTTGCTGCGGGAGACCGGGATTGATCCCAAGGGTAAAAGGGCCGTTGTAATTGGCCGCAGCAACATCGTGGGCCTGCCGGTTGCCAAGATGCTGCTGGACGCAAATGCTACCGTGACTCTCTGCCACACCCGCACCGTGGATATGCCGTCCGTCACCAGAGAAGCCGATATTCTTGTGGTTGCGGCCGGAAGGGCCAAGATGGTTACGGCCGATATGGTTAAGCCCGGGGCTGTTGTTATTGACGTAGGAATGGACCGGGATCCGCAGAGCGGAAGTCTTTGCGGAGATGTTGATTTTGACAGCGTTGCGCCCGTAGCCGGGGCCATAACTCCGGTGCCAGGAGGCGTGGGGCCTATGACTATAGCCTGTCTTATGCAGAATACAGTAGAATGCTTCCTTAATAAAATGGGGGCTCTTGATAAATAACACAAACTTATAGCTTTATGAGAAAATTTATATTTATCCCGTCCTTGCTGCTTGCCGGTCTATTTGTATGCGCCTGCAGCCAAAATGCCAGTGTTCAGAGAAACAGCCTTCCTATTGGCGTATTTGATTCTGGTACCGGTGGTCTTACCGTCCTGGAGAAGATTCTGTCTCTTGACGAATTTAACAACCAGACCGGGGAGCCTGGGGCCGATGGTGTCGCAGATTTTGCGGCAGAGGATTTTGATTATCTGGCAGATCAGGCCAATATGCCCTACGGGGTATATGATTCAGAGGGCAAGTCCCTGCTTCTCAGGGCCTTGGTTAAGGAGGATGCAAATTTTCTTTTGGGCGATAGTTTTTATGCCGATGCTGCCGAGACCTCGCCTTCAGGGAAGAAACTGCCCTGCAAGATTATGGTGATTGCCTGCAATACGGCTACGGCCTACGGCCTTGAGGATGTAAAGTCTCTTTTGGCTTTGCGGGCCGATGGTACCAAGGTCATTGGCGTTATCAATGCGGGGGTTAAAGCTACTCTTGATGCTCTTGAGGGCACCGATGAGCCTTTTGCCGTTGGGGTTCTGGCTACTCCGGGTACCATTAGTTCCGGGGCTTATGAGCGTACTCTTCTTAGCGAGGCTGCTCTTCGTGGCCTTAGGGATAAGGTGTCTGTGGTTAATCAGAGTGGTTATGGGTTTGCAGAGGCCGTTGATACCGATCCTGCCTATGTAGATGCTTCCCTTACCGCGCCTCGCGCGGGGTACAGGGGGCCGGCCGTTGGTCTTGAGGATAATTGCGTAAAGGCTGCTCTTCTGGATGTTTATAATTTTGATAAGGATGGCGTGCTTGGAAGCGGTTCTTCCCTTCAGCTTAATTCTGCTGCAAGTTATGCCAGATTTAATCTTGTGTCGCTTGTAGAGAGGCATAGGGCCGCCGGCAGCGGAGTCCCGCTTAAGGCTATAATTCTTGGATGTACTCATTATCCTTTCCAGCAGGAGACTTTGCAGGGATGCCTTGCGGAGCTTAGGGCATACAAGAAGGGTGGAAAGTACATCTACAGGGATATTATTGCAGAGGATTTGGTATTCATAGATCCTGCAAAGTATGTTGCAATCGAGTGCTATAATTCTTTGGTTGCGGATAAGCTTCTTGCTGCTCCCAAGGAGGGACGTCTTGTAAGGGGCTTTATTTCTGTGCCTTCTGCTTCGCTGGATAGTTCTCTTCTTACTGAAGAGGGGCTTCTTACCTATGAGTTTAAGTATGGCCGTGATGAATCTGCTGCTGATTTTGGCACAAAGCAGGTTCCGTTCAGCGATGCTACGATTGGTCTTGATACCAAGGCCCGCATCCGCGCCCTGCTCCCTGCCTGCGCCAGCGAGCTATTCTAGATTCTTCTAAATAAATATGACCGGCAGGTTTTGGAGGTCTGTCGCTTCGCGACCCTATCCGGGTGAATGCCCCCCAAAACCTACCGGTCACATACAATAGAGCATCTAAGTGATACCAACGTCCCATAATTTGGGACGATAGTAGCAATTTACCCCCTTTTTCGCTACCAACGTCCCATTTTTTTGGACGATAGTAGCACCTAGCGCCCTATTGAGGCCGATTGGTGACGGCCGGCGCCTGATGGCGCCCGGGGTACACATATAATAGTTACTCTAGAATGAGATTTCTCGACTTCGGCACTTCGTGCCTACGCTCGAAATGACAGAAAAAGTGTCATTTCGGCCGAACTATACTGCTGTCATTTCGACCGAGCGAAGCGAGCGGAGAAATCTTTAAAGAAACCTAAAAGAACAATCTTTTAGCCAGAAACCAAATCACCGGGACAAGAAGGGCTGGGAGGTAGTTGAGTGTCTTGCAGTCTTTGATCTTGAGAAGCCCAAGGCCCGACGCCACAATCAAAAGCCCGCCGGTAATCGCAATCTCCTCTATAAGACCGCTCTCCATCACCATCGGCCCGGAAGCAAAACGTCCTATTAGGTAAAACATACCCTGCCAACAAAACAGGATGGCGGCCGACACAATGATTCCAATGCCATAGGTGGCCGCAAAAACCATAGATGTTACAAGATCAAGGGTGGCATTGGTATATAGAAAGGTGTTATCACCCTTGGTAGCACTCAGGATAGGCCCTACGATAGAAAACGTGCCCACGCAAAAAAGCAGGCAGGCAGAAATTAGGCCACCGGCAAGATTGTCCCCGCCATAACGGGCAATAAGCCTCTTTGTGCGCCCGTCAAGATCCATAGCCGTGCCCGTCAACCCGCCTAGAGCCAGGCTGATAATGAAAAGCACGGGGAAGGTGCTCTTTGCAATATTGCCGCAGAAGGTACTTATGCCCAACGCTGCGGCAGAAATCCCCATAGCGGTGTAAAGAGCATCCTGATACTTGCTCCCCAACCCCTTCTTAAGAAGGCTCCCCACTACAGAGCCCAAAATAATGCACCCGGCATTAACAACTGTTCCTATCATAGCGCACAAAATTAGCTTATTTTTATCAAATTATGCTCAAAATTTGGTATATTCGCAAAACTGGGTTAACCCGGAATATCTTAAAACATAATACGATCATTATGAAACGCATAGCTTTATTCTTTGCAGCAGCCTTTGCAGGCATCTCTGCTCTGGCTCAGCCCCAACTAAGGGAAGATAACATAGAAGAAGTTCTTCAGGCTATGACCGTGCAGGAGAAGGTAGCGCTTCTTGTGGGAGGCCCCACCTTCGATGTGGCAGGCCCAGCCGGAGCCACCCGCGCCATAGAGCGCCTGGGCATTCCCGGCACAATTCTGGCCGACGGCCCCGCAGGCCTTAGGATAGACCCTCTGCGCAAGGGTACAGACAAGACATTCTACTGCACATCCTTCCCCGTAGGAACCCTTCTGGCAAGTTCCTGGGACACGGCCCTTGCAGAAGAAATGACAACCGCAATGGGTAACGAGGTCCTGGAATACGGCGTAGATGTGCTTCTGGCCCCTGGCCTTAACCTTCACAGGAACCCTCTTTGCGGCCGTAACTTCGAGTACTTCTCGGAAGACCCGCTCCTGAGCGGAAAAATGGCGGCAGCTTACGTGCGCGGTGTACAGTCCAACGGAGTGGGCACCTCCATCAAGCACTATGCAGCAAACAATCAGGAGACTAGGCGCGACTACAACGACGCTCAGATAAGCGAGCGCGCCCTCAGGGAACTTTATCTGCGCAATTTTGAGATTGCTGTCAAGGAAGGAAAGCCCTGGACGGTAATGAGCTCCTACAACCGCCTTAACGGCGAGTACACCCAGCAATCCAATTACCTGCTTACGCAGGTTTTAAGGGATGATTGGGGGTTCGATGGTATCGTAATGACAGACTGGGGCTGCAAAGACGGAACGGTTGCGTCTGCCAAGGCAGGAAACGACCTTATGGAGCCCGGCCGTCAGGTAGAGATAGACAGGATACTGGAGGCAGTGAATAACGGCACTATCAGCCAGGAAGAACTGGACAGGAATGTGCGCAATATGCTTAAATACATTGTAAAGACTCCTCACTTCAGGGGATATAAATTCAGCAATGCCCCAGACCTTGCCGCCCACGCAAAAGTGGCTCGCAAGGCAGCAGAAGAGTCAATCATTCTGCTCCAGAATAACAATGGTGCCCTGCCTCTCAAGGGCACGGAGAAAGTTGCCCTCTATGGAGTTTCTTCCATTAACTTCCTTTCCTGCGGCACAGGCTCCGGCCACGTTAATATGGCTTATTCCGTTAATATGCAGGATGCTCTCTCCGGCGCAGGATTTACCCTGGACGAGGAGCTGACCACCTATTACAAAGCCTATGGCCAGTATCTGGAAGCAGTGCGCCTCATTAACGGTAAGGATTATCGCGACGATTGGTGGAATGGCAGGAAGTGGAAAGACGAGGAACTGCCCGTAAGCGCAATCACCCGTCAGGCAGGCAACAACGACCTGGCCATCATAGTTCTCAACCGCCAGGCCGGCGAAGGATCGGACCGCAAACTGGATCCTGACTTCGAGCTCACCGGTGTTGAGCAGAAGCTTATTCTGGATGTAAGCCAGGCTTACCACGCTCTGGGAAAGAAGGTTGTGGTAATTCTTAACGTTGCAGGAGTAGTAGAAACCGCCTCCTGGAAGAACAAGGTAGACGCCATAGTTCTGCCGTGGACTCCCGGCCAGGAAGGCGCAAATGCCGTTACAGATATTCTTACCGGCAAGGTCAACCCCTCCGGCAAGCTCCCGATGACCTTCCCTCTAAACTATGTTGATGTACCCTCGGCCACCAACTTCCCGGATGGACTGGGCGCAAATGGCGATAAGGGCAAGAATATAGATTATACCAAATACGAGGAGGATATTTTTGTAGGCTACAGGTATTATATATCGGCCGGCGTGCCCGTATCATACCCCTTTGGCTACGGTCTTAGCTATACCGAATTTTCTTATTCCAGGCCGATGGTTAAGGTTTCCGGCAAGGGAGAGGTTACCGCTACCGTTACAGTTACCAATACCGGCAGCGTGGCAGGAAAAGAAGTTGTAGAACTTTATATAAGCGCACCTGAAGGCGGGCTCAAGAAGCCCCAGCGTGAGCTGAAGGCCTTCGCTAAGACCAAGGCCCTTGCTCCCGGCGAGAGCCAGACCATTACGATGACACTTACTCCATACGACCTTGCATCCTATAATCAGGACGCCTCTGCCTGGGAAACAGCTCCCGGCACCTACACGGCCCTCTTTGGAGCCTCTTCAACGGACATCAAAGCCACCGCAAAATTCAAACTGGCTAAGTAAAGTATTTCAACTAAATAATTATGGTAAAAGGAGCCTCTCGGCTCCTTTTGCTGTAAGTCAGGGCCTGCTGCCCTTCGACTAATCACATAAAGAATTACTGCTCAAGCATATAGGATGCGACAATTTTGGCAAGAGTAGCATTATCGTCATCGGCGCCATAATCCCAATACATAGCCCCAAGAACGTCAGCATCGACCACAAACCTGCATTTTAGCCTCATCGACCTGGGATTCTCATAATTAAATACAAACTCCCCGGCGTCATTCACAAAATAAGGTACAAGAGCCACATCGTCCCAAAGAACGGTAAACCCACTGGAATCTATCTGCCTGTAATTGGCATAATCCTCATACTCAGAAGCCTTCCCGCGACCATAAAAAGGCAGACCAACTGTAATCCTATCCCTAGGAATACCCGCGTCCAGATGTGCCTTAAGGGCAGCCTCCGTAGAACCCGGCCCGGTAAGGGCAGAATTATGCAGGCCGGAAGAAATGCCACGCCCCGCAGGAGACATATCGTAAGACATAATATTCACAAAATCCACGAAAGGCAAAACAGCCTTATGATCTATGTACCGCGCACTCCACACAGAAGCATAGGTAAGAAGTTTATCAGGACCTATCGCCTCCCGGATATCCTGCATAAGCAAAGTATAATTTGCCGTATCGTCGGGGCTGGCAGAGATTCCCGCAGCCCGGCTGGTAGGATACTCCCAGTCTATATCGATACCATCAATACCATAGGAATCGACAATTCTCTTGCAATCTGCGGCAAAAGCAGCCCTGGTCTGCGGAGTGGCAGCCATCTCGCTGAACCGTCCCGAGCCCCATCCGCCGATAGAAAGCAGAACCTTGAGTTCCGGCTTCTGCTCCTTAAGACCAACGATAAGACGGAAACGCTCCTCGTTCTGGATAAGGACCCCGTCAAAAGACTCGTTAACGTGCCCGAAAGCATAATTGATATGTGTCATAAGGCTAACGTCGGGGATAACATCGCTCCCCCAGCCCGTAACATAGGCGACAACATATTTTTCTGATTTGGCCGTACCGCAAGCGGCCGCAAGCACAGTAACAACTGCAATAAAAAGGATATTGATTCTTTTCATAAGAGTAAACTTGAACGGTTGCAAATTTAACAAAAGAATTTGTTTATATTTGCCAAGTTAACAAGCAATTATAAATGAAACAATTTATTTTAGCATCCCTTCTGGTCCTGCTCACCGCCACAGCCGTAGCCCAGGACGACTACTACCGCCGCCAGGCAGAAAAATACGGCCGCGAAGCCGAGTATTATCAGAGGAAGGCCGATAGTTACAGACGCGACGCAACCTATTATATGAATCAGGCCGATAGTTACGAGAGGGATGCCTCCTACAGCATAAGAAGAGGCGAATACGACAAGGCCGCAAATGCTCAGCGCAATGCCGCCAATGCGGCCGACAAAGCCTACACCCAGCTGCGCTACGCAAAAGAAGCATCGGACAAAGCCCAAATGTATCTAAACTGGGCCGCCGATGCTATGCGGAAACAAAAATAATTGCTGTATTTTTACTCTATTGGCGTAACCTTTCTCTTCCAGTTAAGAATAGGCAGCAGGCAGGCAATGAGAGCCGCGCCAATCCAGAACCAACTGGCATAGGTAAAGTCGTGGACACCATCGACCATATGCTTATCCAGAAGCTGACCGGTAACCACATTCTGTAGACCGGCTGCCGCATAGGAAGCCATACCCACTATACCAAGAGCTGCGCCCGTAGCCTGTCTGGGCACGAGGTCAATAGCCATAAGACCGCCCACAAAGCTTATGAGCACACCGATTGCTATACCAAAGAGGACCATCGATGTAATGGCAACCCACTTCTGCGGGCCTCCGAAGAGGAAGAGAATTAGGGCGATAACCTCCAGAATACCGGCCACGAAGGCGGGATACTTGCGGCTTCCCTTGAATATGGCATCTGAAAGCCAGCCGGAAATAACGGTGCCAAGAACACCAAAGATAGGATTCACTCCCACGATGGCGCCGGCCTCCGTAAGGCTGTAACCCCTAGACTCCTGAAGGAATATTATACCCCACTCGTTAATGGCGTAGCGGCTCATATACATAAAGGCGCTGGCCAGGGCAAGAATCCAAACACCGGGGTTGCGGATAACTGCAGCCTGCATACGGCGTGTAAGGGCTCGTTTTTCAGATGCAGGAACTTCTGCGGGCTGGGGCTCGCCGGAAAGCTTTTCAATTGAAGGAAGGCCCTTGGACTCTGTGCTGTTATGCAGGAAGAATACTATGATGAGAACTCCCAGCATACCGGCAAGAGCGGCGCTGAAGAAGCCCCAAATCCAACCGAGGGCGGCTACCACAACGCTTACCAGCACGAAGGACAGTCCCTCGCCTATATTATGAGAAGAACTGAAGAATCCGTAGAACGTTCCCCTGATGCGTAACGGGAACCATCGGGACAAAGAAATAATGGCCGG
>CACYGW010000016.1 GCA_902774045.1 uncultured Bacteroidia bacterium
AGGGCAAAGGGGGCTTGGGAATAGGGAAAATGGAGACTGGGATTAGAGAAATTAAAGATTTCTCCACTCGGACCTACCGGTCCTCGGTCGAAATGACAATCAAATAGAGATCCCGGGTCAAGCCCGGGATGAGGAGAAAAGAGTGCCCGGGATGAGGGATTAAAGCCTTATTGTATGATGTACCCAATCCTTTGGCGACATTTTCCCGGTTAGGGTCGCGAAGCGACAGGAGCCAAGGGATTTGGGTACATCTGTTTATAAGAAATTATTGGCCGAAATAACAATTGTGAAAAGTTGAGGTTTGGCATCATTTTAGGAATGTTTTCCAAATTGGGAATTTTCACCTATCTTTGGCGGAATTTTGTTTCAGATTTAAAAAGAGGGAGGAGCAGACTTATGGTTTATGAAAGTTATTTACAAAGCTCTTCTCACCTTGCTGCTATTTGCAGTGCAAGCAGTTGCTTGGGCCCAGGAGGATTCCTACGTCCTTGAGGGCACAGTGAAAGACACAGACGGCCAGCCCATAGTAGGCGTAGCTGTCATTGTACGCGGTGGGGAATCCACCACGACCGACATGGACGGAAACTATTCCATCCGTGTAACCAAAAAGGCAAGCATAGAATTTGCCTGCTTGGGCTTCAACTCAAAAAAAGTAGTGATAAACGGGCAAAGCCGCCTGGATGTCACCCTTAAAGAGGAATCCAATTACCTTAACGAGCTGGTAGTAGTAGGCTACGGCTCACAGAAAAAAGCCAACCTCACAGGCGCAGTATCTGTAATATCGTCCGAGACACTCAAAGACCGATCGGCCTTGGATGTAGGACACATGCTGCAAGGTAGTGTACCCGGACTAAATATTACAACCTCATCCGGCCGCCCAGGACAAGGAGTATCGGTAAACATCCGAGGCCTCAATTCAATTAACGGAGGCTCCCCTCTTGTTTTGGTCGATGGTGCCGAGGGCAACCTCCTGTACCTTAACCCCGCCGACGTAGAAAGTATCTCCGTAATTAAGGATGCCGCCGCGGCAGCAATCTACGGCGCACGAGGCTCTGCCGGCGTAATCCTGGTTACAACCAAGAACGGAAGCAAGGAAAAGGGCGGCAACGCCACTATCAGATATTCCGGCCGCTACGGAGTTACCACACCCACAACATCTACGGACTGGGAAACCAGAGGATACTATTCGGTTTACGTCAATAACTTCTTCTGGGATGCCTATAGCCCCGGCACACAGTATGCGACCTATACGGACGAGGATATGCAGCAGTTGTGGATACGCCGCAACGACAAAACAGAAGACCCGGCAAGGCCCTGGGTGGTTATAGATAAGCGAGGCGGAAAGGATACCTATAACTACTATGCTAACACAGACTGGTGGCACGTGCTTTACAAAGACACCAAACCTACCACCAGCCATACCATTACACTTAGCGGAGCCACAGAATCCGTAAACTATCTGGTATCCGGAGGTTACACCTACGAGGAAGGTATGCTCCGCGAAATCCCGGATAAATACGGCCGCTACAATATGCGCGTAAAACTGTCATTCGACGTAGCCCCCTGGTTTAAAGTAGGCACCAACACAAGTTACTTCAAGAGCATCTACTCCTATCCCGGACAGAGCGGCATAAACAATAGTTTTGCCAGCAGTACTGCGCACGCTTTGGCCAGTTATCCTGAGAGGAATCCGGACGGCAGTCACATTTATCTTACTCAGTACAACGGTTACACCGTAATGGACGGTCTTATGATGCTTCTGACCGGAAACAACAGGAACGAAGACAACATAGACAATCTAAGTGAGACCTTTGATATCACAATTACTCCGCTTAAGGGGTTGTCCCTGAAAGCAGACTACACCTATACCCTGTTATCAGGCAGGAATATGAACCGCGCCACCAACGGAACCTACTCTACCTATCCAGGGGTGCTAGAAACCATTGATACCGGCACCTTTGAAGACAAACTTACAGAGCAGTCCAGCACCAATATCTACCAGGCAGCCAACGTTTACGCAACCTGGGAAAAAATTTGGAACGACTCTCACAACCTTAAGCTTATGGCCGGTGTAAACTACGAGACCAAATGGCTCAAGAATGTTACTGCAATAGGTTACAATATGTACTCCGAGACCCTTAACGACCTTGACCTTACAGGTGCTGACGAAGAAGGAAACAAACGTACCGACGTAAGCGGCGGACAGAACGAGTACAAGACTGCCGGTTACTTTGCACGTATCAACTACGACTTCAAAGACCGTTACCTCTTTGAGGCAAACGCCCGTTATGACGGCTCTTCCCGCTTCCTTCGCGGCAGCCGCTGGGTATTCTCCCCCTCCGTATCCCTTGGATGGAGAATCTCTGCAGAACCCTTCTGGGAGAATATCAAGGACTGGTGGAACGAGGCCAAGATACGCGCCTCCTTTGGTCAGCTTGGAAACCAGCAGATGAGCGCGTACTACCCCGCTATAAGAACCATAAGCACAAGCGGGTCGTCATCCTACCTGCTCGGAGGACCCAACCCTTCATTAGCAACGATATCGGCCCCTGTATCTTCCGGCCTTACCTGGGAGCGTTCTGTCCAGACAAATGCAGGTTTTGATTTATCCTTCCTCGGAAGCCGCCTGGAGGTATCAGCAGAGGGTTATATCCGCGACACAAAGGACATGCTTACGGCCGGCGAGCCCCTGCCTGCAACCTATGGTTACAGCACCGGGCCTCAGGAGAACGTTGCCGACCTTCGCACAAAGGGCTATGAAATTTCCATTAATTGGAATGACCACTTTTTCCTTGGAGGAAGCACCTTCAGATACGGCATTGGTCTGCTCTTCAGCGACTACATATCCCATATCACCAAGTTCAACAACCCAGAGAAGATATTCGCAAAGAGCTACTGGGAAGGTATGAGGTACGGTGATATCTGGGGTTACCACGTAGAGGGACTTTTTGCCTCCGATGCAGAGGCAGCCGCCTGGGATGTAGACCAGAGCATAGTTAACGACCTTATGACAGGCGGGCTAAAGGCCGGCGATTTAAAGTTCGCAGACCTTGACGGCAACAAGAAGATAGACAGAGGCAAAGAAAAAGTAGGTGACAGCGGAGACTGGAAGGTTATCGGTAACACCCAGCCCCGTTTCAACTACGGTGTTAACCTTAACGCTTCCTGGAAGGGATTCGACATCGCAGCCTTCTTCCAGGGCATTGGCAAGATGGACTGGTATCCTACCACAGATGCACGCGCATTCTGGGGGCCCTACGCCAGGCCATACGAGACCTTCATTCCCAGAGATTTCCATACCCAATACTGGACAGAGGAGAACCCCGACGCTTACTTCCCCCGTCCCAGAGGTTATGTAGCTTTGTATACAAGCCGCGAGCTTGGTATAGCTAACGACCGATACTTACAGAATATTGGCTATTTGAGGCTGAAGAACCTTACATTTGGATATACCTTACCCGCGAAAATTTCCCAGAAAATTTCTGTAAGCAAACTTCGCATTTACTTCTCCGGAGAAAACCTCTTCTATTACAGCCCGGGCCTTCACTCCGATTACATAGATCCGGAAATGGCCATGACCCAGGGCAACCTTAGACTTTATCCCTGGCAGAAGACTTTTACGTTTGGAATTGATATCACCCTTTAATGCATCCAGCTATGAAAAAGATACTTTATCCCCTCATTTTACTTGTTGCCGGATTCTCTTTTACCGGCTGTGATGACCTTCTTGACATAACGCCCAGGGACAAAACGACTCCGGACTCTTTCTTCAGTAACGAAAAAGAGCTGAAGGCCTTCTCTATGAACTTCTACACTATGTTCCCCTCAACAGGAATATATCTTGCCAATGACGATGTTTACACGCAGTACACCCTTTCTGACGAGATCAGAGGCGGCAACGTAAGGAGCATAGCCGCATCTGCTTCTGACGGCGGTTGGAGCTGGGGCGCACTTGTTACCGTAAACACCATGCTGGATAATCTGGGCAACTGCAGCGACGAGCAGATACGTACACGCTACGAGGCCCTGGCACGCTTCTTCAGAGCATATTTCTACTTTGAGAAAGTAAAGAGGTTCGGAGAAGTTCCGTGGTACGACACTCAGGTTAGCGCTTCCGATACGGAGAGACTTAACAGGCCCCGCGACTCCCGCGACTTCATTATGGGCAAGATGTTAGAAGACATAGACTTCGCAATAGAGAACCTGCCTTCTTCCAAGAGCGCCTATGATATCACAAAGTGGACGGCACTGGCACTTAAGTCCCGCTTCCTCCTCTTTGAAGGAACCTTCCGTAAGTATCATCCCGAATTTGATTATGGTGCAGACGCCCACGATTACAAATGGTATCTTGACCTTTGCGCAGAGGCTTCAAAGACCTTGATGGACTCCGGCAAATACAGCCTGCACACAGAAGGCGGCGCAGACAAGGCCTACTATCAGGTCTTTACCACCTTTAACGCAACGGACATTATGGACGAGGTTATCCTTGCCCGTAACTACAGCCTCACCTACCGCGTGGTTCACAGTTCCAACTACACCATGAACGTTGGTTCAATGGGCCGCCCCGGAATGACCAAGAAGACCGTAGCCAGCTATCTTATGAAAGACGGCTCCCGCTTCACGGACAAGGACGGATGGGAGACTATGACCTTCCAGGAAGAGACCCAGGACAGGGACCCCCGCCTGGCCCAGAGCATCCGTACCCCCGGATACACCCGCCTTGGAGACACCCTGATGGTTTCACCGGACTTCTTAGCCTCAATTACAGGATATCAGCCCGTGAAGTACGTTACTACAACTGACCAGGACAGGTATAACGGCTCTGATATAGACCTTATTATAATGCGTTATGCAGAGGTGCTTCTTAACTATGCAGAGGCAAAGGCAGAGGCAGAGACCCTTACTCAGGACGATCTTGACATATCCATAAACGTAATCCGCGACCGCGTGGGTATGCCCCATCTTTCCTTGGAAGATGCCAATGCCAATCCGGATCCCTTCCTTACCAATGCTGATTGGGCTGGTTACCGGAACGTTACCGGCACAAATGAGGGAGTTATCCTTGAGATTAGGCGCGAGCGCACCATAGAGCTTGCCCAGGAAGGCCTGCGCTACTATGACATTATGCGCTGGAAAGAAGGTAAGATATTCGAGGCTCCTTTCTACGGAATGTATTTCCCCGGCCCGGGAGAGTACGACCTTGACGGCAATGGAAGCATGGACCTCCTGCTGTACGAAGGGGACGATACGCCCGCTTCTACCGCCCCGGTCAAGTACAGACTTGGCTCGGATATTATACTGAGCGGCGGCACTCACGGCTATGTGAGCCCTCACGAGACAACGGAGAGGACCTGGAACGAGGAGCGCGACTACCTCTACCCTATTCCGCTGGACGAGCGCAGCCTTACAAGCGGCAAACTCACCCAGAATCCCGGCTGGAACGACGGCCTTTCCTTCTAAACGGGCAATGTTATCTTAATAAACAAGGGCTGCGAGTTTTCGCGGCCCTTATTTATATCTTGATAAATTGCGGGTAATTAATTAGATTTGCCTTCTGCTATTATGTAAATAAATCTGCCTTATGGACGAGAAGATAATATTTTCTATGAACGGTGTGGGCAAGGTGCTGCCACACAATAACAAAGTTATTCTTAAGGACATTTACCTGTCTTTCTTTTATGGAGCGAAAATAGGCATTATAGGCCTTAACGGCAGCGGAAAATCTACCCTGCTTAAAATAATTGCCGGAGTAGAAAAGTCCTATAAGGGAGAAGTTGTATGGGCCCCGGGATACAGCGTGGGCTATCTTGAGCAGGAGCCGCAGATGGACCCTGGAAAGACCGTGCTTGAGGTAGTGCAGGAGGGGGTTCAGGAAACCATGGACCTGCTTAACGAGTATAATGAGATTTCTGCAAAGTTCTGCGAGCCTCTGGACGACAACGAGATGAACCGTCTTATTCAGCGCCAGGGAGAGCTTACAGAGTTGATAGAGCACCACGGGGGCTGGGAGATTGACGCCAAGCTGGAACGCGCTATGGATGCGCTCCAGTGCCCCGCTCCGGAGACATCGGTCGCCACCCTATCGGGTGGCGAGAGGCGGCGAGTTGCACTCTGCCGCCTGCTGCTGCGGCAGCCCGATGTCCTTCTCCTTGACGAGCCCACGAACCACCTTGACGCAGAGAGCATCCAGTGGCTGGAAGCTCACCTGCAACAGTACAAGGGCACAGTAATAGCCGTAACCCACGACAGATACTTCCTGGACAACGTAGCCGGATGGATTCTGGAGCTGGACCGCGGCGAAGGCATCCCCTGGAAGGGCAACTACTCTTCCTGGCTGGACCAGAAGACAAAGCGCCTAGCCCTGGAAGAAAAGCAGGAAAGCAAGCGCCGCAAGACCCTTGAGCGGGAGCTGGAATGGGTGCGGATGGCCCCCAAGGCCCGTCAGGCCAAGCAGAAAGCCCGTCTTGGAGCCTACGAAAAACTGGCAGCCGCAGACGCAAAGGAGAAGGAAGCCAACCTTGAGATTTACATCCCCAACGGCCCGCATCTGGGCAACAAGGTCATAAAGTTCAACGATGTCTCCAAAGCCTACGGAGACAAACTACTCTTCGAGCACCTTAACTTTGAGCTGCCGCCCGCAGGCATAGTGGGAGTAATAGGCCCCAACGGAGCCGGCAAGACCACACTCTTCCGCCTTATAATGGGAATTGAGCAGCCGGACAGCGGAACCATCGACATTGGAGAAACCGTAAAACTGGCCTACGTAGACCAGCAGCATAAGAAAATAGACCCTGAACTCACCGTATATGAGACCATAGCCGGAAATTCCGAATGGGTACGCCTGGGCAACAAGGACATTAACGCCCGCGCCTGGGTGTCGCGCTTTAACTTTAGCGGCGCAGACCAGGAAAAATTGTGCGGAGTGCTCTCCGGCGGTGAGCGCAACCGCCTGCACCTGGCCCTTACTCTAAAAGACGAGGGCAACGTGCTCCTTCTTGACGAGCCCACCAACGACGTAGATGTAAACACTATCCGCGCACTTGAGGAAGGTCTTGACGGCTTTGCCGGCTGCGCCGTAGTAGTAAGCCACGACCGCTGGTTCCTGGACAGAATTGCCACCCACATACTGGCCTTCGAAGGGGATTCAACCGTTGTATTCTTTGACGGAAACTACTCCGAGTACGAGGAAAACAGGAAGATGCGCCTTGGCAGCGACGCTCAGCCCAAGCGCTTTAAATACAAGAAGTTAATGGAATAATATTTAAACCGCAACTATATGAAACTCATAATCATAGGAGCCGGTCCCGGAGGATACGAGACAGCTGTGGCCGCCGCAAAAAAAGGCATAGAAGTAGTAATTATATCGGACGGCCCGGTGGGTGGCACTTGCCTTAACGAGGGCTGTATCCCCACAAAAAGCCTGTGCCGCAACGCCCAGCTGATAGAAGACCTGGCCAAGGCGGACCTCTTTGGGTTGGAAGAACTTTCCTATAAGTTTAACTTTGCCAAGGCAGTAGAGCGCAAAAACGCCGTGGTAGAGCAGCTTAGGCAAGGCGTGGAGTTCCTTCTTGGCGGCAAGGGTATTACTCTGTTAAAGGGCAGGGCCTCATTCAAGGACAGCAAGACCGTGGTCGTAGAGTCCGATGACCCGCAGGTAAACGGAACGGAGGTCACCGGAGACAACATAATTATTGCAACCGGCTCCTACCCTGCATCGCTGCCCATTCCCGGAGCAGACCTTGAAGGCGTAATTACCTCTAAGGAAATCCTTGACCTTGAGGAAGTTCCGCGCAGGCTTTGCGTAATTGGAGCCGGCGTAATAGGGTTGGAGTTCGCATCGGTATTCAAGAGCTTTGGCTCGGAGGTAAAAGTTGTGGAATTCTGCAAAGAAATACTCCCCCGCTTTGATACAGACCTTGCCAAAAGGCTTAAGCAGGCCCTTGGCAAAAGAGGGATAGAGATTGAAACCTCTGCAGGGGTGCAGAGCATAGAAAAGACTCCGGAGGGGCTAAAGGTCACTTATCTTAAGAAGGACAGCCCCGTGGAAGTCTTTGCAGACAAGGTTCTTATGGCAGTGGGCCGCAGGCCGGCGGTGAATGCGATAAACCTGGACACCATCGGCATAGAATATACTCCCAAGGGGATTGTGACCAACGAGAATATGCAAACCAACGTACCGGGGGTTTATGCCATTGGCGACGTAACCGGTGGATATATGCTGGCGCACGTAGCCACCTTCCAGGGACTGAGGGCTCTGGCGGCCATGCTGGGCAAGCCTTGCAGCATTGACCTTTCCATCGTACCCGCGGCGGTATTCACCAACCCGGAGGCAGCCACGGTAGGCAAGACAGAGGATGAGCTTAAGGCGGCCGGCGTTGCCATCAAAT
Source organism: uncultured Bacteroidia bacterium (assembly GCA_902774045.1). Lineage (GTDB taxonomy): Bacteria > Bacteroidota > Bacteroidia > Bacteroidales > UBA932 > Cryptobacteroides. The sequence continues at coordinate 8,388 of CACYGW010000016.1, forward strand.
GCCTTAAGTCATTTTTCAGGGCAAACGGCAAGGCCCTGTCCATGGACGAACCGGAGGGTTTTGTGAAACTTATAGTGGAGGCCGATAGTGACGCCGCCCCCGGCTCAGGCCGCATTCTGGGCTGCCATCTTTTTGGGGCGCACAGCGCCGATATTATCCAGGAGATTGCGGCTCTTATGAACAAGAAGGCCACTTTGGATGAATTCCAGGCAATTATCCACGCACACCCCACCCTGGGCGAGGTTCTGCAGAGCGCCGCGCACAGCAATTAGTTATTTAAGGTAGGAATCTATAGAGGATGTCCAGTCCTCTTTATTTACGGGAATCATCGTGTGAAGGCCCAAGGCCTCCCCGGCGGCAGCGTTCCGTGGACTGTCGTCTACAAAAAGTGTCTCCTCCGGAACAAGACCTTCCCGGTCTAGCACAATTTGGAATATCTCTGCCGACGGCTTCATAAGCTTAAGGTCGCAGCTGAAGTACAGGGCATCGAAATAGTAGTCCATAGGGTTTCCCTGGGGGCTGAACTCAGAGCTGTGAGCCCAGGCCGTAACGTAGGGATTGGTATTGGAAAGAAGGAAGAGCTTGTACCCGCGGGCCCTAAGTTCCAGAAGTTTATCCAGATTGCGCTGCGGAAGATTGTGGATGAACCCCTTCCAGGCATATTCGCACTGGGCGTGGGATAGTTCCTTCCCGGCAAGGGCGCTAACCCCGCGGCGGAACTCCTCGCACGTAACCAGACCGCCTTCCAGCAGGCCAAAGATACCCTCCTGATGTGAGGCATTGAGCCACTTGTCCGGCTCCGGTACCCCGAGAGCCCCAAAGCGGCGCACCGCCTCCTCGTGGGAAAGGTCAAAAATAACCCCGCCCATATCAAAAATAATATTCTTAATCACTTGGCAATATTAGTTTTACGTTTTTTCCAACGCTCAAGTGCCAGCTGCTGCATATCGCGAACCTCGTCCCTCTCGTCCACAATCTCGTTTCCAAGGATAGTCTCTATAACGTCCTCCAGGGTAAGGATGCCCTGGAAAGAGCCGTACTCGTCTATCACTACGCTTATGGGCTCGTCCTTGGCAATCATCTCTTCCCAAATCTTATCCAGGGTGGTATCTTCAGAGAAGGTGGCAATATTGCGTCTTATCTCCCCAAGAGTGACGTCGAACTTGTCCTCTGCCAGAAGCTGCAGGGCCTCTATCCTAAGGATGTAACCGGTAATATACTCGTCATTATCGGTATAAACCGGAATACGGCTGTGATGCAGGTAGCGCTTATCCTTGTAGAAGGCCTTGAGTTTCATCGACTCCGGGGCTATGGCGGCTACAACCCTTGGAGTCATCGCATCGGCGGCGGTAATATCGTCCAGGCTTAGCATATTCTGGATAACCTCGTTCTCGTCCTCGTCAAGCTCGCCGGATTCCTCGGCAACATCGGCCATAGCAATAACCTCCTCCCTGGAGATGGTGGAATCCACTTCCTTGGGGGCAATGATCTTCTGGAACCATTCTACCGCCACAACGATGGGATAGAGGCAGATTATCATTGAGCCGATAGCGCCGGTGGCAAATCCCATAAGGGATTTCCAGTGGGCCGTGCCGATGGTTTTGGGGATTATTTCTGCAAAGAGCAGAATAAGTATGGTGGTTACAGCACTGACCAGACCGAACCACTCGCTGCCAAAGGTCAGGGTTGCCTGACGGCCCACCCCTGCTGCGCCAATCGTGTTGGCGATGGTGTTTACGGTGAGTATGGCAGCAAGCGCTCTGGAAGGGTCTGTCTTGTACTGCTTCATTTTTGTGGCCGGCCTGTAGCCCTCGTCTTCCTTCATTGTTATGAAGGAGAGAGGCGTGCTCATAAGCGTTGCCTCCAGAATAGAGCAGAGGAACGATACAAGCATTGCTCCAAGCAGGAACACAAGCAATAATGCCATTTTAGAAGAATTTAAAAGTACAACTTATAGGGTGTCTCCATACTTAAGTATGGGCTGGCGTGCGGCCGTGGTCTCGTCCGGACGGCGGATAGGCGTGGCGTGCGGGGCGCTGCGCAGGGTCATGGGGTCTGCGGCGGCCTCGTCGGCTATGAGCCTCATTACGGATATGAACTGGTCGATGGTTTCCTTGCTCTCCGTCTCTGTGGGCTCTATCATCAGTGCCTGATGGAAGAGCAGAGGGAAGTAAATGGTGGGAGCGTGGAAGCCGAAGTCCAGCAGCCTCTTGGCTACGTCCAGCGTGGTTGCGCCGTGGCCGTCCTGGGCCTTGGAGGCACCATCGTCAATAAGACCGTCGTACACGAACTCGTGCTTGCAAACAGAGCCTATGGGCAGTTTGTACTTGTCCTTGAGGCTCTCCTTGATGTAGTTGGCAGAAAGGGTTGCCAGCTTGCCGGCAAGTTTAATGTTCTGCTTTCCAAGCATAAGAATGTAAGCATAGGCCCGTAAAATAACCCCGAAGTTGCCGTTGAATCCGGATACTACCGTGCCGGGGAGGAACTTTACAAGGTGCTCTGCAACTCCAACGGGACCGCTGCCGGGGCCGCCGCCTCCGTGAGGAGTAGAGAAGGTCTTGTGAAGATTAAGGTGCATTATGTCAAAGCCCATATCTCCTGGGCGCACAACGCCAAGAAGCGGGTTCATATTGGCTCCGTCATAGTAAAGCAGACCGCCGCAGCCGTGTACAAGGGCGGCAATCTCCCCTATTTCTTTCTCGAAGAGACCAAGGGTGTTGGGGTTGGTCATCATTATACCGGCGATGTCCGGGCCCAGCAGAGGCTTAAGAGCCTCAACGTCCACAAGGCCGTTGGCATTGGACTTAACCTCTACCACCTCAAGGCCGCAGACGGCGGCGCTGGCAGGATTGGTGCCGTGGGCGCTGTCCGGTACTATTACCTTGGTGCGTGCGGCATCTCCGCGGGCAATATGGTACTGGCGCATAATCATAAGGCCGGTAAGCTCTCCGTGAGCGCCTGCGCAGGGCAGGAAGGTAAAGTGAGCCATTCCCGTTATTGCTGCAAGAGCTTTGTCCAGACCCTCGTAAACGGCTTTGGCGCCCTTTACGGTGTTCTCCGGCTGCAAGGGATGAAGCCCGTTGAAGCCGGGGATTGCGGCTATTTCCTCGTTAATCTTGGGGTTGTACTTCATTGTGCAGCTGCCAAGAGGATAGAAGCCGGTATCTACGCCAAAGTTCATCTGGGACAGATTGGTGTAATGGCGCACTACGTCTATCTCGCTTACCTGCGGAAGTGCGGGAGCTTGGGCGCGGCAAAGGCCGGAGGGTAGTTCAAGCCCGCGGCCGTAACTGTTGCAAGGAAGAGAGTAGCCTGTACGTCCTTCCTTGGAGAGTTCAAATATAAGTTTATCGTAGTACTTCATAACTAAACCTCCTTTACAAGTGCAACAAGTGCGTCAATTTCTTCCTTGGTGCGTTTTTCCGTGACGCAGAAGCTTACGTAGCCCTCTTCTGTCTGCAGGGCTGCAAAGAAGCCGCCGTCCAGAAGTTTCTGCTGAAGCTTTTCTACGGGTACAAGAGGCTCAAGCACGAACTCCTTAAGGAAGGGAGCGTCAAAGACCTTGCGGAACTTTCCGGTCTCCATCAGCCTGTCATAGAGGTAGTGGGCTCCGGCATAACTTAACTCGTTAACCTTCTTAAGGCCCTCGGGACCCATAAGAGAGGCGTAAACGGTTACGAACAGGGCCATGAGGCTCTCGTTAGAGCAGATGTTGCTGGTGGCTTTCTCCCTGCGGATATGCTGTTCGCGGGCCTGGAGGGTAAGCACGTAGCAGCGCTTTCCGTCTGCATCAACGGTCTGTCCTACAATACGTCCGGGCATCTTGCGCACGTAGTCCTTGCGGCAGGCCATAAAGCCAACGTAAGGGCCACCGTAGCAAAGAGGAATGCCAAGAGGCTGCCCGTCGCCAACAGCAACGTCAAAGTCCCATTCGCCCGGAGTCTTTACCACTGCAAGGGCGGAAGGGTCGCAATACTCAACCACAATACCGCCGGCACCGTGTACGGCCTCTGCAAAACCGGTATAATCCTCTACGATACCATATTTATTTATGGCAGGGAGTATTATGCCTGCGACATCGCCCTTGGCCAGCTCTTCCTGCAACTTGGCAAGGCTGGTACGGCCGCCATCGGTGGGGATGTAGCCCAGCTCTGTCCCGGAAAAGCGGGAATAGGTCTCTATCACCTTTAGCACATTGGGAAGAAGGCCCTGCGACAACAGTACGCGGGTCTTTTTCTTGGTGCAGGCAATGGCCATCCTTACAGCCTCTGCGGCGGCTGTGGGGCCGTCGTACATAGAGGCGTTGCTAATATCCATTCCCGTGAGGGTGCAGACAGTGCTCTGATACTCGAAGATGTACCTGAGAGTACCCTGGGAAATCTCTGCCTGATAGGGGGTGTAGGCAGTTATGAACTCTGACCTCTGGGTAAGGTAAGGAATAACTGCGGGGGTGTAATGGTCGTAGGCACCTGCGCCCACGAAAACCTTAAGGCGGGCGTCCTTGGCATCGAGCGATGCAAAGAAGTCCCGGACCTGCTGCTCGGACATTGCGTCCGGAAGGTCGTACTGGCCCTTATATACAAAATCCGCGGGAACATCGCAGTAGAGATCTTCCAAAGACTCTGCTCCGATTTTCTTTAGCATCTCGCGGATATCGCCCTCGGTATGAGGAAAATATGCGAATCCAGCCATCTTCTCTGCTACTCCGTCATTTTTGCGTAAGCGGCGGCGTCCATAAGAGTGTCCAGCTCTGCGGTATCGGACATCTTGACCTTTATAATCCAGGAGCCGTAGGCATCGCCGTTAATGAGCTCGGGTTCGTCCTCAAGAGCCTCGTTAACCTCTACTACTGTTCCGGAAACGGGGGCAATAAGGTCGCTTGCTGCCTTTACGCTCTCCAGCGCACCAAAATCCTCGCCAGCGGTAACCTCGTCGTCAACATCGGGCATATCAACATAAGTAATGTTGCCCATCTCTTTCTGTGCAAAGTCCGACACACCGACTACTGCGATATCGCCTTCTACTTTTACCCATTCGTGTGACTCGCTGTAAAGGAGTCCTTCTTTTACTGTTGCCATATTGATATTATTTTTTGTTTATTTTTTATAACGTGTCTGATAAAATCTCTTCTTAACCACCTTGCCGGGGAACACTCTCTTGCGAATGCGTATCCACAGCGGGGTGTCAAGAGCGGCATAATCCTTGGCCACAAGGGCAAAGCAGATGCTCTTGTCCAGGGAAATGGAGTGGTAGCCCGTTGTAACAACGCCCACCTCCGTGCCATCCTCAAGTTCTACGGGATAGCCTGCGCGGGGAATGGCCTTGTCTTCTATCTCTATGCCCACCAGCTTCTTGGTAAGGGCTCCGGCCTTCTGAGTCTCCAGGGCCTCCTTGCCTATGAACTCTTCCTTGTCCAGCTTGCAGAACATTCCCAGCCCAGCCATGACGGGGCTTATTTCCGGGCTTAGCTCGTCGCCGTAAAGCGGCAGGCCGGCCTCGAAGCGCAAGGTGTCGCGGCAGCCAAGCCCGCAGGGGGTAACGCCGGCTGCAAGCAGCTTCTTCCAGAATTGTACGGTGGCGGCGGGGGTGGCATAAACCTCAAATCCGTCCTCGCCGGTATAGCCGGTGCGGCTTACGATAATTCTGGCACCATCGGCCTCAACACTGTAATAAGTGTAGAAAGAGAGCGAAGCGGCCTCCTTAAAACCAAGTACGTCCACAAGGGTTTCCTCTGCCTTGGGGCCCTGAATGGCAATCTGTCCCCACAGGGGTGACTGGTTGTCCACAACTACATCGTACCCGGCGGCGTTTTCCTTCATCCAGGCCACGTCCTTGTCTATGTTGGCAGCGTTTATCACCAAAATGTATTTGTTATCCTGGGGCTCCTTGTAAACCAGAAGATCGTCTACGGTGCCACCGTCGGGATAAAGCATCATTCCGTACAAAACCTGGCCTGCCTGCATAGGGGAAATGTCGTTTGTAAAGATGTGGTTTACGTATTTCTGAGCATCCGGGCCGGAGATGAAGACCTCTCCCATATGGGAAACATCAAACATACCAACAGCCTGGCGCACTGCAAGATGCTCTGCTGTAATGTCCGTGTACTGAATGGGCATCATAAAGCCGGCGAAGGGGCTCATTTTGGCTCCAAGGTCCAGATGGCTTTGATAAAGCGGAGTAATTTGAAGATTCTCTTCCATAGTTTTTAGTTTGTATCGATGGTTTCAGAAAATATTATTTTTATAAGATTGTCTGTGCTAAGGCCCATTATGCCGGTGTCTTTGCCGGAGAAAGCTTCCTGGAGCGCCTGACGGCTAAGGGACAGGCCCACTGCGGTCTTTTCTATCTCTGCCACCTTGGCGGGGCTGGTCTGGAAGAAATCACCCTCCAGCACAAGGGATTTTATGATATCCCCATCCAATTCCATAGTGGCCTTTATCTCCCCCACGTCCTTTATGCGGGCCGATTTCTCTATGCTGTAGGCGTGTTTTCTCCCTTGTAGGAACGCCGGATCCAGGTATTCTTTTTCTATTTCCGATATTTCTTTTGTGGCCGATGCTGCCAGTTCCTCTGCCTGAGAGCCGGCCCTTAGAACCTTTTCCAGATGCGCGATGAAGGTCTCCAGGGTGATTGACTTCCCGGCCGCCTCCAGCTCTGCCTTGATGTTAGTTACCCTGCGGCGCACGGAATTAACGCCCTTGCTGCTGATTTTACCCTCCGAGGGGGTGATGGAATTTTCAAGGGCGTCAAAGTCTACGTCGAACATCATTGTGCAATGGACTATACTGCACTTTGGCAGAATTGTAAAGGCTGCGCCGGATACTTTTTTACCGTCGATGCTTACGTCGTTTCTGCCGGTACTTTCTGCCCTAAGGCCAAGAAGGCGCAGGGCCAGGACAAGACGGTCTATGAAGCGGGCAAAAATAAAAGGAGTGTCCGTGCTGTCGCAAACGTAGGAAATCATAACGTTTCCCATATCTGCGTAAACGCAGCCACCCCCGCTCTTGCGGCGGAAAAACGCCACTCCATTTTTCTTGCAGTAGTCCAGATTAACCTCTGCTTCCATGACCTGATTGCGTCCGAATATTACCGTGGGAGGCACCTGCCAGAGGAAAAAAGCTTCACGTTCTCCCCTGTCCCCAGACGCGGGAACCAAGGTCTCTATATTGGCGGCTAAATACTCTTCTACCGCCAAATACCAGACCAACTTCCTTAGACCCTCTTTGGGAAATACGATTTGCTTCATATCAATCTTCAAATATAGTCAAAAAAACAAAAAATGACGCTAATCCAGCAAAACTTCCATAATGGCTTTGTTGGCTTTAGCGTTTAAAAGGGCGTCCGCCGGGGTACCTCCCTTAGAGGGTGAGAGTTCTCCGCAAATATCGGTGCCGATGATTTTGCGGGCAGCCTTAATCTGACGGCATAGGGCCAGGAGCTGCGGCAGAGTCATCGTGCCCTGGTCCCAATCCGTCCTGGCATATTCCCGCGAAAGCACGTCCTTGTCTATGCTAAGATAGACAGGCTCCCCGGATGCCGCCAGCCAACGGGATAGTTGCTCCCTTACTCCGGATAGCCATTTATTTTCACTAGTGAACTCTCTTTTCCCTTCCTCAGGCCCGGCTTCTTTTGGCTCCTCAGGAGCGGTTATGACTGTTACCCGCGGGAATCCGTCTTCGCGGGCCGGCAACCCCTCGGTTTCACCAATCAAGGCGGGGTCTATGCCCAGGATAAGGACTCTTTTCAGGTAGGGATTATCCCTTAGCATATTGCGCACCCAGCCGCCGCAGCTAAGTATGTCTTCTCCGAAGGCGGGGGTTTGCGTATCCGGATGATTGTCTATGAGTACCAGAGAAAATGGTTGCCCGATGCCTGCGGCAAGCAGGTAGGTCATATAGTGATAATCTCCGGAGTCAATAAGGTTTATGCTGTCATTTGGACCAAGGGCCTCCGGCCCGCGTGGAGAAATTTCCTCCCTCAGAACCTCTTTGTCTGCGTAGCAGGACGTTCCCGGGAGCGCAGTAAGGTCAAAGACCCGCGCTCCGGCCCCCAAATCATACTCCCCCTGGGAATACACCCCGGAAAAATTATAAACCTTCACATTCATAACAAGCAAATTTAGCAAAAAGTTCTAACTTTGCAGAGAAGAGAGAGAAGTAAAAGCAAATGAAATCAGGCACAAAAACAAAAATTCTTGCCGCTTTTATTCTTGCCGCAACAGCCACTACAGCACTGGCACAGCACCAGAGTAGTCACTTTTGCAGCATAGACACGGTAAAGATTAAAAAGAACCACCTGCGCACCGCTCTGGTAACCCAAGGCATAAACCTTGGCCTTTGGACCTACGACAGGCACATTTCCGGCAGCGAGTTCGCAAAAATCAACATAAAAACAGTAAGGAGCAACATGGAAACCGGCTTCGTCTGGGACAGTGACCGCCTGGCCACAAACCACCTTGGCCACCCCCTCAACGGCGGTTTCTATCACTCGGCAGCCAGAGCCAACGGGCTAACCTACTGGGAAGCCCTTCCCTATTCAGTAGCAGGAAGCCTAGTGTGGGAAGTCTTTGCAGAAAAAGAGCCCCCGGGACTTAACGACTTCATTGCCACTCCCCTTGCCGGGGCAGCCTTCGGAGAAGTATCGCACAGGATATCAGGCCTCATACTGGACAACAGCAGACCATTCCCATTCCCGTATCGATGGAGGTATCGTCCGGCCTACGCTATGTGGCCGACGGCGGGGTTCTCTCCGGTGGCGGAACCACCCCCTACCTTCGCTTTGGGATGGAATATGGTTATAAAGCCGATGCTGCCTGGGACGCGCCCTTTGATTATTTCCGGCTGGGCTTTACAATGAACCCTATGGGAGACAATGTTTCGCAGCCCCTCTTTGGCAGGGTTGATATTACAGGCCGCATCTGGGGCAGCGACATTGATACAGGAAGCCAGAGCACCGATGCACTCTGGGGTATATTCCAGCAGTACGATTACTACCACTACAGGGCTGGGAAAGAAGGCGGGATTAATTCGCTGTTCAATTTCTCGGAGACCGTGGCTGCAGGAGTGGGCTTAGTGCTGGAACACAGGGGTAGTAAGGCAGCATTGACCCAGGACTTTTTTGCAGACCTTATTGTACTTGGAGCAGTACAGAACAAGAATCTTTTTATTATAGAGAGGCACTATAATATGGGCAGCGGCCTGGCCGTAAAATCCCGCACCAGCCTCAGGTTGCTGGACAGGATTAGCCTTTCCCTTGATATGAAGGTATTCTACATTAATACCTGGAAGGATAAGGACTACAGGCTTCTGGAGGAGGATACGCATCCTCTGTACTATAATACTCCCGGAGACAAGAGCCGTTCACTGGCCTATGTCCTGGAGCCATCGGTCCGTATAGACATTACCCGCCACTGGGGGGTGTACGCATCGGCCGCGCGCCTGGCGCTGGACAGCATCTTCACCCACTTCCCCACCGACAAAGCCCGCACCACCGACATCCTCCTGGGCCTCTGCTACAACCTTTAAATAGAGATTTCTCCACTCGCTTCGCTCGCTCGAAATGACAGTTTCTTGTCATTTCGAGCGTAGGCACGGAGTGCCAAAGTCGAGAAATCTCGACAAAAGACACTATTGTATGTGACCGGTAGGTTTTTGGGGGCATTCACCCGGATAGGGTCGCGAAGCGACAGACCCCAAAAACCTACTGGTCATATTTATTTAGAAAGACCCGGGATGAGGGAGAAAGGTGCCCGGGATGAGGGAAAATGGGGACAGAGATAAGAGAAATTAAAGATTTCTCCACTCGGACCTATCGGTCCTCGGTCGAAATGACAACTTTATAAAGTTCTATTGTATGATGTATCCAATCCTTTGGCGACATTTACCCGGTTAGGGTTGCGTTAGCAACAGGAGCCAAAGGATTGTGGTACATTACTTTACAGAAGATTTCTTCGAGAGGGGTCCGGGGTCTGCATCCAGTCGGGAAGAGGGGCTCTAAGAAGATAATGATCAAAGAACTCCTGAAGCCTCCTGGACAAATCCTTGCAATTACGGCGCTCTACAAGATTATGAGCCTCATCATTGTACTGCAGCAGCCAAGCCGGCTTCCCAAAACGCCTCAAATCAGAAAAGAACTCAATCCCCTGATACCACGGCACAGCGCCATCGGCATCATTAGACATAATAAGAACAGGAGTATTAACCTTATCGGCAAAGAACACCGGAGAATTCTCTATATAAAGCTCCAATCCACCATCCTCCCACATCGACTTCCCAATACGGCTCTGCCCATGCTCGTACTGCATGGCACGCGACAAACCGCTCTCCCAACGAATACCACCATAAGCACTGGTCATATTACCCACCGGAGCCCCGGCCCCGGCAGCCCTGAACATATCCGTACAAGTAACCAGATAAGCCACCTGATAACCGCCCCAGCTCTGGCCCTGAATAGCCATACGCTCCTTATCTATGAACGGGAACTGGCTGCACATAGACTCGGCCCCGGAACAGATACAATTATAGGCACTCTTCCCAGGATGCCCCGGAGTATAAACAATATCCGGCACAAACACGGCATACCCGCGGCTCACATAAAAAGCCAAATTAACGGTAGAACGCGAAGGCGCAGGCTGAACATAACTAAAGAGGGACTCTGACCGCTTCTCATAGAAATAAATCATAAGAGGCACCTTCTCCCCCTGAGGAATATCCTCCGGAACATACAAAAGCCCATCCAGCGGAGTCCCGTCATAAGCACTCCAATGAACCAGCTTCACATCCCCCCAGCGATAATCCTGCTGCTGAGGATTGGTAGCCGTAAGCCGGGAAGCCCCAACGTAAACATCCACAAAGTTCTCTCTGAAGTTCACAGGATAACCTTTCTTTCCAGCCTTGGCAGCGGCAAGATAAAGATTAGGAGAATTACGGAAATTACCCTTCACAAAGGCCAGTACCGCAGCATTCTCTGCCTTAACGGCCTGCGCAAAACTATACTCATCCTTAAACCACACAGGCACAGCAGGCTTGATGCTCTTTAGATAAGCAAACCCATTCTCCTTTGTAACCTCGTCAAACACAGTAAAATACAAAGGCTCATGGAGGTCAGGAACATAATCCGCCCCCAGCTTTGCGAGCGACCCCGACACGCGGCGGTTAACAGGATCTGCCAGACGGAATCGCACCTTATTGCGGCGCCCCTCGCCCATAGTTAGGCAGCGGGCAGAGGAACCATCGGCCCCAAGCATCCACACATCGTATCTGTCGCAGATAAGAACGTACCTATCGTCCTTGGTCCAAAGAGGACGATAGTCATAGGCCCCCGGATAATGCGGATGGTCATCCTCCTCGTCATAAAACGCAGTGCCGCAGGCCTGGGTGATATTCCTGACCTCCTTGGTAGCAATATCTATGGTAAACCACTGAAGCTCATCGGCATCGTACCAGATGGCATACTTACCCGCAGGAGAAAGCCTGGGACGGCCCGCTACCTTGGTAAGCAACGGCTCGTGAGAACCATCCTTAAGCGAAACCACAGAAACATCATTGTATGGGTTGGAATCCCAGAAAGAAGAAAGCTGATAGGCAGCCCTGTCTACAGAAAGGGCATAGGCAGCATCGCCCCCATCAAAATGATTAAGCCCCTCAAGATAAGACTGCTCCAGGCGTACAACCTCCTTGGAATCAATGTCTATAACGGCAGAGAAAGTAAAATTCTCCAGGCGCGACTTCTGCGCCTTTGCCATAGGCGGAGTAACCAGAGCATCGTAATTCCATATATTGACGCGGGCAGTCTCAAAGTCAACAATAGTACTGTCCTTAGGCGGCTTATAGTAGGACAGCCCCGCAAAAACACGATTGCCGCTTTTAGAGAAGAAAGGCGCCGCATTCTGGTTAAACATCAGCTCCCCATTGGTATAATCCGCTCCCACAAGCACCTGGGCAGCCTCTCCCCCACGGGAAAGCATTATAGCACAGTGGCGGTCCCCACCGTATTTAAGAGAAACGGTATCCTCCGATGTAAGGAACACCAGGGCATCGCCCGCCTCATTGAAACTAAGCCCCTTGTACCATTTGGCACCGGAGTGCAGGGACTTGCGGGTATGGGAAGCAACGTCAAGGAGAATAACCTCATCCTTGGAAAGACTGTCCTTCTTGTCTTTTTTAAGGATGGCGGCCAGGGTTGTACCCCGTCCGCTGAAGAGGTAGGAATCTACATTTTTAAGGGTATCGGCCTTCTGGGTCGATGGGTCCAGGACGATTGTTTTTTTGTCGGTCTGATAGGCCACATAAGGCATTGAGTCAAAGCCCGTTTTAAAGCCCGACACCTTTGCTATCTTCTTTACCTCCAAGGTCTTTAGGTTGATGATAGCAAGGGAGTCCTTGGGCAGTTGGTCTTTCTTTTTGCCCTTGATGCGCGCAGCCCTGGTTTCCTGGAAGAAGGGTTTCACAAGGCAATAGGCCCAGTCTGCATCGGGAGATACGGAGAGGCTTGCCCCGCGGGGAACCTCAAGGGTTTTGCCGTCCGTGGTGCGGCGCAGATAGAGGGTAGCATCGCCCTCCTGAGGCGTTATGCTGTAGGAGAGAATGGTGCCGTCCGGCGTAAGAGCTACTCCGGTAACACGCTCCCAGGAGTCATAAACGTCGTGATTCAGAGCAGCCTTCTGAGCAAAAGCCCCAGCGGCACTCAAGGCCACAAAAACCAACAAAAAAACAAATTTCTTCATAATTATCTATTTAATGGATAGTAGATAGTTTGAAACCCGTGCCACCCTCGGCACCGTAAGAGGGGGGACCATTTATGGTGGGGTCGGCTCTGCCGACGGTTTCAAACTATCTACTATCAAATGTCTTAAATTACTTTAAACCATACAACCCTCGATATCATAAGAGAGGGACTAATTATGGTGGGGTCGGCTTTGCCGACGGTTTCAAACTATCTACTATCAAATACTTTAAATTATCTTATTTGGATATTTCCTTAGCCAAAGCCTGAAGTGCGGCCATATCGGCAGCAGTAGCACGGCTGCGAATTGTCACCATCGGCTCAACAATATCAATATTCTTTAATCCGGAAAGCAAATCCCTCATAATGCGTCCCGCACAAGGAGCCCAGCTGCCATTCTCCACAAGACCAACCCTCCTCTTCTGCCAAGCCTTATCCTGCAAATGATGAATAAAATTAGCCATCGGAGGGAAAAGCCCGCCATCGTAGGAAGCCGCAGCCAAAACCACCTTATCGTAAGAGAAGGCATCCTCTATAAGCTCCGACACCTCCATCCTGGCCACATCCACAACCTTCACCCTCTGCCCGCAAGCCTCAATCATGGAAGCAAGAGCTGTGGCAGCCTGGGCTGTGCCACCGTGAATGGAAGCGTGGCACACAAGAACGCCAGGCTTCTCTGCCTCGTACTTGCTCCAGATATCGTAAAGCTCAAGATACTGCTCCAGCGCCTTGCGCAAAACCGGCCCGTGAAGCGGAGCAATCACCCGCACATCCAACTTCTTAATCTTCCCAAGAAGAGTCTGCACCGGAGTCCCGTACTTGCCGCAGATATTAAAATAATACCTCCTTGCCTCGCAGGCCCAATCACTCTCCTCCTCCCCAAAATACCCGCAAAGCTCAAGCGCCCCAAACTTACCAAAAGCATCGGCAGAGAAAAGGACACCGCCGGCATTGTCAAAAGATACCATAACCTCCGGCCAATGAACCATAGGAGCCCCGTAGAAAGTAAGAGTACGGCCATCAAGATCTATCACATCCCCCTCCTTTACCGCAAGCGTGCGGGAAGTAAAATCCGCCTCCGGGAAAAACTGCCCCAGCATAGACAAGGCCTTTGCCGATGCAACCAGAACCAGGGACGGATACTTCTCCATGACTCTGGCAATAGAGCCGGAATGATCCGGTTCCATATGATGCACAACAAGATAGTCCGGAGTCCTGCCACCAAGAGCCTCCTCCAGATTAGAGAGCCACTGGTCCTGGCAGCGGGAATCTACCGAGTCCATAATAGCTGTCTTGCCGGCACTCAGAAGATAAGAATTATAGGACATACCTTCCGGTATAGGATATTGGCTCTCGAACAAATCCAGTGTTTTGTCATCTACGCCAATGTAAAGCAGGTTTTCTGATATTTGTTTCATTCTGTTTCAGATATTTGTTTCATTCTGTTAGTGTTACTTTATAATATTTTTGTGAATGTGAGTACAAATATAGTTTTTTTTAGTATTTTTGCTTAATGAACACTAAACAACTTAGAAATGGCAAAAGAACAATCAGTTAGAATACAGACCTCTTTTCTTAATCCACTTGAGAAAAAAGCCCTCGTTTGGCTGGCAGACCGCCAACCTAAATGGATGACCTCCGACATACTCACCTTCATAGGTTTCCTTGGTGCCGTAATCATAGCCGTTGGCTATGCCCTTTCCGGTAAAAACCTTGCCTTCCTATGGCTTTCTACGGCAGGATGGATAATTAACTGGTACGGAGATTCCCTGGACGGCACGCTGGCCCGCGTACGCAAACAGCAAAGGCCCGTTTACGGCTTTTTCATTGACCACACCGTAGACTGCATTAACGAGTCCGTAATGATAATAGGCATTGGAATGTCTCCGTTTATGAGTTTTGACATTGCAATGCTCTGCCTTGTAGCCTACCTCCTTATAAGTGTGTACGTTTACATCAGCGCCCACCTGAAGGGAGAATTCAAGCTCACCTACGGAAAGATGGGCCCCACGGAGCTGAGGGTAATCCTGATCATAATTAATACGCTGCTTTTCTTCATCCCCTGGACAAGAGAAACCTACGTTACCGTCCAGGCACTGGGCAACATCTTTGTACTGTCCATACTTGACATTATAGGCATCCTCATTTTCATAGGAATACTCATAGCCTACTTTGGCAGCCTCATTAAGGACGGCCGCGAATACGCAAAAGCAGACCCTCTGATAAAGAATAATGGAGAATAAGTACAAGAAGCTTATATTCAGAATAATAGCCTTTTCTACCTCTACCCTTGCCGGGTTTGTGGTAGATATGGTTGTGCTTTGGGTATTCTCCAGATTTGTACTTAACAAGAACTACGCTGGACAGTTCATATTTTCTAACCTAATTTCGTTCGAGTGCGCCGTGCTGGCCAACTTTGCCTGCGCTTACTTTTTTGTCTGGAAAGACAGAATATCCAAGCGCTCCGTAAAGTCCTTCTTCCGCCATTACCTGGGCTACAACCTCTCCTCCACAGGAGGTTACTTTGTGCAGCAAGGAGCAATCCTTCTGTTTAGCTGGCTCTTTGACTGGGACGTTCTTATCTGCAAGATTCCCGCTCTGTGCATATCCGGAACATTGAACTTTGCCCTTAACGAATGGGTTGTGTTCCGCAAAAAAACACCTAAGGAAAAACAAGATGGCACTGCTGGACAATAAGCAACTTGCAAGCATACATCCATTCTTTGGCACCAGGTTAGGGCGCTTTTGTGCCAAGGTGTTCAAGAAAATATTGTCTCTTGACAAATTCATTTATTACTATGAGATTAGCGGGGAAGACGGTTCCCGCGGGCCGGACTTTGCGCACAACGTCTGCATAAACACCAAGACCAACTACAAGATAGGAGGTCTGGAGAACATAAAGGGCCTTAAGGGCCCCTTCATTACGGTAAGCAACCACCCCTACGGAGGAATGGACGGAATTGTGATGGTAGACCTATTCGGGCATCTGTATCCCGGTTACAAGTTCATAGTTAACGACTTCCTATCCCTTCTGGAATATATGGGGGACAGCTTCATCCCCGTAAAGCCGGCCGGCAAAGAGAAAACCGCCGCCAGCACAAAAAGCATCAGGGGCCTGCTCTCTGCCCTTAACAATATCCGCGACGGGCAGCCTATAGGGGTCTTCCCTGCAGGAGCGGTTTCTACCCTTAAACTGGGAGGCCAGGCCCCGCTGGACAGGCCTTGGCAGGAATCTATGATAAAATTCATCCGCAAGGCCGGCGTGCCGGTGGTCCCCGTGCACTTCCACGACAGAAACTCCAGATTCTTTTACTTCCTGGGCTACATAAGCCGCAATCTTAGGATACTCCGCCTGCCCAAGGAAGTAATTAACAAGCGGAACAAAAACGTAAGGCTAACCATAGGAACGCCCATCACGGTAGAAGAGCAGCAGAAGTTCGCCGGCATAGAAGAATTTGGCAACTTCCTGCGAGAAACCGTTTACAGTCTACCGCTTACAGAGGAGCTAACAGAAAGATTCAGTCTTAAGATATGAAAAACCGGCCGCACATCGCTATTATAGGCGCGGGGGCGGCCGGATGTTTTTGCGGCGCCCTTTTGGGAGAACTCCTCCCCGGGGCCGATGTTACCATTTTAGAGGCAGGCCGTCAGCCAATGGCCAAGCTATCCATTACCGGTGGAGGCCGATGCAACATTACCAACACCTTCAAGGACACCGGAGCACTCAAGGCCTATCCCCGTGGAGGCAGGCTTATGGAGCACTTGCTCAAGGGTTTCGGGCCCGATGATGTATGCCGATGGTTCAGTGACCGCGGCGTAAAGTTCGTCTGCCAGGAGGACCAGTGCATTTTTCCTGCTTCGCAGGATGCAATGCAGATAGTCCGTATCCTTAGAAAGGCCTGCGAAGATGCGGGAGTCAAGATTCGCTGCTCCTGCCCCGTTAGCGGGATTACCTCCCTGGAGGATGGGGGCTTCGCCCTTACCGTCTGCGACGGAGAGGTTTTAAAGGCCGATATTGCCGTGATTACTATAGGAGGCCTGTCCTCCGCAAAGCTTTGCAGAGTGTTTGAAGGCCTTGGGATAGAACTGGTTAAGCCCGTTCCGTCTCTTTTTAGCCTGAAGACAGAATCGTCCATAAAAGAACTGGCCGGGGCCGTGGTAAACCCTGTGAAAGTAAGCCTGGAGGGCACAAAACTTGGCGCCATAGGCCCCCTTCTTGTTACCGACTGGGGTTTCAGCGGGCCGGCCGTGCTTAAACTCTCCAGTTATGCAGCCAGGGATTTGGCAGAAAGCGGCTACAAGGGTACCCTGGCCGTTAATTGGATGTACGACTGTACAGAAGAAGAGGTGATGGACCTGCTGGAGGGGTACTCCGGAAACTATCGGCATAAAAATATAGCCTCCGTGTACCCTCCAAAACTAACGGGCAGACTTTGGAATTTTATTATAAGTAAGGCAGATATAAAAGAAAATGTTAAATTTGCAGAGTTAAGTGCGAAACAACGTAGGAGATTGTGTTCTATGCTTTTGCATGATACTTATCCCATTACGGGAAGAGGCAGGTTCAAAGATGAGTTCGTAACCTGCGGCGGAGTGCCGCTTGGCCAGGTTAACTCTTCTACGCTTGAGAGCCGCTCCCATCCGGGGCTCTATTTTGCCGGAGAAGTTCTGGACATAGATGCAGTGACGGGAGGGTTCAACCTGCAGGCGGCCTGGACAACGGCCCACAGAGTAGCAAACAGTATAAAAGAATCTATATGAAAGTTAAAGTAGTCCTGTTAACTGGGGGAAGCAGCGGAATAGGCGCAGCCACTGCGTCGTTGCTGGCAGCAAAGGATATAAAAGTTTACGCCGCATCAAGAAGCGGAAAGGCTCCTGACAACGACGGTATCATCCCTATTGTTACCGATGTTAACGACTCCGAGGCCATAAAGGCTACGGTAAAAAAAATCTACGAGCTGGAAGGTCATCTGGACGCCGTAATCTGCAACGCAGGAAACGGCATAGCCGGTGCGGTGGAAGATACTACCGTGGACGAGATTCGCTATCAGTTCGAGACCTGCTTCTACGGAGCCGTAAGGACCATTGATGCCTGCCTGCCCGTTTTCCGCCAGCAAGGTTATGGCAAGATTATAACCGTTACTTCAGTAGCCGGGTTTATTCCCATCCCCTTCCAGGCCTTCTACTCCAGCGTAAAGGCCGCCTTGCTAATGTTGACCAAGGCTCTTTCTCTTGAAGTTAAACCTTATGGAATACAATGCTGCAGCGTTCTGCCGGGAGATACCAAGACCGGCTTTACCGCAGCCCGCAAATATGTAGAGCACGCAGAGGACGGGCCCTACGCCCACGTTATGAAGCGTTCTATTGCCAAGATGGAAAAGGACGAGCAGAACGGTATGCCGCCGGAGAAAATAGCAAAGGCCATCCTAAGGCAGCTTAAGGCACGCAGGATGAAGGCCACCGTTACTCCCCGCTTTGACTACAGGACAATAGAGATACTGTCCCGCCTGCTGCCTACCAGAACCGTACTTTGGCTTGTTGGAAAACTATATTGCTAAAAATGTCTTTTCCGCTAAAGGATTTTCTTTTTGCCCCGGCTCAGCCACTTAAAGGCCTTCTTCCAATAGAATGGCTTACCGTTGGCTATGTGGCCTTTACCAGCGTGCTAATGCTTGTCTTCGGTAGCAGGATGAGCAATATCACTGATATGCTGATACTTAGGGCCGCGGCTCTCTGCGTAGTGTGCCTGGGATGGTACCTTAACAAGAAGTTTGCGCTGCAGGGCATTTATATGCTAAGGATTGCCTGCCTTGTGGGCCTTCTGGCCTTCTGGTATCCGGACCTGTACGAGGTTAGCAGGATTTTCCCCAATGCAGACCACGTATTTGCCTCTCTGGAGCAATCTACATTCGGCTGCCAGCCGGCCCTTCTGTTTTCTCAGAGCTGCACATCCCGCTTCCTTAGCGAGTGTTTTTATATGGGCTATCTCTTTTACTTTCCTATGATAGCCATTCTCCTGGTCTATTACTTTTTTACCAGGCATTCAGATTTTGAAAGAACCGCCACCATATTGCTGGGAGCGTTTTTTACATACTACCTTATATTCCTCTTCCTTCCCGTGGCAGGGCCACAGTATTATTTTAATGCAATAGGCCCGGATACAGCTGCGGCCGGAACTTTCCCGGCCGTAGGTATGTGGTTCGACGCCGACACCACTATGATGGACCCTCCCGGATGGAAGGACGGGCTGTTCTATAATCTTCTGGAAGTTATCCGTCATAGCGAAAGGCCTGTAGCCTCCTTCCCCAGCAGCCACGTTGGCATAAGTACCATTGTAATTTTATTTGCTTTCCAGACCAGGAGCAAAGGGCTGCTGAGCGTATTGCTTCCACTTTGGGTTTTGCTATGCTTCGCAACCGTCTTTATCAGGGCTCACTACCTTATTGACGTAATTGCCGGGCTTGCAACAGCCCCCTTGGTTTTCCTGCTTCTGAATAAGATTATTCCTGCTTCTTCCACTTTGAAAGAGCAGAGTTAAGGGCTTCCCAGTGCTCGGGAGTCATACTTCCGGGAGTGAAGAGGCAGATTCCTGCAGCTCCGTTTTCCATAGAACCAATTACTGCGTCCTCTATCTCTGCAGGGATGAGGCCGGATGCCTCCGGGTCTTCCAGGCTGGCTTTCTTTTGCCATTCCCGGCAGATGAAAAGACCGCTGTAAACAGGCTTGCCCGGCACGGCGCGGACTTCCTCGCTTGTAACGCGGGCAACCCATTTGGTATCTGCAAGATAGAAGTCATTGTAGTTCATAGGGAAGACCTCGTCTATATTCCACTTAGCCCAGTCCTGCCTTACCATCCAGCGGGCATAAGTATCGGGACCGGGGAAAACATCGGCGCTTACCTTCTTGCCCTGGGCATGTACGGCGTCGGCAATCTTGTTTACAAGGTTGGTTATTACATCCTGGCGGAACTGTGCCCAGTCCGGATCGCTCTTAGGATGTTTTAATTTGTGCCCATACTGTTTTTCAAAATCTGTGACGCAGTCTGCACAGTAGCAGTAGTCCGCCGGGGCATAGTAGTCCGACATATCCAGATTATACTTTTGCCATAGACCGCGGGCCAGTTTAACGTCCGGGTAGCGAATGTAGTCCAGCTGCACATAGTCTACGTCCGGGATCTTTGCTATCTCTGTGTATTGCTCTACGAACCACTTTATAACAGCCGGGTTGTGAGGGTCAAGAGCCTTGTAGTAATCTACGTAGGCGGGGTGCGTGTCTGCTCTCTGGCCAAGGGCATTAACGGCATACCAGGAATGAGGCATTCCGCCCTGGAGCATGGAGGGAATCCAGGCGTGATATACAAGACCAACTTCGTGGGCCGCCTTGGAGGCCTTGGCTATTTTTTCTCTGTCGTGTATGGAAGAGTTAACGCATACTCCGGTAATTCCCTTGTCTTTAAGTTCCTGGAAATAGGCCCTTAGACTCTCCGGGGTGGCATTATTTTCTACCGAGCACCAGGCATAGACAGGAATGTCCTTATGCTCAGGTTCTGCTATTTCCGGCAGGAAGGAGCGTACAGCCTTGGGCAGATAGAAGGTCTTGTTCTCTTTTATATAAGGAATGACAGAGCCAAGGTCCCTGCGCTCGCCGTTAACCAGCACATAAGACCGGTGCGAAGGCACCTCAAGGGTAACGTCTCCGCAGGTAACCTTAAGGCAAGGGCCGTCGAAACCATCGACAAGAGAATAATCATAGCCTTTGAATACCTGATAATGGGGTGCGAAAAGCCTCTGGGTCATATCCTCCAGGCTTTCCTTTAGTCCCATAACCTTTCTCATATAGCGGTTGAGCTCTATGTTCTTGATAAGTCCCTGGGGCCTCTGATCGTTGGGGTTGTAAACTGCCAGGAACACATCTTCTCCGGTGTGGCCTCCGGTAAGGAAGCCAACGTGGGTATGGCGGAGCAGAATCTTGTTAATCTCTCCATACATATTGGGAGAGAGGTCAATGCTCATATGGTCTGCGGCAACTACGCCTCTCTGGGCCTTGAGAGATGCCAGTTCCTTGGGTGTAAGGTCCAGGCCGGTGTACTCCTTGAACAGGGGCTCGATGTCCTCTATGGCGCAGTTACTAAGCATCCTGTCCAGGCCGTTTCCGGAAGCCTTGTACTGGCTGAGGTTTATGAACATAGAGTCCAGGCCTTTCTTGGTGTAGCCCCTGTAAGAGCGCTCTCCCATCTGCACGCCGCCTGTTCCGTGGTCCGGCACGGCTATTACAGTTGTGTTGCCGTCTTTCTTTGCAAAGTCTATCACTGCCTGAAAGGCGTTGTTAAACTCCAGAAACTCAGTAATGACTCCGGCAGGGTCGTTGCCGTGGGCGGCCAGGTCTACCTTGCTGCCTTCTACCATAAGAAAGAAGCCTTTCTTGTTCTTGGACAGGAGCTCCAGGGCCTTGAGAGTCATCTCTGTAAGTGTGGGCTCGCTTTCGGGGCGGTCCAGCTCGTACTCAAGCATATCGTCGTTAAAGAGGGCCCATACCTTGCCTTCCTTGTGGTTGCGGAAGCCTTCTATGTCTTTATCGTAGTAGGTAATCCCTTGTTCCTGGAATATCTGGCGGGTATGATCGTCTATGTACTTTGTGCCGCCGCCAAACATAACGTCCAGCCCCTGGGAAGCCATCTGACGGGTAATCTCGTACTGATGCCCTCTTTCTACGGTGTGGGACGACGTTGCGGCCGGGGTTGCGTGGTGATAGTGACAGGTAACCACCACACCTACCGATTTACCCTGCTGTATCTTGGCAGCCTCCAGCATAGTGGCCAGGGGCTGGAATTCCCTTGACATATCTATGGGCACTAGGTCCTGGGGAGGATTTGCGTGAGGATAAACAGACAGGTTCCTTCCCTGCTGCAGGACTCCGGTCATGTATTCTGACATTGAGCCGGAAGATTCCGCCATAGGGGCGTCGGAGCAGAAAGTCCTTACAAGGCCGCAGATATAGGGGTCTATGGCCAGTGAGTTAAGGTCTTCCTGGGGATCTTTGTACTGCTTGTACCATCTGGCCAGGGAAAGAAGGCCGGTACTGGTACCATCGGTAATCATAACCACAAGGTTCTTGGTGGGCTTTACTTCAGGGCTCTGGGAGCAGTTGTGTATAAGCAGAAAAGCTGCCGCTGCAATTACAAGAAGGATGAAAAATTTTTTCATATAGTAAAAAACTTCTATTTGTTTACAATCAATGAGTCAAGCATTGCGGCGTACACTGTCCTTACCGAATCCAGTGCCGCCATATTTGATGTGTCTATTGGCTCTACCGAGGGCGATTCCATCTTTAACGGGTTTATGGGAGTGCCGTTTTTCCATACGCGGAAGTCAAGATGAGGGCCGGTAGCGGTACCTGTCATTCCCACGTAGCCTATGACCTGGCCCTGGTGCACCCTGTCGCCCACCTTTAGGCCCTTGGCGTATTTGGAAAGGTGAAGGTAGGCCGTGGTATATACAGAGTTGTGCCTTATCTTAACGGTGTTGCCGCCTCCGCCACCCCAGCCCTTGCTTATAACCGTACCGTCGCCAATGCTCATCACCGGTGTGCCGGTGGGGGCTGCGTAATCTACGCCGGTATGCGGCCTTACAGTGCCGTGAACCGGGTGCCTGCGATGGTAAGAGAAGCCGGAACTGATTCTGCTGAATTTGAGCGGGGCCTTGAGGAAGGCCTTTCTCATACTCTGGCCTTTCTCGTTCCAGTAGCGGTTGCCGCCATCTCCCTGGTCGTACATAATTGCCTGGAAGACGGAACTGTCACGCATGAAAACGGCGTAGGGAATGCCTGCGCACCCGATAGTCTCACCCTCGCAAAGAGTTAAATCATAAAGGATTCTGAACCTATCGCCCTTACGTAAAGAAAAGAAATCTACGGTCCAGGCGTAAATGTCGGACAGGTCTGCTATCACCACCGGGGATACGCCGGCGTTTGTCATATCTACCCAAAGGGATGTGCCTATTGTTACATCGGCCGCCCGCCTTTCTACATTTACCTCCCTTTTAACCTTGTAGGCATAGAGACTGTCGGTAAGGGAAAATACTATAAGGTTGATGCGGTCCTGTTCGTAAACCAGATAGCGGTACCGGGAAGAGTCGCTGTAGGCTGTCCAGCCGTTTCCGGCCCTGAGTTTCTTTACGTCAAAGATGGAGTCGCTGCCCTGTACAAGGTTGTAGGCCTCACGGGAGTCAAGGCCAAGACGGAAAAGAAGCGCAGAAAAGTTCTCTCCCGCGCGAATGCTGCCGGTTGTTACCTCAAAAGAGTCCGTGCAGAATCCAAGTGGGTAAACCGTGTCTTTTTTTTCAATGGTAGAAATGTCCGGAGTGCTTCCGCCTCCGCAAAAGCGGGTGAACTGCCCCAAAAGTACAACTGCCACAAGCACAACGGCTATAATGAGCGCCGCCACACGCAAAATATTCCTTGAACCAGAAATCTTCATATCAAAAAACCTAACCTACAAATATAATAAATTTTACTATATTTGCAGAGTCAGATTTTTAAATAAAACTTATGAGGCTTTAGCTCAGTTGGTTTAGAGCGCTTGCTTGACAGGCAAGAGGTCGGCGGTTCAAATCCGCCAAGCCTCACTCTTTATTCCCAGGATTTCTATTTGCCAAAATTTCTCCAGGCAAATGGAAGCGACTGATAAAGGGCAGTGTGCCAATATTCCCAGGTATGAGCGCCGTCACGCACGCGAAGTTCGTTCCTGATACCTTTGCCCATCATACTGAAGTGAAGGGCTACGGAAAGTTTAAGCAGGTAATCATCGTCCCCGCAATCAAAGAACCAGGCTACGCTCTTGAGGTCCTGGATGGTTTTTTCGTCGGCCTTGTCTACAAATTCAAGGGCAGAATGATCGTGAACGGACTTTGCCACTATGTAGAGCTTGTCTTTTTCCTTGTCGCCCACATAATCTCTCTCCCCTTCCTGGTCCAGCCAGGCGCTCATTGCATAGCAGCTGGAAAACATATCGGGATGTCTCTGGCAGTAAACGGTGCTGCCTCCGCCGCCCATAGAAAGGCCCATTACAGCGCGGTGAGCCTTATCCCCTATGCAGTGGTATTTCTCTTCTGCCTGGGGCAGCAGTTCCTGGAAGAAAAAGTCTTCGTAACTGCGGCCGGGCATATTAAAATAACCGTTCTGCACGTTGTGCACGTCCTCGTGACCGGCGCAAGGCATAATGATTACCACGGGGCCAATCTCGCCCGATGCTGCCAGAAGGTCTGCCACATCCTTCATTCTTCCCCTCTCCTGCCAGTCTTCCTGCATTCCGTACAGGCCGTGAAGAAGGTAAATCACAGGGTACTTCTGCCCGGAATCGGCGTTAAAGCCGGCGGGAAGGTAAACATTGTAGGGAACGCCCTCGCCAAGAATGTTGCTCCTGAGGGTGTCTTTTACTATCTGGCTTCTCTGGGCCTGTGCTGCCGAAGCACCGGCAACCACTAAGAATAAAAGTAGAAATATCTTTTTCATATACGATGGATTGAATGTCGATGGTTCTATGCCACGAAGTCCTTGGCCTTTGTAAGAGTGTTGATGGTGTTGGATTCTCCCTTTTCAAGGGTGTAGTAGACCTTTATGAAGGCTGCGTCCCTAAGGAAGTCTACGTGGCCTATCTCTACATTGTCTATCTTTACCCCAAGCCTGTTATGCAGGTCTTCCAAAAGCTCTGCACGGCGCTCAGGTACTATGAGTTCTATGCGGTCATAGAGCACAAGTTTGGTTGTAGTGTGCCTTAGTATGCGCTCGCTCTCCAGGAACCATATAAGCAGTACTATAAGCAGGTTGGACAACACTGTTATAAAGGTTGCTCCGGGATTAAGCTCGTAATGGGCGCTGTTGGTGGTGGCGCCTATCAGCTTGTAAAGCGGCGCAAGGCCGTTGGCGGCGGCAAGGGCTATTATCACAAAGAGGTAGGTCATTTCCCTTATGGGCACCGTCTCTGTCCTGTACCTTATTACGCCGAATATGGCAAAGAGTCCCAGGGTAAGGCCCACGCCAACTTCTACGTTACCCATTATATAGAGCAGCATAAGCATTGCCGACGAGAATACCATAAATGTAAAGAAGTAGTCCCGCCTGCGGCTCTTGTTATAGTAAAAGCATCTCACAATCACCCAGCAGACCAGGAGGTTAAGGAAAAAGCGGATGCCAAGCTCGGTAAGACTCTGGGTGGTAGTCATCATTGCATCTGTAATAGTCTGGATGTCATCAAAGATGTTTTCGTCTGCCAGAGGGTCGATGTTGCCAAAGTTTTGGACTAAAGTATCTATCATATCGGTAATAGTTTATTCTGAAGTTATTTTGCTCTTTATGACTTTTTCTATTTTTCTGATTTTCATCTTGAACCGGCCGGCTCTGGCGGCGGGGGCGGTAAGGGTGACGGCTACGCAGTACTTGCTTACCCTTACCGGCTTAATCCTGCGGGCAAGGAGGAGCTTCCTGGCCCTGCTTTCCTCGCGGCCGTCCTGCTTAAGTTCAATGATAACAGCGTCCTTGAGGGCCGATTCCTTCCCTGTGCGGAAGTTATGAAATTCCAGGTGGGTGTCTATCGTGAGCCGCTCGGTGAGCGATGGGTTCACCAGCGTTATCCTGCGGAATCTCGTAGAGAGCACGGGAGAGAGCATATCGGCGGTGAAGGCAGATTTCTGTTCCAGGAAGATGGTTGCGGCAGTATCGGCCCTAAAATCCATTAATTCCTCTCCGGGGATGGTCATCCTTTTTTTCTTTGTCCTCCCCCTGTTATTCTTTCTTTTAATCTCCAGGAAAGTATCGCCCGAGTTCTCATATACCCTGGTTCTTACCTTCTGTCTTACGAGATGGCGGTTCCTGTGGTCGATGAACATCTTTAATCCCGGCGTGTCGTAATATACGGAGTTGTAGGGGCTTATCCTCATACCCTGGGTGACCAGTACCCTGTAGCCGGCCGCGGCGGCATCGGCCAAAAAACCAATGAGTTCTTGCTCGTCCGTAAGGAATTTTGTGTCGATACGGTTCATGAGTTTAATGGAGTCCATCTCTTCAAGAGTGATGGGCTCCAATGCTTCAAGGGCTTTGCAGAGGGCTATGTTCTGGCCGCTATACATCCTCTGCTATATACTCGATTACCTTTATCGTAAGGAGTTTTCCTTTGGGATTGTAAGTGTATTGGGTCTTCTTGCGGCCAAACTCGTTGTACTCGAAGGTCTTGTAGTTTACAAGGCGGTTGCGCTCGTCATAAACAAGTTCGCGGGACATTTTTCCGTCCTCTCCCCACTCGTAACGCTTGCGCCATTTCTGGCCGGAAGAGCTGTACTCTATCTCTTCTATCTTTTTGCCGTCTGCGTTAAATGTAGTAACGTGGTCCAACACTTTCTTGTTAGACTTGGCATCTGAATTCCATTCCTTAATTACAAGGTTTTTCTTGTTAATTTGTTTAGGAGTTTCGTCCTGGGCAAAAGCTCCGGGAAGCATGATTAGCAATGATGCTAAAACCAAAAGATATTTTTTCATATGTTGTCGTTTTACCTCTCGAATTATCAATCATATGCAATTTTAATGAAAAACGTCAAACTTTTTGCCAAAAAATGAAAAAATCTAATAAAAAGGCGAAAAAATTTACAAAAAAAGGCTAATTATCCCTATCTTTATAGACCGAATATTTTAACCCGACATATATGACTGACAAATTGCAACAGCTCACAGACAAACTTTACAACGAGGGTCTGTCAAAAGGAAAGCAGGAGGGCGAGGCCATTGTAGCCGAGGCTCAGAAAAAAGCAGAATTGCTCTTGGAAAATGCCCGCAAAGAGGCTGCAGAAATTATTCAGAAGGCTAAGGCAGATTCTGCCGACCTTAAGCACAAGGCAGAGAGCGATGTAAAGATGGCATCGGCCCAGGCGCTTCAGGCCGCAAAGAAGGATATAGAGAACGTAGTGGTAGCCCAGCTGGCCCAGGAGCCGGTAAAGAAGGCTCTGGAAGACGCATCGTTCCTTAAGGAGATTATTACCGAGGTGGCCAAAAAGTTCAGCGCCCAGGAGAGCGCAGACCTTTCCCTGGTTCTGCCGGAGGGGCTTCAGAAGGAGCTTGAACCATTTGTAAAGAACGAACTTGCCAAGGTACTTGGAAAAGAGGTCAAGGTAGCTTTCTCCAAGAAGATTGCCGGCGGGCTTACCATTGGCCCCGCAGACGGCAGCTACTTTGTGTCCCTTACAGACGAGACCTTTGCAGAGCTGATTGGCGAATATATGCGCCCTGCTACCAAGAAACTCCTTTTTGGGTAGGCAGAAATGGGCAATTACGAGTATATCATAGCTTCTCTTCCCGTAATAGGCGCGGATAAGCCGCTTTCTCTTGAGACTCTGGAGGAATTGCAGGGGTTTATCTACGAGCAGCTGGAAGAGGACGACAGGAAGAAGGTAGATATCCTTACGGACAGCCTTGACCCCAATAAACTTGGGGAGGAATTCTACACGGAGGCCCTTAAGGATAAGAACCGCTTCATAAGAGAGTATTTTGGCTTTGACCTGCAAGTGCGCAACGCCAAGGTGCTCCATCTTAACAGGGCCCTGGGCCGGGCGGAGAAGATGGATATTTTTATGGAGACGGAGACAGAGCCGGAGCTCTCGTCAACTCTGGAAAAGATTTATTCAGACCCGGACATTCTGGCCAAGGAGAGGGCTATAGACCAGCTTCTTTGGGAGAAGATAGACGAGATTACCATCTTTAACTACTTTGATCTGGACGCAGTGCTAGGCTTTGTGGCAAAGCTTCACATTGTGCAGAGATGGAGCAATCTTGACGAGGAAACCGGAAGGCAGCTCTTCCGCGAAATGATTCAAAGAATAACAAAAAAATAACAGATATGGCAAAAACAACAGGCACAGTAACAGGCATCGTTTCCAACCTGGTTACCGTTCTTATCAACGGTCCGGTTGCCGAGAACGAAATCTGCTACATTACCGTAGCCGGAACACGCCTTATGGCAGAGGTCATCAAGGTTAACGGCAAATATGCCCAGGCACAGGTCTTCGAGAGCACACGCGGCCTCAAGAACGGGGACGAGGTTGAGTTCGAGGGCAAGATGCTGGAAATAACTCTGGGGCCGGGCCTGCTCCGCGGCGTGTACGACGGCTTGCAGAACGACCTCACCACAATGAAGGACGTGTTCCTAAAGAGAGGAGAGTACACAGACCCTCTTAACCATCAGACCCTCTGGGACTTCGTTCCCATTGCAAAGGCCGGCGACAAAGTTGCTGCGGCAGACTGGCTGGGAGAGGTTAAGGAAGGCTGGCTGCCTCACAAAATAATGGTGCCTTTCTCCTTCAAGGGAGATTACACCGTTAAGTCGGTTGCAGCAGAGGGCAAGTACAACATAGACGCCACCATAGCAGTGCTCCTTAATGGGGAAGGCGAGGAAGTTCCAGTGACAATGACTCAGAAATGGCCCGTTAAGGTAGCCGTAAAGGCTTATAAGGAAAAACCCAGGCCGGAGCGCATTATGGAGACAGGGGTCAGGGTTATAGACTCCTTCAACCCCATAGCAGAGGGCGGAACGGGCTTCATCCCGGGGCCCTTCGGCTGCGGCAAGACAGTGCTCCAGCACGCCATAGCCAAGCAGGGTGAGGCCGACGTTATTGTAATGGCCGCCTGCGGCGAGAGGGCAAACGAGGTTGTGGAAATCTTTACCGAGTTCCCGGAACTCATAGACCCCCACACCGGCCGCCACCTTATGGAAAGAACCACTATCATCTGCAATACTTCCAATATGCCTGTGGCAGCCCGCGAGGCCTCCGTTTACACGGCAATGACAATTTGCGAGTATTACAGGGCGATGGGGCTCAGGTGCCTCCTCCTGGCAGACTCTACCTCCCGCTGGGCCCAGGCTCTTAGGGAAATGAGTAACCGTATGGAGGAACTTCCAGGGGCCGATGCTTTCCCGGTAGACCTCTCTGCCATTATCTCCAACTTTTACGCACGCGCCGGTATGGTAGTGCTTAACAACGGGCAGAAGGGTGCCGTTACCTTTATTGGTACAGTATCCCCTGCCGGCGGTAACCTAAAGGAGCCCGTTACGGAATCTACCAAGAAGGCCGCACGCTGTTTCTACGCACTTGAGCAGAACCGCGCAGACCAGAAACGTTACCCTGCCGTTAACCCTATAGACTCCTACTCCAAATATCTGGAGTATCCGGAGATTTGCGAGTATCTGGACAACGCCGTAGAGGAAGGCTGGGTAGACCGTATCTCCAAGGCTAAGAACATTGTACGTCGCGGCCGCGAAGCTTACGACCAGATTAACATTCTTGGTGACGACGGCGTTCCTATGAGCTACCACGAGACCTTCTGGAAGAGCGAGCTCGTAGACTTCTGCTTCCTGCAGCAGGACGCTTTTGACGCAGTTGATGCCCTCTGCCCTCTTGAGAGGCAGAAGTATATGCTGGACCTCATTCTTGAAATCTGCGACAAAGAGTTCACCTTCGAGGACTACGAGAAATGCCGCGACTACTTCAAGAACCTTATAAATATCCTCCGCCAGATGAATTACTCGCAGTGGCAGAGCGATGACTTTAACTCTTATCGTGAACAACTCTCCAAACTGTTAGAAGAAAATGGCAAATAAGGCATATCAGAGGGTTTACACCCAGTTGGAGGCTATTACAAAAGCCACAGTGACACTCAAGGCCAAGGGCGTTTCAAACGACGAGCTGGCTTTGGTGGCAGGTAAATTGGCGCAGGTAGTGCGCACTAAGGGAGACAACGTAACCCTTCAGATTTTCTCCGGAACAGAGGGTATCCCCACAAACGCAGAAGTGCGTTTCCTGGGCGCTCCCCCTTCGCTAAAGGTTAGCGAGCAGCTGTCCGGACGTTTCTTCAACGCCTACGGAGAGCCCATCGACGGCGGCCCTGAGATCGAGGGCGAGGAAAGGCAGATCGGAGGCCCTTCCGTTAACCCGTACAAGCGCCGTCAGCCGTCGGAACTCATCCCCACGGGTATCGCAGGTATCGACCTTAACAACACCATAGTATCAGGGCAGAAAATTCCGTTTTTCGCAGACCCGGACCAGCCTTACAACAAGGTTATGGCCGATGTTGCACTTAGGGCCGATGTTGACAAGATTATCCTGGGAGGTATGGGCCTTTCCAACGATGATTACCTGTTCTTCCGTCATTCATTCGAGGCCGCAGGTGCCCTCGACAAGATTATTTCCTTTGTGAACACTACCGAGGAACCTCCAGTGGAGAGACTTCTTATCCCGGATATGGCCCTTGCAGCCGCAGAGTATTTTGCCGTGGATAAGAACGAGAAAGTGCTTGTGCTGCTTACGGATATGACACTTTATGCCGACGCTCTGTCCATTGTGTCTAACCGTATGGACCAGATTCCTTCCAAGGACAGTATGCCGGGCTCGCTTTACTCTGACCTTGCAAAGATTTACGAAAAAGCCGTGCAGCTGCCTTCCGGTGGCTCCATCACCATAATCGCGGTTACAACCCTGAACGACGGAGATATCACCCACGCCATCCCGGATAATACGGGATATATTACCGAGGGCCAGCTCTTCCTTAGGGCGGATTCCGACACGGGCAAGGTAATTATCGATCCTTTCCGTAGTCTGTCCCGTCTAAAACAGCTGGTTCAGGGCAAGAAGACCCGCGAGGACCACAGCCAGGTCATGAACGCCGGCGTGCGTCTTTATGCCGACGCCCAGAACGCAAAGACTAAGCTGGAGAACGGTTTTGACCTTTCCGACTACGACCACCGCTGCCTCGAATATGCAAAGGAATATGCCACGAGGCTGCTTTCCATAGATGTAAACATTAAGATAGACCAGATGCTGGATACTGCCTGGGAGCTCTTTGGAAAATACTTCTCAAAGGCAGAAACCGGTATCCGTCAGGCTCTTATAGATAAATACTGGAAAAACTAAGTTCCCTGATGGCAATTAAGTTTCAATATAACAAGACATCTCTGAACAACCTTGGCAAGCAGCTTAAGGTAAGGCAGAAGGCGCTTCCCACTTTGCAGAACAAGGAGAGCGCCCTGCGCCTTGAGGTAAGGCGGGCCAAGGACCAGTCCGACAGTCTTGAAGCGGAACTCCGCAGGGCCCTTGACAGCTACGACTATCTGGCTGCGCTGTGGAACGAGTTCGACCCTGAACTCATCTCCATAAAGGACGTGGAACTTATGACGGTTAAAGTTGCGGGCGTAAAGACTCCGGCGCTGAAGGATATAATCTACGAGATTGCTCCTTTTAATGCCTTTACCAAGCCGGGCTGGTTCGCCGACGGAGTTGCCATTCTTAAGGACATTTCGCGTCTGGGAATTGAGTCGGAGATTTATAAAGAGAAGAGCCGTATCCTGGAGTATCAGCGCAAGAAGACCACCCAGAAGGTGAATCTCTACGAAAAGGTGCAGATTCCGGGCTACAAAGAGGCTATCCGCAAGATTAAACGCTATATGGAGGATGAAGAGAACCTTAGCAAGGCTTCGTCCAAGATAGTAAAGAGCCGTCACGCGGCAGAAGAAGAGGAGGAGCAGCTATGATATCCAAAATGACAAAATACTCCTTTATCCTGCTTTCCGGCGATAAAGAAGATTTCCTTACCGGTCTGGGAGACCTTGGACTGGTAGATATCGTACGCAGCGCCAAGCCTGTTGACGAGCGTTCTGCTACTCTCTTTGCAAAGGCGGGCGAGTACAAAAAAGCTATCTCCAGCCTTGAGGCCCTGGAAGACGACACGGTCCCTGCTAAAGGCGAAGTTGCCACCCCTGAAGAGATTTTTGAGACTTTGTCCAAACTAGGCATAGAAAAACTGGACAAAAAAGAACTTCAGGCACGGTTGGAAGAAACCGCTCTATGGGGTTCTTACAATCCCCAAAGAATTAAGGAACTTGAAGAAAGCGGCTGTGTAATCCGCTTCTACGACGTTCCCCGCAAAAAGTTCAACCCTGACTGGGGTCAACTCCAGGCTCTGGAGGTTGTTTGGGAGAGCAAAGACCGGGTACGCTTTGTAACCGCATCTTACGACAAGGATTATTCCTTCCCTGAGGCGCCCTGCGAGGCTCCTTCCAAGACCGTGGAAGAACTGCGTGCCAGTATAGAAAAGAGCGAATCCCGCATAGAACTTATTAAAATGCGGCTTTGCAAGATGAAGGATATGCTGCCTGCCCTCAAAGAGCAGTACGCAACGATTCTTCAGAACCTGGACCGCCACCTTGCAGACGTTACAGTGCAGACCGCTGCTGAAGATGCGCTTTGCATCTACACAGGTTACGCCCCCACGGAGAAAGACGCGGAACTTGCCCGGGCCTTTGACAATATGCCTGTTTACTACATTCAGGAAAAGGCCACGGTCCAGGACCGCCCCCCTATAAGCCTTAAGAACAACAAGTTCACACGTATGTTCACCGTGCTTACGGATATGTACGGCAGGCCGGCGTACGATGGTTTTGACCCTACTCCCTACATCTCTGTATTCTTTATGCTCTTCTTCGCCTTCTGTATGGGCGACGCGGGCTACGGAATAGCGCTTACCCTGGCGGGCATTCTGCTTCGCAAGGCCAAAGGCTTTGCCTCCCTGGCGCCCCTTGTGGTAACCCTTGGCATTGCCACCATAGTTATAGGATTCCTCTTCCACACCTTCTTCTCAATTGACATAAGCACTTGGGAGAGTATGGAACCCATCAAGGGTATTTTCCTCCCCTCCAAGATTGCAGGTTATGACGGGACGATGGTGCTGGCTATCCTTGTGGGCATTGTGCACATCTGCCTTGCCCTTGTGGTAAAGACCATTTACGCCACAAAGAACAAGGGCTTCCTTGGTTCTCTTGGCACCTGGGGGTGGACGCTGCTCATTGTAGGCGGTATAGTAGTAGGAGGGCTCTCGCTTGGCGGAGTTCTGGACGCGGCGGTTACAAAGATTGTTGTAATTGTAATAGGTATCCTTTCCGCCCTTGGCATCTTCCTGCTTAACGACCTGCACCGCAATCCTCTTATAAACATTGGCGCTGGTCTTTGGGAGACCTACAACACGGCCACCGGCCTTCTTGGCGACGTACTAAGTTATCTTCGCCTCTACGCCCTTGGGCTTGCCGGCGCTATGCTG
This sequence comes from uncultured Bacteroidia bacterium, assembly GCA_902774045.1. Lineage (GTDB taxonomy): Bacteria > Bacteroidota > Bacteroidia > Bacteroidales > UBA932 > Cryptobacteroides. The sequence continues at coordinate 41,235 of CACYGW010000016.1, forward strand.
GGCTACGCCTTCAACGACCTTGGAGGCCAGGTTTTAGGCGATGGTGCCATTCTCAACTGGGTATTCTTCGTGCTGGTAGTGCTTATCGGTCACGTTCTTAATATGGCGATGGCCGCCCTCGGCGCCTTCGTTCATCCTCTGAGACTCAACTTCCTGGAATTCTTCAAGAATTCCGGATACGAAGGTGGAGCCCGCATTTACGATCCTCTTAAAAACACAATCGACAAATAATATAAACAAATAAAAATTAGAAAATTATGACACTTGAAACAATTCTTGGTTATCTTGGTTTAGGCCTTGTTCTGGCTCTTGCAGGTATAGGAAGCGCTATAGGTACGACCATCGCCGGAAATGCCGCAGAAGGCGCACTTAAAAAGAACCCCGAGGGTTCCGGTAACTATATGGTGCTCTCTGCTCTTCCCGCGACCCAGGGTATCTACGGCTTTGTAGCATTCTTTATGCTGCTTGGTAAGATGCAGGCAGATCCTTCACTTGGCCTTATGATTTTTGGCATAGGCATTAGCGTAGGTCTTGTATGTATGCTTTCTGCTATCCGTCAGGGTAAGGTTTGTGCAAACGGCGTTGTAGGTATAAGCCAGGGACACGATGTGTTCACAAACACTCTTATCTACGCTGCTCTTCCTGAGTTCTACGCAATTCTTGGTCTTGTAGGTGCGCTTATGATCTAAAGTATGAACGCTAAGATAAAGAGCATATTAAAGACTATTTTAAAGGTGGCCAAAGTTTTGGCCATCGTCTTTTTGTGTATATGGCTCCTTATCATCATACTTTTACAGATTTTACTTACCGATAGTTTCCTTACCTCTACCGCCAACAAGATTATACCGGACTATGTAGAGGGTGCAACCGTCAAGTTCTCCAGGGTAAGTGCCTCTGCACTAAAGGATTTCCCCAACCTAAGGATATCCATAGACAGCCTGTGCATAACTTATCCGCACGACAAATGGTCCCGGTACGACAGTCTTGCCGTAGTGCATAACCGCCTGGAGAATGCCGGAAGGGGCCCCGTAGAGGATACGCTTGCAAGCTTCTCCAGCCTGTCTGTATCTATCTCCTACTGGGCTCTCCTAAGGGGGACCGTAGACGTATCCAATCTGTCGTTCAAGGACCCCAGAATCTTTGCGCGCCAGCTGGACAGCCTAAGAGGCAACTGGCAGGTGCTCAAGTTCCTGGCCCCCACTGACGATACAACCTCTACGAGTATCCCGGACCTTATCTTTAACAAGATAAACATTAAGGGTAAGACTCTTGGAGTGTACATTAGCCCTACGGACAGCATATTCGCAGCCTTTGGAGTAAGGAATTTCTCTGTTGACGGGCGGCTTTCGGTGCTTAAACCCCTTAAAGCCAGGCTTAACGTAGATATAGACAGCCTATTTGTCACGGGACGGGCCGGGGCGGATACGATTGCTGCGGCAATAGAGCACCTTAGCCTTAAAAAAGTAAGGCGCTATCATAAGATTGAGGCCAACGCCAGAACCTTTGTTTCCATGGGACAGAGCGGCCGTATGATGCTGCCGCTCAGCCTTGAAGGCAGGTTACGCTTTCCCGGCGGAAGAGGAGACAAGATTAGCATAAAGGATTTGCAGCTTATGGCGGCATCGTTCCGCCTGAGGGGAAGCTCGGACCTAGCCTTCCACGGGGACTCCATCACCATAAAGGCCAAGGGTGCCATAGACAGTTGCAACGCCAAGTCGCTCCTTAAAGACTTCGCTCCCCTGCTTGGACCGGAGATAAAAAAATTCGGTTCCAACGCAGACCTTAAGCTTAGCTTTGAGTGTGACGGCATTTATTCCCGGACGGCCCGGTTATTCCCGGCCGTAAAGGCGCATCTTGTTGTGCCGGAGTCGGTAATAAGCCACACGGACCTGCCGGAGTCCGGCCTTATAGCCACAGACATTATTTTGGATATAGACCGCAAGGGCAGGGTGGCCGGCGAGGCCAAGAAATTCACCTTTAAATTTGCCGGAGCTTTCCTGGAAGCGAAGTTTAAGGCAAAAGACCTTCTGGGAGCAGCCCAAGACGGCACTCTGGAGGCTACGGCAGTGGCAGAACTGGAGAAGTTCTCTGCCTTTATTCCGGATAGCATTACCGCCAGGGGCCGGCTGGACTCAAAGATTTCTGCCTCCGGTGGCAATATTAATGTAAGCCTCCTTTCCGATTCCTTATTCTATGACGATGGTGTAGCAAGGGCTTACCTTGGCAGCACCGATTTGCTTGTAAGAAGGAGGGGGTTGGGAAGAGGAAAGGCTAGCTTTTTAGTCCAGGGGCGGGTTGATACCGTCCTTGCGAACATCGGTCACGGCACAAGAATCAGGGGTACCGAGATTGACCTTGCGGTGGACGATATGGATGCCTATATCCAGGCCAAGAGGTTGTCCCTTAGGGGCGAGGATTCTCTGTTCATTGGCCTTAGCGGGTCAAAGACTCATGTTTCCGTCGGTACCGACAAGACCAAGGACAGTCTGTCTATCAACAGGCTGGCTCTTACATCAGACAACGAGGGCTTTATCCTTAGAAGCGGCCCTCACAGGCTGGGCCTCAGGGGTGTAAGCATAATGACATCGGGTAATAAGAATCCCAAGAGGACGGCCCCTCCCTCCGGCACAAGGAGAGCAGGATTCATGACAGAGAGAATCATCAATCCACAGGATATTGATATCAGGCTTGATGAATCTATCGCCAAATATTTTACTTCCTGGAGTATCGATGGTGCCATAAGCATACAGGATGGAATGGCGGATTCGCCTTACTTCCCTATCAGGACCAGGCTGTCTTCTTTCAACGGTCATTTTAACAATGACGAGATTATTGTAGATTCGGTGGGTCTTAAGGCCGGACAGTCCGATGTCGGCGGTTGGGCTTCCGTGTCGGGGCTTAGAAGGGCTCTGCGAAGAAGGGGTATTCTTAATCTGGATTTGTTCATCAAGTCTAAAAAACTTAATGCGAATGAGCTTTTTATCGCCCTGGGCAGTTCCGGGAGCGAAACCGCTATAGACACTCTGGCGCTGCAGGATACTCTTACGGAGATTCCCTACATTGCCATTCCAAAGAACATAAACGTAAACATCGGCATACAGGGAGATACAATCGTTTTTTCTTCCCTTACTGTAAATTCTTATACATCAAGGATATTGATGCAGGATGGGTGTATGCAGCTGGCGGGTACTACGGCTTCTACCAATATGGGTAATATTTCTCTGGAGGGGTTCTATTCTTCCAGGAGCAAAAATGATCTTGGAGTGGGGTTCGATCTTTGGCTGGATGACGTTACGGCCGGGGAGGTGATTGGTCTTATTCCGCAGATGGATACGCTGGTGCCGCTGTTGCGGTCTTTTAACGGAATGATTGACTGCGAGTTTGCCCTTACGTCGGCGCTGGATACCAATATGAATTTTGTGCCTAATTCCATTACCGGTCTTATGCAGATTACGGGAAGGGATCTTGTAGTGGACCAGGATAATGCCATACGCAAGATTACCAAGATGCTTAAGTTCAAGAATAAGAAGACTGGTAATATTAAGGAGATGTCGGTAAGGGGGCTTATAGAGAATAATACTCTGGAGATATTTCCTTTTGACATTAATGTAGACCGGTATAAGCTGGCTGTGGGCGGGGTGCAGAATTTTGACAATACCTTCAAGTATCATATTTCTGTTCTTAAGTCGCCGTCGCCCATTAAGTTTGGTATTAGCGTGAAGGGTAATTTTGACGATTGGTCATGGCATTTCTGCAAGCCCAGGTACAAGAATATCAATACTCCGGTTTATGTAAGGCAGCTTGATACAGCACGCACAAATCTTATTACTTCCATTAGGACTATTTTTGAGCGGGGTGCGGCTTTGGCTATGGAAGAGCATCGCAAGGAGGTTGAGCGTCTGGGTGCGCAATACAGCGTTGCTGACGATTCCGATACCCTTTCTACGCACGAACTCCTCCAGATAGATTCTACTACGGTGTCTTTGGATTCCCTTAGCACAGCCCCCCTTCCCGTCCAGGATTCAGTTGCCGTTGTTTCTTATTAAACTACTTTCCTTTAAAAAGATGTACCTCAATCCTTTGGCTCCTGTCGCTAGCGCGACCCTAGCCGGGTAAATGTCGCCAAAGGATTGGGTACATCATACAATAGTTCATATGGAATGAGATGTCTCGACTTCGCTCGACATGACAAAAAGAAGCCAGTCGACATGACAAAAGAACGAATTTGTAGAATAAGAAAAAAACATTAACTTTGCATCCCTTTCGGACACAGATTGTGACAGCTTCCCAAGGTCACTTTCGGCGATGGGCACTTGTTACTGCCTTCCGGAAGGCACCTGCGGGTGTGTTGAAATTGGTAGACAAGCTAGACTTAGGATCTAGTGCCTCCGGCGTATGGGTTCGAGTCCCTTCACCCGCACAAAACTCCCTAAAACTGGGAGTTTTTTTATGAAAAAAACGTGTACCATTTTGGTACATTAATTGAAATAATTATATTTGCAATATAAAATGAAACGTTATGGTTGTAGTAAGCAGCAGAGAATTCAGGGCTAACCAGCGGAAATACTTTGATTTAGCCCGTATAAATGATGTCGTGATTACTTCAAGGTCCCACGGCAGTTACCGTCTTGTACCTATCACTGAGGATGATACACTCATCAATAAAGCCGTCCTAGATGCAAAAATTCGTCAGGGAATCGCCGACTATGAGGCCGGAAAGGTATATAGAATGAAGGAAGTAGAAAGCAGTGAGGATTTCCTCGAGCGAATGATTAATGAGGCGTAAAATGTACACAATTGTATTTACTGAGGATGCAAAGAAAGACTTGAAGGAACTTCAAAAGAAGGCACCTCAAGCTGTCTCCAAATTGGCGAAACTGCTTGATGAACTCAAAGAGCATCCCAGAACCGGAACAGGACAGGTAGAGCCGTTAAAGGGTTATGATGGAACTGTTTATTCAAGGCGAATCACGAAGGAACATCGCCTTGTTTACAAAGTCTACGATGAAGTTGTAGAGGTCCTGGTTTTATCTACCTTTGGGCATTATAAATAGATATTATTTTGCTGTAATTTTGTACATTTGTGTCAATATGACATCAATAATAAGATGAAACGTTCTGTTCTTTTTGCGTTAGTTCTTGCAGCAGGAATCAATGCCTTTGCAGGCCCCGGGGACGAGTCCCTTACCAAATACGTTAATCCTTTCATTGGTACCGCCGGGTTCGGTAACGTCTATCCCGGTGCTCAGGTCCCCTTCGGGGGTATTCAGGTTAGCCCCGATACGGACGATTACGATTATGACGTAGCTTCCGGTTACAAGTACACCAAGCCCACGATTATGGGCTTCAGCCTTACCCACCTTAGCGGCACGGGAATCCCGGACCTGGGAGACTTCCTCTTTACCCCGGGAGTGGGAGAATCTCGCTTCTCCCACGATAAAGAGAGCGCCGGCCCCGGCTACTACAGCGTTTTCCTTGAGGATAGCGGGGTTACAGCAGAAATGACGGCATCGTCCCTTAGCGGAATACTGCGCTTTACATACCCAAAACGGGACACATCAATCGTAACCATCGACCTAAAACATACCCTGCGGTGGAAGTGTATATGGGCATCGGTGCGTCAGGTAGATGATTATACCCTGATTGGTAGCAAATTGGTAAATGGGTGGAATCCAAACCGTTATGTTTATTTTGCCGCGCGTTTCTCTCAAAAGATAGAGAATCTTACCATCTATAAGGAAGGCAAGCCCGTGATTTACAATACCAACCGCTTCAGAAGCAGCAGGGAGGCCTGGGGGCCGGACCTTAAGGCCGTGATTGCCTTCCCTACGCAGGAGGGGCAGCAGGTCTGCATAAAGGTGGCCGTGTCTGCAACGGGAACGGACGGGGCGCTAAAAAATCTTACTCAACTGGACGGGAAAGACTTTGATGCCGTAAGGGCAGAGGCCGAGTCCCTTTGGGAAGAGGAACTTTCCAGGTACAAGCTTGATCCTTCCTGCAGCCAGAAGGACAAAGAGACCTTCTATACAAGTGTGTACCGTACGGCAATGCATCCCTTCCTCTTCCAGGATGTGGACGGCCGCTTCAGAGCCCACGACGGCACCATAGGCACTGCAGAGGGTTTTACCAATTATACTACTTTCTCTCTCTGGGATACCTACAGGGCCTTCCATCCCCTGCTTAACCTTGTAAATCAGCCGCTCCAGGCCAATCTGGCCAATTCTATGCTGGAGCACTACGACAAGAGCACAGAGAAGATGCTTCCAATCTGGTCTTTCTATGGAGGAGAGACCTGGTGTATGATTGGATATCACGCAGTATCGGTCCTTGCAGATATGATAGTTAAGGGCGTGGAGGGCTTCGACTACGAAAGAGCCTATCAGGCAATGAAGCAGACGGCCACCAATCCCAACTATGACTGCCTGCCGGAGTATACGGCCCTTGGCTATGTTCCCTTCGATAAAGAGAAAGAATCGGTTTCCAAAACCCTGGAATATGCCTACGATGACTGGTGCATTGCCCAGGTGGCTGCCCTTCTTGGGCATACGGAGGATTACGAGTTCTTCCTTAACCGCAGTCAGAACTTCCGTAATCTTATAGACCCCGAGACAAAATATATGAGGGGGAGGGATTCCCAGGGCAACTGGCGTACTCCTTTTGCGCCCATAGCCTACGAGGGGCCCGGTTCCGTTAACGGTTGGGGCGATATTACAGAGGGCTTCACCCTTCAATATACCTGGACGGTGCCTCACGCCTTCGAGGACTATATGGCAATTGCAGGCAAGGACTTCCTGCGCAAACGTCTGGACGATATGTTTACCATAGAGATGAGCGACGATATCCCTGGCGCCCATGATATCTGGGGCAGGATTGGCGGATACTGGCACGGGAACGAGCCCTGCCACCACGTCCTGTACCTTTATAATAAGCTTGGCAGGCCGCAAAGCTGCCAGAAGTGGGTGCGCTACGTGGCGGACCATTTCTACGGCAATACTCCCGATGCCCTTAGCGGCAACGACGACTGCGGCCAGATGAGCGCGTGGTACATTTTTAATTGCCTTGGCTTCTATCCTCTATGTCCCGGAAGCAACGAGTACGAGCTTGGCTCGCCCTGCCTTCCCGGCGTTACCGTAAGGCTCTCCGGCGGCAAGACTCTTACCGTTCGCACAAAGAACTGGAGCCCGGAGAACGTATATGTGAAGGCGGTCTATCTTAACGGCAAGATAATCAAGGGTACGACGCTTAAGTACGAGGATATTGCCGGAGGCGCCGATCTTATGTTCGAGATGAAAAAATAACAACTGGATTTTATATGAGAGAGGAAACACCTTTTGCTATGAAGGTCGCAATAAGATTATTTTTGGGGTCGATAATTATATTGATTTTTGCCGTTGTCGTAAGGCTTAACGGCTACAAGGACATTGTACCTCCCGAACCGGATTATGCAGATTCTACCCAGTGGTATATTAGCCGCGGGTCTATTGGGGCCGATGTTTTCTATATCCTTCCTACCTGTGTGTTCAATGTTCTGGACCCTGAGGCCAAGACTGTTTGCCGCTATATGGACACTTACAATCCGGATCAGTGCAAGGCCGTGGCCTATTCGCAGCAGGTGGCTGCCGAAATGTTCGGGGACTGCGACCTTTATATCCCCTATTACAGGCAGATTACTATGGAGTGCTTTGGGGAGAATGAGCAGGACAAGTACTTCCCTCTTGCCCTGGAAGACCTTAAGAGAGCCTTTGACTATTGGCAGGAGAACTACAACGCCGGCAGGCCCTTTATCCTTGCCGGGTTCAGCCAGGGTGGCTGGGGCGTGGTGGAACTTACAAAACTTCTCTCGCCGCAGCAAAAGTCAAGGCTTATAGCTTCTTATGTCATTGGCTATAAGGTGACTGCCAAGGACCTGAAGAACGAAAACATCGTCCCGGCAAAAGATTCCATAGACCTGGGGGTTACCATATGTTATAATTCTGCCAGCACGCCGGATGCTGCCTGGCCGTCCTTGTCCAAGGGGAACAGGCTTTGCATCAACCCGGTAAATTGGACCACGGCTCCAGTGCCCGCCAGACTGCCCGGGGGCGTTACCGTTGTTGCAGACACCCTTAACAAAATCCTTCTTGTAAGCGGCTACGAGGGCAATCAGATTAAGATTCCCGCCCTGGACAAAATCATCCCGCCCGGCAACTACCACCTAAGCGAGCCCGCCCTCTACAAAGACCACATCCGCCACAACGTTCAGGTTAGGTGTGCCAGGTTTTAGCACAGTTATCGCCAACCCAAACCGCAGTGACCATGCTTTACGGCTTCAGTAGATTGATGGGTGCGACATACACACCGTCCTCTCGTTTGTAAGCGCCGCCAACGGCAGTGAGGACTAGCAGGAATGAAGGCGAATTCTCGTCACTCTTCTCCTCAATCTTCGACTTGAGCATTTTCAGGGAAGTGGCACCTTCCTCTATCAAATCGTCCCCGCCCAGCTTGATTTCAATGGCGCCCCAGCGGCCATCCTCCAGATGCACCACGGCGTCGCACTCCAGCCCGGCATTGTCGCGATAATGGCGAACTTCACCGCCAAGGGTGCCGGCATAAATGCGCAGGTCCCTTACGGCCAGATCTTCGAAGAAAAGGCCGAAACTCTCCAGATCCCGCATAAGATCTTCCGGCATTATATTCAATGCCCGGCAGGCTATAGACGTATCCACGAAATGCCGCGTGGGCGTTGAACGAATGGAAGTCTTGGAGCGAATATTCGGATTCCATGCAGCCATATCTTCAAGAATATAAAGGTCATTGAGAGCCTCAAGATATTCGTCAAATGTCTTATTGTCCATCGTCCGCTCATTGCTTTGGCGAACGTCCACAATGATGGTTGAGAGGGCGGCTTCCGTGGAAATATGGCGGGCATAGCTGCGCACGATCATCCGCAGTACCTCCGGCTTCTTGTTCCGGAAACGCTCATTTTCCGAGTCGTCGAACACAAAGAGCCCGTTCCAATAGTTCTTCGTAATCTCGATGGCGATGTCCTTCGGAGCCAGTACGGCTATCGGCCAACCACCACGGCACGTAAGATATGCTGCATCCCCTAACTGGAAATCCTGATTCAAGTCCCAAGGGAAAGAAGCCCCACCGTCGAACAAATCCTTCAGGGAAACCGTCCCCTTGGACTCCTTCGACTCCCACAGGCTCATCGGACGCATCTTCACCGGGGCAATTCTGCCGGCACCGCTGTGATGCACCTCCGTCTTGTCAGCAGGCGTGGAACTGCCCGTGAGGATGTACTTACCGAACTCATACTTCACGTCAAGATCGTCCTTCACCTGATTCCAGATATCCGGGGCCATCTGCCATTCGTCGATAAGGCGGGGATTCTCACCAGGAAGAACAGCCTTGGGGTTCATCCGCGCCATCGCAATGGCCTGCTTTGTATTCAATTTGATGAAACTCTTCTGGTAAAGCATACACGTAGTGGTCTTGCCACAGAACTTAGGTCCTGCAACCACAATAGCCCCTGATGTTCTTAGTTTCAGAGCAATCTCTTTTTCGATAAGTCTGCTGTAGTACATAGCTCAATCTTGTTAAACGCTACGCAAAGATAGAAATTCCTAAGATTTTCAACAAAAAATTCCCAAGATTTTCAATCATCATGCCCGGCAACTACCACCTAAGCGAGCCCGCCCTCTACAAAGATTACATCCGCCACAACATCAAAGCCAGGTGCGCCAAGTATTAGCGGAGTGGGGCTGCGAACTTATGCATCCTGGTTTATGCGATTAAATCAATTAATTCTGTTGAGGGTTATTATCGTTTTGTCTGATCTATAAGATAGCAGAGTTATCTTATCTTTAGATGAATCCGTTATATACCACTCACCAGAGACTGGATATTTACCTTTAAATGAAAGAATAGTTTTTTCTATTGCATATTGGAAAGCAAAAGCCTTGGTTGAACTGTTCTGTATTGCACACTTGCCCTCAGTATCTGATATGAATTCAAGAATGAATGTCGTCTTATCATGAGGGTTACCCTCAGAGTCATACGAAACCCTGCTTCCTTCCCAGATAGTTTGAGATAATTGTTGTGATGATACTATGATATCGTCATTATCTCTACTACATCCCATCAGGACAATGGCAATTACTGTTAAGAGTAGACAAGTAATTTTCTTCATTTGCTTTAATTTTATATGCTCACTGCCTTGCATTTTTACTCTCAAAGCAGTGAGCACAGATTGTTTATAATCCTATTATTTTATATGAATTGGCAATTGTAGCAAGAGCGATTGATTTTTCCTCCAATGACTCTACCCAAGGGTCTAAGTTAATGCTCACATCATCTATATCACTTGCACTATTCATTGTCGTCATCCCTGTTGGAGTGCCGCCATATATCCATAGTTTAGTTTGTAATCTTGTGAATCTTAATGCATTTGACGTTGCCGTGCCATTACCATTACCGAAGTTGCATGAAGCACTTGCCGAATTGTTTTTCCATGACATTGATGCCAACCTGAGCATAAGAAATAACAGCAATAGTGAATAAAATTAGAGACGCAAACGTTCTCTTGTACATTACTAAAATAAATTACGCTTTAGATATCGCGGGTGTATAATGATATGGCTTTTTTTAATACGTTCTATTTAGGGTCATAACCATTTTTGTTGATTTATAACATAAAAGAATAATTTGATCCTTAGATGATTCAGTTATGAACCAATCGCCTTCCACATAACCTCCTTTAAATGAAACAATAGAATCATTTATTGAGTACTGAAAGGTTTTAATTTCATGAAATTGTTGCAAAATGCACTTACCTTCTGTCTCTGATAGGAATTCAAGTATAAATCTCGTCGTAGCACCAGGGTTACCTTCTGAGTCATACGAAGTCGTCTTTCCTTCCCATATTGTTTGAGATAATTGACTTGATGTTATTAAGCTATCATCATTATCTGGAGTACATCCCACCATGACGGTAGTAAATAATGTTAAGATTAAATAAATTAATTTGTTCATTTGCGTAGATTTAATTTGCTCACTGCATCGTATTTTAACACACAACGCAGTGAGCATAAATTGTTTATAGTCCAATGATTTTATAAGAATTTGCTATTGTAGCAAGAGCGATTGATTTTTCTTCCAATGACTCTACCCAAGGGTCCAGGTTAATACTAACATTATCTAAATTACTAGCACTATTC
>CACYGW010000017.1 GCA_902774045.1 uncultured Bacteroidia bacterium
GAGTTGCCGGTCAGGCATTTGGGATTCCAGACCACGGTCGAGCCGCTTGACGATTTCGCGGAGGAAGACGCCGCTTTTTGAGAATGGATCGAGGAACTTGGTGTCCGGACTCTTGAATAGTTCCTGAGGCAGCAGGTCCAGGACTCGATTGGCCAGTTCCGGTGGGGTAAAAACTTCGTCGTTGCTTAGATTGGCAATGCAGTTTAGTACGTCCGGATTGTAATTACTGTTCACCATAGGCAGCAGCATTTATCTTGAGGAAATGGACGGGCGCATAGGTCTCAGCCGGAAGGTCGGAGAAAAGCCCGTCGCTTTCGTATTCACCAACGAGATAGGAGAATTCGTAGTCCCGGCGGTTGACTTTGTCGGCACCGATGAAACTCCATTCGCTTATGTGTATCCACTCATTGGGACGATCCACACGCTTGTACGTGAGGGCATCGCCGTGGATGATATTCTTTGACAGGATGTAGCGGGCCGCCTCTATGCAGTTGTCCTTGCATTTTGATTTGAAGAGCGCTTGATATTGCTCCGTGAAGTAATTCAGAAGGCGTTCCCGACAGGCTGCGGCATTATCGGCCAAGAGTTCGATGCCGTAGATGCTGGATATGGCCCAGATGGCATCGTGTTCGTATTGGAGCTGAGTATATTGTTTTGCTTTGACGCGGGCCTCGCAGATGGCGAGTTTGCGACGGAGGATTTCTATAAGGAAGTTGCCGTCTCCACAGGCGGGCTCCAGGAAACGGGAGTCGAGCCTCTCCGTCTCCGGCTTTACAAGGTCCAGCATGGCATTCACCTCCCGGGGATTGGTAAATACCTCCCCGTGAGCGGCCACCCTTTCCTTGGACTTGATTTGGGTGTCCATTCTGCGCTTTCATGTCTGGCATTTGATTTATCCGTGAAGCGTAGGTGCCCCTAAAACCAAAAAAAGCGTGGACTGTTTCTTATCCACGCTTCGGAGGTCCTAGGAGTACCTACTAACAGAATAAGTCATGTCCACGCAAAAGCGCAGACATTTACTGACTTATTCGGCGTTAGTATTCTGAAATTTCCTAGGTTTCCGAAGCAACCGAATAAATAGCAAATGCTAATAAAATATGTCTACAATAATCGTATGGTCCGATTGTTTTGACAAATTTAAGAAAAAATGTTGATAATACCGCATTTTATTAAAGTGAGACACGTCATTTACGGTTTTCCATTAACTAAACATCAACTCAATTACGCATAAAGTTGAGATTCTTTACTTGTTTGTAAAGAGGTTGCGGTGAAAGATGATGTGGTTGGAGTTTCATGTGTTGTAGAAGCTTCTGGCAACGATGTCGTCCGCAATGGTATCAATTATGAAATAATGTTTCCTAAAAACTTTTTTCATATATTTACACCCTGAATTTGTGTAATTGTAATCTCTTTTTTTTATGAAAAGAATATTCTTCGCTGCCGTATTGTTTTTTTTATCAATCTCTTCATTTGCTCAGGAGAGGGGAGCCTCTTCCAAGAATGAAAAGCAATCCCATAATATTTGGGTAGAAGCAGGTATTGGAGTATTAAAAGACGGTGACGTAACAACAGGATATTTAGGAGCTCGATATACTAAAATGTTCTCCGAATATATCGGATACGATTTCGTTAAGATAGGCGTCAGTACGTATGACGTGGAATCTTTAAGTCTAGAGGCTTTAACTGGTTTGCGTGGAGAAACCCCGGCATTTTCCGGGAATATCAAGGGTTATGCAAATCTTGGGGTTGGTTGTTGTTATTTCACTGATAGTGAGGAAGCGAGCTTAAAGATCGAATTGGGAACGGGGCTTAAATTATCATCCAGATTCTCGGTAGGAGTTGTTTATAGTGTTTTCGAAGACATAGAGATGGCGGGGGTGCGCCTAAGTTTTGCTTTCTAGCTGAAGTGTAAATGATTCTATTTGAGTGATGTTGTTGATTTGCTTCTTACAGTGTTTTTTTTTGTGTGCCGGTCAGGTCATGCTAAAATTAGCTTTGCTTAGATCTGGTAAAGCAGAGTTTACCTGGAAGTATATTTCTTCTCAACTGGATAATTGGTGGTTTTTATCGTGCGGAATATCCTTCATGATAGCCGCGTGCTTATGGCTTTATATGTTGAAGCATTATCCTTTAAGCGTCGTATACACCATCTCTCATTTCAGTTATATTTTTGGAGTATTGGCCGCTATCATTATCTTTAAGGAAAATGTCACCTGGATTCAGTGGATAGGAGTTTTGATGGTTTTTGTAGGTTCATTATTCTTTACGCTCAAATGAAAAGCAAGGTACTCATATTGTTGTTCCTGCTTTTCTCTGCCATAAGTATGCGTGGGCAGGAGGGGAAAATCAATGATATCTTAAATTCTAACAGGCCCCGGAAGTTTTCTGCAGATTTTATCCAGATAAAGCAGTCGGCCCTTCTTGAAAAAGAATTGGTCAGCACCGGAAGGATAACACTTGAAAAATCGGGGCAGATACACATAGAAACTATCACTCCGGAACAGAAGGTTACTGACTATAATTCTGATGATACCGGTAAAAATTATGGATTCAGGTTACCATCGGAAAAGGATTTCGATATAACTTTGCTAGAGGGCGACGGATATATTTTAAAGATGATTCCCAAAAGGGGAAATCTTCGTCAGATTATATCGCAAATAATTGTTCACACAGATTCTCAGACGCAGATAGCTAATAAATTAATGATCCTTTTCCGCAACGGAGACCTTATTCAGTTGGAGTTTTCTGATATTAAAGTAACAATATGAAAAACCTTATTCTAAAGGTTTACGATTATTTTTCCGTAAACAAAAATAAGGCGATTGCTTTACTGATAACTATTGCGCTTTTAGCAGGGGTTGTAATTTTTAGATCAAACTTTTCTGAAGATATCGCCGCCTTTCTGCCCCAAAATGAACGCACAGAAAAGTATTACGAGGCCTATAAGCATCTGGCCAACAATAGGATAATTATATTTTTCAGAGCTAAGGATGGAGGTGAGATACGGGAGGCTATGGAATTTTTTGCAGATAAATCCATAGCCGAAGGTATTGAAATATCAGGACGAGGAGAAGATTCGGATGCCGGTATCGATGACATCATTGGTTTTATCGGAGAAAATGCCCCTCTGTTAATGACAGAAGAGGATATTGCCCGCGCAGACTCTTTGCTGAATGATATAAATTATATCCCCTCAAAACTATCAGAAGTAAAAAAGGGGTTGTACAGCGTAATATCCTCAGTATCATCAAACTATTACCGTCACGACCCTCTGGGATTATTCCTTCCGGTAGTAGAAAGAATAAAGTCGTTAAATCCTATAAAACAAGGGTATTACGAAGATGGATTTTTGTTTTCTGACGATGGGGAATTGGGGGCGGCCTTTATGGAATTACCATCCTTCAGCACAAAGACTTCAGAAAGCAGAAGTCTCCTGGAAAGGATCAACACGATAAAAAATACTGTGCTGCGGGACTTTCCGGATGTGGAGATTATTTCTACCGGTGCGCCGGAGGTCGCTGTTGCCAATGCCGATTGTATCAGGACAGATGCCTTAAGGTCTCTTGTCCTTGCGATTTTGATAATCATAACCTTATTGTGGTTGGCCCTCAGGCGCGTATCCTATGTGGTCTGGATTTTTATCACGATTTTATTCGGAGTCCTTTTCGCCCTTGGAATATATGCCTCCTTTAATAGCGATACCAGCCTTATCATAGTGGGGATGTGTACTGTCGTAATGGGATTGGCGGCCAATTACCCTATTCATCTGGTTGATCATCTAAAGTTTAAATCGGACAGAAGGAGGGCTTTGTCAGAGCAGATAAATCCTTTGTTGGTAGGCAACATTACCACGGTGGGGGCTTTTTTGTCATTGCTTCTCTTAAGCTCCAGGGCAATGCGAGAATTTGGCCTCATCGGCGCAATTACACTGGTCTGCACTATATTTTTTGTCCTGATTTTTCTCCCGGTTTTTCTGCCCGTCAATGAAAATCCACTCAGGAAAAACGATCTGATATCTTTCAAGGGCAAAAAAATAGGAAGCAAGGCAAAATCGGCACTTGTTCTGATATTTACTATTTTGACCGCTTTTTTCTTTTGGAAGAGTCTGGATGTGTCATTTGACACGGACATCAGTCATATCAACTATATGACCGATGAACAGAAAGAGGGTTTCGCAGCGATGGAGTCATTTTTAAACAATGGCAGGGAGGAATCAACAATCTATATCGTATCTACCGGAAACACCGTAGAGGAGGCGTTGCAGGCAGAAGAAGGATTAGGGGTGGATTCGCTGGGGAAAATAATAAGAATATCTTCGTTGGTGCCCTCCATCAGAAACCAGCAAAAGAGCATACTTAAGTGGCAGGAATTCAAAAGCAAGCATCAGGACCTGATAACCAGCCTGCGAAACGCTTCGGTGAAAAAAGGCTTTAAACAAGATGCATTTGAACCATTCTTTGCCACCCTCAGGAAGGATTTTCAACCTGAGGCCCCGTCATTTTTTAGTAAATTGATTTCCCTTGTCGGGGAGCAATTTCTTTTTGTAGTGAATGAAAAAGCATTCATTTTAAGCAGGTTGGAGGTTGATGGTGCAGAATTGATTAAGACTAAGGACCACATCATGTCTTTATTGCCGGAGACGGCGTTTGCCTTTTCAGAGAAAGACTTGTCTGCGCATTTAATAGGAGGCCTGTCCGATGATTTTAATAACCTGGGCTTTATTTGCGGAGTAATCGTTTTCTTCTTCCTCTGGTTATGCTTCAGCCGTCTGGAAGTAGCCCTGCTGGCATTCCTTCCCATTGCTATGGGATGGCTGTGGATATTGGGGCTGATGAGCATATTCGGAATAAAATTCAATATCGTCAATTTCATTTTGGCAACGTTCATCTTTGGCCAGGGCGATGACTACACTATTTTTGTCATAGAGGGGTTGATTTATGAATATGCTACGGGTAAAAAAATACTGGCCTCTTATAAAAGCGCCATCGCCCTGAGTGCAATAATAATGTTTATTGCAATTGGAGTGCTTATCCTGTCACGGCATCCAGCCCTTAGGTCGCTGGCAGAATTAACGATGATTGGGATGGTGATGGTGGTAGTTATGGCCTGGATGGTCCCTCCCGTTGTTTTTGAGGCACTTTTAAAGATTAAAAGATATTACCTGCAGAAAAGGTTGTCAAAAATGCAGGACACCGGTGCAAAAGGCTACGCTAAAATTGTAAGACTGGAGTATTTATACAAGGGGCACGAAGCCGCCCGGGAATGTAGAAAAGTGCTGTGTAAGAAAACATTTGAAACTATCGACAATCTTCCTCCCGGTCCGGTAGAAATAAATAATGCCGGATATGGGGTGTATGCCCTTCTATTGGCGTTGAGTCGTAAAGACATAAGCGTTACGGCCTATGAACCGGATGAGGATAAGTACCTTACAGCCTCGCGTAATTCCCTTGAACCGGATAATCTAAGATGGAGAAATAGTGTATTTGACTATTTATGATTATATTTACGAACTGTTATAAACAACACTCTTTGTAATTATGTCTGTATATAGGTCATCAGTTCCGGAAAAGTTGCTTTTTATCTGGCTTTGTATCTATTTGTCGCTGACGATCGTTGGCTGGCTGGTTCCTCTTGTGGGTACACCTTTCCCTATTAATGCCATAATAGGTTACGTGTTTACCTTCCTTAAGTGGATATCTCTGCTTATGCTCCCTTGGGTATTCAGGAACAAAGTCTTTAAGATTGTGGCTTATATCGCCGTGGGTATAACTGTAATTTGGGGAGTAGCGGGACTTGTAAGTACAATTTTGTCTGCAATTAAATATTTCTAAGATATGGAAGAAAATAGGAAATACGCAGTTGGCGTAGACATTGGAGGAAGCCATATTGCATCGGCCCTTGTAAATCTGGAGACCAGTGAAATTATCGGCCACCCGGTTACCACCGACGTAGACCACACCAGCCCTGCAGAGGTTATTTTCTCTGCGTGGACAGAGAACCTAAGGCTTCTGATGAACGAGTCCGGCCTGCCCGTAAAACAGATAGGAATGGCATTCCCGGGTCCCTTCGACTACGACAAAGGAATCTCCTGGATGGAGCAGAAGTTCGCCGCAATTCACGGCATAAACGTTGGGCAGACCCTGGCTGCAAGACTGCTGGAATTCAAAGACCTGGAGTTTAAATACGTAAACGATGCCGGCGCGTTCGCCCTTGGAGAGAGCAGTTTTGGCGCGGCTAAGTATGACGAACGAGTCATAGTCCTCACTCTTGGCACCGGCGTGGGCTCCGGCTTTGTGGCAAACCACAAGATTGTCCGCGAGGGCGACACTGTGCCTCCGGGAGGCGAAGTGTGGCTACTGCCCTTCCACGAAGGCATAGTAGACGAGGCCTTCTCTACCCGCTGGGTGATAGGAAGATACAAAGAACTTACGGGAGTAGCCGTGCAGGGAGCCAAGGAAGTGGCCATCCGCTACGACTACGACGCTGCTGCAAAACAGCTCTTTACGGAGTACGGATACAGAATGGCAGAATTCACCATACCCTGGTTGGAAAAGTTTCAGTGCAAGACCCTGCTTCTGGGTGGGAACATATCCCGAAGCCTGCCCATGTTCATAGAACCCCTCCAGAGGGGTTACAGCCAGGCAGGACTGGAAGTAACCGTCAAAGGCTCCGTCCTTCTTGACAAAGCAGCAATGCTTGGAGCTGCCTCACTGTTTTTGGGGTAAAAACCACCGATATTGAGAATTATTCAGTAATTTTGCAAGATTGTAAATTTAGGTTTTGATGAAATACATTCTTGTTACAGGTGGATCAAGAGGTATCGGAAGGGCAGTTTGTGTCCGCCTTGCCTCTATGGGTATGCCTGTCTTGATAAACTACAAATCAAACGCCGGCGCCGCGCAGGAAACAAAACGCCTTGTGCAGGAAGCGGGAGGGGAGGCTGAACTGCTACCCTTCGATGTTGCAGACCCTGCTATGGTAGATGCTGCTATGGACGCCTGGGAAGCCACCCACCCCGACGATTACATTGCAGTTCTTGTAAACAACGCAGGAATAAGAGACGACAACGTGCTCTTTATGATGGCGGACGAGCAGTGGAAATCTGTCCTGGATACAACGCTGGACGGTTTTTTCTATATCACAAGAAGAATTCTCAAACATATGATGCCCCGCCGCCGCGGCGGACGCATCATTAACATAACTTCCTTGTCCGGAGTAAAAGGTCTCCCCGGACAGGCCAACTACAGCGCAGCCAAGGCCGGCCTTATAGGGGCTACCAAGGCCCTGGCCCAGGAGGTGGCACCAAGAGGGGTTACGGTTAACGCCATAGCCCCCGGCTTTATCTCTACTGAAATGACAGAGGGGCTGCCGAAGGAAGAATTGGAAAAGATGATACCGGTAGGGCGCTTTGGCCGTCCGGAAGAAGTGGCGGAAGCCGTTGCCTTCCTGGTGGGAGAAAACGCCGCATACATAACAGGAGAAGTCATTAACATAAACGGGGGCCTGTATACCTAATTATGAAAAAAAGAGTTGTAATTACCGGCAGTGGAATCTGGTCCTGCCTTGGGACAAGCCTGGAAGCGGTTAAAGAGTCGCTTTACCTTGGTCGCAGCGGGATAGGCCTGCAGAAAGAACGGCTGGAATACGGATACCGTTCCGGGCTCACCGGAATAGTGGAAGAACCGGTAATAACCAAGGATATGATAGACCGTCATACCAGGGCCGGAATGAGCGAGGAAGCCCGCTACGCCTATATGGCCTCCCGCGAGGCCTTTGCCCAGGCCGGGATAGACGACGACTACCTGCGCGCCAACGAGGTGGGCTGTATCTTTGGAAACGACTCATCTGCCAAGCCGGTCATAGAAGCCGCGCACATTATGGATCAGAAGCACGACTCTGCAATGCTTGGCTACGGAACCGTGTTCCAGTCCATGAACTCTACGGTGAATATGAACCTGAGCACCATATTCCATCTAAGGGGCGTAAACTTCACAATTAGCGCTGCCTGCGCCAGCGGCAGCCACTCCATAGGAATAGGCTATATGCTTATCAAGCAGGGGCTTCAGGACGTGGTGCTGTGCGGCGGAGCCCAGGAGACAAACTACTACTCCATGGCTTCCTTCGACGCGCTTGGCGCCTTCTCTGTAAGGATGGACGAGCCCCATAAGGCCAGCCGCCCCTTCGACCGCGACCGCGACGGGCTGGTTCCCAGCGGCGGTGCTGCGGCCCTGGTCCTGGAAGAATACGAGCACGCCCTTAAGCGCGGCGCAACCATACTGGCAGAGGTAACGGGATACGGCTTCTCCAGCAACGGCGGCGGCATTTCCGACGCCAGCAGCGACGGTAGCATTACTGCCATAGAAAGGGCCCTAAGGGACGCATCCCTTACCCCGGAAGACATAGACTACATAAATGCACACGCCACATCCACAAAGCAAGGCGATATGTGCGAAGCCATCGCCCTGGATAAAATATTCAGGGGCAAAAAAGCCCTTATAAGCTCTACCAAGTCAATGACCGGCCACGAATGTTGGATGGCCGGAGCAAGCGAGATAGTTTACTCCCTGCTTATGATGCACGGAGGCTTCGTGGCACCCAACATCAACTTCGAGGCTCCGGACGACTATTCCGCCCCCCTCAACCTTGCCACCAGGACCATAGAGACCAAGGTCGATGTTGTCTTAAGCAATTCATTTGGGTTCGGCGGTACAAACTCGGCCCTGATTATACGTAAGATATGAAAAAGATGAGCATGAACCCCGCCCTGGAGCAGCAATACAGCAAGGAACAGCTATCCGCCATAAAGGCCCAGCGTCTGGCAGAATTCATTGCCTGGGGCCCCGCTGTGTTCCAGGTGTCAAGGGTAATGCTTGAAAAGGGAGTCTTCGCCCTGCTGGACCACAGTGAGGAAGGTCTCACCAGGGAAGAAATTTGCAAGGCTACAGGCCTGTCCGATTACGCGGTAAAGTGTATGACCGAGGCCTCCCTTTGCATAGGCACCATTCTGGTTAACCCCCAGACAGGAAGGTTCACCCTGTCCAAGGCAGGATGGTTCCTGCTTAACGACGATGCCACCAGGGCCAACATCAACTTTAACCACGATGTAAACTACGAGGGCTGGTTCCGCCTGCAGGAGGCCCTGGAAGAAGGCCGTCCCGCCGGACTGGAGCATTTTGGCCCCTGGCCCACCGTTTACGAAGGCCTCTCCAGCCTGCCCCCCAAGGTTCAGCAAAGCTGGTTCGGGTTCGACCATTTCTACAGCGACCTCTCCTTCCCCGATGCCCTTGGGGTGGTGTTCGATGGTGCCCCGGTGCGCACTCTCTATGACGTGGGAGGCAACACAGGTAAGTGGGCCCTCTGCTGTACAGAGCACGACAATGACGTAAAGGTAACCGTTCTGGACCTGCCTCAGCAGTTGTCTATGATGAAGAATAATATAGCCGGGAAGAAGGGCGCAGACAGGATAGAAGGTTTTGGAATTAATCTTCTGGACAAGAAATCTGCCTTTCCCGCCAGCCCCGAAGGCCCGGACGTAATTTGGATGAGCCAGTTTTTGGACTGTTTTTCAATGGACGAGATAGTGTCCATCCTGCAAAAGGCCAAGGCGGTAATGAAGCCCCATACCAGGCTCTGCATAATGGAAACCCTCTGGGACAGGCAGAGATTCGACACAGCCGCCTTCTGTCTGACTATGACAAGCCTTTATTTTACAGCCATAGCCAACGGCAATTCCAAGATGTATAACACGGACGACATGCAGGAGTGCATAGCCAGGGCCGGCCTAAGGATAGAAAAGATTACGGACAACCTTGGGCGTGGCCACTCCATTATCACCTGCCGGATTTGAATTTAACATAGAACAAGATATGACTAGAACAGAGATTGAAGAAAAAGTGAGGACCTTCCTTATCCAGGACCTGGAGATTGACGAAGAAAAAATTGCCCCCGATGCCCTTCTAAAAGAGGGGCTTGGCATAGACAGCCTTGACTTTGTAGACATCGTGGTAATAGTAGAGAAGCAGTTCGGGTTCAAGATCAAGCCCGAGGAACTGATAGACGTCAAGACTCTATCGCAGTTTTGCGACTACATAGAGACAAAGGTAGGATGAGTTCTACGGCACCGGAAGGCAGGCAGTGGCAGGGTACAACCTACGGGAACGGATGGATGCACTCTTCTCTGGTCAAGGTTATAAAAGTTCTTGGACTAAGGCTTTTATACATCTTTCCGCTGCTCTTCGTGGTGCCGGTTGTGTTTGTTGTAAACCCGGCTAAAAGGCACATTTACAGGCTTATGCGCCGTCGCCTGGGGTACGGCGTGGTTAAGGCTGTCCGGAAGACCTATCTTAACTACTGCTACTTTTCCAAAGCAGTGCTGGACAAGTTTGCAATGTACGCGGGCAAGACCTTCAAACTGGAAATAGACGGCTACGTTCACTTTCTTGACGTGGCAGAAAAGCCGGAAGGTTTTGTGCAGCTTAGCGCCCACCTTGGCAACTACGAGATTGCAGGGTACACGCTTGTAGCCAGGCACAAGAAGTTTAACGCAGTGGTATTTGCGGGAGAAAAGGGCTCTGTGATGGCCTCCCGAAGCAAGATGTTCAAGGACACGAACGTGAGCATGATTCCCGCCGGGCAGGGGAGCGACTATATTTTTGAAATATCGTCTGCCCTGGACAGGGGAGAAACGGTGAGCATTGCGGCAGACAGGGTTAACGGCACCCCCAGAACCGTAACCTGCGACTTCCTGGGAGCCCCCGCCAAATTCCCGGCCGGGCCGTTCAGCGTAGCTGCAATGCGCTCTCTGGATGTAATTTATGTAAGCGTGCTTAAGACAAGCATAAGAAAATACAAGGTGAGCGTAGTGCCCCTGCCCTACGACAAAGAGGCGCCAAGGGCCAGACAGGTAGAGCAGCTCTGCCGTGCCTACGCCGCCCGCCTTGAAGAAGAGGTAAGGAAGAACCCTTGCCAATGGTATAACTATTTTGATTTTTGGGCCTGATGGATATCGATTGGACTATTTATGACAAGGCGATGCTCTCTGGGATAGATCTTCACACACTTCTGCCCCAGCAGGAGCCGTTTTTTATGGTAGGCACTCTTGTGGCTGTAAGCCCCACGGGCGCGGCCACGGAAACTATCGTCCAGAAATCAAATATATTTGTCGAGGAAGACCGGCTGCAGGCCCCCGGGATAATGGAAAATATGGCCCAGACCCAGGCCGCCCGCCTTGGCTTCATAAACAAATACATACTTAAAA
This sequence comes from uncultured Bacteroidia bacterium, assembly GCA_902774045.1. Taxonomy (GTDB): domain Bacteria; phylum Bacteroidota; class Bacteroidia; order Bacteroidales; family UBA932; genus Cryptobacteroides. The sequence goes on from CACYGW010000017.1 coordinate 11,258, forward strand.
AAGACATTCAGACCGGAGTCATTGGGGCTATTAAAAAAGCAGAATTCACAAGGCTTCCATCGGTAGGGGAAACCCTTACTACAGAGGTGGAGATTGTGGGCGAGGCCTTCGGGATGCTGCTTTCAGAGGTTAAATCGTACACGGAAAAGGGACCGGTGGCCACGGCAGAAATGAAAATAGCCGTAAAAGATTAGGTTATGGAACTAAGAGCGTCAAAAGAATTCAGGATAAGGTTCAGCGAGGTAGACTCTATGGGAGTTGTCTGGCACGGCTCCTACCCCCTTTACTTCGAGGATGCCCGCGAGGCCTTCGGGGCCAGGTACGGCCTTGGGTATATGGACATCTTCGGGGCCGGATATTTTGCCCCGCTCGTGGAACTTAACTTCCAGTATAAGAGGCCATTGCGCTACGGTATGGCCCCGCGCATAGATATAATCTACAGGCCCTGCGACGCGGCTAAGATAGTCTTCGACTACGAGATTCACGACACTGCCGACGACTCCCTCGTCGCTACCGGCCGCTCCGTGCAGGTTTTTATGGACAAGGACTACAACCTTGTGTGGGACAACCCCCGGTTCTATCTTGACTGGAAAAAACAAAACGGACTTTTGCAGTAAATGATATACCGCCTTTCAGACAATGTCTTTTCCCCGTTGGGAAGCACTACGGCCCAGAACCTTGAGGCTGTGAGGTTGGGAAGATCGGCTCTTGGCCGATGCAACCCCTGGGGGCTTTCTTCCCCGGTTACGGCCGCGGTCCTGGGAGACATTGCCTGCCGCAAAGGCCTCTCCCGCCTTGAATCAATGGCAGTGGCATCGGCCGGCGACGCAATCAAAAGGTCAGGCATCGACCCTTCGCGCCCCGATGTAGTATTTATCCTTAGCACAGTAAAGGGCAATATAAATAATTTACGGGTCGATGGTGACTTTACCTCCGACTACCTGGGCGCCAGCGCCCTTCGCATTGCAAAGGCTCTTGGAATTACCACCCTGCCAGTAACCGTATGCAATGCCTGCATATCGGGAGTATCGGCAATAATACTGGCCTCCAGGCTTCTGGAAGGAGGCTACTACAAATACGCGATAGTTACCGGAGCCGACGAGTTGGGGCCCTTCATAGTGTCCGGCTTCGATTCCATTGGCTCTATGTCCAAGGAAGAATGCAGGCCCTTTGACTCTATGAGAAACGGGCTAAACCTTGGAGAGGCTGCGGCTACAATAGTGTTCTCTGTCATAGAGCCCTCAGGGAAGGCCTGGGGAATAAGGAGCGGAGCCGTAAGGAACGATGCCAGCGGAACAGTGGCTCCCGCTCGCGATGCCGCGGGGCTAAGAAGAGCCATTCTGTCGGCAACCAAAGGTACAAGGCTTAAGAGCCTTAGGACCATCAACGCCCACGGGACGGCGACCCTGTTCAACGACCAGATGGAGTCCGTGGCCTTTGCAAAGACAGGGTTGGGAGCCGTGCCGGTAAGTTGCCTTAAAGGTTACTTCGGGCACACGATGGGTGCAGCCGGTCTTATCGGCACCATCGTCACAATGGCTTCCCTGTCCGATGGTTATGTTCTTCCCGTAAGGGGATACAGCGAAAGGGGAGTGTCTGGCCGCATAAATATCTGCACCGATGTCCGCAAGGCGTCGGCCGGGTCCTTCCTCAAAACCATTTCCGGGTTCGGAGGCTGCAACGCTGCCATCGTGGCCGGGCGCAAAAAATCTACCGCCGAGCGTTTGCCCTCCCTTAATCTTAGCCGCAGGGGCAGCGTAAGAATCACCCCGGAAGGGCTTTGGATAGACGGGCAGAAACAGGAAACCGAGGGTGCCGGGATAGACCTTCTTACAGACATATACAGGCGTTACTGCAATCCTTCGCCAAGGTTTTTCAAGATGGATTTGCTTTGCCGCCTTGGCTTTCTTGCGGCAGACCTGCTGGTTAAGACTTACGGCCCTATCGGCCCAAATAATAATACGGGGGTGATATTGTTCAACAGGTCCTCGTCAATTGATACGGACAGGAAGTACCTTTCCAGGATGGGGTCGCCGTCGCTCTTTGTCTATACCCTGCCAAACATTGTTACCGGGGAGATTGCCATCCGCCACGGCTTTGGCGGAGAGACTTCTTTCTACGTGCTCCCGCAGCGGGACAGCGTGCAGGAAGAGATGATAGCAAAGGCTTCTTTCCTTGACGACGGCCTGTCACAATCTATTTGCGGCTGGGTAGATTGGGAGAGCCCCCGGAACTTTGAAGCAGACTTATGCTTAATTGAAAATCAAAAGAATGTAAATATGGATGAACTCATTTTAGAACTCAAAGAACAGATTATAGAGGCGCTTAACCTGGAGGGAATGAAGCCCCAGGAAATAGATACGGACGCTCCGCTTTTTGGCTCAGGTCTGGGTCTTGACTCCATAGATGCCCTGGAACTTATAGTTCTTATGGAGAAAAAGTATGGCGTTAAGCTGGCTAATCCCGCAGAGGGTAAGGCCGTGTTCAGAAACGTGCGTACTATGGCAGAATACATATCTGCGCATAAGAAATGAGAATAGCTGTCACAGGGGAAGGAATTATTTCTGCAATAGGGCGGGACAAACAGTCTGTGCTCTGCTCTCTTCGTGACAATAAAACCGGGATAGCCCCGGCCCGATATCTTTCTACCTCCCGTAAGGAACTGCCCATCGGAGAGGTTAAATTCTCCAATTCCCAGTTAAAGGCCTTCCTGGGCCTGGAAGAGGACAGGACCCTTAGCCGTACCATTCTTATGGGGGCCTATGCCGCCAGGCAGGCTCTTGCCGATGCTTCCCTTCCCCTTTCTGCCATTGCCGGCAAAAGGGTTGTTCTTGTAAGCGGAACCACCGTGGGCGGGATGGATATGACAGAAAAGTATTACGTCCCTTCCGGTCCCGTGAGAGAAGATTACGCCAAATGTCTTGAGTATCACGACTGTGGCGGATGCACCGCGGCCATTGCCTCGCTTTGCGGCGGCGTGTTTACAGACTGGACAACGATATCTACCGCATGCTCTTCGGGGGCCAACGCAATGATGCTGGGGGCAGATCTTCTTAAGGCCGGCCTTGCAGACATCGTAGTCTGCGGGGGCAGCGAGGCCATGTCCCTTTTCCACCTTAACGGCTTTGCCTCTCTTATGATTCTGGACTCCGGAGTGTGCAGGCCCTTTGACGCCTCACGCGCAGGGCTCAATCTTGGGGAGGGCGCGGCCTTCGTGGTGATGGAGCCGGAAACCTCTGCCATCGGGAGGGGCGCACGGGTGCACGCCTATCTGGCTGGATACGGGAATGCCTGCGACGCTTTTCACCAGACAGCATCGTCCCCGGACGGGGTGGGCGCCTATCTTGCGATGAAGGAGGCCCTGGAAATGGCTGGAGCACAGCCGTCGCAGATAGATTACGTAAATGCCCATGGCACAGGCACAGAGAATAATGATTATTCAGAGACTCAGGCTCTTAAGAGGCTCTTTGGGGGCAGTGTGCCTCCGTTTTCAAGCACTAAAGGCTTTACCGGACACGCTACCAGTGCTGCGGGAGCAATAGAAGCGGTTATCTCTCTTCTTTCAATGCAGGAGGGCTTTATTCCTGCAAACCTTGGCTTTTCCAAGGTTATGGATGGTGGCCTGGCTCCATCGGTGGGCAGTCCAAAGGCAGCGCTTAATACCGTGCTCTGCAATTCATTTGGTTTTGGAGGTAACGATTCGGCCTTGGTGTTTTCCCTTTTGCCGGGAAAGGAGCAGGAAGAATTCGGCCTGGCAGAGGGACGGGAGCTCTCCCGTTGCGAGATTACCCAGGAGGATGATTTGCAGGCTGTGCGCAAATGGGTAAACCCCGTGGAGAGCCGCAGGATGGGCACTTTGCTAAAGGCGTCCATAATTACTTCCATGACGGCGCTTCAGGAAGCATCGGTCCAAAAACCGGATGCCATCATAACAGGTACCTCGCTGGGGTGCCTGGAGAACAGCATCCATCTTCTTGACCAGCTGGTTCTGGAGGGAGAGGAGTCGCTAAAGCCTTCCTGGTTCATACAGAGTACACATAATACCATAGGCAGCAACATAGCCATAAAACTTGGCTGCAATGGTGCCAATATAACAATTTCGCAGAGGGAACGCTCTTTGGAGTGGACCTTGCTTTACGCGCGTCTTCTGCTTGGAAGCGGCCGTGTAAGCAATGTGCTTGTAGGTTGCCACGACGAGACCACGGCCCGGTACCGTCAGGCTATGGGGGCCTCTCTTCCCGAGCTCCACTGCATTTCAATCTTACTGGGGAAATGATACTGGAAGATTATTTATACCGCGTAGAGTCGCACTCGGAGACAGGGTACCTGCTTTCCCTGATTGCCGATTGCCCAGTGTATGCCGCCCATTTCCCGGGGATGCCCATTACTCCCGGGGTCTGCATAGTGCAGATAGTAAAGGAACTGGCAGAAAAGAACCTGCGCCGCCTTTTTACAATAAAGGAGGCACGTAACGTAAAGTTTCTCTCTCTTCTTACTCCGGAATGCAAACCGGTGGTTTCTTTTGGCAAAATGGAGAAGTCTCATGAGGGCTATTCCGTTATTGCCAAGGTGGCAGACTCCGTAGACGGCAGCATTGTCTATGCCAACGTTTCCTTACTCCTTAAGAACAAGGAAAAAGAAGGCTGGGACATTTGCAAAGAGAGAATGAAGTCCCGCAGAGCCTGCGTAATTATTCCGGTATATAATTGCGAATCCACCGTAGGAAGGATAATAAGGGGCGTGAAACCTTATTGCGACGATATCATAGTAGTAGACGATGGCAGCAGGGACGACACTGCCACCGCCCTGGAAAAGTTTGGTTCGGAAGTAACAGTAGTAACCCATTCCAAGAACAGGGGCAAGGGAGCGGCCCTGAAGTCCGGTTTTAAGAAAGCCAAGACCCTGGGTTTTGCCTATGCGGTTACAATTGACGGGGACGGGCAGCATAACCCGGAAGATATTGCCACCCTTGTTCAGCAAAGCATCGCCTTCCCGGACGATATCATTATGGGCGTGCGCAAGAAGTCTCATCGACAAAAGGCATCCAGCCGCTTTGCAAACGGGTTCGCCAACTTCTGGTTCACCCTTTATACCCAGTATTACCTTCACGATACCCAGTCCGGCTACAGGCTTTATCCTTTGCGCCGTATCCCTCTGTGGGCTATGACATCAAGATATGAGGCAGAGCTGGCCCTTCTTGTTATAAGCGCCTGGAGGTGGGTAAGGTTCGAGGAAGTTCGCGTTGGGGTTCACTACCCGCATAAAAGCGAGCAGCGAAGTCATTTTAAACCCCTTAGGGATTTTGGCAGGATATCCATTCTTAACACCCTCCTCTTCCCGGCCGCCATACTGGTGGGCCTGCCCAGCAGGGTTCTCCGCGTGCTATATGCCTGGTTCAGGGTTATTTATGCCGCCCTTGCCTTCCTACTCTTCAGTATATTTGTGATAAAGCCTTACACCTGGATAAGGGGCAGGAACCAGGGAGCGATACACAAGTTCATTTACAGGACAGCCCGCTTTGTCATGACAAAGCACAGGATTCCCGGAGTAAAGTTTTCTTCAAATGTAGCCGCGGGGACAGACTTTGACAAACCAGTGCTATATATCTGTAACCATCAGTCCGCCCTGGACCTTATAAGTGTCCTTACCTTAACTCCGAATCTTGTTTTCCTTGCCAACAGGAGGGTTATGAACAATGGTTTCTATGGGAGGATGATTCGCAAGGCCGGCTATCTAAACTCGGCTACGCCCTTCCGGGATTTGGTTCTCCAGGCCCGCGATGCGGTTAAGAAGGGTTACAGTCTGGCTGTTTTCCCGGAGGGCACGCGCTCAGAGACAGACAAGATAGAAAGGTTCCACCGCGGGGCCTTCCATATTGCCAATGCTCTTGGCCTGGATGTGGTTCCCATAGTGCTGTACGGCCCCGGAAAGGTTTTCCCCAAGGGCGCGGTTTATCTAAGGCGCGGCTTTATTCACGTAGAGGTTCTGCCCTGCCACACTGCCGCGGAAATGGAGTCTTACGGAACGGTTCTGGACCAGGCCTCTTATATGAGAAAGATGCATCAGAAAGAATACAACAGTGTGTCGGATAAGGTAGACGCAGAGCGTAATAAATGACAAAGGTTGTAATCATAGGCAGCGGTCTTGGTGGCCTTTCCTGCGGGGCGATACTTTCCCAAAACGGGATGGATGTCACCGTGCTGGAGCAAGGCGCCGTTGCAGGCGGATGCCTTCAGTGCTTCTGGAGGGGCGGGGTTAAGTTCGAGTCCGGAATGCACTATGTGGGCAGCGCCAAGCCAGGGCAGCCCCTGGACAGGATACTGAGGTATCTTGGAGTCAGGGACCGTGTGGACTTCTCTCCCCTGGACCCTTCCGGTTACGACGTCATTTATCTTGGGGACAGGAGTTACAGGTTTGCCAACGGGCGGGATGCCTTTGTGGCCACCCTCGCCAAGGACTTCCCCGATAACGCGGGAGAGATAGAGGCTTACTACGATCTTGTAGAAAAGGTATCAGAGGCTTCTGCAATGCAGACTCTGGACTTTGCCTCCTCCGATCTTGCCCTCACTATGGAGTATCAGTCAAAGGCTGTGGGCCCGGTGATTTCTTCTGTTATAAGCAACCCCCTGCTTGCCGGCGTACTGGCCGGAGAAAATCCGCTTTACGCAGGAATAGAAAACAAGACCTCCTTTGCCAATCACGCCTTTATCACCACCTTCTATAACCGTAGCGCCCACAGGTTCGTGGGCGGAAGCGACACCCTGGTAAAGGCCCTCGTAGACAAGATTCAGTCTGCAGGCGGCCGGGTGCTCACCGGCCACAAGGTAACATCCATCGTTTGCAATGCTACCAAGGCCGATGGTGTCCTTACCGCCGGCGGGGAGTTTTTCCCGGCAGACCTTATAATTTCCGATGCCCATCCTGCGCGTACGGTTGAGCTCCTGGATACAAAGCTTATACGTCCGGCCTACAAAGAACGCATCAGAACAATGCCCCAGACGGTGGGCGCGTTCTCTGTCTACATTAAGTTTAAAGAGGGTGTCCTTCCTTATATGAACCATAACGAGTTCCTTTTTAACCGCGAATCTCCTTGGGGCTGCGAGAATTATACCCCGGCCTCCTGGCCGGAGGGCCTCATCTATATGCATACCTGCCACGAGAAGGATCCCGGGTTTGCCCGCTGCGGAGTCATCATTTCCTATATGCGGATAGAAGACCTCAGCCGTTGGGAGAACACTACCGTGGGGAGGCGAGGCCCCACGTACGAAGAGTTCAAGAAAGCATCGGCCCAAAAAATACTGGCCTTTATGGAAAAATACCACCCCGGGTTCCAATCGGCAATTGAGAATTATTGGACATCCACGCCTCTTACCTACCGGGACTACACCGGCACGCAGGGGGGCTCCATGTATGGCATAGAGCGCAGTATCTCCTCCGGGCCCGGCGGGCGCATAACGCACAGAACAAGGGTGCCCAACCTTCTTCTTACCGGGCAGAATATTAATTCTCACGGTATAATGGGCGTTCTTGTGGGAGCCTTCCTTACTTGCGGCGAGGTGCTGGGCCCCGACACTATTCTGAACCAGATCAAGGAGGCCGGGATATGAAAAGCGTTACCATAATCGGAGGCGGCGTGGGCGGCCTTTTTACCGGGGCCATTCTTGCAAAGGAGGGATGGAAGGTTACCATTCTGGAAAAAAACGCTACCGTGGGCGGCGGACTCCAGTCTTTCCGCCGGTTCTCCGAGGTGTTCGACACCGGAATGCACGTTGTGGGCGGGATGAACCCCGGTGGCAACATCTACCGGCTTTGCCAGTATTTGGGGATTGACTCCAAGGTTAATATTCATCAGGTCGATAGTTCCTGTATGGACCGCATCTGGTTTGACGAGGACGGGGCCTGCTACGAGATTGCTTCCGGGCGCGATGGCTTTGTGTCTTCACTGGCATCCTGTTTTCCTTCCCAGAAAGAGGCTCTTGTCCGGTATGTCCAGGCCCTTGAAAGGCTTTCTGGCGAGGTGGACTTATTTAATCTGCGCCCCTCCAACACTCTTTTCCCCAAGCACAGCGACGAGTTTTTTATGCCTGCCAGCGCCTTTATATCAAAATATATAAGCGACAGGAGGTTACGTGCCGTTGTGGCCTATCTCAATCCTTTCTACGGAGGCCGTCCGGATTACACTCCGGCCTATGTACACGTAATAATAAGCTGGCTTTACATTATGGGTGCTTCCCGTTTTGCCGGAGGCAGCGGTTCTTTTGCGGATCTTCTTGCCGGAGTTGTCACTTCCAGCGGAGGCGTGGTGTCAAAGGGAGACGCCGTGTCGCAGATTATTATGGACGGGAAAGAGATAACAGGGGTTGTTACAGAGTCCGGGAAGCGCTATAATTCAGACTATTACATATCGGCCATACATCCTTGTACTCTTCTTGGGCTTTTGCCGCCCACGGCTTTTACCAAGGCTTATCGCGACCGTCTTAATGGTCTTCCCAATTCTTATTCCGCTTTTCTCCTGTTCCTTAAATTAAAGGAAGATACCTTCCCTTATATCAATACTTCCGAGTATTTTATGACCCGGTACGATGATGTCTGGAATTTCTCCCGTGAAGATAAGCCCTGGCCCCTTGGCTTTTTATTCATGACTCCGCCGGAGGTTAATCAGGGCCCCTACAGTACAAAGGCGCTGGTTACCGCGCCAATGCTGTATTCTGCCGTTTCCAGATGGGAAAATACTACCACAGGCCGCCGCGGGCCGCAGTACGAAGCCTTTAAGCAAGAGTGCGCATCTTCCCTTTTGGCTATGATAGAGAAGATTCACCCCGGCTTCCGAGATGTGGTAGAGGAAATGAATACATCTTCTCCGCTTACAATCAGGGATTATTACGGAGTCAAGGAGGGGAGCATCTGCGGGTTCAGCAAAGACTGCAACAACATTCTTGAAAGCCAGCTTCCGGTAGTTACCAAAATTCCCAATCTTCTTCTTACCGGCCAGAACAATAACCTTCACGGTTTCTGCGGCACAGCGCTTACCGCCATATCTACAGCCGAAGTCCTTACGGGCCGCAACTCAATCGTAACCCAACTCTAGTCCTGCGCGTAAAGCGAAATAATGTTCAGGATTACTTCCGATGCTTTTTGGATGCTCTCCAGAGGCACGAACTCCATTTTACCATGGAAATTTAGTCCGCCTGCAAAGATATTGGGACAGGGAAGTCCCTTGAAACTGAGATTGGCACCATCGGTCCCCCCTCTGATTGGCTGGACCTTGGGTTTGACGCCGGCCATTTCGATGGCTTTGATGGCCTTTTCTACAACGTGGAAATGAGGCTCGACCTGCCCGCGCATATTGTAATACTGGTCTTTTAGGGCAAGGGTTACTGTACTGTCGCCATACTTCTCGTTTATAAAGTCGCAGGTCTTGGAAATAAAATCCTTCTTCCTTTCGAATTTAGCCCTGTCGTGATCGCGGATTATATAGGCGATGTCTGCATTTTCTACAGTACCGTTGAAGGCGACGATGTGGAAAAAGCCCTCGTACCCCTCTGTGTACTCCGGACGCTGCTCTACCGGCAGAAGAGAATTAAGTTCCGACGCAATAAGGATGGCGTTGCGCATCTTGCCTTTGGCGTATCCTGGATGCACGTTGCAGCCTTGTATGTGTATTTTGGCCGATGCTGCATTGAAGTTTTCGAACTCCAGTTCCCCAATCTCGCCTCCGTCCATAGTGTAGCCAAAATCTGCCCCGAAGCGCTTTACATCGAACTTAACTACGCCGCGGCCAATCTCCTCGTCGGGGGTGAAGCCAATCTTGATGGGGCCGTGCTTGAACTCAGGATGCTCTACAATGTACTGCACGGCGTTCATAATCTCTGCAACGCCGGCCTTGTCGTCGGCCCCCAGAAGGGTTGTTCCGTCCGTGGTAATTAGGGTCTGGCCCTTGTAATGAAGCATCTCGGGGAAGTCCGCCGGCTTAAGGAAGAGGCCGGGGACGCCCTTAAGGGCAATATCGCCCCCGTCGTAATTCTCTATGATCTGGGGTTTTACATCCTTTCCCGATGCGTCCGGGGAAGTATCCACATGGGCAATAAAACCTATGGCCGGTACCTTCTTTTCTATGTTGGAGGGGATGCTTGCCATAACGTAACCATATTCGTCAAGGGTTACTTCCACTCCAAGGGCCTTAAGTTCATTGCGCAAAAGTTCAAGAAGATCCCACTCCTTTGCTGCCGAGGGCTGGCTGTCGGAATTCTCGTCGGACATTGTATCTATGGACACGTAGCGCAAAAATCTGTCAAGTATATTCTCCATATTACTGTTTTTTAACCTTAATCGATGAAACAATCATATAAACCACAAGGCCCGCGAAGGGGATAATGGCCAGAGGCTCGCCAAGGTTGGCGCTCCAGTTGTCAAAGAACGAAACCACTCCGGGAACATTGTCAAGCAGGAAGGCCCTTACATTGGCAAACTTAAGAATCACGCTAAGGACTCCGAACAGAGCGCCGCCGGCTATGAATCCGGAAGCAATGAGGGTTCCTTTGTCCATACGCTCATTGTTAACTGCAGAGTCCTTGCTTCTTGTACTTACAAGCCAGGCTATGCCGCCTCCTACAAGGAGCGGAAGGTTCAGGTCCAGAGGAATGAACATACCTAGGGCGAAGGGCAGGGCCGGAATCTTAAGAGAAGTTAGGATAAGAGCCAGAACTGCACCAATTCCATAAAGCATCCAGGGGGCTCCGCCACCGCTCATAAGAGGGCCTATCAGCGCTGCCATTGCATTAGCCTGGGGTGCCACAAGGGCGTTTTCTCCGGTAAAGCCGTAAACCTTGTTAAGTATGAGCATTACGGCGCAAACGGTTACGGCCGATACGGCGACGCCAAGAAATTTCCAGGTTTCCTGCTTACGTGGAGTAGAGCCAATCCAATAGCCAATCTTAAGATCCGTGATAAAGGAGCCGGCAACGGAAAGGGCTGTGCATACGACTCCTCCAATGATTAGGGCGGCAGCCATTCCGGCGTTACCCTTAAGGCCCACAGCTATCAGGATTACCGATGCTATGATAAGGGTCATCAATGTCATTCCGCTAACCGGGTTGGAGCCCACTATGGCTATGGCGTTTGCAGCCACGGTAGTAAAGAGGAAAGAAATTACGCCGGCTATAAGCAGACCCACGAGCGCCTGCCAAACATTTTCTACGACTCCGCCCAGGGCAAAGAAGGCAAAGATGGCAAGAAGGGCTATGGCTATGCCAAAGACGATGTTTTTCATTGGCATATCCTCGTCGGTGCGGTCTACCTTTCCCGTGGCACCCTTGCCTCCCTTAAACTCACTTACCGCAAGGCCAAGGGCAGATTTTATTACGCCGAAGGACTTGACAATTCCAATTACACCGGCCGTTGCTATACCTCCGATGCCGATAGGTCTGGCGTAGGAGCTGAATAAATCTTCCGGGGCCAGTGCGGCTGCCTGGGCCTCCGGCAGAACGAATCCTATAAGAGGAATAATGAAGAACCAGACAAGGAAGGAGCCGCAGCAGATGATAAGTGCGTATTTAAGGCCAATGATAAAGCCAAGGCCAAGTACGGCTGCGCTTGTGTTAAGTTTTACCAGGATTTTTGCCTTGTCTGCTATGGCTGCTCCAAAATCTACCACCCGGGAAGTAAGGGTCTCGCTCCAAAGGCCTATGCTGGAGGAAATGAAATCGTAAAGACCTCCGATAAGTCCGCTCAGGATGAGAATCTTGGCTCCCTTGCCGCCACCCTCGCCGTTAACCAGCACCTGGGTTGTAGCCGTGGCCTCCGGGAAGGGATATTTGCCGTGCATTTCCTTTACAAAGTACTTGCGGAAAGGAATCAGAAAGAGGATTCCAAGCACGCCGCCAAGCAGAGAAGACAGCACCATCTGGGTAAAGTTTATGTCAAGGCCCAGAATGTAGATTGCCGGGAGTGTAAAGATTGCTCCTGCTACCACAGAGCCGGAACATCCGCCTATAGACTGGATAATTACGTTCTGGCTAAGGCTGTCTACCTTTCTTAACGCAGCGGTAAGTCCCACTCCTATAATTGCTATGGGAATCGCGGCCTCGAACACCTGTCCAACCTTAAGTCCCAGGTAGGCTGCAGCGGCAGAGAAAAGAATTACCATAAATACTCCGGTAAGCACAGAGTAGGGGGTGATTTCTGCGTAATTCTTAAGGGGAGAAAGTATAGGTTTGTATTCTTCTCCCGGTTTTAGTTCGCGCTGCGCGTTCTCCGGCAGCTTTACATTCTTCTCTTCCATATAGTAATTTAGATTATTCCTTTTCTGCAAATATAGGTAAAAACAATTGTAAAAAACATTAAATATTTCTATCTTGTGAGGACTATCAAACATTAATTGACGCAATTATGAGCAACTACCCCCGAATTGGAATAAGACCCACGATAGACGGACGCCAGGGTGGCGTACGCGAAGCATTGGAAGAAAAGACAATGGCCCTGGCTAAAGCCGTAGCCAATCTAATCTCATCCAATCTGCGTAATGGTGACGGTTCCCCTGTAGAATGTGTTATAGCAGACAGCACAATAGGCCGCGTTGCAGAGGCGGCGGCGTGCGAAGACAAGTTTCTCCGCGAAAGAGTTGGTTCCTCCATTACCGTTACCTCCTGCTGGTGCTATGGCAGCGAGACAATGGATATGAACCCTCACCGTCCAAAAGCAGTCTGGGGCTTTAACGGTACGGAAAGGCCTGGTGCAGTTTATCTTGCAGCCGTTCTGGCAGCACACGCCCAGAAGGGCCTTCCCGCCTTTGGCATATACGGGCACGATGTCCAGGACCTTTCTGACAACACAATTCCCGCAGATGTTGCAGAGAAAATCCTTCGCTTCGCCCGCGCGGCCCAGGCCGTTGCCACTATGCACGGCAAGAGTTATCTTTCTATGGGAGGCACCTGTATGGGCATAGCCGGGTCTATTGTAGATGCGGACTTTATGCAGAACTACCTTGGAATGCGTACGGAATATGTGTCTCTGGTAGAGATTCTTAGAAGAGTAGATTTTGGCATCTACGACCACGAGGAGTTCCAGCGCGCCATGGACTGGGTTAACAGGTATTGCAAGCCCCAGGAGGGACACGACTACAACGAAGACCGTCCCCTCTTCCCCGGAACGCCTATGACTACCTTCAATGGCAAGGGCAAGGGCAAGACAAGGCAGGAGAAGGACGAAGACTGGGAGTTTACCGTAAAGAATATGATTATTATAAGGGATTTGATGTACGGGAATCCCAAACTTCTGGAGATGGGCTACAAAGAAGAGGCTCTTGGCCACAATGCCATAGCCGGCGGCGTGCAGGGCCAGAGACAGTGGACAGACTACAAGCCCAATTTTGACTTCCCCGAGTCCCTTATGTGTTCCTCCTTTGACTGGAATGGTATCCGCGAACCATACATTCTGGCTACCGAGAACGATTCTCTCAACGGCCTGTCGATGCTGTTCGGGCATCTTCTTACCGGCCGCGGCGTAATGTTCAGCGATGTACGCACCTACTGGAGCCCGGAGGCCGTAAAACGCGTTACCGGCAAGGCTCCCGAAGGCCTTGCAGCCGGAGGCTTCATTCATCTTATCAACTCAGGAGCAACCACTCTGGACGCTACTGGAGCAATGACAGGAGAGGATGGCAAACCTACCATAAAGGCCCCTTGGGATATGACCGATACCGACGTTAAGGCCTGCCTGGCCGCCACCAACTGGATGCCGGCAGACCGCGATTACTTCCGTGGCGGCGGTTATTCGGCCCACTTCGTAACCCGCGGCGGTATGCCAATGACAATGATGCGTCTGAATATGGTAAGCGGTCTTGGCCCTGTGATTCAGATTGCAGAGGGATGGAGCGCAGAACTTCCCAAGGATATGCACGACATCCTTGACAAGCGCACAGATCCCACCTGGCCTACCACCTGGTTTGTTCCGCGTATAGACCCCGCAAAGGATGCCTTCAAAGATGTTTACAGTGTAATGAATAACTGGGGTGCAAACCACGGAGCCATAGCCTACGGCCACATTGGTGCAGACCTCATTACTCTTTGCTCTATTCTACGAATACCTGTATGTATGCATAATATATCCGACAAGGATATTTTCCGTCCCGCCGCCTGGAACGCCTTTGGTATGGACAAAGAAGGTGCAGACTACAGGGCCTGCGCTAATTTTGGACCTATCTACAAGTAATGTCAGAAAAATCAAAGCTGGTACAGCGGCAGGTTATCCTGCCGTTCATCCTTATAACGTCTCTGTTTGCCCTCTGGGGCTTTGCTAATGATATCACCAACCCTATGGTTGCGGGGTTCCAGACCATTATGGAACTTTCTGCCGCCAAGGCCTCGCTTATTCAGTTCGCCTTTTACGGGGGATACGCCACTATGGCCATCCCCGCAGCGCTGTTCATAAGAAAGTACAGTTATAAGAAAGGTATCCTCCTTGGGCTTGCGCTTTATGCCCTGGGCGCCTTCCTCTTTATTCCGGCAGCATCGTTACAGAATTTTACCTTCTTCTGCCTGTCGCTGTACGTTCTTACCTTTGGCCTGGCCTTCCTGGAGACTACCGCAAACCCCTTCATCCTTTCGCTTGGGGACAGGGAGACATCTACCCGCAGACTTAATCTCTCCCAGGCTTTTAACCCGATGGGGTCCTTGGCCGGGATGGCCGTTGCTTCCTGGGTGGTTCTTCCCAACCTGCTTAGCGACAAGCACCGTGACGCTGCCGGGAAACTTATCTTTGACACGCTTCCGGAGGCTGTAAAGACCCAGGAAAGGGTGCACGATCTGGCTGTGATCCGTGATGCTTACGTGGCACTGGGCGTCATTGTAGTGGTGATACTGGTTATCATTGCTCTTACCAAGATGCCGGGCTCTACGGCCGGGGGCACCCGCTCCAAGGGCACCCTGGGGCGCCTTTGGCACAACACGGCTTACCGCGAGGGCGTGCTTGCCCAGGTTTTCTACGTGGGTGCGCAGATAATGGTATGGACATTCATCATTCAGTATGCCGACAACCTTGGAATAAATAAGGCTACCGCTCAGAAGTACAATATAATTGCTATGGGCATGTTCCTGTGCTTCCGATTTGTGGCCACCTTCCTTATGAAGTATGTGAATTCCCGCAAGTTGCTGGCAGTTTTTGGGTTGATGGCGGCCTTGTGTACGCTTGGAGCCGTGCTCCTGGTGGGCACCACAGGGCTTGTATGCCTTGTAGCCATAAGCGCATTTATGAGCCTTATGTTCCCCACCATTTACGGAATAGCCCTCGAGGATATAAACGCAGAAGACCGCACTCTGGGTGCAGCCTTCCTTGTTATGGCTATCGTGGGCGGAGCGCTGCTGCCTCCGCTGCAGGGCCATATCATAGACCTTGGTACCGTTGCCGGCCATCCTGCGGTTAACGTAAGTTTTGCTCTGCCTCTTGTGTGCTTTGTAATGGTAACCCTTTTCGCTATCCGCCGTTGCCGTAAATGCGAGAAACTGTCCTAGAGTGTCTCCAGAATAGCCTCCGGAGTGTCGAAGAACTCTACTATATCCTTGTCGGCAGGGGTGAGCATATTCTCTGAGACGTAGTGCTCCAACAGGGAGCGGAAGGGCTCGTAGAAGCCGTGGATGTTAAGGAGAATGAGTCGTCCGCTGTATTTCTTTAATTTGATAAGCACTTGTGCTTCAATCAGTTCATCAAGTGTGCCTATGCCGCCCGGAAGGGCAATTAAGGCATCGGTATCTTTGCGCATTTCTTGCTTGCGAGCACCCATAGTCGGAGTCCAAATTACCTCGCTGAGACTATCGTAGAGATACCCTGCCATATATTCCGGCATCACACCTATATGGACTCCGCCACATTCTTTAGCAGTATCGGCCACAACACCCATAGTGCCTCTGTACGAGCCTCCGGAAACTACTGCATAGCCTTTCTTGCACAGACCGCCGACCAGGGCTTTGGCCGCATCGGAATACTTCTTATCCAAATTGTCGCTCGATGAACAAAAAATACAAATCTTCTTCATAGATAAGAGTTAATGACTAAATACTGTTTTATTTAGGAAGATGAAATACTTCCGATAGCTCCTGCATCTGGGCTTCAGTCATGCCGTCGGCTATGAAACCCAGATTTTTTGCCGCTATGTAGATGAGCGCGCTCTTGTTAAGCACGTCAATCTGGTCAAAGGCAGACATCACGTCTACATCAACGGCAAACACTCCGTGTTTCTCCCAAAGCACAACGTCGTAATCGGAATCAACCGCATCGATGGTGGCCTGGGCCAGTTCCTTGCTGCCCGGGAGCATATAGGGAACTATTCCCACCCCGCGGGGGCAAAAAGCCTTGGTCTCCGGAATCATCGACCATAAAACCTTCGTGGCATAATCCTTCTGGAGCCACTGGTCATTGTGCGTAAGCGCAACCAGTTCTATCGGGTGGGTATGCACGCAGGCGCGGTACGGAGAGCCCTTGCCAAGGAGGTAATTATGCATCGCAAGATGCGAAGGCAACTCGGATGTAGGGGCAATGTCAGCATCGGCCACAATAACATAAGACTCGCAATCCGGTAAAATCCTGATAATGGAGCCGTTGGCCATTGGTTCGCGGGCAAGGTCCCTCATCCTTCGGTTCGTCCCCTTGCAATAAAACCAACAATCTTTGATATTGGGAAGATGCAGGCAGATGGGTCTGGGTTCGGTTATGGGGGTGAGGGCCTTCATTCCCTCGTCCACCAGCTCCGTTATATTAATGGTGATGTTGCCACCGTTGCGCTCTGCCCAACCCTTCTGCCAGAGATATCCGGCAACCTCTGCAACCTTGCCAACCTCGGCGGCAAGCGCAGGCCTGTTTTCAAGAATAGATTTCATAGTCTTATTGTTTTTGGTTAAAAGTTTTTACGGGAAAAATATCGCAGACCAGACGGCGCATATCCGCCTTTCCTTCTACCAGCCCGGCCGCGCGCGCCTGAATAAGCACATTGCCAATTGCCGTAGCCTCAGTGGGGCCAGCCACTACCGGGAGGCCTATCGTGTTGGCGGTAAGCTGGTTAAGATAATCGTTGGCACTGCCTCCTCCTATTATGTGAAGCCGCTCTATCTTCTTGCCGGTAAGCCTCTTAAGAGCCTCCAGCACCTCTTTGTAGCGCAGAGCCAGGCTCTGGTAGATGCAACTTGCAATCTGGGCGGGCGTGCGAGCTCCGCTGGCAGCGGCAATGGCAGCGGCCATATCGGAGGGGTTGGCAAACTGAGGGTCATCCGGGTTGATGCGTCCCGGGAAGTCCTCTTCTGCCTTTGCCCACTCCACTATGTTACTATAGGAACAGTCGATACCTTCTTCTTTCCACTTGCGGCGGCACTCTTCCAGCAGCCACATACCTGTAATATTCTTTAGGTAGCAGACAGTGCCGTCAATTCCGCCCTCGTTTGTAAAATTCTCCTCGCGGCTCTGTGGGGTGAGCACGGGCTCCGTGGTCTCCACGCCCATAAGGCTCCAGGTGCCGCTGGACAGATAGGCAAAATTATCATCCTCTGCCGGCACGGCCGCAATGGCCGACGCCGTATCGTGCGAAGCCACGGCAACCACTGGGATTCTCCCTATGCCAAGCTCTTCCTTTGTATAACCTACGGTCTGCCCGGGATGAACTACAGAGGCAAAAAGATTTTTATTTATGCCGATACTTTCCGTAACCCTCTGGTCTACCTGCTTGCTCCGCGGGTCTATAAGGCCCGATGTAGAGCCCTCCGTGTATTCGCAGACCTTCTCTCCCGTGAACATCCATATTAGAAGGTCGGGGATGAAAAGAATGGTACCGGCCTCGTTATAGGGCCGATAGTTCTCTTTTTTCTGCGCATACAACTGGAAGAGAGAATTAAAGTTAAGCACCTGAAGACCTGTGCGGCTGTAAAGCTCTTCTGCGCTTATGCATTTTTGGAACACCTCTTCCGGGATGCCGTCTGTGTAAGGGTCTCTGTAGGCGCGGGGCATACCCAGCAGCCTGCCATCCGGACTGATGTGCCCGAAGTCCACTCCCCAGGTGTCTATGCCTATGGAGTCCGGCTTCACCGGCAAGGCCTTTATGCACTCTACGAACTTATTGAAAATGAACTCGATATCCCAGTAGCATTTTCCGTCTTTCCGGACTATGTTATTGGGGATTCGGCACACCTCCCGGAAGTCTGCCAGGCGGCCTTGAAGGCCCGGGGCCGATGCTTCCTGGAACGTTGCCAAAATGGCGCGGCAGGATGTTGCGCCGCAATCAAGGGCTAGGAAATTTTTCATAGAACAAAATTAACAAAAAAAACTAAAAAAAGATTTGGAGGTTTAAAAAAAGTCCGTATCTTTGCAGCCCATTTGAGAAATCAGTGGAGAGATCATTGACAATAATGAGAGAAAGCATTAGAGGTTTTAGAGACTGTATCGCGAGATACGGTTGATAGAAATCAGCAGAGTATAATAATTGGTTTTTAAATCAGTTGTGGTATTCTACAATTTCAAAGGCAAAGCGAGTTTATTTTTTTAGTAAAATAGATTCACACGAGAAGAAAGATTGCAAGAGCGAACGGAGGATGCCTTGGCTTCCGGAGGCGACGAAGGACGTGGTAAGCTGCGAAAAGGCGCGGGGAACTGCAAACAGGTTATGATCCGCGCATGTCCGAATGGGGCAACCCGGCTGGATGAAGTCCAGTCACGACGATAAGTCGGGCGAACCCGGGGAACTGAAACATCTTAGTACCCGGAGGAGAAGAAAGAAAGATCGATATCCTGAGTAGTGGCGATCGAAAGGGACAGAGCCTAAACCGCTGTGGTTACGGCCATGGCGGGGTCATAGGAGCAGACATAAGAGGTCAGTTAATGAACTGGAAGGGTCTGGAAAGGCCCGGCGGAGAGGGTGATACTCCCGTACAGGTAAGTTGACTGATCCGAGTTTGCCACCTGAGTAGGGCGGGACACGAGGAATCCTGTCTGAAGTTACGGGGACCACCCCGTAAGGCTAAACACTCCCGGAAGACCGATAGTGGACCAGTACCGTGAGGGAAAGGTGGGAAGCACCCCGAACAGGGGAGTGAAATAGAACCTGAAACCGTTACCGTTCGTTTACAAGCGGTCGGAGCATCTATAAGGTGCGACGGCGTGCCTTTTGCATAATGAGCCTACGAGTTGCATCATACCGGCGAGGTTAAGCGTTTAAGGCGCGGAGCCGGAGCGAGAGCGAGTCTGAACAGGGCGAGTTAGTCGGTATGAGCAGACGCGAAACCTAGTGATCTACCCATGGCCAGGGTGAAGTGGAGGTAACACTCCATGGAGGCCCGAACCAGTTTCCGTTGAAAAGGGCTTGGATGAGCTGTGGGTAGGAGTGAAAGGCCAATCAAACTGGGAGATAGCTCGTACTCCCCGAAATAGTGCATATGTCAGGTAGAGCTACTGATTGAGAGAGAGGGCTTCGCCGCCTATCAATTTCAGACAAACTCCGAATGGGCATATGTGAATTGCGGGAGTGAGTCGTCGGGTGCTAATATCCGTCGGCGAAAGGGTAAGAGCCCAGACCGTCAGCTAAGGCCCCCAAGCGCAGTTTAAGTTGAGACAGAACGAGGTGACATCGCAGAGACAGCTAGGATGTTAGCTTGGAAGCAGCTATTCATTCAAAGAGTGCGTAACAGCTCACTAGTCGAGCGGCGTTGCGTGGATGATGAGCGGGCATCAAG
>CACYGW010000018.1 GCA_902774045.1 uncultured Bacteroidia bacterium
GGCCGGCCTCTACGAGTTCCTGAATATGAGCTATGACGGCGGCATATTTTGCCTTCTTTGTCTTGTAGATAAGGTCGTTGCGGTCTACTCTTACTACTGGACGATTGGTAGGAATAACCACTACGTCCAGTTTATAGATAGACCAGAACTCGCCGGCCTCTGTCTCTGCGGTACCGGTCATACCGGAGAGTTTGTGATACATCCTGAAATAATTCTGCAGGGTGATGGTTGCAAAGGTTTGGGTAGGATTCTCTACTTTTACATTTTCCTTTGCCTCCACGGCCTGGTGCAGTCCGTCGCTCCAGCGGCGACCCTCCATTATACGGCCTGTCTGCTCGTCAACGATTTTAACCTTGCCGTCATCTATGATGTAATCTACATCCTTCTGGAACATGGCATAGGCCTTCAGGAGCTGAATCATCGTGTGAACCCTTTCGCTCTTGAGGGCAAAGTCCTCCATTAAAGCATCCTTCTTCTGCTGTTTTTCTGCGGCAGACTCTTCTCCGCGCTCTATCTCTGCTATGGAAGAGCCCACATCCGGCAGCACGAAGAACTCTGCATTACCAACGCTCTTGGCAAGGGACTCGTGACCTTTGTCTGTAAGGTCTACAGAGTGCTGCTGCTCATTTATGACAAAGTAGAGATCATCGGTAACTATATGCATCTGACGCTCGTTGTCCTGCATATAGAAATTCTCTGTCTTCTGGAGAAGTTGCTTGATTCCGGGTTCGCTAAGGTATTTGATAAGAGGCTGATACTTGGGAAGGCCCTTGTGGCAGCGGAGAAGGAGCTTTCCGCCCTCTGCCTCATTGCCCTCGGTAATAAGCTTGCGTGCCTCTGTAAGTGTCTGTGTAACGGCCTGACGCTGCAGGGAGTAGAGTTTCTCTACGTAAGGACGGAACTCCATGAACTGCTCGTCCGACTCTGCCTTTGCCACCGGACCGGAAATGATGAGAGGGGTACGGGCATCATCGATAAGTACGGAGTCTACCTCGTCCACTATGGCATAGTGATGCTTGCGCTGAACCAGGTCGTTAAGGCTTATGGACATATTGTCCCTAAGGTAATCGAAGCCAAACTCGTTGTTGGTACCAAAGGTAATGTCACAGTTATATGCGCGGCGACGGGCATCGCTGTTGGGCTCGTGTTTGTCTATACAATCTACGGAAAGCCCGTGGAACATGTACAGGGGGCCCATCCACTCAGAGTCTCGCTTAGACAGGTAATCGTTCACGGTTACAACGTGAACACCCTTTCCTGCCAGCGCGTTAAGGAAGACGGGAAGGGTTGCCACAAGGGTTTTTCCCTCACCGGTAGCCATCTCTGCTATTTTTCCCTTATGCAGTACGATACCGCCTATGAGCTGCACGTCATAGTGCACCATATCCCAGGTAATCATATTGCCTCCGGCAACCCAGGAATTCTTCCAGATTGCCTTTTCTCCCTCTATTGTTACAAAGTCATTCTTGGTAGAAAGGTTGCGGTCGAATTCAGATGCCGTAACCTCTATTTCTTCGCTGCCTGCAAAACGGCGAGCGGTAGATTTCATTATTGCAAAGGCCTCCGGCAGAATCTCGTCAAGGGCCTTTTCTATAGCCTCGTCCTCTTCCTTTACAAGTTTGTCAGATTCCGTGGCAAGTTCTTCCTTCTGCGTTACAGGAATATCCTTATCCAGTTCTTCCTTAATCTCTGCTATTCTCTTCTCGAACGGTTCCTCCACCCGGGCCATTTTCTCCCTGAGGGCAGCAGTGCGTGCGCGAAGGGAGTCATTGTCAAGAGCATCAATCTGGGGATAGAGAGCAAGGATCTTGTCCAGAACGGGCTTGATCTCCTTCATATCCCTGTCAGACTTAGAACCAAATATTTTACGGATTAAACCTGATAGTGCCATACATTTGAATAGTTATATCCAATTTGCAAATATAATAAAAATACGACGATTATCAAATATGAAAATGAAGAACAGATTTACGCTCCCAGGAATACATTCCTATGAAGAACACACAGGCGCAGCTGAAGGCAAACGTGACTGCCACGCCGCCTATATGCGAGGCCCAGGAAGCATCGGCCCCCATAACCCCTTCATATAAAAATACATATACCGCCATTATTGCCAATACCGCCATCGGCTTGATGTAGGATTTCCTGAGGAACATCGCCAGAGGGAACGCGGTGATACGCTTCAGAAGATAAAACTCTATAAGCCTGTATACCAAAGTATAGGCAACGTATATCTGGATGATTGCAACTGGCTGTGCCCCAAGGATATAGGCCAGGACACCAAGCGGCAGACAGGACAGCGAGAGCACACTGTTAACAATCTGGAACCACTTTATCTTGCCGGTCGCCTGCTCGTATATCTGGGTGCCTCCCATGGCGAAAGCCCTTACCAGGGCACTTATCATAGTCCACCGGCAAAGAAGAGGTGCTCCCTGAGGTACCTTGTCAAGCCAGAGCTCAAGAAGATAGTCCATCTCCACAAAAACGCAGGACACAAGCACAATCATAATCAGGGCGCTAAAGCGGGAAATCTTGCACACCAAATCTATAGAGCGTTCCAGCGCTCCGGAAGAGTAATTGCGGGTAATCTGCGGAGCGGCGGCAGCACCCAGCCTGGTAATGCTCATAATAGAGAAATTCTCCAGATTATAGGCCGGGGTAAAGGCTCCGTTGACAAAGGTTCCAAAGAAACCGTTCACGATGAGTTTGCTTCCCTGGGTCCTTGCAATATAGGCTATGGCCGACATGGCCGTATAATTGTTAAAGCCAACTATCTCCTTAAAAATATGTCTGTCCCTGTAATGTCCACGCTTGATTATGTACTTCCACTTGCGGGCACAGTAACCGTGATAAAGGAAAAGAGAACAGAAGGTTACCACACTCATGCTAAGAGCGTAGAACCTGAGCTGATTGCCCTGATACAGGAACATCAGACACACAAGCCCAAGTTTAAGAAGATTGGTAAGAATATCTATGGCCGATGATATCATGAATTTCTCGAACGATTCCATCAGGGCCTGATAGGGTATGTTGATAATGCCGGCGCAGGCTACAATGGTGGATACCTGGAACACGAATATGGCATCGCCCAGGCGCCCGGGCTCTATATTCAGCACATTGCAGATATACCACATCCCCAGAGACTCGGCCAGCACCAGGATAATCAGGGCCAGGCCTATGTGAATATTCATCAGTATGTTGAATATCTTCCTGGGGTCCCCGTCCGGCTTTCCCATCTCTATGTTGATGTAACGGCGGGTGGTGGTACTCATAGCCGTGCTTATAAAGCCAAGGAGGGAGATAAGGCCGCCCACCACATCGTAAAGACCAAGATCGGACTGTCCCAGGGCATTGAGTACAAGACGCATCGACACAAGTCCGATGATGATAGTACACAACATCCTTACATAGGTGATAAGGGTATTGAATGCTATCCTGGTAT
The DNA here is from genome assembly GCA_902774045.1 of uncultured Bacteroidia bacterium. Classification (GTDB taxonomy): domain Bacteria; phylum Bacteroidota; class Bacteroidia; order Bacteroidales; family UBA932; genus Cryptobacteroides. Next base: position 3,443 of record CACYGW010000018.1, read on the forward strand.
TCTCCTTGTGGTATTGGTTCATCCTCCGATGCCGTTAGAGATTATATACTCCTTTATGGTCTGATGGTTTCTGTCTTTCTGCGAAAGTATCACTTCCTCTGCCGGCAGGCCCCAGTCTATGGCAAGGGCAGGATCGTCCCAGGCAAGACCATCCTCGGCCGACGGATTATAGTAATTGTCGCATTTATACTGGAACAGGGCCTTGGGAGAAAGGACGGCGAATCCATGTGCAAAGCCCCTTGGAATAAGCAGGCGTTTATGATTTTGGTCAGAAAGCTTAATGGAAAAATGCTTTCCGAACGTAGGCTCTCCGGGGCGCAAATCCACAACCACGTCCATTACCTCTCCAAGGGCCACTCCCACAAGTTTGGCCTGTGCCCAATCGCCCTTCTGGAAATGAAGCCCGCGCACCACACCGTACTGCGACAAACTTTCGTTATCCTGGACAAAGTGAGGGAATTCTACTCCCGGCCAGGACAGGTTAAGCGTCTCGCAAAAGTAGCCGCGATTGTCTCCATAGACATCGGGCTCTAAAACCAAAAGGCCGGAAAAACCGGTCTGCTGAACCTTCAAAGCCATTATTTGAGCAAATCAAGTAAGTATTGTCCGTAAGGATTCTTGGCCATGGGAGTGGCAGAGCGGCGTAAGGTATCTGCATCTATCCAACCCTTTGCGTAAGCAATGGCTTCCAGACAGGCCACTTTTACTCCCTGGCGTTTCTCTATAACCTCTATGTAGTTGGAGGCTTCAGAAAGGCTGTCGTGGGTTCCCGTGTCCAGCCAGGCGAAGCCTGTTTCCAGGGCTTTCACCTCCAGCCGGCCTTTTTCCAGGTACCAGTTGTTCACAGATGTTATTTCCAGCTCTCCGCGGGCAGATGGGGTAATGCCGGAGGCTACCTCCACTACGTCCGACGGATAAACATAAAGCCCGGTAACCGCGTAATTAGACTTGGGAACGGCAGGTTTTTCCTCTATGGAAATGCAGCGTCCGTTGCTGTCGAACTGGGCCACGCCATACCTGCCAGGATTGCTTACCCTGTAGCCGAACACTGTTGCCTTGCCCTCGTCAGAAGCGCTCCGGACAGCATCGGCCATAAAGGAAGTAAGTCCGTTACCATGAAAAATATTGTCTCCCAGAATGAGGCATACGGCATCATCGGCAATAAAATCCTTTCCAATGAGGAAGGCCTGGGCAATGCCGTCCGGCGAAGGCTGTACGGCATAGGACAGTTTAAGGCCAAACGAAGAGCCGTCGCCAAACAGGCGCTTGAAGGCCGGTAAATCCTCGGGGGTGGATATTATGAGTATGTCCCTTATCCCGGCCTCCATCAGAACGGAAACGGGATAATAGACCATCGGTTTGTCAAAGACCGGAAGGAGCTGTTTGCTGACTCCCTTGGTTATGGGATAAAGACGGGTCCCACTGCCGCCGGCCAAAACTATTCCTTTCATTTTTGCGATTTTACAAACTTTTCCAGCGATTCCTCCCAATGAGGGATGCAGACGCCAAAGGTTTTTTTAACTAAGCTCTTGTCCAGCACAGAATAGTGCGGCCGGGCCGCTTTCTGGCGGTACTCTAAGCTGCGGCAAGGAACAACCTTGCCGGGAAGGCCTTTCAGGCGGGCGATGGCGCAGGCAAAGTCGTACCACGAAGCCACGCCCTCGTCCGAGTAATGGTAAAGGCCAAAATCAGAGTTTACCCTGCGGGAAGAAATGAGCCGGAAAATAAATTCCGCAAGATCTCCCGCGTAAGTGGGGGTTCCCACCTGGTCGCAGACTACTTTTACTTCTCCCGGGGTTCCCAGAAGAGAAACCATCGTCCCGTAAAAATTCTTCCGGTATCCGGAATACATCCACGAAGTCCTGAAGATAAAATACTTGCACCCGGAGGCTATAATTGTTTTTTCTCCGGAGAGTTTGGATTCTCCGTAAACTCCAAGGGGTGCAGGTGCATCCTGCTCGCAGTAGGGAGTGTTCTTCCTGCCGTCAAAAACATAATCGGTAGAAATGTGAATGAGCACGGCGTTGTACTTTTTGGCTGCCGCCGCAAGGTTTCCCACTCCCGTGCGGTTAACCATATTTGCCATGGAAGAGTCGTCCTCGGCCCTGTTAACATCATTGTAAGCAGAGCAGTTAACAATAACGTCTATTTCTTCTGACCGGCAAATCAGGTCCAGGGCCTCGCCGTTACAGATATCAAGATAAATTGTTTCCGCCTCCGGAGTGCCGTGAAGACAAGTAAAAACGTACCGGTCTTCTGAACGGGCAGCCAGCCCCCTCAGATGCATTCCCAACTGACCGTTGGCGCCTGTAACCAGAACGTTCATAAGAGTTTAAGTTATCTGATTCCCTTCTTAATGTTACCCAGACGGATTACCGTATCTTTTGAAAGGGCCTTTGCAGTGTACTGCCCCTCTATTGCCCTGTAACGATGACAGTCAGAACCAAACATACAGTAATAGTCCTTCTTGAGCAAGTAGATAGCCCGCGCGTTAACGGCCTTGCCGTAGAAGCCTGCAACCGAAGGGAGGTTTAACTGCATAAGGACGCCCATGTCATAAAGACGGTCGTAATCCTGCGGCCTTAGATAGAGGTATCGTTCCGGATGAGCCAGAATGGGGCGGTAACCCTTTCTCATAGTTGTATCTATCATCCCCCAGAAATCTACGGGCGGGGATGCCACAGAAGTCTCTATTAGCACCCTGTCCCCGCCGTGAAGCAGCAAGTCTCCGGAAGCGAGCCTTTGGGAATATAGGGTATCCATCATGTATTCCGCGGCCAGATTAAGGACGATGGGGCCATTGTACATACCCAGAATCTCTGCAAAGCGGGCTTTCAGCTTCTCCGTAGTATTGGGGACATCCTCCATTATATGCGGAGTAAGCCAGAGTGTCTCCACTCCGGCTTCTTCCATAAATTTAAGTATCCTGAGACTATCTTCAGCCGTTTTCACTCCGTCGTCCACCCCAAAGAGGATGTGAGAGTGATTGTCCGTTCCGCGAGCAAGAATCCCGCTTTCCAAGATAGTCTTCTTACTCCACAATCCGAACATAACTGCTAATCGTCGCTGTCTTTATCCTTGTTTCCGTAACCGTAGCCATAGCCGTAGCCATAACCATAGCCGTAACCATAGCCATAACCGTAGCCATAGCCGTAACCATAGCCATAGCCCTTATGGGTCATATCAACACCATTGAGCACAAGGGTCATACGGTTATACTTGCCTTCCTCGTAAAGCATCTCAATTGCAGGAAGCGCTCTCTTGTCAAACATTCCGGCGCGGACAACAAACATTGTAATGTCTGCGTAACCACCGATAAGGGAAGTATCGGCAACCATATCTACAGGAGGACAATCCAGGAAGATGTAGTCATATTCCCTGGTAAGGCGGGACATCATAAGCTCGAATCTATCGCTTACCAGCAACTCTGCAGGGTTGGGAGGAAGTATACCTACGGGCAGGACGTCAAACGATTCATTCACATTTTTTACAAGGCCTGAAAGGCTCTCGGTCTGTCCGGTAAGGAAGTTAACCAGACCGTCTTTGTCAAAGTTGAGAACCTTGCTGAGGGTTGCCTTACGGAAGTCAGTATCTATAAGGAGCACCTTGGAACCCTTAAGAGCCATAGTTGCAGCAACATTCAAGATAAGGAAGGTCTTTCCGGAGTTAGCGTTGAAAGAGGAAATCATTATCCTGTGGCAACCTTTCTCGCGGCCCACCATAAGGTCCAGATTGGTTCTGAGCACACGGAAGGCCTCGTTTACGGAGTCTCGCCTTCCGGCCTTGACCACAATCTTGGTGTTATGGTCAGAGAACTTGTCTTTCCTGAAGTTCTTTATCTGCCTCTTCCACCACCTGCGGCTTACGCCAACCTGAGGAATCTCTGCAAGGAAGGGAACCTGAAGATCTGCAATATCATTGCGGGTCTTTACAGAAGTGTCAAACTGATTGCGCAGGAAGAAATATGCAAACGGAATACCCATTCCAAGCACCAGAGCCACAAGAATAATCATCTTCTTGTTGGGGCCTATCGGTGTTGCGGAAGAAGGGTTCATGATGGTACGGGTAGGAGCCACGTTAACCTGAGCGGCAATCTGGTTCTCCTCACCCTTCTGAAGCAGGAAGATATACAGCTGCTCCTTAACTTTCTGCTGGCGCTGCAAAGACAGGAGCTGCAATTCCTGTCCCGATGTAGAAGCCACCCTGCGCTCTATCTCGTCCTCCTGACGCTCAAGCTCGTCGCTCTGCATCTGGAGTGTAGAGATAAGGTTATCTATGGAGCGGTTGATAGAGAGCCTCATGGAGGTAAGCTCCTCGTTAAGGTCTGCAACTACAGGGTTATCTACACTACTCTCGTTAAGGAAGCGGTCACGCTTCATGATTGCATTGTTATACTGGGCGATGGCGCTCTCGATTGAAGAGGCATCCAGACCGGCGGTAGCGGGAATAACGGAGTTAACGTGCTCCGGATCATTAACCCACTTCTTAACCATCTTGGCAATCGATAGACGGTTTGCGGTCTCGAAGGCCCTGGATGCATAGTCGGAGGAAGCCGACAGGTACATCTGGGATACCTGGGTGATGTTTGTAATCTTGTGTGTCTCCTTGTAATCCTTAAGAGCATTCTCTACTCCGCCAAGTTCTGCCTCTATATCCTTGATACGCTCTGTGATGAAGGAAATGGAGTTCTTTGCAGCTGCGGCCTTGTTATCTACCCAGGCCTTCTTGTACTTGTCTATAAGGGTTGACAGAATTGTCATGGCCCTTGCAGGGAATACGTCGGTAAAGGAAAGCACTATTACAGAGGATTCCTTGTTGGAGAGGCTTGCGGAAAGATGTCCGCTGTAGCCTCTTGCAACAGCCATGGAGTTAGACCAGGACACCACTACGTCATCCTGCCAGCTATCCAGATTAACGGTAGGAAGCAGGACAAATTTACCTGCAGGAGAGTTGATGGTATCTCCCAGAGACACTTCCATGTTCGGAAGTTCCATTTTGTAGTTGCTTATCGTAAATTCCTTGATAAGCACCCTGTTGTCTTCCAGTCTGGAGGCCCTGAACGAGAAAGACGTCTTTAGGTCATCTTCCAACAGGGACATAACGAAAGGTGTGTTGGTGTAGAGCTCGCGGGAACGCAGGAGCTGCTTTGACACATATCTTGTCTGCAGACCAAGTTCTTCTACCACGCCCTTCATGATATCGGGAGAGGAGAAAGCCTCCATCTCATTGTAAACATTGGTACCAGTTACCCTTGCACGGGTAGAGGTCATATAAGAGGAGAGTTCCCTTAGCATTGAGTTGCCCTCTGAAGCCTCATCTATTATCATTCCAAGGATGTCTGCCAACTGAAGGGTCTGGCCTTCCTTTTCGTGGCCGAACTCGGAGGCCGCGCGGTTTTTTACACTATCTTCAAGCATAGGAGATAATTATTTTGAAACGCTGATAATCAAAGAGGTGATGGTCATAAGCAGAGAGCCCAATGACAACCAGAAACTTGTAGAACGTACGTTGTTCTCGTTGATGGTACTCTGTCCGGCCCTTACGTGGTTAGGTTCTACCAGGACAACATCGTTCTGCCTGAGATAATAGGCCGGAGAATTGAAAATCTCGCTGTTGCGGAGGTCAACCATATAGATGGTCCTCTTGCCGCCGTACTCACGGATTACCTGCACGTTGTCTCTTCTGCCATAGATGGTAAGGTCTCCGGCAAGGCTCAAAGCCTCAAGAAGATTAATCTTGTCTCCCGCTACATTGTAGGTTCCGGGCCTGGATACCTCTCCAAGCACGGAGATACGGAAGTTCATAAACTCTACCGTAACAACGGGATCCTTAAGAAGGTTGCGGCTCTGAAGTTCTTCCTTGATGAGATTTCCCACTTCCCAGCGGTTAAGCCCGGCAACGTGGACAAGGCCCAGAACCGGGAACTCGATATCACCGTCGTTATTCACAGAATAACCCATAAGACGCTGCTGTCCGCCTGCGGACACCGACTCCGAACCAGCCTGATAGCTAACGTTCACAAGGTTGAACATAACTGCAAGTTCAGGGTTACGGCTGGATACCACAATTGATATCTGGTCCTTAGGCTGGACAAGGATACCTTCATTGACACCGGCCTGCATTTCTGTCTGGGCGTCTATATCCTGAAGATAGTTGATGTTTTTATAGGTATCTGTGCTACAAGAAACCATAACTGAAGCCGCTACAACGGCTAAAATCAATCCGATAAAAGTACTTTTTTTCATATAAATCTTATGGCTTGAAATAATAAGACATAATCCACGCAAAATTAAGCAAATATTTCGATACGGCAAAAAAATTGGCTAAAATCAAATGAGGTTGCTATATTTGTGTTCAAAAAAAACAAAATGCCTGTCCAGACCCGTCCTCCCATATACATTTATACCGATGGTGCCGCGGCCGGCAACCCCGGTCCCGGAGGGTATGGAGCGGTACTTATATGCGGGACTCTGCGCAAGGAAATAAGCGGCGGATTCAGGCTCACGACCAACAATAGAATGGAGCTTATGGCCGTGATAAAGGCGCTGGAAGCCATTAAATGGCCGGGAAGTACCGTACACCTTACCAGCGACTCTTCCTACGTGGTCAAGGCCGTGAATGAGGGATGGTTGCAGGACTGGGTGAGAAAGGGTTTCAAAGGCAAGAAAAACCAGGACCTCTGGGAACGGTTTCTTCCCCTTTACAAGGCCCACAACGTAAAATTTTACTGGATCAAGGGGCACGACGGGCATCCGGAGAACGAAAGATGCGATACCCTTGCGGTAGAGGCCAGACTTGAGGAAAATTTACCGGCAGACACAGGCTACGAAGAATTGAATACTACACTAACGAACAACTTATACGATGAACAATAGGAAACTTTTGGTAGGTATTACCCAGGGCGATGGTAACGGAATTGGGTACGAGGTCATTATAAAAACCCTTGCGGATTCCAGGATTCTGGAGTCCTTTACTCCGGTGATATACGGATCGTCCAAGATTTTTGGCTTTTACAAGAAAACTCTCCACAACATAGAGCAGATAGACACTTACGTAATCAACGACGCCACCCAGGCAAAACCCAGGAAGGTAAACATCCTCAACTGTCTGCCGGAGAATACCTATGTAGAACCCGGCAAAGCCTCCGGAGACTCCGCCAGGGCAGCCATTATCTCTCTGGATAGGGCCGTGAAAGACCTTAAGGAAGGCATTATAGACATTCTGGTAACAGCCCCCATAAACAAGAGGGCGATGGTCCAGGAGGGCTTCAAGTACACAGGTCACACAGAGTATCTGGAGCACGAGTTCAACGCCAGCGACCACACAATGATAATGGTGAGCGAGAATCTCAAAGTAGGAGTGGTTACCGGCCATATTCCCATTTCCCAGGTACCCAGCGCAATAACCAAGGAGAAAATCCTAAGCAAGCTGCGGTTGCTGGACAAGTCTCTCCGCAGAGATTTTGGCATAGACAGCCCCAAGATTGCAGTACTGGGACTCAACCCCCACTGTGGCGACGGCGGGCTTTTAGGCGACGAGGAGCAGAAGATAATCCTTCCTGCCGTTCAGCAGGCAATAGAAGAAGGCATCATGGCCTTCGGTCCCTATTCTCCTGACGGTTTCTTCGGCCTTGGGAATTATTCAAAGTTCGACGCTGTCCTTGCAATGTACCACGACCAGGGTCTGGCCCCCTTCAAGGCTCTTTCCTTCGAGAGCGGAGTAAACTATACCGCAGGCCTTCCTATCGTACGCACTTCTCCGGACCACGGAACCGCCTTTGAAATGGCTGGCCGCGACGAGGCAGACCCCCGTTCAATGATGGCTGCAATTTACACTGCAATAGATATTTACAAGCGCCGCGAAGCCTACGATGCACTTCAGAAAGGTAAAATATCGGAAGAATTCATAAAGGACCTTGCCCATCCTGACGACGGCAAGCCCCAGATAGAATAGCTAAAGTCTGAGAATATTGTCACAGTAGTCGTTTATTACTTCTCTGTGAGTTATGAATATCATGGTCTTACCCTTGGCAACCCCACCGGTAAGACTTTTTATTAGTGCCAGTTCAGTATCGGAATCAAGAGAAGAGCTGAACTCGTCCAGCAGCAGGATATTTCCGGGGCGCAGAAGGGCCCTTGCTATGGCTATTCTCTGGGCCTGCCCTTCGCTTAGACCGGAGCCCTTTTCTCCGCAGCGGGAAAGCAGTCCTTCCGGAAAATCCCTTACAAAACCGGCCTGTGCGGCATCCAGGGCCTCGTACATCTGCTCGTCAGTGGCCGACGGATTGCCCAGCAACAGATTGTCGCGTATGGTTCCGTTAAGCAGGGAATTACCCTGGGGAACAAAGGAGAAATTGTTTCTTGTAAGAGCGCTGCAGGCAGCCTCTTCTCCACCCGGCCCGTAGAGCACAAGGCTGCCGGAAAGTGGCCTTAACAGGCTAAGCATAAGACGGATGAGAGTACTTTTTCCTATGCCGGTAACCCCCACTATCGCCGTCTTGCTGCCGGGAGCAAAGTCATAGTTGAATCCGCAGAAGATATCCCTGTCACCATCGGCATACCTGAAAACCAAATCCTTTATTCTAAGGCCCGAAGGGGCCGGAATCCTAATGGGGGTGCCCTCTTCTTCCAATACGGGGTCTTCAAGTTCCATTAGCCTGTCAACGGAGGTGGTGGCATAAATCAGGGACGGGACCTCGCGGGTAAGGTTCACAAGAGGGTGTTGAATCTGGGCCACCAGCTGAAGGAAGGCTGTCATAACACCAAAGGTCACTACCCCGGCGCTTATCCCGGAAACTCCCCAGAGAAAACAGATAAGGTAACCGAAGGCGAAGGTGAGACCTATGGCCACCCTGCTCCAGATATTAAAGTTGGTACGGCGCATTATCTGGCCGTATTCCTCGTTCTGAAGGCCCTCCAGGTCTTTTTCTGCAGTCCTTCCCATCTCCAGCGACAGGAGCAGGGTCTTGTTCTGGATGCTCTCCTGAATATGGGACTGTACGGCGCTCTCAGTATCCCTTATATCCCTGTTAAGTTTGCGGAGGCGGCGGAAGAAGAACTTCCCGGCCATAAGAAGCAGGGACGATACTCCCACGATTACCAGGGCAAGCCGATAGTCAAGTAAAGACATATAAACTATGGCGGCGATAAGCCGGAAGACCGTCACGAAGAGGGAAGGGATATCCTGGCTCACCACCTTTGTAACAGTGTCCACATCGGAGAAAAGGCGGTTCAGGGCATCCCCGGAATGCATTTTCTCCTTGCCCATCCACTGCGATTGCAGCAGGTTGGAAAACAAGCGGCTACGCACGTTGAAGTTAAGTCTGGCGTAGGCTATATTCTCGTATCGGGACGACAGTGCTATGATCCCTATCCTGGCCAGGCGCAGAAGGCAGACAGCCGCGGCCGGCAGAACCAGGCTGCTCATAGAAGCCCCGCCTGCGGCGGTGTCGATGAGAGCGCGGCATAAGTCTATGAAAAACAGGCTGCACCCTATGGAGATAAGTCCCAGAACAACGTTCAGGACTATCGCCGCCCTAACTCCTTTGGAGTTGGTATAGAGCCACCTGAGGTATCTCATTGCAAAAGTTTGTATTCTTCCCAGGTCTGAGCCACCTTGGCCGCATCGGCGGCAGCCGTAGCCTCGTCAACCTCGTATCTTTCCAGAAGCAGGTCGCGCAGAGTCTCGACAGTGAACTCCTTTCCCTGTACGGAGGTCCACAGATAAGCGGCGCTATCGTTAAGATGAATGATAGAACTCATATTTACGGCGTTCACACCCTCTGCCACAAGGACATTCTGGCCTATTATGGTTCTAAGAACAAAATTACTATTTGTTTTCATATCCCAAATGTTCAAATTACTGCAAAATACTTTCTCATCCAGGGCAGATGCCTGTAAATATATAGTATGTACCGACGCAGCGGACGGAAAAAATTCCATACCCTCAGGGCCAACTTCATCATTCCGGAATACGGGTTGACAGGTCTTTCCCCCTTCCTAAGAAGCGTTACCACCTTGCCGGAAATCTTATCAATCGGGCAGTGTTCCGTAGCCGACAACACCCCGTCTCCACGAATCACAGCCACGGCACCATCGGCCTCAAATCCAATAATCCTGTGCAATATCCATCTGCCACCAAGGCAGAAAAGCACAATATCGTCCTTTTTGTAAACCTCTGATTTTTCCAGAACTGCCAAATCCCGCTCGCCCACGATGAAAGGCAACATACTCAGACCCTTGACGGGAATTGTCACTGTCCTTCCCTGAGAAAGATACGCATCTACCCGCGAGAACATTTCCTCATTACTGATGACTAATTTCTTTATCCCGGGTGCAGACATATCTACATAAAAAAAGAGCGGAATGCGAGGTTCGAACTCGTGACCTGCGGCTTGGGAAGCCGCCGCTCTACCAACTGAGCTAATTCCGCTTGCTTCGGTGTGCAAATATACAACTTTTTTATATTTTTGTACTCAAAACTGTTGACAACAAGTATCCGTATGAAAAAAATTCTTCTGCTTGCAGCCGCAGGAATAGTCCTGATGTGCTGCCTGTCGCTTTGCTCACACAAATACGAAACAGTGGCCGGCGACCCTCTTAACACAAAAATCTACACTCTTGACAACGGACTTAAAGTCTATATGTCCGTAAATAAGGAAAAGCCAAGGATTCAGACCTATATAGCGGTTCGCGTGGGCGGAAAGAATGACCCCGCAGACAACACAGGCCTTGCACACTACCTGGAACACATCATGTTCAAGGGGACCCAGAGCGTAGGCACTATGGATTACGAAGCGGAAAAGCCTATGCTGGAAGAAATCAGGCAACTTTTCGATGTTTACGGAAAAACCACAGACCCGGCCCAGCGCGAAGCCCTTTACCACAAGATAGATTCCGTGAGCTTCGAGGCCTCCAAACTGGCCATACCCAACGAGTACGATAAAATGATGGCCCTCATTGGCTCCGAGGGCTCCAACGCCTTCACCTCCAACGATGTAACCTGCTATCAGGAAGACATTCCTTCCAACCAGATAGAGAACTGGGCCCGCGTTCAGGCCGACAGGTTCAAGAATATGGTTGTAAGGGGCTTCCATACAGAGCTTGAAGCCGTTTACGAAGAAAAGAATATGGGTCTGGTAAACGATACTGAAAAGGCGTGGGAAACGCTCTACGCCTCTCTGTTCAAGAACCATCCCTACGGAACTCAGACCGTCATAGGCACTCAGGACCATCTTAAAAATCCGTCCATCAGCGCCATCATCAACCAGAAAAACACCTACTATGTTCCCAACAACTGCGCCATCTGCCTTAGCGGAGATTTTGACCCCGACAATATGGTGGCAGTGATAGAAAAATACTTCGGAGACTGGGAGCCCAATCCTCAGATTCCCCAGCTTACCTACGAGAAAGAAGACACCCTTACGTCTCCTGTTAAAAACGACGTAATGGGTAACGACTCTGAGTTCGTGCTCATCGGCTGGCGCATCCCCGGAGCCGCAGAGCGCGGCAGCGAGGTTGCAGAACTGGCAAGTTCACTTCTGTACAACGGACAGGCCGGTCTCATTGACCTTAACGTAATTCAGCAACAGAAACTTAACGGAGCAATTTGTTTCCCCGATATTATGACGGACTACGGAGTCCTCCTTCTTGGCGGCTATCCCAAGGAGGGCCAGACCCTGGAAGAGGCAGAGACCGTTCTGGTCCAGGAAATAGACCGTCTGCGCCGCGGAGAGTTTGACGAGAACCTTCTTACCGGCGTTGCCAACAACATAAAGCTGGACAAGATGCGCGAGCTTCAGAACAACAGCAGCAGGGCTATGCTTTATGTCAATTCTTTCATTGACGGAACCTCCTGGGCCGACGAGGTTGGGAAGACCGACCGCCTTTGCAGCCTTACCAAGGAGGATGTAACCGCCTGGGCAAAGGAGTATCTGGGCGATGGTTACGCCGTTGTTTACAAGCACTTTGGCGATGACAGTTCCATTAAAAAGATTGACGCGCCCAAGATTACCCCCATTGCCACCAACAGGGAAGAGCGCAGCGCTTTCCTTACAGAGATTCAGGAAAGCGTTCCCGCACCCATAGAGCCAGTATTCACAGACTACAGCAAAGATATGTCCGTGCTCTCCTACAAAGGATTGGAAGTCCTCTACAAGCAAAACACCGTTAACGATATCGCTGTCCTTACTTTCTCTTACGACTACGGTGCCATCAGCGATCCCTCACTAAGCATAGCCACCGACTATCTCTCCTATCTTGGCACTCCCACCCGCAGCGCAGAAGAGATAGCCAGCCAGATGTACGGCCTTGCCTGCTCGTTTGATTTCTCTACGTACGACAGTTCCACGGAAATAACCATCCACGGCCTTTCAGAGAATATCTCCACGGCAACCGGAATAGTTGAAGATTTGCTCTACAACGCAACCGGAGACAACGAGATTCTGGAAGGACTCAAGGGTGATATGGTTAAGAGCCGAGCAGATGCCAAGCTAAACCAGAGGGCCTGCAGCAGAGCACTTAACGACTACGTTGTTTACGGGCCGGAGTATATTCGCAGGACAACCCTCAGCAATCCCGCACTTCTTTCCCTGGACGGCAATAAACTTCTCTCAAATCTTAAAGAACTCGCCCTCAAGGAGCACAGTATCCTTTACTACGGACCAATGACTGAGGACCAGCTCTTTGCCCTTCTGGACAGCTGCCACAAGGTAGCCGAGGCCCCGGAGCACCTTGAGAAAGTATATGCCTCCATGCTGCAGACCCCGGAGCCCAAGGTATTCATAGCTCCTTACAAGGCCCGCCAGTTCAACTACATCCAGTACTCTAACAGGGGCGAGGGCTTTGACCCTACGCAGAAGACTGCCATCACCCTCTTTAACGAGTACTTCGGAGGCGGAATGAACTCCGTAGTATTCCAGGAAATGAGAGAAGCCCGCGCCCTTGCCTACAGCGCAGGAGCATACCTCTCTACACCCTCTCACCTTGGCGGCACCACCAGCTTCAGGGCTACCATAGCCTCGCAGAACGACAAGCTGGAGAAGGCCGTGGCCGGGTTCGACGAAATCATTAACGATATGCCCCGATCCCAGAAGGCCCTCCAGATAGCCCTTACCAGCCTGGATAACTACTACAGGACCCTAAGACGTACCGGCGCAGACGTTCTCTACAGGTACAGGGCAGACAAGGAACTAGGTCTTGACGAGCCCCTGGACAAGAGGATTTTCACTGAGCTAAATTCCCTGGGAATGGAAGACCTTGAGGCCGTAGTAAGCAAGTGGATTGCAGGACGCACCTATGTCTATGGCATAGTTGGCGACACTTCCGACATAGACCTTGCCTTCTGCCGCAAGAAAGGTCCCGTAAAAGTACTTACCCTGGAAGAGGTATTCGGATACTAAAAAGGAGGAGAATCAAGGGCCCACTCGGATATATTCTTTACTCCGGGTATGCTGTAATACTTGATTATATCTCCCTTCACAAATAACTTTCTGCCCAGATTACCCGGGTAGGAAACCAGATTCAAGGCGTCCCTCAGGGCGCCTTTTGGTAATTCTACGGACATACAGGCGCTCTTTTCCGTCACGCTGGTCTTGCCGGCTATGGCCAGGTTTGTCTGGGACGATACTGCAAGAAAAGGGCTTATGTTGCCAACTATGTAACCATAGACCCACACGCCGGAAGCCCCTTCCATTCCGCGGGCCGTAGCCACATCGTAAACTTTTGTACCTCCGTCCCCGCCTATTACGTAAGTATCGTCAAGCCAGTTTACGGAAGTATCTACGTTAACGCTTATTCCGCTCTCCGGCGCAGCCTCCGTAGTCTGAACCTTCAGGCGCAGCACCTCCCTTGCAGAAAGAGTCCTGGTAATAAGCGTTTTATCCGTCCCGCCCCTGGTAAGCACAAGAGACACTTCGCCTGGCAGAAAATAAGCGATTCTCTGCTCCCTGTAGGCATAAAGCAGACTCCCCTCCTTGCTTTTTAGAACAAGAGCCCCGTCCGGAATGTACCTTATGAAAGACTCGTCTATGAGCAGTTTTATCCCGCAATTCTGAAGAGTACAGTCCAAGGTTACGTTTACGGTGTTCCCCGGCAGCACGTTAACAAGCTGCGAGTCCCCGTAGACAGGAGCCTCGAATTCAGGCTTTTTCTGCTCTGCAGACCAGATAGACACGGTGTAGGTGCCCTCCGCCACCCTGAACACGGTGGGAGCGTCGCCGTAACGGCCGCTGTACACGGTTTTTCCTCCGGAAGACTTTACCTCCAGAATAAAAAGACTGGAATCCGGGACGGCCTTGGTAAAGATAGAATTGGAAAGGTTCAGGCTTATGGTTCCCACATTGGCGCCGTCCTCCGATTCGTAGTCGCACGCGGCAATTGCCAGAACCGCTGCGGCGGCAAATGTCATTAGATTTTTTGTTTTCATACTCTCTGATTTTAGGTTGGCCGATATTCGGTTGCGGCAAAACTATAAAACAGAGATGACATTTTTCTCAAGATACGTACAATTGACAAATCTTGAGAAAAAAAATCACAAAACTTGAAAAGTCACTTTTTTAATTTACTATGCGGATTTTGGCGTAACGGAGCAGCAGAACCTTCTCTCCGTAGCCATCAAACCTAATCCTGGCCTTGAGATCCGACACGTCCCCGGAAATCTCCAGAATGTCCCCGAAGCCAAAGCGGTTGTGCTCTATGTGCATTCCGGCCTTAAGGTCAGAGGGCGAAACGGGTTCAAAATCCACATCGCGGGCCGGGGCTGCCGGACGTGCGGTAAAGCGGGGCGCAGGAGCAACCGGCCTTGACGGCGCAGGAGCCGCAGGCTTTGAAGCGCCGGAGAATGAGGGCTTTGCAAATCTTGAGCGTCCTCCGCCGAACAAAGGAGTGGAAGGGCTCTCGTAAAAAACACCTCCGGCGATGGGACGCGATAGGAAGGAACCGTCCACCTCCCGCAGGAAGCGGCTTGGCGAGTTGGATTCGTGCCGGCCGTTTCTCATCCTGCTATCTGCAAACGATACGGCAAGGGCTTTCTGAGCCCTAGTCATAGCCACGTAAAAGAGCCGCCTTTCTTCTTCCAGCTCCGTAGGAGTAATAAGCATTCCCCCTCCAGGGAAGAGATTCTCTTCCATTCCGGCCACATAGACATAGGGAAACTCCAGGCCCTTTGCGGCGTGCACGGTCATAAGGGCTATCTTATTCATTGAGTCTTCGTCGGACACGTCGGTAGCGCTGAGAAGCGATATATTCTCCAGATAATCTCCAAGTGTAACTATAGGCAGGCTGTCCGGCGACACCTCGGAAGCATCGTTAATGCTGCCCTCGGCCATGAGGTCTTCTATGTAATGGCTGTTCTGCTCTTCTACAAAACTCCTGGCTGCATTGATAAGTTCTTCTATGTTGGCCGCCCTTGACTGCCCTTCTATGGAAGTATCTTCCTTAAAGAAGCGGTAAAGCCCGGATTCATTGGCTACTGAAATAGCCATTTCTCCGGCATCCTTAACAGACATCTGCGCATTGTAGGTATAAATCATTTTCACGAAGTCCCCAAGTCTCTGGGCGGCAGCCTTCTTTAACCCGTGCTCCTCCAGATTAACATCCCTGACGGTCTCGCAAAGCGGTTTCCCCACCGAGGAAGCAACTGCGGCAAGAGCGGCTATGGTAGTATCTCCTATTCCCCTGGAGGGCTTCTGCACGGCACGGCGGAAGGACTCTTCGTCCTTTGGATTAACTATCAGCTTATAATAAGCCATCATATCCTTTACCTCTGCCCTCTCGTAAAAAGAATTGCCGGAGAAAATCACATAGGGAAGATTCCTTCTGCGAAGCGCCTCTTCCAGCGCCCTTGACTGGGCATTAGTCCTGTAAAGAATTGCAAAATCCTGGTATGCAGCCCCCTGGGCCTGCATCCTGCGCACTATGGAAGACGATATAAGCGAGGCCTCCTCCCTCTCGTCATAAGCCTTTATGACATCTATGGCCTCCCCCGTGGCACCATCGGAAAAACAATTTTTAGGCAGGCGGCCCACATTTTTGGCAATGAGCGAATTGGCGGCATTCACTATTGTTTTTGTGGACCGATAGTTTCTTTCAAGCGCAAAAGTTTTTGCCTGAGGGTAGTCCTTCCTGAAATTAAGGATATTCTCTATCTTGGCCCCCCGGAAGGCATAGATGGACTGGGAGTCATCCCCTACCACGCAAATATTGCCGTGGAATTTACTCAATTGCCTTATTATAACGTACTGGGCATAATTGGTATCCTGGTACTCATCGACCAGAATATAGTCGAACCGCCCTGCAATCTGGCTAAGGATATCGGCCCCGGAGGCATCTTTTTTCTTGAGGAGGATGTTCATATTCACAAGGATATCATCGAAATCCATCACTCCGGAAGAAAACAGAAGTTGCTGGTAAGCGGCATAAACGCGGTAAATCTCTCCCTTGCGGAAATTGCGGTCGTTGGTAATGGCTGCGGTATTTGCGGCATAATCGGCCGCAGTGTAAAGATTGTTCTTGGCCATTGAGATACGGCCCAGGACTTCCTTTGGTTTGTATACTTTATCATCCAGCCCCAACTCTTTGATACAGTGCCTTATAGCGCTTACGGAGTCTGAAGTGTCGTAAATGGTGAAATCCTTGGGATAGCCAAGAACATCTGCATAGTCTCTGAGGAACCTTACAAAAACGGAGTGGAAGGTACCCATTACAAGGTATCTTGCGCACCTGTCCCCCACCATCGAGGCTATTCTTTCTTTCATTTCCGCAGCGGCCTTACGGGTAAAAGTAAGCGCCAGAATACGGGACGGCTCCTGGCCCCTGGCCAGAAGAAAGGCTATCCTGGAGGTGAGCACCCTTGTCTTGCCCGAACCCGCTCCCGCAATTATCAAAACCGGGCCGTCTGTACATACAACTGCCTCTCTCTGCGTGGAATCAAGATTCCCTAAAATCACTTGTTCATTCATCTGCATAACGGCCTTTCATTAAAAATTGCTTCGACTTGCAAATTTATTGCTACAAAAGTAAATATTATCTTCAAAATCCCCTCCGATTATGAGTTTTTTTGAGTAAATTTGTCGCCCATTGTATAGAATATACAACAATTTTATAAATTTCACATAATGTCAAACAACATCAATCTGAAACGAGGGCTGAACATTCCCCTTCTGGGCGAAGCAATCCTCAAGACCGGAAAGACGATAGAGCCTGACATTATCGCCGTTAAGCCCACTGACTTCAAGGGATTTACACCCCGTCTGCTGGTTCGCGAAGGCGATAAGGTTCTGGCCGGTTCGCCTGTTCTGGCAGACAAACAGTGCCCTGACATTCTTATTACCAGCCCGGTAAGCGGAACGGTAGAGCAGGTAGTCAGAGGCGAAAAGAGAAAGTTGCTTGAGGTTCGTATAAAAGCGGACAAGGCCGGTGAAGCCGTAGACTTCGGCATAAAAAACGCCGCCTCTCTCGAAGCAGCGCAAGTTAAAGAACTCCTTCTGAAGAGCGGCCTTTGGGTTTCTCTTGTTCAGAGACCTTACGGAATCATTGCCAATCCGGAGTTGAAGCCTAAAGCCATCTTTGTATCGGCTTTCTCTACGGCTCCTCTTGCAGCAGACACAGAGTTCACTCTGGGTGCTGAAGCAGAGAACATCCAGGCCGGTATCGACGCTTTGGCAAAACTGTCCGACGGCGGCGTAGTTCTTTGCCTTAACGCAAAGACCGCCAGCAGCTCTCCTTTCCACAAGCTGGAGAATGCTCGCATCTTCACCGTAAGCGGAAAGCATCCTGCAGGAAACGTAGGTGTACAGATTGCAAACATCTCCCCTATCCGCAAGGGCGAGACCGTTTGGACTGTTTCCCTGGTGCTCCTTGCAGCAATAGGCCGCCTGCTTAAAACCGGCAAGCTCAACCTTACCAGAAAGGTTGCCATTACCGGTCCGGAGGCTAAAGAGCCTTGCTACGTAGAGGCACTCCCTGGCTTCAACATGAAGGAAATCGCGGAGTTTACAGACAATTCCAAAGGCGACGTACGTTTTGTAAGCGGCAATGCCCTTACCGGAACAAATGTAGGCGCAGATGGTTCCCTTGGTTTCTTCGATGACCAGGTAACCCTTCTTCACGAAGGTACGGAAAGAGAACTCCTTGGATGGGCAAAACCTTTCAGGACAAGCCAGTTCTCTTCCAGCAAAGCTTATTTCTCCTGGCTTCTGTGCAAGAAGAAATATCCTATCGACACCAACACGCACGGCGGTGTCCGCGCTTTTGTGCAGTCAGATGTATACGCCAAGGTTCTTCCTGTCGACATTTTCCCTATCTACCTGCTTAAGGCCTGCCTTGCCGGAGATATCGACAATATGGAGAAATTCGGGATCTACGAGGTTCTTCCGGAAGATCTTGCACTTTGCGAGTTTATAGACCCTTCCAAGAATGAGATTCAGGCCATTCTGGAAGACGGTATCAACCTGATGATTAAAGAAATGGCATAAAGTTATGGAAGAGAATAATAACAAACCCGGCCTTTTTGAAAAAGGCGGAAAGCTTGGGTTCCTTCATTCGACCTACGATGCTTTCGATACCTTCCTGCGCGTGCCTGCTACCGTAACCCGCAAGGGTGCGCACATCCGCGACTCCATAGACATCAAACGTGTGATGATCATGGTGGTGATTGCCCTCGTTCCCGCAGCCCTTTTCGGTATGTGGAACGTAGGTTATCAGCACGACCTCGTTAACGGAGACCTTCCTACCCTGATGAACAAATTCTGGTTCGGATTCTGGAAGGTTCTTCCTCTGTTTGTAGTTTCCTACGTTGTGGGACTTGGCATAGAATTCACCAGCGCCCAGATAAAGGGAGAAGAAGTAAACGAGGGTTACCTTGTTACCGGCTTCCTTGTACCGCTCATCGTTCCTGTTGACATTCCTCTGTGGATGCTCGCAGTTGCAGTTGCTTTTGCGGTTATCTTTGGAAAAGAGGTATTCGGCGGCACCGGAATGAACTTCCTCAACCCCGCCCTCCTTACCCGCGCCTTCCTCTTCTTCTCTTACCCCAGCAAGATGTCAGGAGACCAGGCCTGGATTGCAGGACTGCCCGACGGCGTATCAGGTGCAACTCCTCTTACCCATATGCTGGACCGCAGCGGAGATGTTGCCAACGGACTTCAGAACATCAGCGACCAGTGGTCACTCACTGACCTTGTAGTAGGTACAGTTCCCGGTTCAGTGGGCGAAACTTCCATCATTGCCATCCTTCTTGGTGCAGCCATCCTTCTTTGGACCGGCATAGGCAGCTGGAAGATTATGATTTCTTCCGTTGCAGGCGCCCTGTTCGTAGGCTGGCTTGGAACCGCCTTTGGCATTACCAATGTTCCCGCATATTATCAGCTCCTTCTGGGAGGTTTTGCATTCGGTACCGTATTCATGGCCACCGACCCTGTAACCTCTGCCCAGACAGAACGCGGGAAATGGATTTACGGCTTCCTTATCGGTGCGCTCTGCGTAATAGTTAGGCTCTTCAACCCTGGCTATGCAGAGGGCATGATGCTGGCAATCCTTCTTATGAATACATTTGCTCCTCTTATCGACTACGTGGTTACCTCACGTGCCGTTGCCAAGAGGGCTAAAAAAGCAGACCTCGTTTAAACCGCAAGACTATGAATACCAACGGAAATATTTATACTGTAGTATATTCGACCATCATAGTCGTGCTGGTCGCAGCCATTTTGGCCTTTGTCTCCAGCGCCCTCAAACCTATGCAGGACGCTAACGAGAAGGCAGAGACAATAAGCCAGATGCTTGCAGCGGCAGGAATTCTGGACAAGGACGCCCCTGCTACCAACGAGCAGATTCTGGACACCTATGCAAATGAGATTAAAGAGGCTTTCGTGATCGATGCCGACGGACAGAAGATCCTTGATCTTTCCGTTGCCCGCGAGAATATCGAGCTCAGAAGCGACCTTAAGCCTCAGAACAAGGAACTTCTTAAGAAAAACGCAGAGTACAAACCTCAGGTTGAACTCCCCGTTTACGTATTCAATAACGGCTCTACCGTAATTCCCGTTTACGGCGCAGGACTTTGGGGCCCCGTATGGGGTTACGTTGCCTTTGCGCAGGACCTAAAGACTATTTGCGGAGCCTACTTCGACCACGGCAGCGAGACTCCCGGACTTGGAGCAAAAATCAAGGACGACCCTGCTTTCCGCGAATTGTTCAAGGGCAAGGTTCCCAACTTTGACGCAGAACCCGCCTTTGCCATTGTTAAAGAAGCAAAGGGAGACAGCGAGGTTGACGCAATCACCGGCGCAACAATGACTTCCAAGGGTCTTAGCGCAGCTATAGCCACCTGGCTTAACGGTTATGCTCCTTACTTTACCGCCAACGCAGCTCCTGCAAAGAACAAATGCAACTGTGGCAAATTCTGCCCCTGCGGCGAATCCTGCGAGTGCGACTGCCACTGCCATCCCGGACAGACTCAGTGCGAGTGCCCCGGATGCGCATGCGAGAACTGCCCCACCGGCTCACATAAAATGGAGGAATAGAAGATGGACGTAAAAATTAAAGAAACCCTGTTGAATCCAATACTCAAGGGCAATCCTATCACTGTCCTTGTGCTTGGTATCTGCTCCTCTCTTGCCGTAACGGTAGAGCTTAAGGGAGCCCTTGTAATGGCAGTATCGGTAATTATCGTTACAGGTCTTGCCAACCTCATCCTTTCAATCCTCCGAAACACCATCCCCAACCGCGTGCGTATAATAGTACAGCTGGTTGTGGTAGCACTCTTGGTTATTCTGGTGGATCAAATCCTGAAAGCCTTTGCTTATCCGGTAGAGAAACAGCTTAGCGTTTACATTGGCCTCATCATTACCAACTGTATAGTGATGGGTCGTATAGAGGCCTTTGCACTTGGCAACAAGCCTTTCGCTTCCCTGCTTGACGGTATAGGAAACGGTGCAGGCTATGGTCTCATCCTGATTATCGTGGCCTTCTTCCGCGAACTTCTTGGAAGCGGCACCCTTCTTGGTATGAGGGTCATTCCCGAATCCCTCTACGATGCCGGTTATATGAATAACGGTCTGGTAATTCTTCCCCCTATGGCCCTGATACTCATCGGATGTATCATCTGGGTTCAGAGAAGTTTCCAGAAAGACCTTCAGGAGAAATAACTTAACACCGCAGAACTATGGAATATATCAATTTATTCGTAAAGTCAATCTTTGTTGACAATATGATTTTTGCATACTTCCTTGGTATGTGCTCATACCTGGCAGTATCCAAAAATGTGAAGACCGCCACAGGTCTTGGTGTTGCAGTTATTTTCGTGCTGCTTTGCACACTTCCTATAAACTACCTTATAAACGGGTTCCTTACAAACAACCCCTGGGGTGTAGATCTTGGCTTCCTTAGCCTGATTATCTTCATTGCTGTAATTGCAGCGTTCACCCAGATAGTAGAAATGGTAGTAGAAAAGTTTGCCCCGGCCCTTTACGGCCAGCTGGGTATCTATCTTCCTCTCATTGCCGTAAACTGCGCCATCCTTGGCGGTTCCCTGTTTATGCAGCAGAAAGAGTTCGCCAATCTTGGTGAGGCCGCTACCTATGCATTCGGCAGCGGTATTGGTTGGTTCATTGCCATCGTCTGCCTTGCAGCCATCCGCGAGAGACTTCAGTACTCCAAGGTTCCTGCAGCTCTCAAGGGCATAGGTATCACCTTCATCACCGTGGGTCTTATGGCTATGGCGTTTATGACATTTATGGGTATATCACTTTAACGGGGAGGCAGGACTATGACTAATATCATTATAGGTGCAGTTTTAACAATTGTAGTTGTAACATTGGTTCTGGTTGCATTGCTTCTGGTAATCAAGGCAAAGCTTACTCCTTCCGGAACAGTAAAAGTAGATATCAATGACGGCAAGAAGGTTCTTGACGTACCTCAGGGCGGAGACCTTATGCACACACTTGCAGACCAGGGTATTTTCCTTCCTTCAGCCTGCGGCGGAAAGGCCAACTGCGGCCAGTGCAAGGTTAGAGTTCTTGAGGGTGGCGGAGAGATTCTTCCCACAGAGACCGGATTCTTCTCACGCAAGCAGATTAAGGACAACTGGCGCCTTGGCTGCCAGGTAAAGGTTAAGGACAACCTTAAGATTGCCGTTCCTGATTCTGCCCTTAGCGTAAAGAAACTTGAGTGCGAGGTTATAAGCAACAAGAACGTGGCTACCTTCATCAAGGAGTTCACGGTACGTCTGCCCGAGGGCGAGAACATAGAGTTCAAGTCCGGAGAGTACATCCAGATTGATATACCCGAGTACGACGTTAACTTTGCCGATATGGACGTTGACGACATCTATCGCGGCGACTGGGAGAAATACGGGTTCTTTGACCTTAAGTACAAGAACACCGTTCCCACCGTACGTGCATACTCTATGGCTTCCTATCCTGCAGAAAAGAATGTCATCAAGCTCAACGTGCGTATAGCTACTCCTCCTTTTGACAGGAGCCAGCCCCGCGGCGTATTCAAGATGCTGCCCGTGCCTCCGGGAATTGCTTCTACCTATGTATTCTCCCGCAAGCCGGGCGACAAGGTAATGATTTCCGGTCCTTATGGAGAATTCCTGCTCCCGGACGATCCGGACACTCAGGAGTACATCTTCGTGGGTGGCGGCGCCGGTATGGCACCTCTTCGCAGCCACATTATGCACTTGTTCAAGACCCTTAAGACCAAGAAGAAAGTCAGCTTCTTCTACGGCGCCCGCGCCCTTGTAGAGGCCTTCTATCTTGAGGACTTCGCAGAGATAGAGAGGGAATTCCCCAACTTCAAGTTCTATCTTGCACTTGACCGTCCGGATCCTGCAGCAGATGCTGCCGGTGTTAAATACACTCCCGGCTTCGTGCACAACGTGATGAACGAGGTTTACCTCAAGGACCACGAGGCTCCCGAGGACATCAAGTACTTTATGTGCGGCCCTCCTATGATGGTAGGTGCTGTAAACAATCTGCTTGACAGCCTTGGAGTAGCACCAGAAAGCGTGCTTTACGACAACTTCGGAGGTTAATCCTCTGCACAATATTAAAAGACCGCCGGGACAAAAATCCACCTCGGCGGTCTTTTTTTTAAAGATTTGTGAATTTTTTCTAAAGATTTGTAAATGGGTAAGATAAGTCACCTTTTTTGTGTTTTATTTGCAAAAAAAGAAAACCATGCACACATATAAAGGCCGGACTCATCATACGTATTTCACGATTGAAGTTCTTTCAAAACAATTCCTGCTATTTGTCAATGCACTGCTATTTGCTATTCCGGCCTTTATATCGTGCTCTAAAAACGATATGGCTGCAGAAGACAATTTGGAACAAAATGAGATTACCCTTAGATACGCCCTTCCGGCCGCCTGCGGAGACAGCCTGGACATTTATGTCTATAATCAGGACCAGCTAAAGCGTCTGGATGCATACTGCCGTATAGCGGCGGGGGCAGATTTACCTAATAATATAAAGGTATGTTCCCGCAGCGGGCGCAAAACAATAGTGGCGCTCTACGGCTGGCCCGGAGCAGAGGATATAGGCTGGGCTTCGTTCTCTTCCTTTGCAGCGCTAAGCAAGATTACGGTAAATCTGGAGAGCGAGAACCCTTCAAAGCCCCGGCTGGCCGGCATAGTGAATCTTAACGCCGGAGTTACGGCAAAGCCAGTTATAACTATGGCTCCGGTTATGGCACGTATACGGCTCAACTCTATAAAATGTGACTTTTCCGGGCGGCCCTATGAGGGTGCGGTGCTAAAAAACGCCAAGGTTTACCTTACCAATGTATGCACACGAACAAGCCTTAGCCCCCAGGACAATCCGGGAATGGAATACCTGAATGTTGGGGGATGGTCGCATGGAGATATGTCTTCATTTGCAGCCAGGGAATTCATAGAGGCGGCGCTGCCTCCGGAAATATCGGTAAAGGAAGTTCAGACACAGGTCTGCCTTTACTGTTACCCGGTAGAAGGGTTTTACGACAATGCCGCACACCCAATCACAAAACTTGTCATAGAAGGAGAGCTTAACAATCAAAAAGTATATTATCCTATTAACATAGGGGATTATACAGGAGGCCACATCCGGGCAAATTCCACGTACAGTATCAACCTAACCATTTCACGTATGGGGATATCAGACCCGGATGTCCCCCTGTTCCCCGGCACCGTAGATGGAAGCGTACAGGTACTTCCGTGGACAGAGAACGAAGTTCAGAAAATATATTTTTGATATGAAGACACTATTATATATAATAGCGGCCGTGTTGATGGTTTCCTGTGACAAGCAGACCGGAGAGACGCGCCAGGGAACAGTTAAAGTTAACGTAAGCTTTGAGGTAGCGGGCTCAAAGTCTGCAGACCCTGCCAGCGAAGAGGCGGTTTCTAACGTAAACCTTCTGGTCTATGGAGCCGGAGGCGTTCTTGAAGACCATATCTATATAGACCGGCGTAACTACACCGGGACAGTGAGCCTTAACCTTCTGGAGGGAGCAAAGTACGATATTGCGGCCTGCCTTAATTTTGGATACAAGATTAAGGCACCTGATATGCGTGGCGGTCTGGAAGAATTGGAGTACTATATAGTTTATCCGGACGACTACAAAGAAGGTCTCCCTATGGCCGCGCTGGAAGAGGGGTTCCGGGCAGCATCGGACCAAAAAAAACTAACCCTTAAAGCCGTCAGGCTTATGTCAAAGGTGGCCCTGAGCATAGACCGCAGCGCGCTGAGCCCCGGGGTTAGTTTTACTATAGAAGAGGTGCGACTCAAGAACTGCCCGCGTAAGGTGAGCCCCTTCGCGCAAGGCGCCGCGGCCGGGGCGGGGGACATACTTACAGAGGCATTCCTAAAGAAAAATGCCGCCGTAACGGCCCTCAACACTGTTAACTCTCAGGGAATGAGCGGGGAAGTCAACCTTTATATGATGGAGAATCTTGGCGGCAGAAGGGAGAATGCAACGCCCTCGCAAAGCCCGTACATAGAACTGCACATTAACTACAACTCCCCCACCCTGTTTTCTTATGCCGGGGACGGGCTTATTTACAGATTCTATATAGGAGAAGGGACGGACAACCTTAACGTAAGGCGGAACAACAGCTACCGCTTCACCGTCTGCCCAAGGGGCAGCGGTCTTGAAACCGATAATTCCTGGAGCGTGGATAAGTCCAACCTGGGAAGTTACTAGTCTATGGGGATGTTTTCCTCTGCAAAGCGAAGGTCGTTCTCGTCATCAATCTCGTACCACACGAGAGGGTCCACCTTGCAAATATATATTGGATGGGTATGGAGAGACAGCTCCGTAAAGACGGGCTCGTAGCTTAGGTTGGGCTGCTCCTCTAAAATGGGAGTGTAGTAGTCGCACACTTCCTTGTAGAAAGCATTGCTAAGCTTGTGTATGCCCACGAGCTCTCCGCAGGGCTGTATTGCGTTACGGTCCTTGGACCAGGCTATGAAACGACAGTCCTTGTCCTGCTCTACATAATAGGCATCCTGGAACTTGGTAAGCGGAGCCGTGAGTATGGCCGAATCAAAGGGGCAGTTCAGAAGCTCGGTTATGGCCCTGGGCTCGTAAACAAGGTCTCCATCCAGCATAAGGATATCGTCGTCACCCACAAGGCCGCGGCAGTTCCACAGTGTATAAAGACAGTTGGTGGTTGCGTAGCGGGGGCTGAAGCAGCACACAATCCTGGGGTCCTTGGCGGCAAGGGCCTCGTAGAACTCCTTGTGGTAACCGGTCCCTATAATGACCCTTTCTATCCCGCAGGCGAATAGAGTCTCTATAGACCTTTCTACCATAGCCCTGCCCTTGAAGGGAATGAAGCCCTTGGGAATGGTTTCCGTAAATTTACCAAAGCGGGTACCCTTTCCCGCAGCCATTATTACCGCTGTCTTTACCATTATTTTGCGTAGTATGATTTAATCTCGTCCAGCACCCTTTTCATTTGTTCCGGTGTGCCGATAGTTACCCTGAAGCAGTTCTGTACAGACTCGTCCTGTGTAGTATCCCTTACAAAGATATTGCGCTGTGCAAGGTACTGAAGCAGCGAGAGTTTCTCTTCCCGGCCTGCAAAGCGCAGAAGATTGAAATTACCTCTGCTGGGGAATACCTGGAAATGTTCCCGCAGAGCCTCGCATTCCGATACGAACCAATCCTGAGCCTTGTGCACCTGCTCAACGTAGGAACGCATATAGGCAGCATCGTCCAGGGCGGCTATGGCAGCCTCCTGACTTATGGTGGATATGTTCTTGGGGTTGCGGATCTTTCCTATGGCGGCTATGTTATCCTCGCAGGAAAGAAGGTAGCCAAAACGGAAGTTGGCCATTGCAAAGGCCTTGGAAAGAGTGCGTGTAATAAGGATATTGGCGTGGGTCTTTACAAGGTCCTTGGAAGACTCCCCTGCAAACTCTCCGTAAGCCTCGTCTATAAGGAAGAGAGTAGAAGGGTATTTTTCCAGAAGGTGCTGTATGTACTGCGGAGTATGGAAGTTTCCGGTGGGGTTGTTAGGATTGCAGATGTAAGCCATAGCCGGCTTAAGACGGGAAAGTTCCGCCTCAAAGGCGTCTGCGTGGAAGCAAAAGTCCTTGTCGTAATTAAAGAAATTCACGTGGGCGCCTCCGCTCTGGCAGGTAAGGCGGAAGTTGTCGTATGAAGGGCCCAGAATAAGCACCTCGTCTCCGGGGCAAAGGAAGGAGCGGCAGATGTACTCGTGAAGCACGTCCGAGCTTCCGAAATACTGAATGTTGCTGCAAGGCAATTCTGCAAAGCGGGATATAGCCTCCAGCAAAGACTCGTTGTGGGTAGTGGGATAGAGATTGAAGAATCCCGGGCCGTCAAGAAGTTCCCTTAGCCTTGCCGTCACCTTGGGAGAAGGGGGCACAGTAGCCTCGTTCCAGTCCAACTTAAGAATCTCGCTGCGTTTCTGGGGGCTCACGGCCCATATCTTATGAGAAGCCAGTTTATAGGGCTTAAGCTCACGCAGGAATTTATTTACAAAACCGCTCATAGTTTTCTTTTGGGTTTTTATTAGTCTCGCAAATAGAATTTCATAAACTTCATCTGCCTCGGGGTTCTTTCTTCCTCCGGAGGAAGCTGCATATAATCCCCGAACACCTGGCGCAGGTGCCGGTCGTAAGCCGCCGGAGCGGGGAACTTAAGGCCGCAGAAATCTATCATTACGGTACGGGCAAAGTCCTCTGCGGGAAACCATTCCCACTCCCTTTCCGGGCAGGGCAGCATTGACAAGTGGCCTGTGCTGCCGTACGGCGGGCAGTCCGCCATGGCCTTAAGCACCTTGTCCCGTACGGGTATGGGATTCTGGAAATGCCTTACGGGATGCAGGAACCAGTGAAGAACTGTCTTTAAATTGCGCTTAAAGCCAAAGGCAGAATCAATCATGGTCTTGCGTCGACGGATAGAAAGCTGCTCTTTATAGTACTTTAGCATATCCCTGTAAAGAGCGGTAAACTCTTCCTGATTGTCCGTAACCGAATCCAGGGGGAAGAGATCTATCCAGATTCCGTAGTCCGTGCGGCCCTTTATCCAGGGGTCTGCAGACTTTACAAGGGTGCGGCGGGTGTCACACAACCGGCCGAAGGGCAGGTAGCAGGAGGGAGTGTTTCCGGGGTAGATAATCTCGTAACCATCGGCCTTGAACTCCCGGCAAAGCCGGTCGTAATCCGGCCTGGGGACCAGGACGTCGATATCATCGTCCCAGGGGATAAAACCCTTGTGCCTTGCTGCTCCAAGCAATGTGCCATAGGCAAGAAAGTACTTTATATCGTGCTCCCGGGCATAGGCGTCAAAGGCTTTAAGCACTTCCAGACTCTGCTGCTGAATTCCTTCTAAATTAAGCTCTGTCATCCCAATTATGCAATAATCCTTCAAATTTACGCAAAATTTCTATATTTGCATAAATTTAAATGATATGGCCAATCTGAATCTGAGAGAGTTGCAGCTTGCCCTGCTTGATATTCTCATAGAAGTAGACAAGTTCTGCCGGGAAAACAAAATAACTTATTCAATAACTTACGGCACCCTGCTGGGGGCTGTGCGTCATAAAGGCTTCATTCCCTGGGACGACGACCTTGACATAATGATGCCCCGTAAGGATATGGAAAGATTCCTTGAACTCTTCCCCAAGTCGGGAGCCAGATTCACCTCGCTGTACAACACCGTAACGGAAGATTCCCAGTGCATTCTCTGCTATGCAAAGGTGCAGGACAACACATCG
This sequence comes from uncultured Bacteroidia bacterium, assembly GCA_902774045.1. Classification (GTDB taxonomy): domain Bacteria; phylum Bacteroidota; class Bacteroidia; order Bacteroidales; family UBA932; genus Cryptobacteroides. Next base: position 31,670 of record CACYGW010000018.1, read on the forward strand.
GTCTGCTTTGAGCAAAAGCGCAGGTTCGCCCTTAAGACAGGTATCAACATAGATATCTTCCCCGTTGACAATGCTCCGGCCGATCCTGCCATGCACTACCAGTTTGCAAGGACCGTATCCCGCCTAAGGCACCGTATGTACCTTAGCCAGAGGCCTTTCTTCCCCTACAGTTTCCACGACCCTCTCATCCCCAAGATACAGGCTCACAGACGTACTCCGGACCAGTGGTTCCACATCTGCGAGGATTATCTAACCCAGTACAACGGCATAGAATCGCCTTACTGCGGCCCCATTTCGGGAGGAATGGGCACAAGGGAGATTTACGACCGCCACGTTTTTGAAGAGTACACAGAGGTAGAATTCGAAGGCCATAAATTCATGGCCGTCAAGGACTGGGATGCCTTCCTGCGCGGCCAGTTCGGGGACTACATGCAGCTTCCGCCCCTGAAGGACCGCAAGACCCACGCTATCATAGCCTATTTCAAAGAGGATTAACCCCTGCCGCAGATTCTCTTTTCCAGCCAGGCAAGAATCATTGCCTGCTCTTCCGGCGTGCAGTAATCCAGGGAATTAAAGCAGGCAAAAGGCTTGTCGGAGCGGTCGAAGCTCTCCAGCTTACGTTTAACGTAATCCTTTGCATCACGCTTCTTGAAGTACAGGGATTTCTTTTCTGCCGGGATTAGCACAAGCTTTCCTTTGCGGGCTAGATCCAGGAAATAAGGCTCCTGAGTCTGGAAGTGGAAGGGCTCGCGGAATTTCCCAGTAATATTAAGCTGAACCATATCGTCCCTCTCCACAGCCCAGTTCTGGAACCAACTCTTAAGAAGGGCCTTGGGACTGTGACCAAGATTTATGAACCTCCAGCTACCTCCGGTGAGTTTAACGGCATTAAGCATAAGGTCTTTGAACCCAATGATTTTATGGCCGCCGTGCCTGGGCTTTAGAGCGTGCACCAACTTGCCGAAGGGAGTCCAGAACCACGAGCCGTAGCAGATTACGCGCCCGTCGGGAAGAAAGAAATCCTCCGGCTTAACGGGTGCAGTAAGCATAAGGTCGTCGTTAAAATATAGGATGTGCTCGCTCATCTGCGGGATATTCCAGAACACGGCCTCTATGGCATTGGAGTTAAAAACGGGAAGGGCATGCTCGTACCCCTTGAATATTACTTTATGGTCGATAATTTCTATTTTACTGCTCTGCCCCGGGAAGAGTTCCTCTATGAAGGGGGTAAGGCCGGGGTCCTGCCCATCGGTCATAATGAAGATTTTCCTAAGGAAGGGAGCATACCTGAGCAGCGAAGCAACGCAGTACTTAATCTCTCCTATGCTTTTATACCTGGTGGCTCCGGCCACGTCGTCGTTCTTCCTGGCCTCCTCTGTCATATACTGGCTTCTCTTGGCTTTAAGTACAGGATCGTCACCATCCACCCAGGGAAGAAGAGCATCTATTTCAAAATCCATAACTGTCAATCCTTTAAACTATATCCTGGAAGCGCTCGGGGATGCGCACGATAATCTTTGCCTCGAACATCGCCGGCTTGTTAAGAGCGTACGGCGGGCGGCAGAGAGTCTGGATGCGGCGGGCGATTTTCGTCCACTTTTCAAAATTACGGGCCTTTTTGTCAGTGACAAGCCTTATTGTCCTGGAGCGCTTTTCCATATGCTTGCCCCAGCCCTGGGCCAGGCGGTCCTTGTCCTGGAAGCGGTCTCTGAGCCTCTTCATATCAAAGTAGCCAAAGTGGAAAAGATACAAATCCTTGGCAATATGGAAGTTATGGCCTTTAATCCTATGGAAGCCACTCCCCCACCTGAGCGGTTTTGCCAGAATGGAAGGCTTGGTGTACCGCGTACCCAACTGCCCGTAATGGCGCTGCTGCAGGAAGGGTCTGTCCTCTGTAATATCCGCTTCCTCCCCCAGCTTCTGTCCAAAGTCAACCCCAAGACCGGAAGCAGAAGAAGTTATATTCAGGGAACTGAGATACTCCGGCAGTGACATCCCCAGTTTGGGATCTACCACTATGAACTCGTCTGCATCCACGCCAATGACAAGATCGTAACCGCTGCCAAGCAGCCAGGCGGCCTTGCCGGACAAAAAGCTAAGACGGCCTTTTTCTGCCTCAACCACCTGGGAACCAATCTTTTCTACGAGCTCTGCGTTAGTCCCCTTGCAAAAATCTGCAATAACCTGGTCTTTGCCGTCAAAATAAATATAGAGATTCTCCTTTCCAAGGCGGGAGCCATAGTACTCCACCCACTTCTTAAGGTAAAAATCGTCGTTGCGTACCATTGTAACGGCCGCTATTTTCTTAATATCCGGTTTCATACGGTCTTATGGTTAACTAATAATCTCATATAATCTGCCGTGTGGCCTTTGCCCTCACGGAGAAGCTGCTCCGGAGTGCCCTGGAACACAATCCGGCCACCATTTTCCCCGGCCTCGGGGCCAAGGTCTATAATCCAGTCGCTGCGCATAATCACTTCCGGATTATGCTCTACCACAACTATGCTGTGGCCCTTGCGAAGCATCGCATCAAAGGCCTTGAGCAGTTTTTCTATATCAAAGAAATGAAGGCCGGTAGTAGGCTCGTCAAAAAGGAAGAGTATTTTCTTGCGGGCGTCGGACTCGTCCATACCAAGAAACGATGCCAGCTTTATTCTCTGGCTCTCGCCCCCGGAAAGAGTGCTGCTGCTCTGCCCAAGTTTTATATAGGACAGGCCCACATCGGCAAGGGGCTTGAGTTTGGCGGCAATAATGCGGGCCTCGTGCTCCTCCTGCTCCTTAAAGAACTCTATCGCCTCCCCAACGCTCATATTAAGGACATCATCGATATTCTTACCCTTATATCTGACCTCCAGAATATCAGGCTTGAACCGCCTTCCGCCGCAGGCGTCACATACCATGGTAACATCGGCCATAAACTGCATCGGGATGCGGATTATACCCTCGCCCTGGCACTCGGGGCAGCGCCCGCCGTCCTGATTAAAGGAGAAGAAGGAAGGGGTGTATCCGTTAATTTTGGCATACTGCTGGGCAGAGAAGAGCTTGCGAATATCGTCGTACACCTTAAGATAGGTTACGGCATTGGACCTGGAACTCTTGCCGATAGGATCCTGGTCTACGTACTCTACCCTGGCAATGCGGTCTATATTCCCGGAGAGTTTGCGGAAGGTGCCGGGCAGCGGGCCCGTCTCGCTGATGCGACGCTGCAGGGCGGGATAAAGGATGTCCCCAACCAGGGAGGACTTGCCGCTGCCGCTCACGCCAGTCACCACAGTAAGGGCCCCGAGCGGGAACTTTACGTCTATATCCTTAAGATTATGCTCCATCGCCCCCTCTACATTTATAGAGTAGGTCCAGGGGCGGCTCTGACGCTCCGGAATCTTCTTTACGCCCTCCAGATACTTAACCGTGAGGGACTTTTCCGCCCGAGCGGCTGTCATCTTGCCTGCGAGGCTGCCCTTGAATACAATCTCTCCACCTCCGGTTCCGGCAAGAGGCCCCATATCTATAAGCAAATCTGCCGCGCGCATTATCTCCTCGTCGTGCTCTACCACGATAACGGTATTTCCAATGTCCCTAAGGTGCCTCAGCACGGAAATAAGCCTTTCTGTATCCCGGGGGTGAAGGCCTATCGAAGGCTCATCCAGGATGTACATAGAGCCCACCAGCGAACTCCCCAACGCGGTAACAAGATTAACCCTCTGGGTTTCGCCTCCCGACAAAGAATTGGAGGCCCTGTCCAGGGTAAGGTAGTCAAGGCCCACATCGGCAATATATTGCAACCTTGTGGTAACCTCCTCCACAGCCTTCCCCACTATTGTTTTTTCCGTGGCCGATAGTTTCAGAGTCCCTAAGAACTCTATGAGCGAGGCCACGTCCATGGAAAGCAGCTCGCTTATTGTCCGGCCTCCCACCTTAACGTAGGAAGCATCGGGGCGCAGCCTTGTGCCTCCGCAGGCGTTGCAGGTTGTTCTGCCGCTGAAGCGGCTCAGCATATACTTGTACTGAATCTTATACCTGTTAGATTCCACCCAGTCAAAGAACTCCCTTATGCCCACTATGGAATTATCGTCCCCTTCTACGCTGTGCCCGTTCCAGATAACGTCTTTCTGTTTGGCGGTAAGCTGGCAGTAGGGTGTAAACACCGGGATATCGTAACGCGACGCCACTTTTACAAGATGATCCTTGAACCAGCCCATCTTCTCTCCCTTCCAGCAGGCGATGGCCCCGTCGTAAATGGTCTTGGTCTTGTCCGGCACCACCAGATCCTCGCTGACCCCGATTATTTTTCCAAGGCCTCCGCAGACAGGGCAGGCGCCCAGAGGACTGTTGAAGCTGAACATATACTCGTCCGCCACCTTGAATTTAAGGCCGTCAAGTTCAAAGGCGGTAGAAAATCTTTCCCTTGTGGAACCATCGGCAACGAACAAGACTCCCCTGCCCATTGAAAAACAGGTATTTATAGACGAGTACAACCTGGTTTGAAGGTCATTGTCATCTATATTTTCCGGGCCGATGGTTACCCTGTCTACAAGAAGCCAGGCCTCAGGGGGAAGGCCGATTGTTTCCGATGCCGCCAGGACCTCGTCTATCCTGACCGGGCCCCGGGAAGGGGCAGAGTCACCATCGGCCCAAAGACGGCTGTAACCCTGTTCCTTGAGGGAGAGCAAAAGTTCTATCCTGTCTTCCCTGTCTGCCCACCCCAGGTCTGCCAGTAGATATAGGGTCTGGCCGGGACGGGACCTGATGTAGGAGAGCACATCCGCCGCCGAGTGCGCCTTTACCTCGCGGCCGCTTACCGGAGAGATGGTCCTTCCTATCCTTGCAAATATCAGCCTTAGGTAGTCGTAAATCTCTGTAGTCGTACCCACGGTAGAACGGGGGTTCTTTACATTTACCTTTTGCTCTATGGCAATTGCCGGAGGCACTCCCTCGATAAGTTCCACATCAGGCTTGTTCATCCTGCCAAGGAACTGGCGGGCATAGGAAGAAAGGCTTTCTGCAAAGCGGCGCTGCCCTTCTGCAAAAAGTGTATCGAAGGCCAGGGAGGATTTGCCGCTGCCGGATATACCCGTGATAACCACCAGTTTGCCTCTTGGAATCTCCAGAGAGATGTCCTTGAGGTTGTTCACATTGGCTCCTTTAATCACTATATTCCCTTCTGCCGGCATACTTACTTTTCTTCCTCTAATCTTTACAGATGTTCATATCTTTACAAATGTACACAAAATATTCGATTTTTGCCCCCTTACGTAAAAATCAAGTTTTTATCTATCTTTGTCATTGGAAAAACCTGCGACTATGAATATTCCGTATTTACTAAAAACCAAAATCAAGAAACTCACCAGTTCAAAAAGCGAAATAGACCTCCAGGAAGCATCGGACCGTATAAAAAGCGGCATCTGGTTCCGTGGAATGAACGTTTGGATTCTTGCCTGCGCCATAGTAATTGCATCGCTGGGGCTTAACGTAAACTCTACCGCCGTTATAATTGGAGCAATGTTAATATCCCCGGTAATGGGGCCGATCATAGGAATGGGGCTTGCCTTCGGCACCAAAGACGCCACACTGCTTAACGCATCCATCAAAAACCTGTTGATTATGGTTTTTATCAGTCTGATGGTTTCGTTTGCCTACTTTGTCCTCACTCCCCTTAGCCTGGCCGATCCTACCGAGCTTCAGGCCCGTACCAGCCCTACGATATACGACGTGTTCATCGCCTTCTTCGGCGGTCTGGCCGGTATTCTGGAGAACAGCCGCAAGACAAGGGGCACGGTGCTCTCCGGCGTTGCCATAGCCACCGCCCTCATGCCGCCTCTGTGTACTGCAGGATACGGTCTTGCCACTCTTAACTTCAGGTTCTTCCTTGGGGCGATGTACCTCTTCGTCATAAACACGATATTCATTACAACCGCCACATACATTGGGGTTAAGACCCTGCACTATCCTCCCGTAAAGAATGTGGACATGCGGATTACCAACAGGCACAAAAGGGCAATTACGGCCTTTTTCCTGATTCTGCTGCTTCCTAGCATAGTGAGTGCCTACTACCTTGTAAAGGAGAATAACTTTACATCGGCGGCCAGAAGATTTGTGTCAGAGAACCGCCTGATAGGAAAGACCTACGTCTACAATTACAACCTTGTTTCCCACGGCAGAAAAGTGCTGCTTCAGCTGGCCGGGGAGCCACTGTCGCCGGAGAGCAGGCAGGCCCTGTTCCAGAATGCCCGCAAGGCCGGCATAGACAGTACGCAGATTATTCTTGTAGAGGATGTTATAGGAATGACCAACGACCAGATGAATTCTGTGCTGGAAATGGCCTATGAGCGTACGGACGAGTCCTTCCTTGCCCGCGATGCTTATCTAGAGCAGCTTAGGAAGAAAATAGACCGGGTAGATTCTCTTATAACCGTTTTGCAAAGTCAGATTCCGGAGGCCAGGAGCCCTAAGGACTCCTCTTCAAAAGAGGAAAATCCCATGCCGGATATGGGTAACTCGTTTGCAGAGAGAATCATCGGGATTCTTCCTCAATAATTAGGGGCTTGTTTTTGAATTTTTTAAAATAAAGAACAAAAAAATTTGCAAAACCACAAATTTGTTGTACATTTGCAATCCCAAAACGGGAAAACATACTACCAGGTGCGGTAGTTCAGCTGGTTAGAATGCCGGCCTGTCACGCCGGAGGTCGAGGGTTCGAGTCCCTTCCGCACCGCAAAAACCATTTACGAAAGTAAGTGGTTTTTTTATATAATGCATTCGAACCCTCGACGATATAATTGCCATTTTCGGTTGGTGAAACACTATATAATCGTTTGAATTATTTGCATTTATGACTACTTTATTGAAAACGGTTTCAATAAAGTAGCG
>CACYGW010000019.1 GCA_902774045.1 uncultured Bacteroidia bacterium
TCGCTACTTTATTGAAACCGTTTTCAATAAAGTAGTCATAAATGCAAATAATTCAAACGATTATATAGTGTTTCACCAACCGAAAATGGCAATTATATCAATTATATTCTGGACCCCAACATTATATAACAGAAAAGGGATTCCGAAGAATCCCTTTCTTGTGCTCCCTCAGGGGCTCGAACCCTGGACCCCAACATTAAGAGTGTCGTGCTCTACCAACTGAGCTAAGGAAGCAGTATGTCTTGTGACCCGTTCGGGGCTCGAACCCGAGACCCCCACATTAAAAGTGTGATGCTCTACCGACTGAGCTAACGAGTCTTTCCATCCCCGGTTCAAAATCGGGATTGCAAAGGTATAGAGTCTTGCGCAAACTTCCAAATATTTTTTAAAAAATTTTACCCACCTGCGCCATTTACTTTGATTTAAAAATTATTGGAGTTAATTTTGGGAATAAAACTGAACTATCGGACTAAAACTAAAATAATTACTATGGCAAGAGCAAAAATATCAGAGAAGATAGGTTATGGTTTCGGGGACTTCGCATCCTCTATGTTCTGGAAAATTTTCTCCTACTATCTCCCCATTTTCTACTCTGACGTATTCGGTCTAAGCACCGCCCACGCTGCCACCCTGCTGCTGATCACAAAGCTGTACGATGCAGTATCGGACCCTCTGATGGGTATCATCGCGGACAGGACAAATACAAAATGGGGAAAATATCGCCCCTATCTGCTCTGGATTGCCATTCCTTTTGCCCTGATTGGTACTTTCTCGTTCTTTGTGCCAGACGCCGGCTATTCCACCAAACACATCTACGCCTATGTAATGTATATCCTGATGATGACCGTGTACACTGCCATCAACGTACCTTATGGCGCAATGCTGGGAGTTGTAACCGATGACTCCAAGGAAAAGAGCGTATTCTCATCGTTCAGGATGTTTTTTGCCTACGTGGGAAGCTTTGTGGCAATGGGAATCTTCCTGCTCTTTGAAAAAATGGTAATCGGTCAGCCGGTTTTGGTGGATGGTGTCCCCAAACTGGACGATGCCGGCAATGCCGTCCTGGCCAAGGGTGTGGGTGATGCCGCCCCTATGCAGTGGACGCTTGTAGTTGGCATTGTGGCAATTATCTGCGCCATACTGTTCATCTGCTCCTTCCTGCTTACGCGCGAGCACGTTAAGGTAGAGAAGCCCAAGGGAGAGAAACAATCAATCCGTAAAGACCTTAGCGCCCTGCTTCACAACGGCCCCTGGTGGCTTCTGCTTGGTGCCGCAATAGGCCAGCTACTCTGCGGCTCTATCCGCGGAGGCGCTGCAGCCTACTACTTTGCCAATATCCTTGAGGCAAACATCTGGCTCACCTGCGCAATCTACCTTATCATTGGCGAGATTGGCCAAATGATGGGAGTAGTGCTGGCAGTACCGTTCTCTGTGAAGTATGGCAAGCGCAATACCTTTGTAGGAGCGATGGCGGCAGTAATCGTATTCAGCACGCTGATATGGTTTATTCCGGTCGATACTGCCGCAGGCCTGCTTCTGCTGGTTGCCCTTCAGATACTTGTTAGCCTTGCAATAGGAGTATCCGCCCCTCTTACCTGGAGTATGTTTGCCGATGTTGCAGATTATTCAGAGCTTAAGAATAATTCTGCCTCTACAGGTCTTATCTTCTCTTCATCATCCATGGCGCAGAAGTTTGGCGGCGCAATTGGCGCCTGGCTACTCCTTACGATAATAGGTGCATTCGGATACAATAAAGACCTTGCCGTTCAGGCCCCCGAGACTCTGGGCGCCATCAAGGCTGTTATGAGCTGGATTCCCGCAGTGGGTGCTTTGATATCCATAGGCTTCCTTTCTCTCTACCCGCTTACTACGGCTAAGATGAAGGAAATCCAGACGGAGCTCTCCGCTAAAAGGCTGTCATCTGTTTAATAGCCTGGTCTTCTGAGAGTTTACAAACCAGGAGTTTGCCGTCCTTAAGGGAAACAATGCTATCCTTAAGGCCTTGGAGCACTATCTGCTGCCCTGCCGGCACGTGGACTATGCAGCCGCTGCAGCCAAAGAGGCGGGCATCGCCCACAACACAGTTTCCGTCAGCATCGGCCAAAATATGCTCCTTGACGGCCACCCAGGTTCCAAGGTCGCTCCAACCAGGGTTGCAGGCCACCACATAGATATCCGGGGATTTTTCCATTACTGCGTAGTCAATAGAGATTTTGTCGCACTTGCAGAAGTGCTCCTTTAGAGCCTCGTTCTCATTTTGCGTAAATAGGTGAGGTTCAATTAAGTCCATTACACCGCAGATTTGCGGGGCGTATTTTTGGAGCTGTGCGTTGATGGTTGCTACGTTCCAGATAAAGATGCCGGCGTTCCAGAGGAAGTTCCCGGCCTTAAGATAAGCCTTTGCGGTCTCCAGGTCCGGTTTCTCCTTAAACTCCGATACCTTTACCACCCGGCCTTCGCTCAGGGCCTCTGCACAGATATAACCATATCCAGTTTCCGGTCTTGTGGGTTTTATGCCGATGGTTACTATTTTCCCGGTTCCGTCTACCGCGCCCAAGGCTTCCTTTATGGCGGCAGAGAAGGTGACGGTGTCTTTAATAAGCGCGTCTGAAGGGGTAACCACAACGTTGGCCTTGGGGGCTACCTTGGCTATCTTGCGGCAGGCGTAGGCAATGCAGGGGGCTGTGTTGCGGCCCTCAGGCTCTGCAAGAATGTGGTCTGCGGGGATGCCGGGCAGCTGCTCCATCACCACGGGAACATACCTTGCCCCTGTAACCACCCAGAAATTCTCTGGCGAAGCCACGGGCAAAAAGCGCTCTACCGTCATTTGAATCAGGGATTTTCCGGTGCCAAGCACATCTATGAATTGCTTTGGATAGTCCGGTGTGCTTATGGGCCAGAGGCGGCTCCCTATGCCGCCGGCCATTATTACTATGTGGTTATTCTCTTTCATATGGGGGTGTGATTATTTCCCGATGAGCTTAAGGAATTCGCTTCTGGTCCTTAGGGACTTTAGGAAGGCTCCGGAGAAGGCCGACGTGGTTGTAACAGCGTTGCTCTTTTCTACTCCACGAACCATCATACAGGTATGCATGGCCTCTATTACTACCGCCACTCCAAGGGGATGAAGGGCCTCCTGAATGGCATCCCTAATTTCTATTGTAAGCCTTTCCTGAACCTGGAGCCTGCGGGCGTAGGTTTCTACTACGCGGGCTATCTTGCTTAGGCCGGTTATTTTGCCGTTGGGAATGTAGGCTACGTGGGCTTTTCCTATGAAGGGGAGCATATGGTGCTCGCAGGTAGAGAAGAGTTCTATATCTTTAACCAGAACCATCTGCTGATACTGCTCGTCAAAGAGGGCAGATTTTATTATCTCCGTGCCGTCCTCCCCGTATCCCTTGGTAAGGAATTGGAGGGATTTTGCTACGCGCTCCGGGGTCTTTAGCAGACCCTCGCGGGAGGCGTCTTCTCCCAGAAGGGTAAGTATCTCCTTGATGTGAGACGCTATCTTTGCGGTTACTTCCTTATCGTAAGAATCTTCTCTATTGTAAGCCATCCTAAATTAATGATTATTATTTATTTGCAGCCATTATAGGGCTTGGTATGGGAGTTGTAGTAAAATGCTTGATTACAACGCCTGCAAAAATAGGTATTTTTTTAGAAAATTTATCTATCTTTGCGCCCTATTAAAATTTAAAGAGATATTTATGTATTGGACACTTGAACTCGCCGGTAGCTTGGATGATGCACCGTGGCCGGCAACTAAAGAGGAACTGATTGATTATGCAACCAGATCCGGCGCTCCCGAAGAAGTAATAGAGAACCTTCAGGAACTTGATGAGGAAAACGAGGTCTATGAGAGCATAGAAGACATTTGGCCGGACTATCCCACCAAAGAAGACTTCTTCTGGAACGAGGAGGAATATTAATTCGATTTCTGATTGAAAATCAATAATTTAGAAAAACAGGAGGTGACTCATAAGTGAGTTGCCTTCTTTTTTTTATTTGTATATTCGCAAAAACTTACAGCATATGCACTTAGAAAAGAACAGAATTATAAGGGCCGCCAGGGAGGAAGACATAGAGGTCATTATGGCGGTATTAGATGCCGCACGCTGCATTATGCGCTCCAGCGGAAACCCCAGCCAATGGCCGGACGGCTATCCTACAAGAGAGATGATAGAAAAAGATATCGCCGGCGGCTTTGGTTATGTAATAGCGGACAGCCAAACCACAGTGGGCTACTTTGCATTCATACCATCACCGGACCCCACCTACAGCATAATCTACGACGGAGCCTGGATAGACAACCGCTCCTCCTACCACGTAATACACCGAATAGCCAGTTTCCCCCACGCTCACGGCATCTTTGCCAGCATGATGGAGTTCTGCCTTCAGAGAGACAAAAACTTAAGGATAGATACGCACCGCGACAATAAGATAATGCAGCACAACCTGCAAAAACACGGCTTCTCCTACTGCGGCATCATCCACCTGCTAAACGGAGACGAGAGGCTGGCATACCAAAGAATTCCCTAGATTAATTATTTTTACATAAAAAGAAAGTTTCAAATGCAGATTCAATAGGCACACCGCGCCACAGGGCCGGCTGCTCCAAGCCCAGAGCATACAAAACGGTAGAAGCCACATCGTACTGATAGCAAACAGGAATCTCGTAGCCCTGTTTTACCCCGCGCCCGTATATCACCAGAGGAGCAAACAAATCAGAATCCACAGGATTCCCGTGCCAGGTCTTGTGCCCGCCGTGGTCGCTGGATATGATAATAAGTGTGCGGTTAGCAATCCCGGCCTGGGCCACGGCATCCTTAACGGTACCTATCGCCCTATCCAGCTCGTGTAAAATATTATAATAATCCGGGGTATACCACCCAAGGGTATGCCCGGTATGATCCGGATAATCCCAGGTAAACACTCCCAGACGAGGCTTATTCTCCATAATATAATCCGCCACAAAATGAGCCTCCTCTAAAATACCGTCCACATCGCCCCGGAAACCCCGAAAAACATCTACCGATGCTGTATCAACCACATATTTAATTCCGTCCCACTGCCATGTAGCGGCCGTAACTGCATCCGGGCAGGCCTGCTTAAGCGCAGTAAACACCGTAGGAAACTGCCCCTGGGCGGCAGAAGTAAAATGTGGAGCCTTGGAATCCCATTCAATGTACCCGTGCACCTCCGGCCCGGCCCCCATGAACATCGTGGCCCAATTGACGGCACTGGACGTAGGAAGTACGGAACGCTTGTGGGTAGTCCAGGCCCCCAGGGCAATCATCTCCCTAAGATTAGGCATAAGCGAATCCGGCAGGGCAAAAGCCACGGTATCTATGGCAGCCCCAGCCAAACCATCGAACCCCAGGAGAATAACATGGTCGTAAGGAGGATTTGATGGTTGGCCGACAGTGCCGGAATTCCTTACGCAAGACAGCCAAGGGCGGAGTTCAATAAATCCTTTAGGGAAGGCTTCGAACTAGACGTATTCTCTGACAACTACGTACTCATTATAGGCCCCGAAGTAATTCTTAAAAAGACTCCGGACGCACCGGATGGGGACATCAACAAATATCTGCTGTCCATAGTGAACGCATCCTCGGGCAAAGATTACTCTTCTTTCACGGACATAACTGCAAATAACACAGATATAGACCCCTTCAAGGAAGACCCTATAAAAAGCATTCTGAATACCCGTAACTTCGTGTATGACACAGAAGATATGGAGGCCTCGCTCAAGAGCCTGCTTAGGACAAAACGCTTCAGGATGGTTCTCACCACAACCGTTGACGGCTATCTGGAAGCCCTGATGAGAGAAATCTGGGGAGACAGCCTAAGGGTGGTGAACATTTGGGACAAACGCTCGATGGACGAGTTTGGAGACGCGCTGTCCAGACAGGGAGGCCGCAAACCGCACTATCAGCCCACACTGTTCTATGTGTTTGGAAAGGCTGTTACAGATAAAGGAAGCGTACCCAAGCCCTACGTTAACTCAGACAAAGAGGCAATAAAGGTAATAGAGCGCTGGATGTACATGCAGTCACAGAAGCATCCGGCTTTAAAATGCATTCAAGGGAAGAAAATCCTGGCCCTGGGATGCAAATTCGACGACTGGTTCTTCCGCTTTTTCCTCTACGTAATAATTCACGACTTTAATCTGTTCCACAACGGAGAAGTTGCTTTTATACCTGATTTATCAGACAAATCGGACACCAAGCTGCGCGATTTCCTTAAACGGATGAAGGTGCACAACCACGGTGACGCACGTGAAATTATGGCCAAGATGGCAGAAGCGCTTAAGGGAGACTTCATTGCAGATTTCCGCGAGCAAAGAGGAGTCTTCATTTCTTACACCAGCCGTGACGGAAAAGACGCGGCTCAATGGCTGTTTGCCAAACTGATTTCAAGGGACATAAAGGCCTGGATCGATGAGGCCGCAGACCTGCCGGCGGACAATTATAACAAAGCCATCCCCAAGGCTATCGACAACGCGGCTGTCTTTATTCCAATACTGACAAAAGAAATAATAAACGACCTTAAGGCTGTGGGAGCCGATACGCTAAGACAGGAAAATCCCCAGATAGGCCACTACTATTTTGATACCGAATGGACATCGGCCAAAAATGCCGCCGCCCAGGGTAAATGCAGAATCCTTCCCCTTGCAACCGACGGTGTAAGCCTGCGTGACCGCGAGACTTCGCGGCTTCTGGAGTCCTTCTACGGAGATATCTCCGGAATGGACCTGGAAGAATCCGGACTGGAAAAAGTATGTGAACGAATTCAACAGCTCATAAGCAAACGTTATGAATCCAATGAATAAAAACCCCTGGCGCGGTCTGTCCCCATACCAAGATCCGGCATTAGGCCAGCACATAATTAATTTTTATGGCCGCAGGGCAGAAAGCCATACCCTCACGGAACTAATAGAGGACAACATCTTCTGCACCCTGTATGGTATGAGCGGATCCGGAAAAACATCCCTGCTTAACGCTGGAGTATTTCCGCTGTTAAGGGACGATGGTTTTTTCCCCGTTTCCCTGCGCCTGTGGATGGATGCATTTGAAAGTCCCTTCCCCTCCTGTATAACAAAGAAGCTGGAAGACGCCGTAGAGGCCGTAGGAGGCAAGATTGTTCTGCAGGCAGAAGCCCACGCAGATGTCCCGGAAGAAGGCTCTCCGGAGTATTTCTGGACCTACTTCAACGCCCGCAGGCTGGAATCCAAGGACGGCACTCCCCTTACGCCTGTCATAGTACTTGACCAGTTCGAGGAGGTACTCAGGGCCCGCCGGGAGGATGCAGAAACGTTGCTTAAGCAGATTCACTTCCTTCTGGACGACAGCACCGCCTCTTCGTTTACAGGGAAAGTAAGATTCGTGGTATCTGTCAGGGAGGATGATTTATTCTTGATGGAAGACTGTATAGACAAATGCTATCTCTTTGAGATGAAGCAGGGTAGGTACAGGCTTCGCGGCTTATCGGTCGATGGTGCCAGGGAAGTAATAGAAAGACCCGGCGAAGAACTGTTTGCATACGAAGACCTTTCGGCCATAGCCGATGTGATACTTAGCAAAGTTACTCACGACAAGAACAAGGACGAAATCTCTACCAGCAAGCTCTCTCTTATCTGCAGCCGCCTTTGGGACTCTTATCACAGCCGGCCCGAAGGTTCCGTTACAAAAACAATAGTAGAAGACTTCCTTAAGGAAAACCCCATAGAAGCCTTCTATAAAGAGGCTGTTGCCTTGCTTAGCCCGGAGGTACGCAGATACCTGGTAGAAAAACTGGTGGATGATTCCGGAAGGCGCAGGGCCATATCCCAGAAAGCATTCGAATCCAACGTTCCCAACGGCGATGTACTCCTGAACGGAGAGCACCGCATATTGCAGATTACTCCCACATCAAAGAACGAGCAGTATATAGAACTGCTCCACGATGCTTTCTGCGAGCCCGTTCTCAAGGATAAGGAAGAGCTGGAGGCTCAGGCAGAAGCAGAGAAAGTGCTTGTAGAAGAAAGGAGGAATTTGGAAAAAGAAAAGGGCAAATGGAAACAAATAGGTGTGGTATTATTCTTTGTCCTTATTCTTAGCGCCGTAGGAATTGCGTTAGAAACTTACAAACAGCACGTAGATTCTCTGGAAAGCAAACTGGTTAACCAATACGTAGCCCCGCTTCTTACTTCTGACAGCGAGGCCGGCAACGTAAACCTTGCAGCCAGAATGTTCATTTCTTACAGTAAGGGAGATTCTCTAAAAGCTCACAGACTGCTTCTGGCAAGCATCTCTTCCGACTTTGTAATAGGCAAACATTCCTCCAGAATAATTCACATAGAGAAAAACGGCGACACTCTGATTACCGTTTCTACAGACAGCATCAAAACCTGGAGCCTTAAAACCTTTGAGCTTCTGCAGGCAAAGATTAATTCCGGGCAGGACTCCTCCTATAAGAAATATCTCAAGAATGCAGAAATGAAACTGAGGGGCGCTGCATCTATCTGGAGCGACAACCAACGCCTTCTCTCCCTTAGTATAGACGGCAAGAGCGTTTCCATTCCTAAAGACGTAGACATTCACTACTGGAGGTTCGACAGCACAGAAAACGCCTATACGATATGGCTGGGAAGCCATCGATACCTCTTCCAATACAACTATACAAACGGAAAGTACGAACAGACCAACAAATACAGCATACCCCGCTTTGGCTTTAACGAATACTACGCATTCTGCGATGGCGGAGACCGGTTTTACCTGGCCTACGACAACGTCCTTAGGGCTGTGGGCAAAAAACGAGTTGTTTACACTGTAAAAGAGACAGACCAGATAAACAACTTCTACCTTACAGGAAACGGCAACGCCGTTCTCTCTGAAGTCTCAGCATCTGCAGATAGCAACAAATTTGAGGTTGTAAATATTAAAAATGGCCGTCGTACCAAAAGATTCCTTACAAAAAAATTATCCAAAGGGAATATAGAGGCAGTACTTCAGGACCCTGCCGACAGTACAAAATTCCTTTGTGTCACCGACAATGGAGTGCTATGGAAGTCGGAGAAGAAGAGCACGGACAAAAACCTTGCGGACATTTGTTTTATTGACTGCTCAATGGACTATGGTCTTAACTATTTCGTATATGTAACACCAGAAGAAAAAGAGCAGAACTACGTAGTAGTGTACAATCTTAAGGAAGAAAAAGAGATATTCCGCGTTGGAATTGACGAGATTGGAAAACCCGGCGACAGCTTTGTAGTGCTGGCCATTTCCAGCGGCCCTATAGATGATAAAGGCACACACAGGCTGTTTGCAGTTACAAAGAAAGGAGTATTGCCTTACTGGGACATCATAAAATCAGAAGAAAACGGCAAGGTAACAACCGCTGTAGTCAAGTCCGCCTATCAGCCCGCCTCCATAGACGCGGGTGACAATCAGTTTATGGTATATGCCCATCGCCTTAAAAACGACGCATCCCTATTCGTCGCCTGCAAGAAAGACGGCAAGAAAGGCAGCCGCTCCTATTATATATATAAGAAGAATAAGACGGGAGAATGGGCGCCCCTGGCAGAAGACCTGGAGATGGGCCATTCCGGCATTATTCCGGTAGATAACAGCATAGACTCTACCACCTATGCAATAATACGTATTAATTCCGGTCTGTACTTCTACGATACAGGAGAAAAAATGAGCATTTCCGGTCTGCAGCCAAAGCACATTTATCCCGGAGACTTTACAAGATTCCGCTTCTCAATAAACGGAGAAGACGACAACAATCCAAAGGCATACATAACAACCGCAAAAGAATTAATAGAGTTCGACAAGTCCTACCTGCTTCCGGAGCAATTCTCCAAGGAATTGATACACAATATTATGGAGGAGCACAGAAAGAAGGGTAAGGGCGACGGCGAATGGATTTCCCGTAAAGAACGGAAACAATATCTTGAATAAAATTTTTGTTTCCGGCTTTTGGTTTTCCAAAATATTTGTATATTTGTGCTCTAAAAATGGGCAAACTCAACCAAGACCAAGCAATCTACGATGCACGGGTTCTAGGCAGGCCTAGAATGATGCTCCTCGGTTTCCAACACATGTTTGCAATGTTCGGAGCCACAGTACTTGTCCCAGCCCTCACAGGCTTGTCTGTAAGTGCGACACTGCTTTTCGCAGGAATCGGAACTCTTCTTTTCCACTTTATCACTAAACTAAAAGTACCAGCTTTCCTCGGCTCATCGTTTGCTTTTATCGGTGGATATGCAGCCGTAGTTTCAATGGGCGCCGCCCAAGGCCTGGACCAGGCCGCCTCACTCCCCTATGCTTGCATAGGTGTTTTTTTTGCCGGTTTGATGTACTTTGTCCTTGCCGGTCTCTTCAAGGCCTTCGGGGTAAAGAAAGTAATGCGGTTCTTCCCGCCTATCGTAACCGGCCCCATCATCATAGCAATCGGTCTTACCCTGTCCGGCTCTGCTATCAATAATTGCCACACCAATTGGTGGATAGCACTATTAGCCCTTGTAACCATAGTGATAGCCAACATATGGGGCAAAGGAATGATAAAAATCGTCCCTATTCTCCTTGGAGTTGTAGTATCCTATACCGTTGCAGGACTTGCCGGAGAGGCAGATTTTTCCAAGGTGGCCGATGCTGCCTGGATAGGACTCCCCTTCCAGATGCAAGACACCGCCTTTGCAGTGCTCAAGAACCCCAACTGGGGCCTAGTGCTTACCGCAATAATCTGCATACTACCAATATCGCTGGCAACAATGATAGAGCACATTGGCGATATGTGCGCAATCTCCAGCACAACCAGAATCAACTACCTTGAGGAACCCGGCCTTCACCGCACGCTCTCCGGAGACGGATTGGCAACAGCAATAGCCTCCCTCTTTGGCGCACCCGCCAACACCACATACGGAGAAAACACCGGAGTACTTAATATAACAAGGGTATTCGACCCCAAGGTAATACGTATAGCCGCAGTACTGGCCATTCTCTTCTCCTTCTCTCCCAAGTTTGCAGCCATAGTGGCAGCGATGCCCGGAGCAACCATAGGCGGAGTATCATTGGTTCTTTACGGTATGATAGCTTCCGTGGGTGTGCGTAACCTTATAGAGAGCAAGATAAACCTTGGAGAGAGCCGCAACCTTATAATACTGTCTATGATACTTGTACTGGCAGTTGGAATAAGTTACGGCCCCGGCGGCATAGTAATAAGCTTAGGAAAAGCCACAATTTCTCTGTCAGGCCTTGCAGTTGCAGCCCTGGCAGGCATTCTTCTTAACGCCTTTCTTCCCGGCAAGGAGAAATCCGGAGAAATGAAGCTTGACATAAAAGAATAGATTTGATATTCCAAATAAAGAATAATACGGAGACGAGAGGCTTGCCTATCGGACAAAGTTTAAAAAAAGGCCGTCATTTCTGACGGTCCTTTTTTATTGATAGTTTAGTCTTAAAGGGGGGGGGGGTGGAAGTTTTAGGTCGGCATGGAACCACCCGATTGTTTTTTCAGGAAAGAATTACAGAAAATGAATTCTTTAAAATGAACAAAAAAACTTTATCTTTGCATCTCTTTGCTAAAAAGAAACTTACTAAAGATTGGTTATGACAGACAATACAAATAAAACAATAGCTCCAACATACGGCACGCCACGCCACTTTTGGCAGGGCCCTCTGGCAATAAGCCCGCTGCTGGTCTTTTTGGCCGTATATCTTGTATCCTCCCTCATAGCCAAAGACTTCTATAAAGTACCAATCACCGCCGGATTCATTATTGCATCGGCCTACGCCCTAATAATTACAAAGGCCGATGGTGGCCTTCAGGGCCGCATAAACATATTTTCCCGTGGGGCCGGTCATCCCAATGTAATGCTGATGGTGTGGATATTCGTCCTTGCCGGAGCCTTCGCCTACACGGCAAAGGCAATAGGCGCCATAGACGCAACCGTAAACCTGACGCTGAGTCTTCTCCCCGGCCGATTCCTCTACGCCGGCCTGTTCCTGGCCGCCTGTTTCATATCCGTGTCGATAGGTACCAGCGTGGGTACAATAATAGCCCTTACCCCCATAGCCGTGGGCATAGCCACGGAGACCGGGGGCAACGTACCCTTCTACACCGCCCTCATAGTGGGCGGTGCCTTTTTTGGGGACAACCTGTCCTTTATATCAGATACCACCATTGCCGCCACCCGCACCCAAGGCTGCTCCATGAAGGATAAATTCCGGGCCAATATTTTCATAGCAGCCCCTGCAGCCATAATTGCCACGGCCCTTTACTTTGTGCAGGGCCTTGCAGTAGAGGCAATGCCACAGGCCCAGGCCGTGGATTTTGTAAAACTTGTACCCTATCTCCTTGTAATCATCATGGCACTCTGGGGAGTACACGTTATGGTTGTACTGGCCGCAGGGATTATACTCAACGGCATTCTTGGCTGGGCCTACGGCTGTTTTGACTGGATTGGCTGGTTGGGGGCGATAGGTACGGGAACGGGCTCTATGGCAGAACTAATCATAGTAACCCTTCTTGCCGGCGGAATGATGGAGCTAATCCGGCACAACGGTGGTTTTGCCTACATTACAGACGGGCTTAGCCGCCGCATAAAAGGAAAACGCGGCGCAGAGGCCGCCATTGCGGGAATTGTATCCCTGGCAAACCTCTGCACCGCGAATAACACCATCGCCATTATAACAACGGGCGATATTGCTAAAAATATTTCTGACCGCTATGGTCTGGACAAGCGTAAAACCGCCAGCCTGCTGGACACCTTCTCCTGCTTTGTGCAGGGAATCATCCCCTACGGTGCCCAAATCCTCATGGCAAGCGGCCTTGCCGGCATATCCACCGCATCCCTTATGGGCTACCTATACTACCCATACATCCTGGGCGCCATAGCTATCCTTAGCATACTGCTAAGATTCCCCAGGAAATACTCCAGGTAAAAGCGCCTTAATGTTTTTTGGCGGTAGCTACCATACCGATCCAAAGCCGGATAGCATCTATTGGAAAAATGGGGATGAACCGTATGCAATCCCACGTGCGCAGTCGCAGTCTTATTAATCTTCCGATAAAGCCTCTGCCCTCCCCGGTATCACGCTTGCGGCCCATATTCCCTGTCTCAAAAATCAAGGATAACAGCCTTGACGCTTTTTTCCCCCATTTCCTTGAGCCATCGTACAAAGGTACTGCGGTTTCCTCCATACCAAGCCAATCGACGGCAAGTGCGGCAAAAGCCTTCCACTCAGAAAGAATTTTCATCTGCCTCAGACGGCTCTCAAGCAAAGAAACATCTAGATCGTGGCGGTAAGTCCAAAGTAACCGACACCAGTCGCAAATCTGGCGAAGTCCCACACCCTCTATGAAAAGATGATGCAGAATATGAGTGAAACAGAACAGAACATCCTCGTCCGGGGACGGTAGCGGAATACCTGTCTGGCCGTTCTGCCAAATCCTAACCTTATGGCTGCCAAGCGTTTCCGTCTGTATTTTATCTACAAAACCATCTATCTTCCTGGATAAACGGGTGCGCATAGTACCGTGAAGCTCTACTATAAAACCACCCTTTAACGACATCCCATAATGCAGAAGATAAGAGGATTCTTCTACGACAGAAGTTATCATAGGAGCTAAAGAGAGTTTTGCCTTTCGGTAATTATCTTCATCCAACATTAAATCTATGTCGCCGCAGGTGCGCCATAAAGGGTTATCATAGCACTGAGCAATTCCCTGCCCTTTCATTAGCACGGCATCAATCTGGTTTTTTTCCAGGAAGCGGAACAGCCTTTCTATGAAAGCGTTCATTTGTAAATTCTTCTGCTCTGTCTTATGCAGAAGAGGAATCCACTTTAGAAGAAGGCGGTAAGGCAACAAGTCGGGATTATAATCGTCCTGTTTCTTCCAGAAGTCTATTCCTTCCATCAAAAGCCCAAGCACAGTTTGTTCCTTGGCCATATTGAACACCGCCACAAAGTCAAAAGGGGCATAACAAGACAGCCGGGCTTCCTTTTTCCAAAGCCCAGCCTTAACCAGCGAAATAAACGCCAGTGAATTACTGCTTCTAAGAAACTTCCTTTTCAAGTCTTCTTGCTTTTTTTCTTTCAGAAAAATACATGGCGGGAAGGGTACGCACAATCCAGAAGCAACGCCTTAACTGCTTGCCAGGGCTCTGGAATATTCTGTATATAAATTCCATATGGCACTTCTGCATCCACGCCGGGCAGCGGCTCTCGTCTTTACCGCTAAAAAACTTAAAGGCCGCCCCTACCCCAATCATCACCCCGCCGGCAAGGTGGGGCAGCAGAAGATTCATGAATCTCTCCTGCTTTGGCGCGCCAAGCGCCACCCAGATAATTTTGGCGCCATCGGCCTTAATCATACCGGCAATATCGGCATAATCAAAATCCTCTACATCCAAAAATGGGAGTTCCACAAACTGCATATCCTCAACATCGGGATTCATCTTGGAAAGCTCTGTCTTAAGACCGTCCAGAATACTGCGTCTGGTGCCTAGGAATATCATCCTGTGCTTGCGGGAAGACACTATATCCCTAAAGATATCGGCCCCGCAGTACTGCCGGTACTCTACCCCGTAAATAGACTTTAAATAGACCGGGACCCAGCTGCTGTCGCAAATGGAAAACAAGCTCCCGTTCACAACATTAAGGTACGCTGCATCCCGGTGGGCCATGCTAAGCACCACACCGTCGGCAACGCAGACATAGCCCTTTTGCGCCGCGTCAATGGCCTTATGGACAGCCCCCCTGTCAAACTCGTAGTTTATGTTAAAGTATGTATGCATTTAATTCTGAATCTATTTAAAAATGGCAGCCCAGTCAAAGGGCTCTTTATCAAAAATCTGCAAGAAAAGCCTGCTTAGACAGCGTAAAATATAAGCGAATACAATTGTCAGAACTACAGCCGCAATAATATTCAAAGGAAATTGATTGGGCAATTTACAAGAAATAATATCTATAATGACATATTGTACAATGTATGCTTCCAGGCAAAGCCCTGCTATAAATCTTACAACAGCCCCTGCCCTGGAGTGAACAAACCTTACCATTGCGCCGGAGCAACAAAGGTTATACGCGCTTATCACTATTCCCATGAGAGGGATTAATGTAACAGTCTGGCCCGGCCTAAGCGCCGGATTAACGTCCGCAAGCTTCTGATAGCCATAATATAGCACCAGAGACAATAGCAGAATAATTAAATCCCGCCAGGGCTTGGGCTGCACCTTTATGGTTCCGTTCCCTACATAGGCTCCGGCCAGCATAAACAGGAAGAAGAACGCCCATTTAAAGTGATTGTGGCTGTAGATATTGGTAAGGGCCCGGCCTTCCAGAAAGAACCAGGCCAGGATAACGGCACAGCAGGCCACAAAGGGAACAAGCGGCTTATGCTCTGCAAATTTGCGCACAAAATAAAGCACCAGGTAGTAGCACATAATGCAGCTTACAAACCAGTATCCCCCTCCGAACAGTATTTTAACGGGGGTATAATGCCGAATGCCCGCAAGGGAAAGCACCAGTGCCCAAACTATTATGGAAGGATATATCCTTTTGATTCTTCTCTTGTACCAGTTGTCAAACCTGTCGAACCTCCCGATAAAAATAGTAAACCCGGACGCAAAGAAGAAAAAGGCATCGCCCAGAGTCCCTCCCGTGCCAAGTATACTATAATTCCCGTACAACACATCAAAATGGCTGTTCAGGATTAGAAAAATAGCTATGAATTTAAGCAGTTCTATAGATAGATTCTTCACGTGTCCCCTAGTATAAAGCAATATCTTCCAGTACTCTTCGGGCTATTGTTTTATAGCTTATCCTGTCTTTCATTTTTTCACAGGCCTGCTCTACAGCAGCCATATCTTCTGTGTCTAAATAGACCTTCACAACCGCTTTTATCTCCTCTTTAGACCCCGTTTGCAGCCAGGATCCATTGCCATCTATAAGGTGCTCGGAAGTGGCTGTCTTTCTGTTAATAAAGGGGGTCCCCACAGATACGGCATCCTCTATCAGTGTGGTGTGATGGATGGGCCAGCAGGCGATATCGGCCATTTTAAGAAGTTCAAGGGTCTTCTGGCGGTCGCACCACCCGAACAACGTAGTATTTTTGTCCGATGCTGCCTTGGAGGCAGTTTCATCATCCTCTATAACTCCAAACAAAACCAGCCTTAAGTGGGGATAGTCTGCATTGAGTTCCTTAACGGCATCAATTAGATTGTCCGTGCCCTTGTCCACTCCCATCTTGCCACCGGACACAACAACGAAGCTATTTTGCTCAAACCCGTATTTCTCCCTTAGATCTAGCTTTGAAGCAAGGGTATCCGCCGTATCAACATCGGCCCCGATGGGCAGGAAGTTAATCTTATCTGAAGGCAAGCCAAAGAAATCTTTAATGAAATCGCATCTGGCATGGGTTACACCGTAGGCCTTGAAAATACGCTTTCCGTAAAGCAGACAGGCGCCTCCTGTAAGAACCTTGTAATAGAGCAACCGCCACAGCCTGTTTCGCGTCATATTAATGGTATCTGCGTGATTATCTACAAGCAGCGGAATATGATTCTTCTTTGCATACCTCATTGCAGTAACCAAAGAGGTACAGTTAAAGTTATGATGGAAGATAGCATCCGGCTTAATGTCGTTTAAAACCGCCTTCAACCCATTGCACAGATACAGAGAGGTAGAAATACGCTTTGTATGGATTCTTCTTATCTGAACTCCGTCAATACTGTAGCTACTGCCTTTCTTAAGAATAGCCTCCCTGGCATCTTCTTTTAGATAGACCGGGAAGTTATTTGCAGAGGCTATTACATAATTCTGGGCTCCCGCCTTCTGAAGATACGCCGGAAGAAGGTTTTCCTGGTACCCCCAACTGTCCACATAGGGAACAGATATGCAGATATGTACTATTTTCATTACAAGCAGCTTACAGTCTTGCGTCAATTAAATCTCTTGGCCAGATGCCCTTGACGTCGAACACTACCCCGCCTTCCTTTACTATCTTTCTGGGATTGATGTCCCGGAACTCATTATGAGCCACTGCAAGGATACAGGCGTCGTACCTGGCGCCCTCCGGAATAGAGTTGATAATATCAAGACCATACTCCTCCTTTACAATTGTATGATTAGCCCAGGGGTCACAGATTGTGATATTGGGGGTATATTCCCTTAGCGTCTGGTAAACATCCACAACCTTTGTATTGCGGATATCCGGGCAGTTCTCCTTGAATGTAATTCCAAGGATAAGAATTTTGGCATCCTTTACCACAACCCCCTTCTTATTCATGTATTTTATGGTCTGATTGGCCACGTACGCGCCCATTCCGTCGTTAAGACGTCGCGAGTCGGACATAACGCGAGGCATAACCCCGTATACCTGAGCCTTTTGAATAAGATAGTAAGGGTCTACTCCTATGCAATGCCCCCCCACCAGACCGGGACTCAATTTGATAAAATTCCACTTGCTGGAGGCCGCATCAATTACATCCTGGGTATCTATACCCATGGCATTGAATATCTTGGCCAGCTCGTTCATAAAGGCGATATTCACATCCCTCTGGCTGTTTTCTATGATTTTGCTGGCCTCTGCCACCTTTATGCTGGGGGCCTTATGAGTACCATTCTCCAGAACAGAATTATACACGTTGTCAACAATATCGGCCACCTCCGGAGTACTTCCGCTGGTAACCTTGATTATTTTTTCTACGGTATGAATTTTATCTCCCGGGTTGATACGTTCCGGGCTATAGCCTGCAAAGAAGTCCTTGTTAAACTTAAGCCCGCTCACGCGTTCTACCACAGGAAGACACTCATCTTCCGTTACGCCGGGATACACGGTACTTTCATATACGACTATATCTCCTTTGGAGATGACCTTACCCACGGTCTCGCTTGCGCCGCGAAGCGGTTTTAAATCCGGATGATTGTTTTCATCTACCGGGGTGGGCACGGCCACAACATAAAAATTACAGTCGCGGATATCATTGATATCGGAAGAACATCTGAATCCATACTTGTCGATAGCTTCCTTTAGAAGGGCGTCGTCCACTTCAAGAGTAGAATCATGACCGCTCATCAGGGCCTGCACCCTGGAGGCATTTAAGTCGAATCCAACGGTTTTATATTTAGTAGAAAATAAACGAGCCAGTGGAAGGCCTACATATCCAAGGCCGATGACGGCAATTCTGATTTCCTGCATATAAGATTAAGAATTATTATTGTATTTACTCTTCCAGAACCAAGGGAAGAAAAAATGAACAAAATTGCTTACAAACGTGGCGCAGGCGGGCAGAAGCCCAAAATGCTTGCGCCTTAAATAGAAATACTCGAAAGGATTATTTCCAAGAGGAGAAAAGAAGTTCTTCCAGCGCTTACGCAGCGGCTGGGAAGGGTCCATCCAGACCGTGGGCCGCTCGTGCCTGTCGCACTCTCCCATTACGCCGGGAGCAATCCAGATCTCTATCCCGTGCTTTCCTGCGCTATAGCCATAGTCGGTGTCCCCGCCGGCGTGGCGGAAGTAAGGATCGTTAGTCCCCAAATCCTCGTAGACGCACCGGGGCACAAGGACAATGTTGCCATTGAAGGTATCGCACTTGCTCTGGGCAGCCACTTCGCTTACAAGCTGGTTATTTACCCAGCCGCCGTATGTAATTACCTCCTTGTTATTCAAGGCACAGGTAGAACCAACTATAATTACCTTATCGCCGTGACTATTAGAACACTCTGCAAGGCGGGAAATAACGTCGCTGTATAAGAAAGTATCGTCATTCAGCCAAAGGTAGAAGTCGAAATCCTTTTTTGCCGCTTCCTTCCAGGCTGCCACCATACCTCTGTTCCAAAAAAGGCTGCCGTCTCCCTGTATTATATTAACCTTTGGGAAACCGGCCCTCACGGCGTCCTGGGTACCATCGGTACAACCATCATCCGTAAGGAAAACATCAAACTTTATATCATCGGGGATGGCCTGAGCGTAGAGATTCGCCAGACAGGACAAAGTCTTTTCTTTTCTATTGTGTACGGTCAATAAAACGGCGATCTTACTCATCCGGCTATTTTAAGATATTTTTTATAATACTTGTACCCGATAGTTTTGGGATCTATCTCTGCCTCTGGCGGCGGGTACTGAATGAAATACAAGGCGTAGAAAATTGGATAATTCAAGAACGACTCGCCTTGCAACAACAGAATTACTGTAAAGACAAATATAAACTTATATTTTTTCTTGTATGGATAGTACCTGAACAAAAGGAAAAGGTAAACAAGCATTGCCGGAATACCTATGACATTCAGTTCTCCAAAAAATCCGTTTCCGGAACCATCCATATCGTTTCCCAGACCAAGATAACGGCTTTCCATCAGGTCTCCGTTACCAATGTAAGGATGCCTTTTAAGATTTTCTACGGCGATGATGGCCGCTCCGGACCTGGACCAGTCAGAGTCTCCCGGCCTTAGTTCGTGAGCCCTCACATATTCTTCCTTGAATTTATCTATCAGGAAGTCTATGGAAGTAAAGCCCCAGACTGCTGCAGCACCAACACAGGAGAGCACGAAGACCTTAATCCAAAAACGCCTTATACTGGTAAAGATGAAGAAGGCCATCAAAAAGGCGTAAACTATGTATCCCGTAGTACTTTGGGTGGTAACCAAGGCCAGAGATAAAATCAGGAAGGATTTTTTATGTTCGCTGAAGAACTTCCTAAAGTCTCCCAGGTATAACAATATTGCCAGATTTATATATCCCTGGAAGGCACCGGGCTCCCAGAACATACCACTGTTTCTTATGGTAAAACCATACTCCGGCTCGATTTCGTGTGTAAGATTAAAAAAGAATAAGGAGGTATAGCGGCCGAATTCCAATCCTGGCATACTGCCCTGAACAACAAGATATGCCCAGCCCACCAGCGACACGGCACAAATGAAAACCATCACCCTAAGGAAGGTCTCACGGAACTGTGTGCCAACAATCGTCATTACAAGAAAACCGCAATATATCTTGGCCAACCTGTTTACGTTTGCCGGAATGGATACCTTTTCAAGGCCTAAATACTGAAGCAAGAAAAGGAAAGAGAACGCAGCAAAAATTACCAGTAACAAACGGCTTATAAGCGGCTTTCTGCTAACTACGGCAACAAAACTTAATAAAGCGGCAAATAAAATGAATGACCACTCCGTAAGATATGGGAAAAGGGGGTTCCCACTCACGGCAATGAGCATAAATACAAGAAAATATTTACCCGGCGAGAGGCTGTTACTTCTCGCAATGGCTTTATTATATTCCAGCTGAAAATCCATCAAGGTGTTAATCTCCTATTGTTATGTTATTTCCGTACCAAACCCTTCAAAAATGAAACAATCAACTTCCTCTCTTCTTTTCTGAAAATAACGTAGAATGCCAATGAACAAATTAATATTTCTGCAGCACAGAACACAGAAATGAAACGGACGAAGGATGACGGGAAAATGTTTATCATTACCAGCAGCACGCACACGATAATTACCGTTACCGATAAGCAAGGCAGGAAAATGCCCCGCAGGAAACGCATAACATCGTATCCGTACGTTTTATGAGCAAAATAAACACTCTGTATTACCAATAATATTTCAACTATTATATTGACGACAAGCGCCGACGCAAAGTCTGCCCCAAGCTTGAAAACAAGATACACGGCTAATATATTCAGGATATATGTCAGCGACATAAATAGTTGCTGCCTTGTTATACTGCCGGTAGCGTGTACGCCCTGATAAATGAGGTACGTGAAGGAATTGATATTGATAGCCACCAATACAAGTATGACAAGGATTGTGGAATGTTCCGGAGGATCTCCCAACCAAACCCTTAGAATATAGTCGGCCTCGAACATAATAGGTATGGAAATCATCATCACAAGGACGAAGGCAATCTTTGTCCCAATGTTTATAATCCTGAACATTGCCGACATATCTCCCGATCCATAAGAAGACATCATCTGCGGCACCATAGGTGTTTTAAAGTTCATCGCAAAAGTACTGACGATGCTTGACACCTGCATTGCAATTGCGTATGCCGCATTGATTGCCAGTCCAAAAAAAACGTTTATTAGCGCCACGATACCCTGTGTCTTAACCAGCGAGGCCAAGATAGACAGCAGGAGCATACCTATAAACGTAAACATCTGCTTAATCAGGTCCTTATCCCATATAGGCATCTGACGGCTTTCCTTAAACCTTAGGGCCAATAAAGTTATGGCCGCCACGTATAGTATTTTAATGACCAGGAATAAGAACGATAGCGCTATAAGTTTGTCATAGTTGATTCTGGTAAGAAGATATACGGCCAGCAAACGGAGGACAGCCTGGCAGACATCCAGCAAGGCCGTCTTTGAAAACATTTCCCTGGCCCTAAGAAGGGCGGCGTGGGGCACGTTGACAATACTTAGCACAAGCGAGATTACAGATACCTGGAAAACCACCTTGGCCGCATACATCCTGTCCGGCGGGATGCTTAGCTTCTCCAGGAAGAAAAAGACAAAGATTTCTGCAAGGATAAAAGTAATAATGGCAACTATAATATGAAGATATAGTCCCACACCGAAGATCCTGCCAAGCCTTTCTTCGTTATTTCTTCCTATCTCTATGCTAAAAAACCTCTGGACAGCCGTTCCCATAGAGCTGTTTATAAAGGCGAGCATAGACATAATGCTGCTTAACAGATTGTTAAGGCCATAATCTGTTACGCCCAGTTGCTGCAGCATAATACGGGTTGTAAAGAACGATATGGCCATCGTCACTCCCAACCTTATATACAACGCCAGAGTATTGTTCGCTATCCTTTTACTATTAATCTCAAAAGCCATTCTATCTACTTCTTATCAAGGCACGCCTCATAGACCTTGACCCATTCCAAAGCCCTGGCGGCATTAGCCGGGAAAAGTTCACTAGCGGTAATAAGCCCATTGGACCTAAGCCGTTCAGCAAGGGCGTTATCGTCTACCAGTCTCATCATATTTTCTGCCATTGCGGCATAGTCTCCTACCTGGCTCAACAATACAGATTCCCGCTTTTCATTCAACAAAGGAGTGCCGGCTGTAATAGAAGAAACAACCGGTATACCATTAAACATAGCCTCACGTATTGTACTGGAGACATAATCGATTTTAAGAGGAAGGAGGGCAAATCTAGACTTTTTAACCTGAGTAATAACCTCTTCGTGAGTTCGAAGTCTTCCCTCGAATTTTACACGTTCGGAAATACCAAGTTCCTCCATTCTCCTTTCCAGCACAGGTTTTTCCACATCCATTACCCCGCCTATTACATCCAAAGTAAGTTCCGGCCTTTTTTTATGTGCCAGGGCAAAAGCCTCAAGTGCAAGATCTATGGATTTCCCCACATCCTTGGCAAAATAGACAAAGTCATATTCTTTGCCTGTAATGGAAGAATCCTCCTTCTCTGCAACCATAAGACCTGTACCAACTATTCTGGCCTCTGGTAAAATATGTTGCCTTACAGATGTAATGAAACCATCTATGTCGGTACCTATGTAGTCTGCCTTCCGCAAAACCCTATATTCACAAATCCTCTGCGACTCCAGATTAGGATAGGATTTTATGGAGACAGGGTCATTAAGGACTGTCTGAAGTTGCACAATTGTAGGGATGTTCTCCGACAAATAAAAAACAGACGGAGAAAGCTGCGGCAGTTCAGCCCCCATTATATGAACGATATCCGGATTAATATCATTGACTATTCCGGCAATTCTTTTACAGACACTCTTATTTTCATCTTTAGATGAGCCTAAGAACTTCCGCATCACGCCTGTAATTGACGTATCGCCCATATTCACGGCGATAAAATTAATTCTTCCCTCCCGGAAACGATGAATCCTTCGTTTCATCAAGGGGTGTGTAAAGACAACGTGCAACTCTACGCTATCTATTTTCTCAAACGCCTCAATAGCATTTGTATTCCAGATAGAAGAATCTATAGCATGTATCTTATTACTTTTGCCAAGTATTTTTCTAAGAACCCTGTACCAAAACGGAATTCTCAATTTTAAATGAGAACGCAACTTAGGATTAGATACCGAGCAAATCCAGACTACTTTCATAAAACATTAATCATCTTAAGATACTCCGGCCACTCACCCATATCCCTCCAGTAACTCTCGCTAACCGGGAAGCACCCCACGCGGCCACCTCTTGCCTTCACCTTCTCTATAAGTTGGGTAATATGGAAGAACTCTCCGGCAGGAATCTCATCTATACATTCAGGATTTAGGATATATACTCCAGTATTAACCTGATAGGTCTGCTCCGGTTTTTCCTGCAGTGTTGTCAGCAAGCCATCTTCACCGGTCTTAATAACGCCGTAAGGTATCTTGAAACTCTTCACCATCGTAACAATAGTCATATCGTTGTGGTTGTTAACGTGATAATCCCACACGTCCCTATAGTCCTGCTCGTTAATACTGTCACAATTACTTACAAAGAAAGGCGTATTTATCTTTCCCTTCAGGAGCCGCACGCTGCCAATGGTTCCAAGCGGCTTTTCCTCCCTAAAGAACTCTATATCATACTTATGCTCAAGATGTCCCAGATAGTATTCCACTATATCGGCTTTATAGTTCAAGCTCATATAGAACTTGCGGCAGCCAATTCCCTCGAACTGGTCCATAATTACCTCCAGAATTGTCTTGTCTCCAACAGGAACAAGGGGTTTGGGGATAACGTTTGTAATTGGCTTCAAACGAGTACCCTCCCCACCAGCCATAATAACAACCGGCAAGTCTATTTTCTCTCTTGTGTCCGGTGCTTCCCCTTCAAAATGCTGATTCCAGTACCACACGTCAGCCAGTTCGCCGCAGGAATCCAGGATAGGCATAACCTCTGCCCTAAGCCTGCGCATCTTGGCAAGGATACTCTCTTTATCCTCATTAACATAGCCGTAAATCTTGTTCCTGTCAAGAATGCCGCCCACGGGCTCATCCAGCGAAATATTCTTAATTATAGCCCTCTGGATGTCTCCTATAGTAAGAATACCCTCAAAATGATTTGCAGAATACACAAAAAGGGTTTTTACTTTTTGGGCATCCATCTGCTTCATTGCATCAAGCAATGATTCTGATAAAGTGGTAATACGTCCTTTTATTATAGCACTGCTCATTTTTTCTGGATATTTATATGTAAAGTATAAATTCGATCCGCTAATCCCGGATTAAAAATCTCATTTCTATCTGTGTTCTATCACCCTGGGTTTTACACAAGCCTGTAGGTATAAAACCATACTTCTCATATATGCCGATAGCCCTGGTGTTCGTTTTGTCAACATGTAAAGACACGGAGTTAAAACCCTTTTGTCTACAAACTTCAACAGCCTTATCCAACAATCCTACAGACAGCCCCAAGCCTCTGTAATTATCTAACACATAGACATTACAGATATATCCGTCCAAAGTATCTTTATGATTGCAATACAACAATAGAAAAGCTAAAATCTCCTGATATGTTATAACAATAACATTACCGGTACCGATAATCTTATCATACCAGGAATCAAATGTATCCGGATTATAGTTATCAATCCTCCGACAATAATCTTTTATTAATTCATAAGAATCAAGGGCGCCATTGATTATATGTGGTTTTAGCAACTCCGTACAATCAGGTAAACCTATTTTATGGTCCGAGGAATAAATGAAGTAACCGGTATTTGATGCGTCGATATTGCCATTTGCCTCTCCGAATTCATCATTCTTAATAGTATTTTCTATGCACCAGTCAGCTGTTTTGGCCTTGTCAAAAAGTGGCCTCAAATACTCATTATGCTTGCTATGAAAATAAATGCCAGTATATAACTGTGAAGTAACGGCTTTTGGCTCATAACTGCCCAAATGACATTCAATAGCCGCTTTGTAATAATCAAACCCTGTACTGAGGGGAGTCAATGTGTCCGATATATGGTCTCCACCGCCTCGCGCTCCAACCTCAATAAAATAAATCTCATTATCAACAACTTTGATTTCGAGATGAGCCATTCCGCAAGTAAGCCCCAGTTCCTCAAGGATATCCCAAGCCGCCTTGTCAATCCTAGCCTTCATCGCTTCAGAAAGGTTTGCCGGCTGATGATGAGCAATCTCTACAAAATGCGGCGGGCCGGCTGATTCTTTCTGGGTATATTGAATAACCTGATGCTTTCCTTTTCCATAAGACAGACATTCAACAGAATACTCCTGGCCTCCATTTATATATTCTTCTACAAGAGCCCCTCCGTCAGAAGAGTATTCTCCGGCTTGTAATACAGCCTGTCTTAAGTCTTCCTCATTATAAGCAATGCTTACTCCTCGCTTGCCGCAAGAGTCGACAGACTTCACTACCACAGGGAATAAAACTTCCTGCCCGTCTTGGTATAGTTGATACCGGGGTTGTTTAACAGAAGACAGTCGTGCGGCTTTAGTTCGCATAACAAACTTATTCTTCCCGCCAAAGCCATTTTCTATATCATTCCCGGGCAAACCGCACTTATTTGCCAGTCTTGCTGCCACCTCTGTAGAAAGTTCACTTGAAGGCATTACTCCACAAACGTCATGATCCCTGCAACACTTTTCCATAAAATCTACGTCAAAGGAGTTTTCTTCAATAAAAATATCAGCCAATTCTTTTGCAGAAGAATCGTTTCTGGCAAAAACAAGAGTTTTTACTCCTATCTCCTTAGCCTTCGACAAAACAGGCCTTGCACCTTCTCCAGCTCCGATTATTGCTAATACTTTTCCCTCTGTATTCACGTTATATGACTTCTTAAAAACACTTATCGGTTATAGCTTTCTGACACTTCTCAAAAGTCGACTCTATCGTTTCCCTGTTATCCGCCGTTAATGCAAGATGACCATAGCGATTAAGACTAGAAGTAATGCGATTCACGCTCTGCCCCTCTTTAAGATTAAAAGAGAAATCTACCACACCAGGCAAAGTCTTCACAAAATCATAGTCAGGCACCTTCTTAATAACACTTCCTTCATCAAAGGCAAAGAATCTCACACCAGAATACCGGAGAGCTTTTGGTTTTGGACTGATACTTTCGCCCAAGGCTATCCTGAGCAATTCATCTTCCATATTTACCCCTGTAGAAAGAGGAGTAAGCGTAGATGTAATATAGTCACCTCCTAACCTGGGACTGGTCTCAATTACAAAGATACCACGCCCATTTATTTTCAATTCAGTATGCGAAGGGCAATTCTCAAAATCAAGGACAGAGCCTATCCTGAATATCACCTCCCGTATCTTTTTCTGGTTCTCCAAAGAAATATTAGCAGGCTGGATATGGCCAAGTTCTACATTATAAGGAAACTCCGTAGTTTTTTTTTCTGTAAATTGGACAACCTCACTCTTCCCATCATAGTGCAATGCCTCTATACTGTATTCCTGGCCTTCTATAAACTCCTCTACAAGCACGGTACCCAACTTAGAGTATTCCAAGGCCTCTTCTATTCCGTGCTTCAACTCTTCTAGGTTTTGGCAAAATATTACTCCACGGCTGCCGGAATTATCACGGGGTTTTACAATCACAGGGAAAGCCATTCCCTCCGCCTCCTCCACATTTGAGATAAGACGGCCTTGTGCATGAGGGATGTCCCCTGACTCAAAGCGCTTCTTCATCTGAAACTTGTCAGTACTCCACTGGGCCGTCCGTGCAGAAAAGAATGGGAAGCCATACTTTTCTGCAATACGAGCCATCATCAGAAGCGGCTTATCGGTAGCGGCAGTAACAATGGCATTTATGCCATATTTTTCTATCACCGCACAGGTACCTTCAAAGTCTTGCCCGCCTACAACCTCAAAAGCATCCACATCGTCTTTACAGAATGCTTTTTCACAAGGGTCGATGCCTACCACAAAAAGCCCCATATTATGAGCACGCCCAATAATGGATTTCTGCAGTTCGCCTACGCCAAAAACCAGTATCTTTTTACTTAATCTCATTTATGGCTTTAATGAAGGTATCGCAAATAAAGTCTATCTGAGTTCCGGTAAGGGCAGCATACATAGGAAGGGTAATTTCATTGTCGGCGACATACTCTGTCCGGGGCAGCACTGCCCCCAGGCCCCTGTATGTAGAGAATCTGTGAACGGCAGGATAGTGAACGCTTGTCTGTATGCCGGCCTGGTGAATGAACTCACGAATCTTGTTGCGTCTTTCCTTTGTACTGTTAAGCAGTACTGTAGGGAAGATATAGTTGCTCACAAAACAGGTGTTGTCGGCAAAGGGAATAACAAGCCCTTCTATCTTTCCAAGGCGGTTCAGATAGTGCTCTCGCACACGGATACGGGTATCCAAATCTCCGGGCAATTTTTTAAGTTGTTCTATGGCTATAGCTGCCCTTATATCATCCATACGGAAGTTGTATCCAAGGCAGGTAATGTCGTACTCCGTGGCGTGACCGCTGGCACGCTGATAACTCATTGTGCTCATTCCGTGGCTACGTATGAGACGGGCCCACGAAGCCATCTCTTCATTATTGGTAATGAACATTCCGCCTTCTCCGGTGCTTATGTTCTTATTTGAGAAGAAACTGAAGGCGGCGCAGTCGCCTATCGTACCAAGTTTACGTCCCTTATACTCTGACAGAGGGCCGTGACAGGCATCCTCTATAACCTTAAGGTTATATTTTCTGGCAATTGCCATAATATCGTCCATCATGGAAGGGAAACCGGCCATATGCACTACGATTATACCCTTGGTTCGGGGCGTTATTTTTCTTTCTATATCGGAAGGGTCGATGTTTATATGATCCGGCCCCACGATATCTGCAAAAACAGGCGTAGCACCAACATAACGGATACAATTGCAGGAGGCTGCAAATGTAAGGGAAGGACAGATAACCTCGTCCCCCGGGCCAAAACCACACACCATACAGCAAATGTGAAGGGCATCGGTGCAGTTGCTTGTGCTCACCGCATATCTTACCTTCCACATATCAATAAACATCTGCTCTAACTCTGCATTTCTGGGCCCAGTAGAAATCCAACCGGATTTTATGGTATCGTAAGCCGCCTGAGCCTCGCGCTCGTCGAAATTAAGATTAAAAAGAGGTATCTTGTAAGCCATAACCGCTACATTTTTTGATCTAAATTCCTACCCTTTTCTTCGTGAGTAAAATTTGGTATAAACTCCTTTATAGCCTGGGTAACCTGAGCCTTGGTAAAGGAATCATCGGCAAAAATACTCTCAAGCCTGTCAAAGAAAGAGTTAACCTCTTCCAGGCTGTGCCTTGCAGTTTGAACCACTACGCCAAGAGCGGAGAACCTTTCCATATCAATTTTCTCTCCGGGCACATAGAACTCTTCGTAAGCCTTCTCTCCCGTTGTGTCAGAGCCAAAATAAACCGTAGGATACTTAGGCTGCACGTTATCCTGCGCAGACTGTAAATCTTCCCATTTAAGTAGGCCGGCCTTATGTTTTGCTTCTCCGTCAGAAGAGCAAGGGTCTTTCTGCAGGCCGTTGGCAGACACAAAATCATCGCAAATAGAAGAAAATGTAAGCATTTGCTCCGGGCCCAACTTAGGGAAGAAGACCTCTCCTCCCCTGCCAAGTATGCAGGCAAGCATACAAATCTGGCCGCTCTCCTGAGGCGACACAAAGTATCTTTTTATATCCGACGGTGCGGCGAG
Source organism: uncultured Bacteroidia bacterium (assembly GCA_902774045.1). Taxonomy (GTDB): domain Bacteria; phylum Bacteroidota; class Bacteroidia; order Bacteroidales; family UBA932; genus Cryptobacteroides. The sequence goes on from CACYGW010000019.1 coordinate 28,634, forward strand.
CGGCTGTTTTTTCTGAAGGCGATGCATCCAGCCATCCGGCAAGGAGCCATTGCTGAAAGCCACGTTGGCAAAACGCGCGGTGGTAACCTTGAACCGGGGATTATAGGCCATAACCAAGTCTTCCATAATGCGCTTGCTTGCGCCCATTATGTTAACTGGATTAGCGGCCTTATCTGTAGATACGCAGAAAAAATGCTTTGGCGGATACTCGCACAGAAGATCCATTAATTTCTTGGCCTTAATGTTATTATTCTCTATCAGAGCCTGAACGCTGTAGCGGTCTTTTTCGCTGCGGACGTGTTTATGTGCAGAGAAATTGGCAACTATGTCATAGCCCTTTTCTTCCAGAAATATACGCCGGAATATAGGGTCTGCAAAATTAAGAGTGTAGCATCTGAATTCGTCCGGGACAAAAAGGCCTTCCGTACTGCGGATATCGCGTACAAGTTCTGCCAAGCCATTCTCGTTAAGGTCTATGACAACGACCTTTCCCGGCCGGAACTCAAGTACGGCCTTAATAAAACTAGAGCCAATGCTCCCCGCCCCTCCTATCACGCAGACAGATTTTCCTTCAATCTCCCTTGAGAGAATAGCGGCATTGGACTCTATGTCTTTGCGAAACATACTCTCTCTGCGGAAAGTTACACTGTCTGCTATGAATTTATCCAGATTAAACATCCCTGTTATTTATTTCTTCTTTCACTTACCATGCGTCCGTCCACCAAATCGCTGATGAAAACCCAAGTGCGGGACAACGATAACTTAGACCTGTGATTCCTGCTGCTCCACTCCCTGTAAAACTCTGTTCCTGCGCCGTTGTTACAGTACTTTTGGCGGGTAACATAGAAATACACGCCCCATACAAGCACCAGGGACAGGAGAATTACCAGGAAGAGTTGTCCTTCCTTCCCAAGGCCTAACAACCAGCTTATCATCATTGCATCCAGTATAATAATGTTTATACCAACTATTATGACCGATGTTGCCAGGTGTGTGAAGTTTAAGTCAATGAAAACGTGGTGTAAATGCCGCTTGTCCGGACGGAACGGGCTGCGTCCGTTGTACATACGGATTATCATCACTTTGATAGTATCAAAGATTGGCACGGCCAGTATGGCCAGGGCCAGGGCAGGTATGGAAAGGCTGGCGTGCTCGTATCGGATACAGAGCGAGCTGCGGGAGAGGGTGTTGATGATGAAAAATGTAAGTATCGTCCCCAACATAAGACTGCCGCTGTCACCCAAAAACATCTTGGATGTGTACCCAAATACATTGTGGAAGAAAAATGGAATCAGCGCGCCAATGATGATGATGGTAAAGGTAAACATAGAGCTATCGTCCACAAAAAAGAACAAGATTGCAAATGTTACACATACCATTATGCCAAAGGCACTGCAATATCCATCAATGCCGTCTATCATATTGATGGCGTTGATAATTCCAACACCGGCAATAAGGGTCAGGGGGATGCTCACCACATCCGGGATGACATATACTCCAAACAGACCGTAAAAATTGTCAATTTTTACGTCCATGAGAATAATCATCAGCCACACGACCGTAAGCTCTATAAAAAAGCGGAACGCAACTGCCACGCCCTTAATATCGTCCAACAAACCCACAAGATACATAACCGTAAGAAGAATCATCAACTTCCATATCCTGGGGTCAGGACTTATAAAAAACAGGGCGGCCACCGCAACCAACATACCTACGAACACGGTTGTACCCCCCATCACGGGCACGGGTACACGCTGAAGTTTTCGCGCATCGGGATTATCTACGATATTCTTCCTCTGCGCGAACCTTAACACATGCGGATATACTACGGCCGTAACTATAAAAGCCAGGGCCATAAGGCATATCGAAAGTGGTTTACTGAGCATAATTAAATTTAAGGTCAATTGTTTAGTGCATTTCTTAGCCTCCCCCGGGCTGTGGTTATGTTTGCCCGGGGGAAGAGGCCCGAATGTTATAATTTGTCATTTGCGAACCGTCTCCTATCCAAGAGTGGTCTTCGCCGGGCCTACTACTGGTTATAGCATACAAATGTAACCAATAAAAGTATTAAATACAAAAATTGAGCCGTTTTTTAGGGGCCCAATTTCGCATAAAATATGAATTTAAAAGGCTAAAAAATGCTATTTATGACATTAAGAAAACCTGTAATAACCCCTGTATTAATCAGGTCTACAAACATGGCCCCAAGAATTGGAACAATAATAAATGGAGCTACGGTAAAATGATATTTATAGCAGACCGCGGTCATATTTGCCATGGCGTTCGGGGTTGCTCCCAGGCCAAAGCCGCAGATGCCGCTTACAAGCACTGCTGCGTCGTAGTTCCTGCCCAGGGCCGGGAAAGCCACAAAAATGGCATAAAGTGCCATAAAGGTAGCCTGAGCCACAAGGATTAAAATGAGCGGCAGCATTAGCGAGGCAAGTTCCCAGAGTTTAAGGGTGGACATTGCCATACCCAGGAAAAGATACAGGCACACATTTCCTATGCCGATGATTTCATTTATGTGTATCCATTCTCCGGAATCATCGCCCTTGCGCCCGGCCACATAGCCGCTGATGTTCCTTATGAGAGCAGCCACGATTAGCGGGCCAAAGTAAACAGGGAAGGTAATGCCGGTAAGGGCCAGTATCTTGCTAAGGCCTATTCCAAGGGCCAGGGCAATGAAGAGCTGGCAAAGAGCCATTGTATAATTGCGGGAAGAGCCCTCCTCGTCCGGGATAATATCATCTACTGAACCCGTGCCGGTAGCGGAGAGTTTATGCTTGTTAACCAGATACTCCCCTACCGGGCCACCTATGAGCGACCCGGCCACAAGGCCGAATGTCGCGGCAGCCATCATTATGGACGATGCTCCCGTGAGCCCGAAGCCCTGGAAGAGCGAAGTAAAACCGGCCGCCGTGCCGTGCCCGCCGCTCATGGGGATAGAACCCGTTGCCATTCCAAGGTAAGGGCTTTCTCCAAGGCCCACTGCGATACCAACGGAAAGCAGGTTCTGCACTATTATAAGCACTGTTACCAGCACTAGCATAATGAGCAGCGCCCTTCCTCCCTTCTTGAACACCTTAAGGTTAGACTGGAAGCCCACGTTGGTAAAGAAGAGCATCATAAGGATGTTCTTTATGGTCTCGTCAAACTTGAAGTCCAGCCCCCAGAAGCTGTGAAGGCCAAAGAAAACAAGAGAGAAAAGAAGGCCGCCGGAAACCGGAGCCGGGATACAGAGCCGCTTAAGTACGGCTATTTTCTTGGTAAAAAAGAAGCCAAGCATAAGAGCCGCAACCCCAATGCCGGCAGTCATATACATATCAAGCGATAGTTCCTGATTCATACGTATTGGTTTTAGTGTTCTACTGGTTTGTCTATATTGTTACTGTAATGGCTGTAGGGAAAATATAGTCCAGGTCTCCGCGGGCGGCCAGGGTGCTGCGCATAGTGGCAGGTACGCGCTTAACCGGGCCAAGATAAAGTTCAGTATCGCCATACTTTATCCTGACGGGAGTATCCAAATCCATCATACTATCGTTAAGGTAGATGGTGAGGGACGAATAGTCGCAGGAGAGAATCTCTACCATATTGCCGCTGAAGGTTGCAACAACGGTCTTGCCTTTTGCGGCCTCGGCTGCCGGCACGCCCAGCCAGTAGAAACTGGTCTTAGGCTCATCCCCCTGCTTCCATACCACCTTGGTGGGGTAAGGATTGCGGGTATAAGCGGCCATCCACGGCACTGCAGCGGCGTCTTCAAGGTCCATCCAGTGGCCCTTGCCCTCTACTATATGGCCCTCGTGAATATAACCGGCGGGATCTGCGGCCTGCAGGGCATCCATCTGGGCAATGCGGGCTGCGCACTCTGCGTTACGGTTATAGGCATCGTCCAGGGCGCCGCACCAAATCATAAACGGAAGGTTCCTAAGGCTCTCCAGGGCAACATCGCCGGGATGCCCCGCCATCATTGAAGAAGCGGCCCAATGGTCTGCCATACGTGGAGCCAGACGCCAGACACCATCGCCCCCGGCAGAATAGCCCATAAGATAAACCTTGGACGGGTTCACATCCAAGTGGGCCACCGCCATACGGATAATCTCCTCATAAAAAGCATCGCTCTGGGGCCTGAAGTGCAGATCCCAGGTATTGGTTATAGCCCTTGGGCACAGATATATACCCTCTGCGGGCTCATACAGCCTTAGCTGATTCTCCCACTGCTGGTCATTGGCATCCGGGGTTGTACCTCCTCCTCCGTGGAGGGAGATGTACAGGGACCGGCCACCCTCCGGCGCATTCCCGAAGGTTTTATAGTCGAACCTCATTGTATATTCCCCACGCACTATGGCCTTATTTTTAAAGGTTTGGGCCGATGCTGTCTTTACCGAGTCCTTCCACTCGCTCCCCAGAGTAGCGGCGTACTCCTGGGCCTGGGCCTTCGTAAGGGCCTGCATATCAGCATAAGGGGACTTTGTCTTGGATTCACCTGTGGAATCAGAGCTGCAGGAACTTGTTGCGGCAACAATCGCAAAGAATAATAATAGTCTTCTCATATCGCAAAAACAATGGGCTAATATAGCGATTTTAGAGCAAAAATTAGTATGTTTGCGCACATTTTTAAAACCTTAACATATGCAAGGACTTTGGACAGTACTCCTTCTTGTCTTCTCTAACGTATTTATGACCTTTGCCTGGTACGGACATCTCAAGCTTAACGAGATGAAGATTTCTACCGGCTGGCCGCTGATACTTATAATTCTCTTCTCCTGGGGAATAGCATTTTTTGAGTACTGCCTAACGGTGCCGGCCAACCGCATTGGCTTTGAGGGCAACGGCGGTCCCTTCAACCTTATGCAGCTTAAAGTAATCCAGGAAGTCATCTCCCTTAGCATCTTCACCGTGATAGTGATGTTTGTCTTCAAGGGCCAGGCCTTCCACTGGAACCATCTAGCCTCCTTCGCCTGCCTTGTGCTGGCAGTATTCTTTGCCTTTCTAAAGTAACAACCTAATTAAATCCGATATGAAACTGTTTTCTATTTTGAGCATATTCGCCGGCCTGTTTTCCTGTGGCCAGCCCGCCTATACAAATCTGGACATTGACGCCTTCCAGCAGAAAATCGCAGAGCCCGGCACAGTGCTTCTGGACATACGCACGGCAGAAGAATACGCTGGCGGCCACCTTGCGGGAGCCGCCAACATAGATTGGTACAGTTCTGATTTTCTTTCTAAAGTAGAAGAAGCCTTCTCTAAAGAACAGCCCTTAGCCATTTATTGCCGTAGCGGGCGCCGCAGCGCCGCAGCCGCAGAAAAGCTTACAGAAGCCGGTTACACCGTATTCAACATGCTTGGCGGCATATTGGCCTGGGAGAAGGCAGAAAAGCCTCTGGCTCAATAATTCTTGGCCTGAAGCTGGAAGTAGCTGCGCGGGTGGTCGCAAACGGGGCACACCTCTGGAGCCTCCTTGCCAATAACAATGTGGCCGCAGTTAGAGCACTGCCAGATAGCATCGCCATCCTTAGAGAATACCTTGCCACCCTTAACGTTCTGGAGCAGCTGGAGGTAACGCTCTTCGTGGTGCTTCTCTATTGCGCCAACCATCTCGAACTTGGCAGCAATCTCGTCAAACCCCTCTTCGCGGGCCTCCTTGGCCATGCGGCTGTACATATCTGTCCACTCGTAATTCTCTCCACTGGCAGCATCGGCAAGATTAACATCGGTGCCGGGAACTGCGCCGCCGTGCAGATATTTGAACCAAATCTTGGCATGCTCTTTCTCGTTGGCAGCAGTCTCCTCAAAAAGCGCAGCAATCTGGACATAACCGTCCTTCTTTGCCTTGGAAGCATAATAGGTATACTTATTTCTGGCCATCGATTCACCGGCGAAGGCCTCGAGCAGGTTCTGCTCTGTTTTTGTTCCTTTAAGATCTTTCATAAAAATTTTTTTTTGAATTTATAGTGATATCGGCCTAATCAAGTTTAAAAATCCTTTCCATCAATTTCCATTTTACCGTAGCCGGCGTATCAGGGTCGCATCCCTGCAAAGCGGCAACGTGGGCCTCCCATTCCTTTTGGCGGGGAAGTTCCGCCAGCCTTGCCATATCCGTCTCAAAATCAAAATCGTCCACGGTATCCATAATCATAAAAACCTCGCGTCCCAGCCTGTAGATTTGCATATCGATGATTCCAACCTCCCTTATTCCCTGTTGAATCTCCGGCCACACGTGGGCGTGGGCATCGCAGTACTTTTCTACGAATTCCGGGTTGTCACTCAGTTCCAGTGTCCTGCAATATCTTTTCATTTCTTATTGTTTTTTTACAAGGGATACTATCGTTTTATCCCGATGGGTGTTTTTTACATTCCAGGGCGATGAATGGTAAGTTCTATCGCTCCCTCCGGGAAGTATTCGCGTCCCCGGCACACAAGGGCAAGATATCCTCCGCCTCCGGCCCCCGGCATCTTCCAGGCCATCACACCAGGTTTATTTTTATATATGTCGATACTTTCCTTTACTTCTGGCTGAATCATTGCCGGGAACATTGCCACCTGGGCCTGGAAGGAGTCTCTGTACGCCTTGGCAAAGCCATCCAGATCCATAGCCAGAATGGCGTTCCAGCAAGCATCGGCCGCAGCGGCAAGGTCCCTGACCTTTGGTTCCGTGATGTCCTTTCCTTCTATTACGGAGAAGCCGGGCTTCCTGGGAGACAACGGAATAAGGCAGATGTGGTTTTCCAGCCAGCAGAGAATCTTGTCGTCATAGCAGGTCTCTATCTTTTCCGGCCAGAAGCGCCCGTTGTACCAGTGGCGGCAGAGGCCGGGGACGCAGATTCCTATGGAGTCCTGCGCGCCGGAGATTATGCCGTCGCTGCGCTCGGGGTCATTCTCAAAGCAGAAAACCAGCTTGGCCAGCATTTCAGGATCCATATTGGGAAGCTGATAGGGCCATATTTTCTTTATCATATTGCGGGTGCTGGTAGAGAGCCCGCAGCGTTCTCTAATCTCAAAGGTGGGTTCCAGGCTTATGGTTATGGCCCAGCCGGGGGCATAGCAGCTTACATAGGGCTGGTCTATCCAGGTTCCCGCAAGGTCCAGGCGCGTAGGAATCTGGCTCTGAGTCTTCTTTAAATCCGTGCTTGACCTGGCCGGCAAAGCACCTTCCACCTCATTCTGGGCACCCTTCCCCTCATTCCGGGCACCATTTCCATCTTTCTGGGCACCCTTCCCCTCATTCTGGGCACCCTTCCCCTCATTCCGGGCTTGACCCGGAATCTCCACCACATGCGGCACCCTCTGCAAGACTATGTACTCTATCCCGTGCTCCTTGCAGAAATTCTTCTTGTCGTCATTCCCGCCATCCTCGTTAACCACAAGGATATCCGGCTTAATCCTCTCTACAGTAGGCACAAAATCCATTATGCCGCTGCCCTCATTAATAAAAGCATCCTTGACATAACGGATGCTTTTAACCATAAACAGACGTTCCTGCTCGCTATAGACTGTCTTGTGATGCTTGTAACCAAGAATGGTGGCATCGCTGCCAATGCCTACGTACAAATCTCCGTACTGCGCGGCCTGCCGGAAGAACTCTACGTGGCCGCTGTGCAGCAAATCATAACATCCACTTACAAATACTTTTTTTGGCATAAGGAAAAATCCTACTTAATTAGTTTCTTTATTTGAGATGTCTCGACTTCGCCCTCCGGGCTTCGCTCGACATGACAAAAGGTTGTCATTTCCACCAACCTTCTTTGTTGTCATTTCCACCAACCTTCTTTGGTGTCATTTCCACCAACCTTCTTTGGTGTCATTTCCACCAACCTTCTTTGTTGTCATTTCGACCAACCTTCTTTGTTGTCATTTCCACCAACCTTCTTTGTTGTCATTTCCACCAACCTTCTTTGTTGTCATTTCGACCGAGGGCCGTAGGCCCGAGTGGAGAAATCTCTATTTATCCAGTACTTCGTAAACCGAGTTATTGCTCTTGTACTCCGGCACAATCTCCTTCATCTTCTTGACAGTAGCCATATTGTCGAACTTCTTAGAAATCTCTACAAGCTCCTCGATATCGGCATTAATCTCGTCATAATCGTACTCCCTCACGCTGGCAATCCTAATCTTCTCGTGGAAGGTAGGCTTGGTGTTTTCCATCTCGCTAAGCACCTCTTCGTAGAGCTTTTCTCCCTCGCGAAGACCGGTGTACTTGATTTCCACATTCTTAGCGTGCGACAGCGCAATCATCCTCTTAGCCAGATCTGCAATCTTAACCGGCTGCCCCATATCGAATACAAAAATCTCGCCACCGTTGCCCTTTGTTCCCGCCTCAAGCACAAGCTTGCAGGCCTCCGGAATTAGCATAAAGAAACGCACAATGCGCTCATCTGTAACGGTTACCGGGCCTCCGCGCTTGATCTGCTCCCTGAAGAGCGGAATCACAGACCCATTGGAGCCCAGCACATTACCAAATCTTGTAGTTACAAACTGGGTATATAAAATTTTTCCTTTTTCCTTAAACTGCGACAGCGACTCCATCTTTAGCTTCCTGTCCAGGCTCTGCACGTAAATCTCGCAGATACGCTTAGAGCAACCCATGACATTCGTGGGGTTCACCGCTTTGTCCGTAGAAACCATCACGAACTTCTTGGCTCCGTACTTAACGCTAAGGTCCGCAATAATCTTTGTTCCATAGATGTTGTTCATCACCGCCTCGCTGGGGTTGTCTTCCATCATGGGCACGTGCTTGTAGGCCGCAGCGTGGAACACATATTCCGGCTTAAAGGAAGCAAATACTTCTTCCATCCTGGTCCTGCGGCTTATACTGGTAACTACGGTTTCTGCCTCTATCTTGGGGAAGTCCCTTGCCATCATAAGGCGCAAGTCGTGCTGAGGGCTCTCCGCCTGGTCTATGAGCATCATCTTAGCGGGGCGGAACGATGCCACCTGCCGCACAATCTCCATACCTATCGACCCGGCAGAACCTGTAATCAAAACCCTCTTCCCCACCAGCTGCTCGCCAACGGACTTAAGGTCTATCCTAATCTCGTTGCGGGGCAGAAGGTCCTCTACGCTCACCTCCCTAAGCTGCATCGGTTCCTTGTCGTCATAGACAATCTCGCCATTCACGACATTGGCCTCAGCGGCTACTCTTGCCATATAAATCTTGCATCCCGCGGCTATAAGGGTATCCTGAATCTTCTGATTCTCACGGAACTCATCAACCCGCAAAGGGCTCACCAATACCGCCTGGATGCGTTCTTTCTTGATTATGGCGGCAATATCCTGGTCAAGGGTATAGACTTTTACACCCATCAGCCTCATACCCTTTATTTTGTGCTCGTGGGTTATGAAGCCGCGAAGCTCGAACCTTGGAGGATTCTGGCTGTGGATGAATTTTGCCAAAGCAACGCCGCCGGTAAGTGCGCCATAAATCAAAACAGTAGTGGCCTTAGAGTCAGAATTGGCAACATCGAACACAGTCTTAACTATAATCCTAAGCGCCCACTGAATCATCATCGCCGCCACAAAGGCCACAATGATTTCTATGGGCTCCAGTGCCGTAAGCGAGGTAAATTCCAGATTAGTAAACAGCAGCAAAGACAGCAGCGCCAGGCCCATAGAGAGCAGGTTGGCATAGGCAATCTTCATAAGGTCTATGAAACTGGAATACCTTACCACCCCCGAATATGTCCTGAACAGCCTTGCGCCAATCCAGCTGGCCAAGGCATAAAATGCGGCCGTATAAAGCGCCGCATAACTCATCAAAAATACACTCCCCGTCCTGTTACCAACCCAAAAGGCAAACAGACAAGAAACAAAAACAATGGCAGTGTCGGCCATCAGAACTGCCCAGTACGGTAGCACGCTTTTGCGAAAAAACCAATTGGACAGCCTCCGGGCCACAGCCCGTGTATTTATCACTCCCATAAAAAATTCCCCTAATTATCTCCACAAATGTACAAAATACTTTTGATTATTTTGCACCGCAAAGCATTATTTTGCCAAAAACTTCAATCTTTCTTCCACAGGAAATTTTTCACGCCCCACCCAGCTCCCACTCAACCATGCACGTACAATCCCTCTCCACCAAGCACGTACATACACCCACCTCCAAGTATCTACACTCTCACTCCACCAAGCACGTACATACACCCACCTCCAAGTACCTACAATCCCTCTCCACCAAGCACGTACATACACCCACCTCCAAGTACGTACAATCCCTCTCCACCGACACCCACCTCCAAGCACCCACAGCTGCCAGCTGCTACCGACGTCCCATTATTCGGGACGATAGTGTCATTTTACCCCCATTTTTGCTACCAACGTCCCAAAATTTGGGACGTCAGTAGCACCCCGCACCCTCTTAAGGCCGATTGGCGAGGTAATGTAGACGAAAACGATCGGCGGGATAATGTAGACGAAAACGATCGGCGGGATAATGTAGACAAAAAAGATTGGTAATGTAGACAAAAACGATTAGTGAGGTAGACAAAAACGGTTGGTGACGGCCGCCGGGAGCGGGGCCCTTACCCCGAGCCCAGGCGACCGGCGAGCCGTAGCCGGCGGACACCGTATACTCCGCCGGCGCCACCCAGCCCGGAAGTCCTTTCGGGAACCCTTTCCGTCAACCCCAATCCCGGAAGTCCTTTCGGGAACCCTTTCCGTCAACCCCAATCCCAGAAGTCCTTTCGGGAACCCTTTCCGGCAACCCCCATCCCAGAAGTCCTTTCCGCCGGCACCCTATAAAAAGAAGTACCCAAATCCTTTGGCTACTGTCGCGATCGCGACCCTACAGTAGATATTCCCTAAAACCTGTCCAAACACTTCGCAGCATCAGCATAACTCAGGCCCGTAACACGCGCCAACTGATTCGCCCCGGCCGAGAAGCGAAATCGAAGCTGCCGCAGTAATTCAACCATCTGCTCATCGTCCAACTCATCCACCGAACGCCGTCTAAAAAGCGACTGGCATAAATCCGGAATAGCCGCAAGTATCACCTGGTCCCGAAAAGCCGGAATATTTTCATCGGCAGTTTCGATTCGATGCTTAGCTTTGGAAGAATTATTTAGGAAGTAATTCATACGACGGGGCGTCCGAAATATCGACTCTACAACATCCTTGCGCACATACGATTCCGGCAACACAAACCCCTCATCGCAAACCCTCCACAAGCCCGGCACATCAATCCGGCTATGCAATAAGCGAAACCGCTCTCTATAAGACATACTCCCCAGCAACCGTCCCTTCTCTGAAACCCCTTCTACGGAAGAAACTCCGTACTCGGATTCATTGACTCCATTCGAAGGCTTAAAGAAGCTTCCGCCCGTTCCCCAAGGATAATCAAAAGAATTCATACAGATATTTGCGGCAACAGGATTCATCTGAACATAAGCAATAGCCCACTCCAATGCCTCTTCACCTTCAATCTGCTTAAAATCTATCGTCAATCCCCGCAGATGTTCCCTAACCCCGTACTTATTCTGCAGATAGCGCGAATACACCATCTTGAATCCATTCATAAACGTCTCCGCCGATTCCCGCGAGCCACACAGCACAAAATGTGAATGATTTGACATCAAGACAAATGCTAGAACAGACACCTCCATTTTGAAAGCCTGCACCGCCACATAATTCATCCCAATTACAAAATCCCGAAAATCCCTAAACAGAAGTCGATCCTCCAAATGTTCAGTTGTAACCAACCAATACGCCATACTCTTTACACTTTAATCTAGTCCCGAACCACAGATCTGGTTCCCCAGACCACTTCATTCTTAACGCACCTGCCTAGAATCCGGCAGAAAGATCAACCTAAACTCTTGCATCAGAAAGACGCAGGACTCATTTGCAAACTTAGGTAAAATACACAGAATCTACAAGTTCTATTTTATAAAATTTTCAAGGCAATGAAACGCCTTAACGGCTAAAGAACCCAGCCAGCTGCTACCAACGTCCCATTATTCGGGACGATAGTGTCATTTTACCCCCATTTTTGCTACCAACGTCCCAAAATTTAGGACGTTGGTAGCACCCCGCACCCTCTTAAGGCCGATTGGTGATGTGATGTGAAGCACCACCTTTCAAGCACCTCCATTCCAACGAACTCACCTCGCCAGATACCGCAACCTTTCTTCCTCAGGAAATTTTTCTATGGAATAACGAAGCATTGTGCGGGGCATTTTGCGGTAGCGAGGCGCCAGAAAAGCCTCCAGCGCAGCCTTGTCCCGCTTGCCGGCCTCCCGCAGAAGCCATCCAACCGCCTTCTGAATAAGATCGTGAGGGTGATGCAGCAAAATATCGGCAATAGCAAAAGTATCCTGCAGCTGCCCGTGACGCACAAAAGTCATAGTACTCACAATGCCAATACGCTGCTCCCAGATAGACTTCCCGCTGCGGGCAAGATCATATAGAAGACTCCGGTCTTTATCCAGAAGCCACTCCCCCAGCAGCGGATAGCAACTAAGATCCACAAGATCCCAATTATTTATACGGGATGTATGAGAAAGATAAAAGTCGATGCATTCCTTGCGTGCGCCCTTATCGCGCCGGAAAACCTCTACCAGCGCCAGCAGGCCCGCCAGACGAACCTCGTGATACTCGCTGGCCACGCACTCCTCCACCTGCTCCAAGCCGATATGCCGCCAACACTCCTTGACCACCGCCCGCGTCACAGGAACCTTGATACCCAGGAACCTATCGCCCTGGCCATACTGCCCCGGCCCCGTCTTAAAAAACCGCGAAAGCCCCGGCACCTGGGCCGCATCGGCCCGCAAAAGCATCTCCTCAAGAAGTAAATTCTCTTTAGACATTATACTTAAAAATCAGCAACAGCAATCACTAAAATTCCCACTGCGACTGTACAAACTGTCGCTGCAACTCCGTCACCTGCATATCCAATGAAGTCGCAGGTTTTAGATGAGAAACATTTAAAGAAAATCCAGCATTAAGTCCCTCCATGGTAAAACCCTCTTTTGTTGTGAGAAGGCGCTTAAGATAACTCTTTCTCTCAAATATCATCTGCTCAATCACATCGTCATTAAGACACTGAAGCTCAACACACCCGTCATAAAGCCGAGCCTTTTTGTGCTTAGCCAAAACCGCATTCACGAAAGAAGCATACAACAGAACATCGGCCTCTACCGCCCACGGTGAAAGCCAAACCGACAACCTCTGCAAAGAACTAGTGTGCACCACTTCAATGCCGGTCGAAGAATCATTATACTTGAATATCACGCAAGCATCTTCACCTTTTCCTTCGTCACATTCCGCCGGGTACGCATCGTACAATATATCATCAGGATTCATTCCTTCCTGTAACGGTTGAAGATACTCAATAGAATCCCAGATATCAAAAGACTTCGGGACACCAGCAATAATAAGATCAGAATATTTCATACTCAACCATTTTATTCTTCTATGCTACCAACGTCCCACAATTCGGGACGATAGTGTCATTTTACCCCCATTTTCGCTACCAACGTCCCACAATTCGGGACGATAGTAGCACCCTCAAGCCTCGTTATTCATCCACACGCTGAATATCGGCGCCAAGGGAGCGAAGGCGCGCATCAATGGACTCATAGCCGCGGTCTATCTGCTCTATATTGTTAATCTCGGAAGTCCCGTTGGCAGAAAGAGCCGCAAGCAGCATAGCGATCCCAGCGCGGATATCCGGCGACGTCATCCGGCAGCCACGCAGCGTAAACTTATGGTCGTGCCCAATGACCACGGCCCGGTGAGGATCGCACAGGATAATCTGCGCCCCCATATCAATGAGCCTATCCACAAAAAACAATCGGCTCTCGAACATCTTCTGATGGATGAGGACCGCCCCCTTGCATTGGGTAGCCACCACCAGCATCACCGACAAAAGATCCGGCGTAAGCCCCGGCCAAGGCGCATCGGCAATAGTCATAATGGACCCATCGATAAACGACTCTATCTCATAGGACTCCCGCGCCGGGATAAAAATATCATCGCCCCTCTGCTCCAGCATTATCCCCAGGCGGCGGAAGCTATCCGGGATAATCCCCAACTTATCGTAATGAACATTTTTTATGGTGATGGCGCTGCGAGTAATAGCCGCCAGAGCGATAAACGACCCCACCTCTATCATATCCGGCAGAATCACATGGCTTCCGCCGCCCAGGCCCTCCACCCCCTTTATAGTAAGAAGATTAGAGCCGATGCCTTCTATGCACGCGCCCATACCCACCAGCATAGAACACAGCTGCTGCACATAAGGCTCGCACGCCGCATTGTAGATAGTGGTAGTGCCCCGCGCCAGGGTGGCCGCCATCACTATATTAGCCGTACCCGTAACTGAAGCCTCCGACAGCAGCATATAACTACCGCCAAGGCCCTTAGGCGCAGTGATATGATAAGCCGCAACCTCAGAGTCATAAACGCAGGAAGCGCCCAGCTTGATAAAACCCTCTATGTGAGTATCAATCCTCCGGCGGCCAATCTTATCCCCGCCCGGTTTAGGGAAGAACGCCTCTCCAAAGCGAGCCAGCAGCGGCCCAGCAATCATCACAGAGCCCCGCAAAGCCGCACACCTAAGCACAAACTCCCGGCTGCGGATATACTCAAGATTTATTCTCTCCGCCTTAAAAGTATAATCCCCCTTGGCGTGCCGCACCACCTCTACCCCCATACACCTAAGCATATCAATAAGGTTGATGGTGTCCACAATCTCCGGCACGTTAGAAATCCGCACCGCGCTGGGAGTAAGCAGGGCCGCGCTAATAACTTGAAGCGCCTCATTTTTAGCGCCCTGCGGGGTGATTGTGCCGCTAAGAGAGCGGCCTCCTTTAATTATAAATGAGCTCATAGCGTTATATGTGTTCTACTTCAGGATGTAACTCAACTCCAAATTTCGCTCGCACAGCGCCGATGATTTCCCCCTCCAGTGCAAGAATCTCCTCCGGGGTAGCCATCCCGCTGGCATTGATTAGTACCAGCGGCTGGTTCTCATAAACTGCCGCCCCTCCCCTACGGGCTCCCTTGAGCCCGCACTGCTCTATCATCCACGCAGCCGGAATCTTCACCAGCCCGCCATCAAGCAAAAAATGAGGCACTGACTCATAGCCCGATGCAATCTGCGCAAACTCCAGGGCCGACACCACCGGATTTTTAAAGAAACTGCCGGCACTGCCGATGCTTTCCGGGTCCGGAAGTTTTTTACGACGTATGCCGATGACTTCCTGGCGTACAGCCTCCGGGCTGGCAGGAGCGCAGCCACCAAAAACCTCCTTAAGAGCACCGTAGCCAATGCGCGGGCGCGGCACGCGGGAGAGCCTAAGCAGCACGCCCGTAATGACGTATCGGCCCTTGAAAGCAGGGTCCTTGAAAAGCGAATCCCTATACCCATAGCGAAGCTCGCCCACCTTGAAGGCCACCTTGCCGCGGGTCTGCAGGTCCAAGCAGGTCACGCCCGCAATCACATCCTTAACCTCCACCCCATAAGCGCCGATATTCTGAACCGCCGCCGCACCCACCGTGCCAGGGATAAGAGAAAGATTCTCAAGGCCCCACAAGCCATCGGCGCAAGTCTTGGCCACAAGAGCATCCCACTTCACGCCGGAACCCGCCGCCAGCAGCACCTCGTGCGCGCCAACGTCAAAATACTTCATATAATTGATGCAAGAGCGCAGCACCGTGCCCGGGAAATCCCTTGTAAAAAGCAGATTGGACCCCTCGCCCATACAAAGCAGTGGCTGCGGCAAAGAACAAGGCTCTATCGACCTAAGATCCTCCACCGTATCATACTCGATATAGCAAGCGCAGCACACCCTCATCCTAAAAGTGTTCCGCCCCCCCAGATCAAAATTATCCCACCTGCGAATCATCCCATTCCAAAACTTTTCACGTAAGTCACAAAAGTACTAAAAGTTTCCTTAATTTGCACAATTCGCCCATTTGGCAAGAAATCATTCACCCATTTGGCAAGAAATCATTCACCCATTTGGCAAGAAATCATTCACCTATCTCCCTAATCACCCTGGCGGGATTGCCGGCCGCCACAACCCTTGGCGGAATAGACTTGGTAACAACAGACCCGGCCCCGATAACGGCCCCCTGCCCTATTGTAACTCCCTTTAGAATATAGAATAATGCAGCGCGCCCCAATGAAAACATCGTCCTCAATGACAACAGGCGCGCAGGCGGCAGGCCCGGCCTCCAAGCGACGCGCCTCCCAGTGGACAGGATGCGAATCCGTGGTAGAAATCAGGCAGCCGGACCCAATAAGCACATTACTGCCAATAACGATATCGTCGGCCGCACAGAGAGTAGACCCTGAAATCCCCACATTATCGCCGATGCGGATACTTTTATCCTTGTTAACGATATGAAAAAAACACGGCTGAATAAGCCCTATACTATTGCTATCAAACTTATTAAAACACAAAAACTTCTTCCCAATGCTAAGCCTCCCGCGAAGATTCAAATACCTAAGACGCGGACGCCCGGCCACCCTTAGCACTGGCTTACCCTTCACAACCCAGGACGAATCATATCCAATTCCGGAACGCAAACAATTAAGAAAAGTCTTTACAGACTGCAAAAGACGTAAGAAGCCATGGTATAAGCCCCTGAGCAATTTTTTCATATAGGTTTAAGTAGGTTAAAAGACTAGAAGCAAAAATACTAAAAATTTCCCTAAATAACATCAACTAACCCCCTGAGCAAGAAACC
>CACYGW010000020.1 GCA_902774045.1 uncultured Bacteroidia bacterium
CTGGGCTATTGCAGATGAGATGAGAGGCTCTGTTGATGGATGGGATTTCAAGTCCTACATCCTGGGCATGCTCTTTTACAGGTATATCTCTGAAAATATTACTGCATACATCAACAAGGGTGAATGGGAGACAGGAAACAAGTCTTTCAACTATGCAGACCTTGATGATGCCACAGCAGAAGGAGCCAGGGATGAGATGGTAGGTGTGAAGGGTTTCTTCATTCTCCCTTCCCAGCTCTTTGAGAATGTCTGCAAGGTATGTGATACTGACCCCAACCTGAATATGACCCTGGAGGCCATCTTTGCATCCATTGAAAACTCTGCAAAGGGAACAGAGAGTGAGGATGACTTCAAGGGATTGTTTGCAGATCTGGATGTCAATTCCAACAAGCTGGGAGCTACTGTCATCAAGAGAAATGAGAAACTGGTCAAGCTGTTAAGGGGTGTCCAGTCTATGAAGCTGGGAGACTACCAGAACAACACCATAGATGCCTTTGGAGATGCCTATGAGTACCTGATGGGTATGTATGCCAGCAATGCCGGCAAGTCTGGTGGAGAGTACTATACCCCCCAGGAAGTGAGTGAGCTCCTGACCAAGCTGGCAACTGTTGGAAAGAAGCAAATCAATAAGGTCTATGACCCAGCCTGTGGTTCTGGTTCCCTGTTGTTGAAGGCAGCAAAGATACTGGGTAAGGACAATGTAAGACAGGGTTTCTTTGGACAGGAAATCAACCTGACCACCTACAACCTGTGCAGGATAAATATGTTCCTTCATGACATAGACTATGACAAGTTTGATATAGCCTGTGAGGATACCCTCTTGAGCCCACAGCACTGGGATGATGAACCCTTTGAAGTGATAGTTTCAAATCCACCCTATTCCATCAAGTGGAAAGGAGATGATGACATCACCCTTATCAATGACCCCAGGTTTGCACCAGCAGGTGTCCTGGCTCCCAAGTCCAAGGCTGACCTGGCCTTCATTATGCACTCCCTGGCCTGGCTGGCCACCAATGGTACAGCAGCCATAGTGTGTTTCCCTGGTGTTATGTACAGGGGTGGTGCAGAGAAGAAAATCAGGCAGTACCTGATTGACAACAACTTTATTGACTGTATCATCCAGCTCCCTGACAACCTCTTCTTTGGAACCAGCATTGCCACCTGTATTATGGTGTTAAAGAAGGCCAAGAAGGACAACTGCACCCTGTTCATAGATGCCACCAAGGAATGTGTCAAGGTCACCAACTCCAACAAGCTGACAGAGGAGAACATCCAGAACATCCTTGATGTCTTTACTGACAGAGAGGACAAGGAGCACATCTCCAAGCTGGTTTCCAATGATGTGATTGCAGAGGGAGATTATAATCTGTCTGTCTCAACCTATGTTGAACAGGAGGACACCAGGGAGAAGGTGGATATTGTGAAGCTGAATGCAGAGTTGAAGGAGATTGTGGAGAAGGAGAACAAGCTCAGGGCAGAGATTGACAAGATTATTGCAGAACTCCAATAAGGTGGTGGGGAAGCCCCTGATGATGCAATAAAGGGGAAAGAACCTATTGGTGATTGTATCTACCCCATCTATTCAAATGGTGTTGGAGAAAATGCATTATGGGGATATGCACCATCTTATAGAATTGACAAGGTCAGTGTTACGTTTTCATCAATTGGTACTATTGGCTACCCAACAATTAGAGAATGCTATTATACTCCAATCATAAGGTTAAAGGTTATATATCCTCAGAATGACTCAGAACTTAGTGTTTATTACCTGAAATATGCTTTGGAGACTGTTGAGTTTGAGAAACAGAAGTCATCTGTTCCAAATATCAATGCCAATATGATTAAGGCAATCTCTATTCCTGTCCCCCCTCTCCCTGTTCAGGAAGAGATTGTGAGAGTTTTAGATACTTTTGCAGAACTGCAAGCAGAACTGCAAGCAGAACTGCAAGCAGAACTGCAAAAAAGATTACAACAATACAACTATTACAGAGACAATCTTCTCTCTTTTGAAGGCAGGGAGGATATTGAATGGAAGAAACTTGGTGATGTTTGCATCATTAAAGGTAGAATAGGCTTTAGGGGATATACCAGAGACGACCAAGTTGATAATGGGGAAGGAGCTCTTTCATTGAGCCCAGGCAACATCCAAGATGGGCAATTGGACTATTCAACGGTTACATTTATTTCTTGGGCAAAATATGAAGAGTCCCCTGAAATAATGACATACAATGGAGATGTAATATTTTGCAAGACAGGTTCTACTGTTGGGAAAGTCGCTTTGGTAAGAAATCTACCATATAAAGCAACTATTAACCCACAGCTTGTTGTATTAAAGGAAATAACTTGTAATGTGCCATATTTAGCCTATATTTTGGGAACAAACTATGTTCAAATTAAAGTGAAATCATTGGCAGGAGTAGGGTCTGTCCCTAATATTTCTCAAAAGGCTTTATCAGAAATTGAAATACCCGTCCCTCCTATGGCAGAACAGGAAAAGATAGCATCCATACTTGACAGATTTGAGACCCTGACCTATGACCTTTCAGCAGGTCTCCCAGCAGAGATTGAGAAGAGGAAGAAACAATATGAGTTTTACAGAGATAAACTACTAACATTCAAAAGAAAGGAGGCATAAAATGAAATCATTTAGACACATCCTTATCCTATTGTCCATAGCCCTTGCACTTGCAAGTTGTGGTGTCCCAAGATATGCAACTATTTCCGGCAAGCCAGACCTATCAAAGTACAAGTATGTCTATATCACACCAACATCTGAAAGGACTTCTGTTAAAGGTGGAACATATGGTAATCAATATGGTGTCTTTGGTTCTACATCCAGTAAAAGCATAATCCCTTCTGATGTGATTGCAGGTAGTTTTATGAAACAGGGTTTTGTCAGGATACCAGAGATAAATGATGCCCAGAAGGCACAAACCCTAGTGGTCAGTTTTGGTGAGAGTGGTAGAAAAAAACATGTACTTGGTTATTCAATAGAGGTTACTATTCAACTGTTAGATGCAGCAACCTATGAATTGATATGTAGTACAACTGCTGAAGGTATGGGAGAAACAGAGACAGATGGTGTGAGGAAAGCCACCACTAAATGTCTTGATGCCATTTTCCAGTAATAGCCTATGTCCCAATACAATATCATAGCAGAAAGCACAGAATATACTGTTGTCTCTGAATATGAGAAGGCAGTACAGACTTCTGATGCATACCAGAGTGAGGCTGACCTGGAAAAGGAGTTCATCCACCTTCTGGGGGAACAGGGGTATGATTACCTACCCATCCACACAGAGGCTGACCTTGTCTCCAACCTCAGGACACAGTTGGAGAAACTCAACTCCTACCTCTTCACAGACAAGGAGTGGGAGACCTTCTTCAACACATGCATAGCCAACAAGAATGATGATATTGTAGCCAAGACAGCCAAGATACAGGAGGACTACATCCAGGTTCTCAAAAGGGATACAGGAGAGAGCCAGAACATCTACCTGATTGACAAGACCAACATCCACAACAACTTTGTCCAAGTCATCAACCAGTATGTAGAGGAAGGTGGGGCACATGACACCAGGTATGATGTGACCATCCTTGTCAATGGTCTTCCCCTGGTACATGTTGAACTCAAAAGAAGGGGTGTCCAACTCAAAGAAGCCTTCAACCAGATAAACAGATACCAGAGGGACAGTTTCTGGGCTGGATGTGGTCTCTATGAGTATGTGCAGGTGTTTGTCATCTCCAATGGAACCAACACCAAGTACTACTCCAACACCACCAGGTCTAACCACCTGAAAGAACAGGAACTGGGAGGAAGGAACAAGTCCAAGAGGACATCCAACTCATTTGAGTTCTCATCCTTCTGGGCTGACAGCAACAACAAGGTCATCACAGACCTCCTGGACTTCACCAAGACCTTCTTCTCCAAACACACCCTCCTGAATATCCTGACCAGATATTGTGTCTTCACCAGTGAGAAGATGCTGATGGTGATGAGACCCTACCAGATTGCAGCCACAGAGAGGATAATCCAGAGGATAAATGTAGCCAACAACTACAAGCTTTATGGCAGCATCAAGGGTGGTGGATACATCTGGCATACCACTGGTTCAGGAAAGACCCTGACCTCATTCAAGACTGCACAGCTGGCATCCAGGCTCCCTTACATAGACAAGGTTCTCTTTGTGGTTGACAGGAAAGACCTGGACTACCAGACAATGAAGGAGTACAACAGATTTGAGGATGGTGCAGCAAATGGTAACACCTCCACAGCAGTACTCCAAAGACAGTTGGAAAACAGGGACAAGAATGGTGGGTTCCATGATTACAGGATTATTGTCACCACCATCCAGAAACTCTCCATCTTTGTCCAGAAGAATAAGAACCACCCAGTCTTCCAACAGAGGCTGGTGATCATCTTTGATGAGTGTCACAGAAGTAACTTTGGTGAGATGCATGCAGCCATCACCAAGAACTTCAAGAAGTACAACCTCTTTGGTTTCACAGGTACTCCCATCTTTGCACAGAATGCAGGGACAGGTGGTGATTTGAGATTGAAGACCACCCAGCAGGCCTTTGGTGACAAGCTCCATACCTACACCATTGTGGATGCAATCAATGATGAGAATGTCCTTCCTTTCAGGATTGACTACATCAATACCATCAAGGAGAAGGAAGGCATCCTGGACAAGCAGATATCAGCCATAGACAGGGAGAAGGCAATGGCCTCCCCTGAAAGAGTGTCCCAGGTGGTGAAGTACATCCTTGACCACTTTGACCAGAAGACCAAGAGGAGTTCCTTCTACACCTTCAGGGTACTGGATGACATCCATAAGGTGGCCACTGCAAAGAAGGATGCAAAGATTGTTGAACACAAGACAGAACAGAAGATTGGTGGTTTCAATGCAATGTTTGCAGTGGCCTCCATCCCTATGGCCAAGGCCTATTACAGTGAGTTCAAGAAACAGCAGGAAGACCTTCCAGAAGCCCAGAGAATAAAGGTGGCAACCATCTACTCCTATGGGGCAAATGAAGAGGAAATAGATGGAATTCTGGCAGAAGAGAATCCTGAAAGCACCACCAACCTTGACCAGCAGTCCAGAGACTTCCTGGAAGGTGCAATCAAGGACTACAACAAGATGTTCTCCACCAACTATGACACTTCCAGTGACAAGTTCCAGAACTACTACAAAGACCTGTCTTTGAGGATGAAGAACAGACAGGTGGATATCCTGATAGTGGTCAATATGTTCCTGACAGGATTTGATGCCACCACCCTGAACACCCTGTTTGTGGATAAGAACCTTAAACAACACGGACTGATACAGGCATTTTCCAGAACTAACAGAATACTGAACTCTGTAAAGACATTTGGTAATATTGTTTGTTTCAGAGACCTCCAACAAGCCACAGATGATGCAATTGCCCTGTTTGGGGACAAGGATGCCAGCTCCATTGTCATACTCAAAGACTTCTGGTCATACTACAATGGTTATGACACAGAGAAGGGCAAGCACTGTTATGGTTACAAGGAGCTGGTGGAGCAGCTCCAGGAAGAGTTCCCAGAGGGAGAACCCATCATTGGAGAAGAGGCAGAAAAGAGGTTCATCGGGCTGTATGGAAGCCTCCTGAAATCCATCAACATCCTTTCTACCTTTGACCAGTTTGAGGGACAGGAAATCCTTTCTGACAGGCAGTTACAGGACTACCAGAGTAACTACCTTGACCTACAGGACAAATGGAGGAAGAGAAAGAACAGTGACAAGGAAAACATCAATGATGACCTTGTGTTTGAGACAGAGCTCATAAGACAGGTGGAAATCAATATAGATTACATCCTTCTCCTGGTTCAGAAGTACCACGAAACTAACTGCACCAATAAAGAGATTCTGGTAAATATCACCAAGGCCATTGGGTCAAGCTTGAATCTCAGGAGCAAGAAAGAACTAATTGAGAACTTCATCAGCAGTGTAAACGCAGTTGCCGATGTTGAACAGAGTTGGAGGAATTATGTGCAGTCCCGGAAGGAAGAGGATCTGAAAGAACTCATCGAGAGTGAGAACCTGAAGCCAGAAGAGACCATCAAGTTCATAGAGAGCAGTTTCAGGGATGGTCAGGTGAGAACCACCGGTACAGACATAGATAAGATACTTCCTCCTATGTCAAGGTTTGGAGCCGATAACAGACAGGAGAAAAAGAAGACTGTCACCGAGAAGTTACAAGCCTTCTTTGAAAGGTACTTTGGCTTGTAATTATTTCGCGGGCTTTTCCTGCTTACGGGCGGTGGCAACGGTGACGGATTCGCCGTTGCGGAAGGCTACGATGAAGGCGGTTTTGAAGCCGGCCTTCTTTACCTTGTTAAGGTTGGACAGGGCGTCATTGTAGGTCCTGAAGAGGCCGGCGAAGTAGGTGTATTTGGCGGCGCCGGTCTTGCGGGAGAATACAGGGCTCAGGCCCTTGAGGTCCTTGACCTCTGCGGGGCTGTTCTTGGAGAATATCTGAATCTGATAAACTATCCCTTCCGGCAAATTGTTATCCTCTGCAAAGCGGCCCTCGGGCAGAATCATAAAGGAATAGTCGAACTCGGGCTCCGGCTTCTCTACCTTCATCTGCAACTCCGGCCCAAGACTCCTGGCAGAGAAGGCGTAGCCTTGGTCGGCCCCCTTCACTTCTTTGTCGGCCAAAGCCTGAACCTTGTCAAAATCAAGGGTTTTACCGGATAGTATCATATCCATCTCCAGTTTCTGCAGCTCCCGGTTGGCTGTATTAAGGGCCTCCTCCAGAGAAACTATCGACTCTTCATAAGAAAGGAGCTTCCCGGCTATTGCCCGGCGGCCGGCCTCGTCGGCCAGGACGTACAGGTCGCGGGCAGCATCGGCCTCGGTAACCTTTATTCTAATGGTGTCCCTTATATGCTTTATTTGAAGGACCTTGTCTACGTATTCCCGGAGTACGCCGGAGCTGTCGTCCAAAGAAGAAGACAGGACCTCGTTATCTACCTGAGCAGCATTGTCTCCGGGCAGAAGGGAGGCCAGCGCACGAATCTCTTCACTCTCGTCTTCTACCATGGAATGCATAGGGAGGCTGTCGTACTCCAGCACATAGACATAGACGCTGTCCTTGGAGCAATCCCTGTTGGAAGCAAAGATGGTATGCTTGCCGTCGGTGGTATTTATAAGAAGGAAGTCGTCGTAGGGCGACGAGAACGGGAATCCCAGGTTGGAGGGTGTGCCCCAATCGTTGATGGTATCGTCCCAAAGGGAAACGTAAAGATCGTACCCGCCCATACCGTAAAGGCCGTCGGAGGCAAAATACATTGCCTTGCCATCATTGCTAAGAATAGGGAAAATCTCGTTGCCGGAAGAAGTGATGTGCTCTGCAGCCAAGGCGGGCGCCGTCCAGACAGTATCGGCAAAATCTGTCCTATAAATATTTAGGGCCCCATCGGCATCGGCCGCACTATAATAAATGGTAGGCTCGTTCCCCCGGACGAAGGTTGCCTTCTGTAGGGGCGATGGTGCTATGGAATCCAGTACGTTGGGTACAGCCCTCCAGGATTTGTCCGGCATTGGATAATAGAGGAAGAAGTCTTCAAGAGAGAAGCGCTGGCGGGCCACTACGGTGGGCTTGCTGCAGTAGGAAAGCATGCTTAGGCCGTTGCGCGACAGCATTGCCTCTTCTTCTGCCCGCAGGCGGGAAAGGCTGTCGGGCGCTGCAAGTGCCGCATCGTCAAAGGATTCGGCGGAAGCGCCAAAGCAATAGGCTTTGCGAAGCGAATCCCCTTCACGGAGCAAAAGGGCAAAGGTATCTACCGAATCCTTTTGCACCAGATACCCGTAAGAAGGAGCACAAGTCAGGGATGGCGCAAAAGACTCTGCCATAATGGCAAAGCAAAATAATGCCGGTATAATAAGATTTGCTGCTTTTTTCTTCATTTCTCTATGTTGAGCCTGCAAATTTAGAAAATAATTTATAACTTTGCCGTCTATTTTGCCGAAATGCGAAATAACGCCAACGAAATAATAATTTTAAAACCATAAATACAATGCAAAGTAAAGGCGCAATAAGGTTCATAGCTATCATGCTTGCACTTGCTTGCCTCTGGCAGCTCTCCTTCACGGCAGTATCTGCTCTTCAGGAAGGAAAGGCCGGCAAGTATGCACAGGAAGCTGTGGAATCTTTTAAGAACAGTGCAGCTTTTGGAAAGATTGACGAGTCTAAGCAGGCTTATACCCTTGACTCTCTGAGCAAGGCCAGGAATAAGTTCTACATTGACTCTATTTCCTCCGAAAAAGTTTACTTCGGCTACACTTACAAAGACGTAAAGAGCAAAGAAATCAACCTTGGTCTTGACCTTAAGGGCGGTATGAACGTTATGCTTCAGGTCCAGCTTGAGGATTTGGTAAAGGCTCTTGCAGGTAACAACAATTCAGAAGAGTTCAACGCAGCCATAGAGCTTGCAAAGAAGAACAGCACCAACTCAAGGGCAGACTTCATCTCCCTTTTTGCTGATGCCTGGAAAGAGGTTGCAGGCGGAAAGAGGCTGGCAAGCGTGTTTGGAACCTATGAAATGAGAGACCGCATCAAACCTGAGTCTACAGACGAGCAGGTTATCTCCGTTATCCGCGAGGATGCAGAGAGCGCAGTTGCAAACTCATTCAACGTACTCCGTAACCGTATAGACCGCTTTGGCGTAACCCAGCCCTCTATCCAGAGGCTCGGCGGCAGCGGCCGTATCCTTGTTGAGCTCCCGGGCGTAAAAGAACCGGAGCGTGTAAGAAAGCTCCTCCAGGGAACCGCATCCCTTGAGTTCTGGACAACCTTCAAGGCAGACGAGCTCCTCAACTACATAGAGGAAGCCAACGCTACCCTTGCACAGATTCTTTCAGAAGAAGAGGAAGCCACTCCCAAGGCAGAGCCCGCAAAGGCACAGGCTCCCGCAGCAGACGGCATCCTTGAGCAGGAAATAAGCCAGTCCAACGAGGAGAGCAACGCAGCTATCGACAGCAAGCTTAACCCTCTCAAGACCCTCCTTGGTCTTGACGGCAGAAGGTTCCTCAACGGAGAATCCGCCTGCATAGGTTATGTTGCAGCAGCAGATACTGCTCTTGTTAACAAGTACCTTGCAATGCCCAGCATCAGGGAAATCTTCCCCGGCGAATTCCGTCCTATGTGGGGTGTTAAACCCGACTCTCTTAACACCTTCGAGCTTGTAGCAATCAAGGTTGCCACCTTCGACGGCAAGGCTCCTCTTGACGGAGGCTGCATCGCAGACGCACGCATCTCCTACAACAACCAGGGCCGCAACCAGGGTCCCAGCGTTTCCATGACAATGAACGCAGAGGGCGCCAACACCTGGGCAACCATCACCGGAGACAACAAGGGCCGCCAGATAGCTATCGTCCTTGACGGTATGGTTTATTCCTACCCTCTTGTAAAGGACAAGATTGCAGGTGGTAACTCTGAGATTACCGGCTACTTCACTATTGAAGAGGCAACCGACCTTGCAAACGTGCTCAAGTCCGGTAAACTCCCCGCTCCCGCAAAGATTATCCAGGAAGAGATTGTAGGACCTTCACTGGGTGCCAAGTCTATCAACGCAGGTATGATTTCCTTCCTGATAGCTTTCCTCCTGGTTCTGGTTTATATGCTTATCTTCTACCGCGGCGCAGGTCTGGCAGCAGACGCAGCACTTTTGTGCAACGTTCTCTTCCTCTTTGGAATCCTGACCTCCTTCGGCGCAGTTCTTACCCTCCCCGGTATCGCCGGTTTGGTATTGACCCTGGGTATGGCCGTGGATGCCAACGTTATTATATATGAGCGTATCAAGGAAGAGCTTGCCGCCGGCAAGGGTATTGGCAAGGCTATTGCCGATGGTTACAAGAACGCTTACTCTGCAATCATTGACGGTCAGGTTACAACCCTCCTTACCGGTTTTGTACTGTTCTCGTTCGGTAGCGGTCCTGTACAGGGCTTCGCAACAACCCTTATCATTGGTATCATCACCTCCATCATTACCTCTATCTTCATCACAAGGCTCATATTTGAGCGCAAGATAGAGAAGGGCAAGAAGATTACCTTCGAGAGCGAGTTCTCCAAGAACTTCCTCAAGCACACCAATATCGACTTCCTTGGTAAGAAGAAATTCTCTTATCTTATCTCCGGTATAGTAATCGTTATCGCTCTTGGTTCCATCTTCACCAAAGGCTTTACCTTCGGTGTTGACTTCCAGGGTGGTCGTACTTACGTTGTTCGCTTTGACCAGCCTCAGGAGGCAGAGCAGGTTCGTGCTTCTGTAGAGGCCGTATTCAAGGGCGAGGAGAGCAACGCATCCGTAGAGGTTAAGCAGTTTGGTGGTCCTACCCAGATGAAGATTACCACAGCCTACAAGGTTAACGACGAGTCTTCAGAGGTAGATGCAGAAATCGAGGGCAAACTCTATGAGGCAACAAAGGGCTTCTACACAGAGGAACTTAGCCTTGACGACTTCCGCTCTTCACAGACTGTAGAAAACGGTATCATTTCCTCCGAGAAGGTTGGTCCTACCATCGCAAACGATATGAAGCGTGACGCTGTTATCGCCGTGATTCTTGCCCTCCTTGTAATCTTTGGTTACATTGCCGTAAGGTTCAGGGGCTGGACCTGGGGTCTTGGCGGTGTTGTATCACTCGCACACACAGCCATCATCATCATTGGTTTCTTCTCCTTGTTCACCGGCATACTGCCCTTCAACCTGGACGTAGACCAGACCTTCATCGCAGCTATCCTTACCATCATCGGTTACGCTATCAACGATAACGTGGTTATCTTCGACCGTATCCGTGAGATGAAGACCCTGCATCCTAACCAGGATTTCAAGGAGACTGTGAACACCGCTCTTAACGCAACCCTTACACGTACCGTTAACACTTCGGTATCTACCCTCCTCCCTATGCTTGCAATCGCAATCTTCGGCGGTGAGTCCATCAGGGGGCTTTCGGTAGCTCTCTGCCTTGGTGTTATCATTGGTACTTACGCATCTATCTTCATCGGTACTCCCGTTATGTTCGATGCCACCCGCAGGGCTGCAGAAAAGGCCGGCGCCAAGAAGAAATAAGCCTTAAAAAATACTGGATAAAATAGCGGTTTCCCACTTGGGCGAACCGCTATTTTTTTATATTTTTGTATCTATAACTTTAGACACAAACCCCGCGCGCTATGTCCTTTGTACACCTTCACGTCCATACCCAATACTCCATCCTTGACGGCCAGTCCTCAATAGAGAATCTGTTCAAAAGGGCAGAGGAACTTGGTATGCCTGGTCTGGCCATTACGGACCACGGAAATATGTACGGCGTAAAGGAATTCTTTAAGTTTGCAGGAAAGCACCCCTCCGTAAAACCCATCATAGGCTGCGAAATCTACGTAACCCGCGGGTACGACCATCATCTTAAAGACAAGGCCCACTCCAAATACTATCACCTCATCCTTCTGGCCAAAAACTACCAGGGCTACCTTAACCTTATGAAGATAGTCTCTACGGCCCACATAGAAGGAAACTATTACCGTCCCCGTGTCAGCCACGAGATTATAGAAAAATATCACGAGGGCCTTATCTGCAGTTCTGCCTGTATGGTGGGTGAAGTGCCGCAGAATATTCTGGCGGGAGATATGGACGGCGCCTCCAAGGCAATAGAGTGGCACAAGAAGGTATTCGGGGATGACTACTATCTGGAGGTTATGCTTCACAAGACAGAGGTCCCGGGCCTTAGCCTTGAGACCTGGGAAGCCCAGAAAGAATACACCGCCGTAATCTTTGAGCTGGCCCGCAAGCACAACGTAAAGGTAATAGCCACCAACGACGTTCACTTTGTAAGAAAAGAAGACGGCCCTGCGCACGACAGGCTAATCTGCCTTACCACCAACAAGTATGTGGACGAGCCGGACCGCCTGCGCTACACCCAGCAGGAATATCTTAAGAGCGAGGAAGAAATGCTGGCCCTTTTCCCGGAGCATCCGGAGGCGATTTCCAACACGCTGGAGATTCTGGACAAGGTAGAGGTGTACAATATTGACCGCGGTCACGTGCTTCCAAAGTACGATCTTCCCGCAGACTTCCTTGCAGACATAGACTCCTGGACAGAGAAGTTCAAGGACGTTATAGACGAGGGCCGTAACGACGAGAAAGGCAACCCCCGCGGAGAAGAGTTCTGCCGCTCTGTGGCCTATATGTGCAAGCTCTCCTACGACGGAGCGCACAAACGCTACGGGGACCAGCTTACCGAAGAGCAGACAGAGCGCCTGGACTTTGAGCTCAAGACCATATCCAGGATGGGCTTCCCGGACTACTTCCTCATTGTGCAGGACTTTATCAACTGGGCTAAGGACAACGGCATATCCGTGGGCCCTGGAAGAGGCAGCGCGGCCGGAAGCGCCGTGGCCTACTGCCTTGGCATTACCAATCTGGACCCTATAAGGTACGACCTCCTCTTTGAGCGCTTCCTTAACCCGGAGCGAATCTCTATGCCCGATATCGATGTTGACTTTGACGATGAGGGCCGGTACCGCGTTATCCAGTACGTACAGGACAAGTACGGCACAGACCACATCTCCCACGTAATAACCTTTGGCACTATGGCGGCCAAGAGCGCCATCAAGGACGTAGCCAGAATAAGCCGCCTTAGCCTGGACGAGTCTAACCGCCTTACCAAGATGATTCCGGACAGACCATTTACCGTTAAGGTGGATGGTGAAGAAAAGGAGATGAAGCCCAATCTGAAGAACTGCGTAAAGTACATTCCGGAGCTGAGGGAAGAGATGGAAAACGGCAGCGACCTTGTAAAAGAGGTTCTTAACTTTGCCCTGCAGTTGGAAGGCTGCATCCGCCAGACCGGCATCCACGCCTGCGCAATGATTATTGGCCGCGGCAACCTTACGGACTACATTCCCATAACGATGGGCCGGGACAAGGCCACGGACCAGGAGGTATGGGTGTCGCAGTACGAGGGCTCCTACATAGAAGAGGTGGGAATGCTAAAAATGGACTTCCTGGGCCTAAGGACCCTCTCTATTATAAAGGAGTGCCTGGCCCTGGTAAAGAAACACTATAACGTAGATATCGATATAGAAAAAATCCCTATAGACGACCCCGACACCTACGCCCTCTATTCCCGCGGAGACACCAAGAGCGTGTTCCAGTTTGAGTCGCCGGGAATGAAGGAATGGCTGCAGAGGCTTCACCCCCAGAGGTTCGAGGACCTTATAGCAATGAATGCCCTCTACCGTCCGGGCCCTATGGATTATATACCCTCCTTCGTTGCCCGCAAGAGGGGCGAGGAAGAGATTTCCTTCGACCTCCCGGTTATGGCGGACTTCCTTCAGGAGACCTACGGAGTTACCGTTTACCAGGAGCAGGTGATGAGGATTTCGCAGAAGGTGGCAGGCTTCTCAAAGGGCAAGGCCGACAAACTGCGCAAGGCTATGGGTAAAAAGAAGCTGGACGTGCTGGAGAGCCTGTATGCAGAGTTTATGGACGGCGGACAGAAGAACGGGCACCCGCACGATATTCTGGATAAGATTTGGGCAGACTGGAGAAAGTTCGCTTCCTATGCCTTCAATAAGTCCCACGCCACCTGCTATGCCTGGGTTAGCTACCAGACAGGCTGGCTAAAGGCCCACTATCCCGCAGAGTTCCAGGCAGCCAACCTTAGCCAGAATCTCTCCGATATGGAAGAGATTAAGGAAATAATGGACGATTGCCGACACAGCCGTATAAAGGTTCTCATCCCCGATATAAACGAGTCCTTTTCTCATTTTACCGTTAACAGCAAGGGAGACATAAGGTTTGGCCTTGGAGGTATGAAGGGCTTTGGCTCCAATATAGTAGATGCCATCCTGGAAGAGAGGGAGGCCCGCGGCGTGTTTGCCGATGTTTGGGATTTTATGGAGAGGATGTCAGGCATAGTGAACCGCAAGGCCCTTGAGTCTCTTGTGAGCGCCGGAGCCTTTGACTCCTTTGGGATACCGCGCAAGGCTTACTTCTGCCCCGGACGCAGCGGAGACGATTTTATAGGGGAGCTTGTAGAATACGGAGAGCGATTCAGGGCCAACAAGGAGGATAGCTCGATGTCCCTCTTTGGGGAGAGCGAGGAGCTTAAGCCCATAAAGCCGGAGGCTCCAAAATGCGAGACCACTGAAGAGGACAAGATGAGCCAGCTTCAGCAGGAAAAGGAGCTTGTGGGAATGTATCTAAGTTCTCATCCTCTGGACAAGTACCGTTTTGAGATGGACAACTTTGCCTCCTGCAAGGTGGGTAATCTCTCTGACGAGATTGCAGAGTGCGAGAAAAAAGCCAAGACCAAGAAGGTGGCCATAGCCGGCCTGGTTTCTTCTTATAAGCAGCTTACCACAAAGACGGGCAAGCCCTGGTCCAGAAGCGTGGTGGAGGATTTTGACGGGTCTTATGAGATTGCTCTGTTTGGCGAGGACCACGAGAAGTTCATGCCCTATTTTACCCCGCACAACGCAGTCTTCATAGAGGGCGAGATTGCTCCCAAGTACAGGCTTAAGCCAGAAGAAATAAAGGCCGGGAAGAAGCCCCCGTACGGCTTTAAAATAGGTAAGATATCCCTTCTTGGCAATGTTACGGAGAACCACATAAAGGGCTTTGCCGTAACCATCAGCTCTACTATGCTTAACCCTGACTTCCGGTCAAAGTTGGTAAAGGTGATAAGCAACAATAAGGGCAAAACCCCTCTGAAGGTTTACCTGAGCGACCCTGCAACCAACTACAAGATAGAGTTCGACTCCCACAAATTTGGGGTCACCGTAACAACGGATCTGCTGGCCGATCTTGCACAGATTGGCGTGGGATATCAGGTGATTAAGAAGTAAGCCCTATTTTTCTATAGACGCAGCCACTATGTTGGCTATGGTTCCCCTTACCCTTCCAAGGTTACCCTTGTCAATGGGATGTACCCTGTTGGCAAGTATTATGATTGCCGTTTTGGTAGACATATCTATGACTATGGACGTGCCGGTATAACCGGTGTGGCCTACGGTGCAGGAGCGGTCAAAAATATCGCCGCTGGTACCGGGATACATTGCATAGGTGTCCCAGCCAAGGGCACGGGCCACGGCGGGGTCGTTATCCGAGGGGATTGTAAACATTAGTCTGATGGTTTCCTTGCCCAGTATTCTTTTGCCTCGATAGGAGCCGCCTTTCATAAGTGTAGAGGCTATGATGCTAAGGTCCATTGCGTCAGAGAATACACCGGCATTGCCGGAGTTGCCGCCGTTGGCAAGGCGGGCCATAGGGTCGTGCACACTGGCCACCAGGGGCAGCCCGTCTTCCTGTACCTCCGTTGCTGCGCACAGCAGGGCAAGGTCTGCCGATGCACCGTTGGAGGCGGGATTGTCGTACAGCGGGAAGTAGGTAGTGTGCCTAAGGCCAAGGACGTCAAAAATGTTCTCCTGGGCATAGTCGCAGAGCCTCTGCCCGGTTACGTTCTGGAGTATATTCTGAAGGGTTACAAAATTAAGACAGCTGTAAACTTGCTTTGTGCCGGGCTTGTGCAGGCGGGGCAGGGAGGCAATGTGGGCCATAAGGGAGTCCGGGGTGTTCTCTCCGTATTTCTCCAGGTAAGCGGCAGTGTTTATGTAGGCCGGAAGCCCGGAAGAGTGTGTAAGAAGGTCCTGAATCACTATCGCGTCTTCTTCTCCGGTGGCAGGGTCTGTCCAGTTGCGGAAGCCGGGGATGTACCTGTCTACCCGGTCTGTTATGCGGATAAGGCCTTTTTCTACGAGCTGCATAACGGAGAGGGTTGTTCCCACGCACTTGCTTACAGACGCCATATCAAACATTGTCTCTGTTGTCATAGGAAGGGTGTCCGGAACCGTCTGCCTGTTACCGAAGGCCTTAAGGTAAACCACCCTGTCTTCCCTTACTATGGATACCACGGCGCCCGGCATAAGACCCTGGCCTATGGCATCGTTTACAACGCTGTCTATGCGCCAGAGTTTTTCTTCGCTCATTCCTCTGTGGCCGGGCTTGCTTATCTTAAGGCCGTAGCCGCCGGAACAGGAAGACAGGATTGCAGACGCGGCCGCAATGATTAACGCCGTGTATTTCATAGGTTTAGAAAATAAGGGTTGCTTTTACGGGATAGTGGTCAGAGATGAACTTGCGGTCCAGGTAAGGCTTGCGTATGGCCTCGAAGACAGGGCAGCTGGCAAAGCCTCCGGCGTAAATGTAGTCTATGGTCTGGGCGCTTTCTGAATGGCCCCAGGCGTTGTAGGTAGGGCCCTCGTCTGTCTTCATGGCCCACTTGCGGGTATCGCGAAGTTTTTGGTCAAGAGGGGCCAGAACGGGGTCTTCCGGTGTAGAATTAAGGTCTCCCATAACCACTACGGGGAGGTTGTCTTTATTTAGCTTTTCTATCTTCTCCATAATGAGCTCCACTCCTTTCTTGCGGGCCTGGGCTCCTACGTGGTCAAGGTGAGTGTTTACAAAGAAGAACTTTTTGCCGGATTTCTTGTGTTTGATAACAGCCCAGGTGGCGGTCCTGCGGCAGGCTCCGTCCCAGCCAAGAGAGGGTTTGTCCGGGGTCTCGGACAGCCAGAAGGTGCCCCAGGAAGAGAGCTTTACCGTCTTGGTGTTGTAGGCTATTCCCATAATCTCCCCTTTCTTTTTACCGTCGTCCCGGCCAACGCCCACGGTTTTGTAACCATCGGCATACTCCTTAATAAAATCCATCTGGTAGGAGAGGGCTTCCTGGAGGCCGATGACATCCGGGCTCTGGTCCTTTATCATCTCTATGGTGGCTCCAAGCCTGTAGGCCCAGGAGTTGGTGCCGTCCTTGGCATCGCCGTACCTTATGTTATAGGACATTATATCAAGAGATGCGGGCTTTGAGCCGCCCTGTGCGAATGCTGCCGTTGCAAAAACAGCCAAAAAGAAAGTGGTGATTATTTTTTTCATAAAACAAAAATAGAAATTTTCTTCCTATTTTTGCGTCATAGAACAAAAAAGTATGAATTTCTCTGATTTAGGCCGAGTGGGCTCTATTGAAGCCCTTTACGAAGGTACCTCTTTTAAACCATTCGCACCCCTGGCAGATAAGGCCCCCAAGGACAGGATTCCCGTTACCTGCGGGAAGCTTCTTCTGGAAGGAACGGACTTTAATCTGGTTTATTTCCCGCTTAAGCATCTTGGCTACAAGGCCGTAACAATAGCCGCCGGGCAACTTTACGCCGCCCTGGCCCATCCGGAGAGCCTGGACGTTACGCTGGGCGTTTCTGCCAAACTGGATTTCCCCCAGATTAAGGAGCTTTGGGACGGAATGGCAGCAGCGGCAAAGGAACACGGGTTCCAAAGGCTTGGCCTTGACCTTGTACCCTCGCAGAACGGGCTGGCTATTTCTATGGCCGCGGGGGGCTGGAAAGAGAAATTGCAGGCCGCAAGGCGCCTGGAACCCAAGAGCAAGGATCTTCTTTGCATCAGCGGGCCGCTGGGAGCCGCCTATCTTGGCCTTAGCCTTCTGGAAGAGGGTGCCCGCAAATATGACAAGGACCGCACTCAGCCAGACCTGGAGCGGTACAAGATGATTGTGGGGGCCTATCTTAAGCCGGAGATTTCTTCTGCCGTGCTGGACCATCTTAAAGAGGGAGAAATTGTACCATCGGCCTCATATCTTGTAGACAGGGGGCTTGGGGATGCGCTTAAGCAGGTGGTGCGCGATACCGGCCTTGGCGCAAAGGTTTATGCAGACAAGATTCCCTTCGAGGGCAATACCTTCGAGCTTGGAAAGAAGCTGGACATAGACCCAGTTTCCGCAGCCCTAAACGGCGGAGAGGACTTCCGCCTTCTCTTTGTGGTTCCTATACTTAAGATGGATGACTTCCGCCACAACCTTCCCACCTTTGACATAATAGGCCATCTGGCCCTGCCGGAGGTAGGTGCGGTTATGGTTCTGCCGGAGGGCGTGGAGCTCCCCGTAAAGGATTAGTTAACAATAATCTCGTCTATAAAGAACCAGCTGGGGTTTCCTACGCCGTAGTGCCAGGGCGGGCAGGTCTTGGTACCATCGACCTCTATCTTTATATACCTTACGCTCCGGGGGCCGGTCTTGGACAGCCCCTTGATGGGGATGAATTCTACCTTACCGGTGCGCTTTTCGGGAATGTCAATCTGGTCAAAGGGTTCCCAGTCGGCACCATCGCAGGAAACGCTGTAGGTTACTCCGCGGGGCAGGAGTATCCAGGCACCTATCTGGTGAAGGAAGTCGCAGGAAACAGAGCTTATCTCCGTGGGGCGGCCAAGGTCCAGGACAATGGACGCGTCTATACCTTCCCAGCCAACCCAGTTTTCTACATAGGTGGTTCCGCCGTAAACTCCGTCGGTAAGGGCCGTGCGGGATAGGTCCCTGTACTTGGGCGCCGGCTCTATTATAAAGGAGATGGCAGCCCCGCGGGCCTTATTTTCTATCTGGGGGGTTAAGTACCTGGCCCTGTAAAGGGCGGCGTATTCCACCGGGGTGTTGTGCCTTTCGTTAAGCGTCTCTACCCCGAACTGGTTGCAGCGGGACTCAAAAAGGTCAAGGTCGCGTGCGGCCTGGGCGCGGTCCATATCAGGATTGGTGCGGGCAATCTCAAGGGAAGAGTACTGCAGCGGCAGGCGGCTGCGGCGCACCCTCTGCAGGCGCACCTCGTCGGAAGCAACACGCCTTTCTGCATCGTCAAAATACTCGTTGTATCTTTTTAGCAGGGCGGGACGCAGTATATTACCCTTGTAAGAGACAGGAGAATCGTAGATGAAAAGGTCTACATCGGTGCCCACGGCAGCGCCCTCCATAGTGCGCAGGTACCTGTACAGAGGCTCGGCAGCAAGGCCATAATAACCTGTAAGAAAATGCCTTATCAAAGAGTCGCAATCCGCCCCGGCGTCCCACATAAGATTGGCGGCAAGGTAGCTGCGGAGCTCTGCCATATCGCCCCCGCGCTCAGAGGCTATCTGGCTAAAGTGCATCTTTACGTTATGGTCGCGGAAAATTTTCATATTGTAGCCCATCGTAGAGAAGTTGGGGAAGGGCGACAGATAATTGTCAAAATTAATCCCATAGTCCCAGACAAAGAGATTGTCGCAAATCTTTGACCAGCCCTCCAGCGCCTGCATAAAATACTGGCCGGACGGGTTTTCCGTAAGGGCCGTCTGGCGGCGGCAGTCTATGTCGCAAAGCATTATGGACACGTTGGGCAGGGGCTTTGTTACCTTTGGCGGATGCATAGAGTAGAGGTAGGCCAGGGTAGAAATGGTCTTGTCCGGGAAGCGGGCGGCCACCTTGTTGATGAACCTTAGTATGGGGCCGGACGGGCCGCCTTCCTCGTCTATCGCGGCCTGGCACTGCGGGCAGCGGCAGTAGGTATCGCTGCCGTCATTCTGGCTTATGCTTATGGTACTCTGAAGGGGATTGGCACGGAAGAGCGAATCCAGGCGCCCGCACACGATTTCCAGCACATCCGGGTTGCTAAGGCACCATTGGCTGGCACTTCCGGGGTGATGCTGCCCTCCGTAGAAGGCATAGTATTCGGGGTGATCCTTTCCGTACACGGCGGCCGGAAGCAACCTGTCGCAGGTGTGCACCCAAAGGTTATCTACAAACTCCTCGCGCGGCGCTTCCAGGCGGTACCACCATTTATATAAGGAATCCTTTGCCAGAAGGTAATTCTGGGTTTGCCTGTAGGTAAAGGTGGGCTCGCTGCGGTAGGGGCCGTTTTTAAGGAGAGGATGGCAAGGATAGAAAATCTCCTGAGCACCCTCATAGTACTGGCCGTCTCCCCAATAATCAATGCCCAGAAAGTCTTTAAGGAACCCGCAAACTCCATAGACCAGGCCCTTGTCCTTTCCGGTTATGATAACCTTCTTTCCCTTCTGCTCTATCATATATCCGTCCGGAGCCAGCGGCGCACCCTTTGGCCCGGAGGCATTATTAAGGACAAGGTCTATCCCCTTTGTTATTTGCAGGTATGTCGATGGTTTCCCGGTTTCTTCCAGGACCTTATTCAGAATGCCAAGGGACACCTGACAGAAGTGATTATCCCTGTCGGACAGTTTTATTGGGTTGATGGGTACAGAGGCCGCTGCCACTGCGGCTCCTATGACTGATAGCAGTAATGCTATTAGGCTGACTCTTGTAAATGATTTCATAACCGGGCAGATTTTTTACAAGATACGATTAATTTGCCAAAAAGAAAACCTGCCCCTATAAAAAGGAAACCGGTGCAAAGCCCGCAAACCAATTTGACTGTGCACCGATTCTGAATTTCCTGGCAATTCAGACGCCATACAATTATTACTTCTGGTGCAAAGGTACGCCCTTTTACCCGGGCCGCCAAATTTTTGGGCCTTTTAAAACTCTCTCACTGCTATTTTTAAGCGATTGATTATCAACGCTTTAAAAATAGACAAAACTCTCAAAATCTCTCACCTTATATAAAACATTGATAGCCAATATGTTATAAATAACACATTGACTATCAACTATTTAATTGATAAATTGGGGTTCTAGACTATTTTTTCTTTTCCGGTTTAGGGTCTTTAACATTTGACTTTTGTTCCTCCGGAGCCTCGCTCTTCTGAGCGCCCTTAAGGTAGCCGGGGAGTTCCAGACCTGCCATCTTAAAGAGCTCGTCAAGCGGAGGTACGGCCTTCATCATACCGGAAATAAAGTTGGAAGTGGCTGTCTTTCCGTCTGCGGAATTGCCGCCGTCCCAAACAGTAACCTTGTCTATGTTGATGCCCTTGACAGCCTCTACCTGAGTCTTTACCAGCTCCGGCAGCTTGTCGGCTATGAGCATAAGCACGGCCTTCTGAGGGTCGCCGGCAGCGGCGGATACCATCTGATTGAAGCCCTGTGCCTGCTTGGACAGGATTTCCAGAGTACCGCGGGCCTGGGCGTCCATTTTGGCATAGATAGCATCGGCCTCTCCCTTTGCCTTGCGGCGGATTTTCTCGGCCTCGGCCTCTGCCTCTATGATGGCCCTCTCCTTCTCTATCTGGGCGGGAACCACAACGTTGGCCTGCTGGGTTGCTTTCTCGCGCTCGGCACGGGCAACCTCGGCGTCACGCTCGCTCTTGTAAGCCTCTTCCAGAGCCTTGGCAGCCTGAACCTTCTCTGCTGCCACGGCAATGCGGGCGGCCTCGGCCTCCTTCTCGCGGCGGGCAGCGTCGGAGTTTGCAATTGCAATCTTGGAAGCATTCTCTCCCTCAACGGCAGATGCGTTGGCAGCGGCGGTATTAATTCTGGTATCCCTTACGGTCTCTGCAATACGGATATCCTTGTCCCTGTCGGCCTCGGCCTTACCAATCTCTCCGTAACGGTTCTGCTCTGCAACGCTCTTCTTGGCATCGTTGATAGCCTTTGCCGCTGCCTCCTTACCAAGAGCCTCAAGGTAGCCGGACTCGTCGCGAATGTCGGTTACGTTTACGTTAATGAGCTTAAGACCTATCTTGCGAAGCTCGGCCTCTACGTTTGTACTTACGTTGGCCAGGAACTTGTCGCGGTCAGAGTTGATTTCCTCTATATCCATTGTGGCAATCACAAGACGGAGCTGTCCAAAGAGAATATCGGTGGCAATGTTCTGGATGCTGTCTACAGACAGGCCAAGAAGCCTTTCGGCAGCGTTGGTCATATTGTCCGGCTCTGTAGAAATACCCACGGTAAAGCGGCAGGGCACGTCTACGCGGATGTTCTGCTTGGACAGTGCGTTTGTAAGGTTGCACTCTATGCTGATGGGCTTAAGGTCCAGGAAAGCATAGTCCTGGAACACAGGCCAGATAAATGCGGCGCCTCCGTGCACGCACTTGGCAGAAGAGATTGAGCCCGACTTGTTGCGGCCGGTTTTTCCATAGATTACCAGAATTTTGTCCGACGGACATTTGCGGTAACGCTTAAGTATTGCCGTAAGGGTTACGAATATTACGGCAACTGCTATAAGCACCAGATAGATAGTATTAGGTGATTCCATATCTTATTGGGTTTTAACTATTTTACCAGTAACAAAGAATTATTCACGGCTTCTACAACGGTGATTGCCGTACCAGTGGGGATTTTGTCACCATCGGTCACGGCGGCGTACTCG
The DNA here is from genome assembly GCA_902774045.1 of uncultured Bacteroidia bacterium. Lineage (GTDB taxonomy): Bacteria > Bacteroidota > Bacteroidia > Bacteroidales > UBA932 > Cryptobacteroides. Next base: position 22,120 of record CACYGW010000020.1, read on the forward strand.
CGTACAGAGTTGTTGATGGTTATCTGTACCTTCCCTTCCCCGCTGCGGGCCTCGGGTATGGTAAGATAGACCGTCCCCTTGCAGCCGGGGGCATCTTTTTGTATGTTGATGGTGCCGGTCTGCTGCAGGCTGGACACCCATTTGAACAGGTACATCACTGCCACTACCAGCACTACGCCCACCAATACGGAAACTATCGACAATATCGTGGTGGAGGCGATACTTTCCCTCAGAAGTATAAAGGACCAGCCGAAACCCAGCACAAAGTTCACAAGGTTCCTGAAGGTCAGAAGGCCCATACCGGTGCCGCCGGCCATGGAATCCGGCACGTCAGAATCGGCCCCGTCAAAATTAATGTCGGAGTCCATATCGGACCCGCCGATTCCTATAAAGGTTAGGATACTCTGTATCAGAAAGATACCCGACGCGGACAGCGTTATAATCCAAATAACATTCATGGTTCTTTAGTATAAGGATACTGAATTAGATGTGTCAACAAAATAAATCTCTACCACTGCCTCCTTGGAGATGGAGAGTATAATCTCGCCGCCGTCGGCCTTGAAGTGGCTGGCAAAAGTGCAGTTGCCATACTGGAGGGCCTGGATGGGATCTGCCTCGGCAAGCGGAGAGTCAAATTCTTCCTTGAAGAGGATGGGCGGGCCGTACCTGGCCTCCAGCTGCATACGCATAGATTCGTAGCAATTGTGAACGTCGTCCCATCTCTTTTTGTTCTGGTAGGTGACAAGGACCAGGTAAACCATATTGCCGTCGGGGGTGGAGGCTACGGTAACGGTGGCCTGGCGGCCAAGCACCTTGCCGTAGAGGATGGCAGTACCTTTCTCTTGTTTGAAGCCTTTTTCGCTTAGCCTCCGGACAAACGAGGATACGGTACCGTCTACCTGGAGTCCTTCAAACTCCAGATGTTTTATTTCCTGGGCCCCTGCTGTCGCAGCCCAAAGTGTAAGTCCTATCAGAAGTAAAAGTTTTCGCATTCTGTCTATTTGCTTATTTTCTTAAGTACGCCTACAAGCTGCTCGCCAAGGCCAATGGTGTAGCCCTGCGACAGGAAGTAAGCTTTGTTGAAGGTATCGGCCACAACGAATACGGGCTTTTGGTCCGTGCTGGCCTTTAGTTCCCTGGCCAGCTCTGCGGCTACCGAGCCTTCCGTATCTACTGCAAGTATTATATTGGCAGGAAGTGTGCCATAGCGGCCTTCTGCGTTCTCTGCATTGAACCTGTCAAGCTGAGCCTGGTCTGTGCAGACCAGCACAACGGGGCGGCCCCACTGCTCTATTGACTCGCGGGCGCGGCCAAGGTCTGCAAGGGCGTGGTTCGTGGGCTCTTTTCCTATCTCCAGAAGGCCAAGGGCGTAGAAGCCGCGGCCGGTGCGGGAGAGGACGGATACAAGGGCACCATCGACACTAAGCTTAATCTCTGCATCGAACCCGCCTATGATTGAAACGCCGTCGGCGGATTCGCGGAGTACAAGTTCTACATCGGTGGCGCGGCCCTTGGTGATGGTGAAGAATTTCATTGTCACGGGAACGGAGCCGTCCGATACGCGATTGCCGCTTACCAGCACGTAGGTGCCCTCGTCAAGGGCTACGCCGCTGCGGAAGGCGTTCTTCCAGGTTGCTCCGCCGCCCATATCTACCTGGCCTTCGTCAAAGGTAAGAAGGGTGGTGCGGCCGTCCTTGCCTATGCGGCTTATGGAGAAGTGGCCGTAGTAAGAGGGGTTCTCTACAAAGGCTGCGGGTTTGTAACTAAGCCTTAGCAGGCCCTGAGGCGCAGAGGTCTGAACCTGCGCGTTAAAATCTACATCCACCCAGTCTTTTGCCTTTGCGGGCTTGTACTGAATCTTGTGGGTTACGGGGTCTATGCGGGCCTCGGTTCCAAGGGTGCGGGCAAGGCTCACGAAGAATACTGCGCGGGACAGGGCGTCTGCTTGGCGGGAGAGATAAACTCCGCGGGGAGACATAGGTATTCTCCAGGCTGTAGGGTCGTCCAGCAACTTAATGTTGTCTCTTGTCCAGGCAATGAGGGCCTGGGGGTCTTTAAGCTGCTCTTTCTCTTCTGATGTGAGTGTCTGCAGGAACCAGCCCTTGTAAGGGGTTAGGAATTCGTTGGCTACGCGGGGTGCCAACACAGATTCCGTGGCGTTGTAGTGGTCTTCCAGAATGTCCGGGGTTACGTCGTGGAGGTCTTTCCAGCTAAGGCCCTTAAGCAGTTCTTCTGCACGGGAGCCGGGGTGGTCCTCAAGGAATTTCTTTATAACCTGATGGTTTCCTCTTGCCATTACCACAAAGCGGTTAGAGCCCTTGGGGGCGAAGGTGGCCTCGTAGGCGTGGCGCAGAGAGTCTTCCTGGGCAAAGCGGCGCTCGTTTTCTGCCTTCTGCTCCGGAGTTACTTCCGGCAGGTTGTCGTGGCCCGCGGGAGGAACTATGTCTATATCCTCCGAGTCTTTTGCAGGCCTGTCGGATATGACGATGGTTACATCTTCTTCTGCCCCGAATCTTACTTTTGCGTAACCGTATTTACCGTCTTTGGAGGCCCAGGCAAGCATATCGCCAAGACCGGCAGTGAGGAAGGTGCGCCCCTGGGCGTCTGTGTATTTCTTAACTGCAGGATAGAATTCTGCGTAGTTGTAGATGCAGAAATCTACGCAGGCTCCTTCTACGGGATTACCGTCCGTATCTACCACCTTAAGGTCTGCGCGGCCTGTTTTGGCGTAGTTGTCTATAAGGTTGATTTCCGTGAAATTGGGGCCTTCCAGCACTACTTCTTCCGGGCCCTCGTAATGGCCGAAGGTCTTGGTGTGCATAAGCATTCCGCGCGATGCGGGGAGGTTGAACCAGCCCAGGTTAAGCACTGCCTCGGGCTCGCAGGCGCCAAGGAAGTACCACTGCCCGTCTGCCCAGGCCTCTACCCAGGCGTGGTTGTCGTCGGTGTGGGCCCAGCGGGGAGTATAAACCTGCCTTGCGGGGATGCCCACGGCCCTTAGGGCGGCAACCGTGAAGGTGGATTCTTCTCCGCAGCGGCCAAGGGCGTTTTTAACTGTATTCAGAGGAGAAGAAGTTCTTGCGTCCGAGGGCTGATAGCTAACCTTCTCGTGGCACCAGTGGTTTACTTCAAGTATGGCTTCCTTCATTCCCAGGCCCTCTACGCGGGGTTTCAGTTCTTTGTAGAAAACCACTCTGGCAGAGTCAAGATTCTCGTTGTTTATGCGCAGCGGGAGCACGAAGTGCCTGTAGATGAGGTCCGGGATTTTCTTTCCCCAGGCCATTTCTGCCTTTGTGGTCTCTGTAGCACGTATGTTCTGCACGTAGTAGCAGGTGGGATAATCGGTAATATCGGCCAGCGGCATATAGGCGTAAAGGAACTCCAGCGCCTCCGTTTCTCTTTCTGACAAGCCTTCTCCGGGGGTGTAGAATTGCTTTAGAATGCCTCCGTCGGCATCCATCCTTTCCGTAAAAGTGGCGTGCACCTTGTTCCTGAGTTCCGTTTCCTTGATAAAGTGATTGTTGGACGTGCATCCAAACAATACCGTGGCAGCTATTGCCAAAAGAATAATTCTTCTCATGATTTTTAGTCTAAGTCCTCAAATATAATAATTTTCCGGGATTATTATTCACTTTTGTTATCTTTGCGTTATGAAGTACTCGGTAATCGTACCTGTCTATAACCGCCCGGACGAGGTTAAGGAACTTCTGGAGAGTCTGCGTCAGCAGTCTTTCCGGGATTTCGAGGTGCTTCTGGTAGAAGACGGCTCTTCCCTGCCCTGCAAAGAGGTGGCGGATTCCTTTGGGGCAGCCCTTGACATCAAGTACTTTTTTAAGGAGAATTCCGGCCCCGGCCCTTCCAGAAATTATGGGGCCCGGCGCGCAGAAGGCAGGTGGCTCATTATTCTGGACTCGGACGTAATGGTTCCGCCTGGGTATTTTGAGTCCATAGAGGCCTCGCTGGCGCAGGAGGATTGCGACGCTTTTGGCGGCCCGGACAGGGCGCACGCCTCCTTTACCCCGGTACAGAAAGCCATCAACTACGCAATGACCTCCTTCTTTACCACGGGTGGCATCCGCGGCGGGAAGGTAAAGATGGACAAGTTTTTCCCGCGGAGTTTTAATCTTGGAATAAAAGCCGATGTCTTTGAAGCCCTTGGCGGCTTTTCTGCGATGCGCTTTGGAGAGGACATAGACCTAAGTATGCGCATCTTCGAGGGCGGCTACCGCTGCCGGCTCATCCCCGACGCCTGGGTATGGCACAAGCGCCGCACCAACCTAAAGCGGTTTTTCAAGCAGGTACATAACTCCGGCATAGCCCGCATCAACCTCTCAAGGCTGCACCCCGGCTCCCTGAAGCTGGTTCACCTGCTGCCGGCCGCATTCACCGTAGGCACCATCGGCCTACTATGCATTCTGGTTCCGCTGCTTCTGATTTTCACCCACCTTCCCTGGTGGGCCTCTGTAATCATCGGCCTCTCCCCCCTCCTCCTATGGTCCCTGGCCATTTGGGCCGATAGTGCCATAAAGAACCGCAGCCCACGCATTGGTCTGCTCTCCATAGCCGCCTCCTTCATCCAGCTAACCGGCTACGGCACCGGCTTCCTGCGCGCCGGATGGCACCTCCTTTTACACCGCCACACCCAAGCCCCCCAAGCCTTCCGCGACAACTTCTACAAATAGCGCAGACAGAAGCCTGTTTACGCGATGTCGGCGAGAGATTGAGCCAGGCCCAGGAAAGCAAGGGCGTCGGGACGGGATGATAGGGCGATGGGCTCTCCGTTGTCGCCGCATTCACGAATGCTCTGGACGATGGGGATTTGTCCCAGCAGGGGAATGTTAAGGCTGGAGGCCATTTTTACGCCGCCGTCGCGGCCAAAGATATAGTATTTGTTCTGGGGTAATTCCTCCGGCGTAAACCAAGCCATATTCTCTACAAGCCCAAAAATCTTGCGGTTCACCTTCTCTGTACGGAACATATCAACCCCCTTCTCTACATCGGCCAAAGCCACGGGCTGTGGAGTGGTAACTATCACCGCGCCCTCTACAGGAATGTCGTTGATAAGACTTATGTGAATGTCGCCAGTTCCAGGAGGCATATCTATAAGAAGGAAGTCCAGCACGCCCCAGCGAACCTGAAGAATCATCTGCTTAAGGGCGTTGCAGGCCATAGGACCGCGCCAGATAAGCGCCTGCCCGGCCTGGGCAAAATAGCCAATGGACATCCACTTTACGCCGTACTTTTCTATGGGCATAATGATGGTCTTGCCCTCTTCTTCCTCGATAGCCTCCGGAACGGCCCCCTCCGTCCCCGTCATAATGGGAACGGAAGGGCCGTAAACGTCGGCGTCGGCAAGGCCAACCTTATAGCCCAGCCTTGCCAGGGCAACAGCCAGATTAACCGCAACCGTAGATTTCCCTACCCCGCCCTTGCCGGAGGCAATGCCAATTATATGGCGCACATTGTTAAGCTCGTCCAGCGTAAGATCGTTCACATTGGGCTTCTTGGGCTTGGGAGCCTCGTCAAACTTGCTGTTCACTACAATCTCTGTCCCGGCAGGCAACTCCCTGTAAAGAGCAGCCCGCACGCTGCCGGAAAGATATTTTGCAAGAGGCTCCCTGCGGGAAGGAAAGAGAAGGGTTACCTCTACGCGGCCGAGCTCCTGCTTGATGGGCCCCACCATACCCAGCTCCACAATACTTCTGTCCTCCTTTCCTGGATGAAGTACGGTCTCCAGAATCTTGGCTATATCCATAGAACTATCGGCTCAAAAAATTATTTAATCTTCATTTCCTTGATAAGGTGGCCGGCGCCTCCGAACTTGTCTATCATAAAGAGGACATACCTGATATCCACGCATATACATCTCTGGAGTTCGGGCTCGAACATAACATCGCTGGACATTGACTCCCAGTTGCCGTCGAAGGCCAAGCCTATGAGTTCGCCGCGGGCATTGAGCACAGGGCTGCCGGAGTTTCCGCCGGTAATATCGTTATTGGTAAGGAAGCAAGTAGGCAGCTTACCGGAAGCATCGGCATACATACCAAAATCCTTGGCCTGCCAAAGTTCCTTAAGACGAGCCGGGACAATAAATTCATAGTTATCCGGGTCTTCCTTCTCCATAACGCCGTCAAGGGTGGTGTAATGACTGTACCATACTCCATCCTTGGGAGAATAACCGCCAACGGTACCATAGGTAAGGCGCATTGTAAAATTAGCGTCGGGATAGGAAGGCTTTCCTGCCTGCCACTCCAAAAGACCGCCGGCAAAAGCCTTGGATGCAGCTGCAACGGCGTCATCGTCAAGTTCGGCATAGTTCAACTTGGCCATAATAGGAACTCCGGAGTGCCTACAGCTTTGCTGAAGTTCTCCTGGGAAGCAAAGGCAGATTTGGCAAACAATTCGTCTACGTAAGCCGCAAAGTCCATTGTGGCATAATCCTCGTCGGTAAGCTTAAGATAATCCTCCGGCTTTGCATTCTCTCTATAGTATTCCAGCATCCGGACAGCCATCTTCTTCTCAAGGTCTACGTTGTAATCCTTGAACTGCTTCTGAACTGCAACCTTTCCAGCCTCTACAGCCTCTACGGTGTCCTTTCCGGCCCTGAGTGCGGCGCCATAAGCCCTTGTATAAGCATTTCTTACGCCCAAAGGGCCAATCCTGTAGACAGTCTCTATAAGGAGGGTAAGCTCCTGTGAAGGTTTATTGGAAAGATTAACGGCCTGTTCTATGGTTTCAAGGGCATCGCCGTACTTGCGCTGCCTCTGAGGGTCCTGGTTAACCCACTCCATAAAGGCGGCTTCCTTCTCTTTTTCGCGGCCGATGATGTTCAGTTTCTCAAAGGCCAGCTTTTCTCCCTGCCACTTCTTCCAGGCATTGGCAGAGCCGGCGTACTTGTTGGCATACTGGAGACGAACCACGGGATCTGCCTCCATTCCGGCCCACATCACCTCCTGACGTGCGGTACGGGCGCCTACGGAAACCATAAACCCGTCAATCATAGACTGGAGCTGGGCTGCGGTCTGGAATCTCTGGGTGCTGCCGGGATACCCCATAATAAAGGAGAAATCTCCCTCCTTGACACCCTTCAGGGATATTGTAAGGCTCTTTTTGGGACGATAGGGCACGTTCTCTTCCGAGTAGTCGGCCGGCTCATTGTCCTTGCCTGCGTAGATACGGAACATAGAGAAGTCGCCGGTGTGACGGGGCCACATCCAGTTGTCTGTCTCGCCGCCGAACTTACCCACCGATGCCGGAGGAGCGCCAACGAAACGTACATCCTTGTACACCTTGTAAACAATCAGGTAGTAAACATTCTCGTTGTAGAAGCCGGTAACGTTGATGCGGCATCCGGGGAAGTCTGCCTGAGCCTTCTCTTTAAGTTCATCCATTGCCTTCTCCATTGCCTTATTTGCGGCCTCTTCGTCGTCCGTCAGGGCTAGCGTCTCCTCATAAGCGGCATTTAAAATGGATGTTACGTCCGTCATCCTTTCAAGGAAGGTAACTGACAGGCCGGGGGCGGGAATTTCCTCGCCGCGGGTCATTGCCCAAAAACCATTCTCAAGATAGTTGTGTTCCGGAGTAGAAAGGGCCTGGATGCTACTGTAACCGCAATGATGGTTAGTTACCAGAAGGCCTTCGTCGGATATAACTTCTCCGGTACAGCCTCCGCCAAAGATGACAATAGCATCTTTAAGAGAAGATTTGTTGATGCTGTAAATGTCTTCTGCGGACAATTTGCAGCCAAGAGTCTTCATTGACTTGATGTTCATCTTCTGAAGGAGGGGCAGGAGCCACATTCCTTCATCGGCAATAGCCGGGCCGCCTATGCAGGCCAGGGCTGCCAAGGTGATAAGAAACTTTTTCATAATATATCAAAAATAGTAGGTTCCAATTCTTTTGGGTGAAACGACTTGCGGTGGTGGGGCGACAGCCCGCAGGCGCGAATCGCCTCTATGTGTTCCTTTGTGGGATAGCCCATATTTTTATCCCAGCCATATTGAGGATAGTCCCGGGCTATCTTTTTCATATACTGGTCCCGATGCGTCTTGGCCAGGATGGACGCAGCCGCTATGCTGGCATAGGTAGCATCCCCGTGCACTACGGTTTTATAGGCATACCCTTCCATCGGGCGGAATCTATTGCCATCTATAAGGAGTAATTGCGGTTTGATAGTTAATTTTTTCACGGCCCTCTGCATTCCCCGTATCGATGCCGCCAGTATGTTTATCTGGTCTATTTCTTCCGGGCTTACGGCCTCGACGGCCCAGGCAAGAGCCTCCGCCTCTATTATCGGGCGCAGGATCTCCCTGTCTTTTTGGGATACTTGCTTGGAGTCGTTTAGCAGGGGATGGTAAAAGTCGCGGGGCAGAATGACGGCGGCGGCAAATACAGGGCCGGCAAGCGGCCCGCGCCCGGCCTCGTCACAGCCGGCCTCTATAAGGTCGTCTGTCATATAGGGCAGAAGCGATATTTCTTTCTTTAGCATCCTCTGACAAAATAGGATGCTAAATTAAGCATTTTCTTTAATTTTTTGCCTTGAGAAAGTTGATAATTTCCGTTTTATCTCTGAGTGAGTCCTGGAGGATGTTTATTTTTTCTTCCAGAGTGACCACCTGCCCGTGCAGGCTGGCAATCTCGTCCAGGAGAGCTCTTTCACTATCGGCCATCTTACGGCCATAATCAACTTTAAACTCATATAACCTTGGATCCGACTCCGGGTTGTACAATTCAAATCCAAGTATAAGTTCTTCCGGTTCCACGCCCAGAATATCTGCAATCTGATCTACTCTCTCGCTAACCAGGATGGTCTTTCCTGTTTCTATGTACCTGTAGGTGTTGCGGTCAACCCCTAACTTCTCTGCCATCTCTGCCTGAGTAATCCTTAGGGACTTGCGGCGGTGGCTGATATTTTCTTTTATTTGTTGGTCGAATTTACTTGCCACATCTAGCCAGTGTTATAATTATGCAGCAAAAATATATGGCATCTGAGCCAATTTTTGACTAATAATCCTAAGCATTGATAGGTGGCTTTAGTCATTTTTCTAAAGAATTAACAATTTATTTGCGTTTTTTTGCCAATAAAAGTCACTTTTTGTTTGTTTTTATTCCGATATAGTCCAGATTTGCGATATGAAAATTATAAATGCTATGAAAGATTCGTCAATTTCCTCTAAGGCCGATGTCTTCCTTCGGATGATGAACGAAGACCACATCTATCTTTTTTCTTCCTGGAGTTTTGCAGATATATGCGGGATGCTTGGGACAGACACCCTTTCGATGAATAAATATCTCTTTGCCGTCCTTGGTATGGGAGGGGAAGAACTAATCCTCCAATTCCGTAAAGACTATCCAGAGTATCTGAGAAATAAATATTGGGTTGATATTGCTATTAAACGATAAATTTATTAGTTTTGCAGGCTCACAGTTTTTCGCAAAAAAAGTAATTAAATAACATAAACGAAATGAAATCTTACAGCACAAAAGACATTCGTAACGTTGTCCTTCTCGGAAGCTCAAAGTCCGGCAAAACCACTTTGTCAGAGGCTATGCTTTTCGAGGGCAAGGTCATTGACCGTCGCGGCTCCGTAGAGGGCAAGAACACCGTTTCGGACAACACAGAGTTTGAGCAGACAAACCAGAAATCTGTGTATTCCACTCCTCTCTATGCAGAGTATCAAAACACCAAGATTAACTTTATCGACGCTCCCGGTTCGGACGACTTCAGCGGCGGTGCACTTGCAGCCTTCAAGGTATGCGAGAGCGGCGTTCTGGTACTTAACGGCCAGCAGGGCGTAGAGGTTGGAAGCGAGATTTTCGCACGCTACGCAGATCAGTACAAGGTTCCCTTCGCAATCGCCGTGAACCAGCTTGACCACGAGAAAGCCAACTGGGACCTCTGCCGCAATTCAATTGTTGAGGCCTTCGGTAAGAAAGCCGTCTTTTTGCAGATTCCCCTTGGCGTAGGTGCAGACTTCACAGGTTTTGTTGATGTTCTCGCCGGCAAGTGCTACAAGTTCAAAGATGCCAACGGCACCCGCGAAGAAGTAGAAATCCCCGGTAACCTCGCAGACGACGCAGAGACTCTCCGTCAGGAACTTATGGAGAAGGCAGCAGAGGGTGACGATGCTCTTATGGAGAAGTTCTTCGACACTCTTGAGCTTTCTGCAGACGAGATTCGTCAGGGTCTCGCGGCCGGCTTCAAGAAAGGCGATATCATCCCTGTTCTTTGCACATCTGCCAAAAATGATATCGGCGTAAAACGCCTTATGGAGTTCATCATCGAGGTTGCTCCTTCACCTGTAGGCACAGTTCAGAAAACTATCGACGGCGGCGAGCTTCCTTGCAAGGCAGACGGCCCTGTAAGCATTTTCATTTACAAGACTGCCGTTGAGCAGCATCTTGGCGATGTTTCCTACTTCAAGGTAATGAGCGGTACCCTTAACGAGGGTGCAGACCTTGTTAACCCGGAGAGCGGCAACGGTGAGCGTCTTTCCGCCATCTATGCGGTGGCCGGCGCCAAGAAAGAGAAAGTTGCCTCCATCAGCGCAGGTGACATTGGCTGTACAATGAAGCTCAAGGCCGGTAAGACAGACGTTACTCTTGCAGTATCGGGCCAGGAAGCTATCAGCCATATGGTATTCCCCGACGCCAAGTATCGTTGCGCCGTAAAGGCTCTTGACAAGAACGATGAAGCTAAGGTTGGCGACGCCCTCAACAAGATTGCAGCCCAGGATCCTACCATCAACGTAGAGTACTCCAAGGAGCTCCGTCAGACCATCCTAAGCGGTATGGGCGAGCAGCACATCAACCTTGTTAAGTGGAGAGTAAACAATGAGTTCAAGCTCCAGATAGAGCTTTACGCACCTAAGGTTCCTTATCGCGAGACTATCACCAAGATAGCAACCGCTCAGTATCGTCACAAGAAACAGTCCGGTGGTGCCGGTCAGTTTGGTGAGGTTCATCTTCTTGTTTGCCCTTACGTAGAAGGTCAGGAAGCCCCCAAGAACTTCAAGATTGACGGCAAGGATACCGTATTCAACTTCAAGAGCCAGGATATCTCCGAGCTTGAGTGGGGCGGTAAACTGGAGTTCTACAACTGCGTAGTAGGTGGCTCCATCGACCTTGGCTTTATGCCCGCAATCCTTAAGGGTATTAAGTCCAAGATGGAGGAAGGTCCTCTTACAGGTTCTTACGCCCGCGACATCCGCGTTTACGTATATGACGGTAAGATGCACCCGGTAGATTCCAAGGAAATCGCCTTCATCATTGCTGGACGTAACGCCTTCAAAGAGGCCTTCCGCAATGCAGGTCCTAAGATTCTCGAGCCTATCTATGATGTTGACATCCTCACTCCTAACGACTATGTGGGTCCTTGTATGAGCGACCTCAACGGCCGTCGTGGTATGATTATCAACCAGGATATGGAGAAGGGCTTCACCGTGCTTCACGCCCGTGTTCCTCTTGCAGAGCTTTACCGCTACTCCACCACCCTTAGCTCACTCACCGGCGGTTCCGCTACCTTCACAATGAAGTTTGCAGAGTACCAGCCTGTTCCCGCAGACGTACAGACCAAGCTTCTTGCAGAGTACGCAGCCCAGGAGAAAGAAGAGGACTAATCTCCCTTCCATACAATCGAAAAACCGCCCCTTTTTGGAGCGGTTTTTTCGTATTTATGGAGATTATTTAGCGAATCTACACAACTAGAACTTAACCCCTAAGCTTAATGCTATTGTATGGTAATAAAACCAATTGTGAGTGATGGCCCCAAACGTCTCTCTATACCTGAGCAATCTATATGCGTAATCCACGCTAACATCCAGTTTCATTGTCTCCAACAAATGGAGCCGGCCCTTTGCAATTACTCCAAAACGTACCTTGTCTCTTTTGTTCAGGTAGAATGTCGCAGGAGATACATACACCACATCCGGACCATGTAATGAAAAAGATGCTGTTCCAAACTGATGCTCCCTTTCCTGAGTATACTCTGCGGTAAGGCCTCCGCCAACCTCTATCCTGTTAAGAACAGGGATCATATAAAGAGGTCTAACCAGGCCGTTGATATCCAGAGATAGATGACTACAGGAATTCTGCACCTTTAATGTAACATTATCCTTTGCACTTGCCAGAATCTTTTTATTCATATGATTATTGCTAAAAGACACGCCTCCTGTTACACTAAGCCAAGGATTCAAAGACCTTTCGTACTCTATAAACAAAGAAGGACCAACATTAAGTTCAGAAGACAAATCCATGTCATCTGTTAAAACTGCCCAGTCCAGATTAACACCAACTCCGGCACGGAATAACCCATTCCCCTGTGCCATAGCGCTAATACCCACAATGGCCACAAGCGCCGTGATAATTATTCTTTTCATACTATAGTTTAATACCTAAAATTAAAGAAACGGAACGTACTCTGGCCGAGCCCTCCATGGCAGAAGACCGGATATTTTTCAGGCCTATGTATGTCTGAACGCCCCAGAAGAAACGGCTTCCGGTATCAAATATCACAAAAGCTTTTATTCCAATATCGTTTTTCTTGAACTTACTGATGTTATTCCTGGGGTCTGCCGGATTAGAGTCTATATAGAACTTCTCTCTTGTTGTGTCAAATGACACTTGAGGCCCCAACCCGATGCTTGTCACAAAACCAGGCGAGTTAAGTTTATAAACTGCGTTCAGGGAAACATTCACATTGCACAGATTGTCAAGGTCCTCCCCATCTTTAGCAGAACGGAAGAACCCCTCTGATAGTTCTTCATATCCAACGACCGGCATAATAGCCCAGTTCTCGCCAATACTCTTCTCAAAACCATACTGTAGGCTTATTGCCGTGCCGGGATCTGCCTCGTTTAAACGCCCGCCTTGGAAAAAGCCTCCTGCGCCAACCCATAAGCGATGTGTTTGGCCCATAGACGCAACACCCGTCATAATCAAAAT
>CACYGW010000021.1 GCA_902774045.1 uncultured Bacteroidia bacterium
GTTGCCATAAGAGTCGCAACTGCTGCATAAAGGAGAAATTTAAAAATCTTCATAATAGTTTTTGTTTTAAGTGTTAATAATTTATACTGAAGTTTAACACATAAAAAGGTAGCCTTCGGCGGAAGGTTACCTTTTTATGTTATTATAAATCTTATCTAATGTCCCAGGCTAGCTGTGTGGGGTAAAAGCCTGTGTCATATGTTCCTTTAAGCGTGCCAGCAAGGTCAAACCTAAAAAGCTTGTTGTTCTCGCCATCGGCAATGTAAACATCGCCCTCGGTAGGATGAATCCAAAGTCCTGAGGGATCGCTGATAGTTTCAAGAATCTCTGAACTTACAGGGAAATCAAAGACGGTATCTGTGGCGGCATCGTATACAAAACCGGAAACAACATCGCTACTTGTCATAGGGAAATAATAGGTGTCAAGAGCATAAAGCTTGTCCTTGTAAACGGCAGCATACTTACTTCCCTGTTTGAACTCATGTGTAACGGAAAGAGTGTTGGTGTCAAAAATGACAGACTTTCCTGGATCTGTATAACTGGCATTGCAAGAGTTAATGAACAGAGAATGGCCGTCAGGCATAACGGTTAGTGCTCCACCGGCATATATATTTCCAATATTCACTTGCTCTATCTCCGTGAAGGACTTAAGATCGATTACCGAAATGCTGGACTCTTGGATGGTCCAGTCGCCGGTATTTAGCACATAAAGTTTGTCTCCTATAATAGCCAGGCCCTCCGGTTTACGACCGACAGAACAGACTTCCGTTACAAGACCTTTTTCTATATCTACCTTTGCTACATGTCCATTTCTTATGGGTGCCTTCGTAACATCGGCATATGAAGAAACATAGGCAAAACCCTCGCTGGCTACAATCCTGCGGCAGCTGGGAATTTCTACGAAATTAAGATGCTCCCCTGTGCGCGTGCAGATTTCCATCCATTCAGAATCATTAAAGGTTGCCAGAACATAGTCTTCGTGTGCTACAACGTCAACACCCCAGTCTCCAAGGTATTCGACCGCGGTATTCTTAAGGGTCCACCAGCCTTGGCTCATCGTATAGTCAGAGAAATCAAAATACTCCAGGCTGGCTTCTTCACCATCCACTCCGCGGTTAAGGAGGTAAAATCCGTAACATTGCCCTTCTACTGGACCAGGACCGATGGGATCGTCGTCATCACTATCATCACCACAAGCAGTTGCCAAAAGGCTTACGGTTGCCGCGTAGAGAAGAAGTTTAAAAATTTTCATAACAGTTTTTGTTTTAAGTGTTAATAATTTGTGGTAAAATAGACGAATTATTGCTAAAATTATGCCACAGACTGCGTTCAGAGCCACTTTTTGCCGTTTCGGGAGGGAACCCATTGGAAGTCAGGACTTAAGCCTAATCTTTCCTTTAAGGCATAAAAAAAGTGACCAAAAGGCCACTTTTTTAATTCTATTTCAGGAGTTTTATCTAAGGTCCCAGGCAAGCAGTGAGGGGCAGACTCCGGTGCTGTACTTTTCTTTAAGCGTGCCCGCAAGGTCAAACCTGAAAAGTTGCCCGGGAGTAGTAAAGTCCCCCTTGTCGGCAATGTAAACCTCACCTTCAGTAGGATGAATCCATATACCCGACGGTGCTGTGATGGTTGCCAGTGCCTCTGCCTTAATGGGAAATTCGAATACGGTATCTGTGAAAATATCGTACACAAAACCGGAAACTTCAGTGGTGTAGGTCTCGTAAGAAAAAGCTGTATCAAAGACATAGAGCTCTCCCCTGTAAACGGTAGAGTAAGTGCCGCCCTGCGGGAATTCCTTGGTGACGGTAAGAGTGGCGGTATCAAAAATAATGGACTTTGGCGCAACTCCGTTATAGTCTCCGGAAGAATTGATAAACAGGGAGTGGCCGTCCGGCATAATGGTCAGTGAAGAATAGGCATTGATAATTCCAAGATTCACGCGCTCAACCTCAGTGAAGGTATTAAGGTCAATTACAGAGATGCTGGCCTCTTCGTTATTCCCGTTGCCGGAATAATCCGTATGATATCCGCAGGAATTAAGAGCATAAAGCTTATTCCCTATGATAGCCAGGCCCTCCGGCTCGTGTCCTGTGGCGCAGGTCCCTGCCAAAAGACCTTTCTCTATGTGCACCTTTGCCACGTAACCGTCATTGGCATAAGAAGATACATAGGCAAAATCTCCGCTGGCTGCAATCCTACGGCAGGCGGGAATCTCCACGGCCTTGTGATGCTCTCCGTTACGCTTGCAGATTTCCAGAAGATTAGAGCCGTTAAGGGTTACAAGAACATAGTCGTAGTAGGCCATAATGTCGGTGCCGGAATCTCCAAACTGACTGCGGATGCCATAGTTACGGCTTGTCCACCAGCCACTGCTCATTGTATGGTTGGAAAGATTGAAATACTCCAGACTGGCGTTATTATGTCCCATCTGGCCCTCGTTAAGAAAGAAAAAGCCGTGATAATCAGGGTCTCCTCCTTCGGGAGCAGGTATTACAGGATTATCCTTGTCGCAGGCTACGGCCATAAAAGCCACAACCGCCGCATAAAAAATGAATCTGAAATTTTTCATAATTGTGTTTATTTTAATTATTAATATTCTATCGTAAACCTAACCAGCACGTACCGCCCCGGCATAGGATATCGGGAAACAATCTCGTACTGCCAGTCAAAAAGATTATTTATATCCAAATTAATTCCGGCAGACGCATTCCCCAATTTTTTCTGCCAAGCTAATGAAAAATCTGTTGTAAACCAAGGTTTGAGCCTATTCTCTTCTATATTTGCAACATTCCTGTACCTGGTTCCTGTGTAAAGAAATGACAGGCAGGCCCTTAGATTTTTATACCCGGCGATGCTGGTTGCACTGCCGCTGTGGCGGGGAGAGTAGGGTATTAGCCCTTTGTACCAACGGGAGCCCTTATCGGTAACATCCCGCGCATCTTGGTATGAGTAGGAAAGCCTCATATCCAATTGAAGATTATTTTTCCGAGCCGATAGTGCCCCGTTCACTTCCACTCCACGGGCCCGTACCTTCCCGTAATTCTTCATAGTCCATCTGAACTGGCTGGCAGAAGGCATCGCCACAATCTTATCCCGGACGGAAGAAATGTAACCATCGGCCCCAAAACTAAACCCAACCTGTCCCAGGGGGGCAGAAAAATCAAACCCCAAATCTCCCTGACGGGTGAACTCTGGCTGTAGCGAGGTGCGTCCGCCAATGGAATAGTAAAGGTCGTTAAAGGTAGGGGAGCGGAATATTTCCTTGTATATTCCACGGATGGTAAGCCTCTCTGACTGCTGCCAGGACAGTATCACGGTAGGGGTGAGCCTGGAAAGGTTTTGCCGCCTTACGCTGCCCGGAACGGCCGAATACTCTACCTTGTCCCTTTGTCTTGTGTAAAGAAGTGAGCTCTGGAGCCGCCATCCTTCGAAGGGGGTTATAAGAATCTGCGCTGCGCCAAGGGCAGAAAGCCTTTGCGCCCAGGGAATAGTGGCTGCGAATGCATTCTCCCAGGTGGCGGAAAATACCGAACTCTGCCCGTCCAGGGCAAGACCGGCGCTTATAATGGGGCTGATAGTCCAGGAAGCCGCGGCAGAAAGGAAGGTGCAGCCCTGATGGTAACGGTTGTCTATATAAACAACGGATGCGTTCTTGGAAGGGTCCTGGAGGTATCGGCAAAAATCCCGGGTGAATTTTCCTGTTAAAAGGAGGCGGAGGTCGCTTCCAAGTTTCTTGTTCCAGGTGCCCTGGATAAAGGCTGTCCTGTCCCACTGGCAGTCCTTGGAATCGTACTGCTCGCTAAGGCGCCGCACCACAGGCCCCGGAAGCCCCCGGGAAGAATTGTATAAATAGGCGTTTACTTTAAGCCCCTCATAACTCAGAGCCAGTTCTGTGCGCAAGGCCTTTACCTGCCCGTTTACCCTTGTGGCAGAGGTGTCAAGCCCCGGTTGCCTTAGGGTAAAGCGGTATCGGCCGTTGGTATGGAGCCAGGAAGCATCGGCACTTATCTTTACCTTGCCGGTGTAGGAGGCATAGAGGCTGGGATTTACCGTCCCGAAGGCTCCGGTCCTAATGCCGGCCTTAATCCCCGTGCGCTCCGGAGTGCGGGTTTTCATATAGACAGCCGCGGCCGAGGCAAGGTCAGAGGCGGTTTGCAACAAATCTGCCTTCTGCCCCTGGTAAAGGGTGACGGACTCTAGATTCTCCAGGGAGTATCGGCCCAAATCTACCTGGCCGTTCTGCGCGTTAACTATCTTAACCCCGTTGTAAAACACGCCCACGTGCTGCGAGCCCAGGGACCTTACGTTCACCGTTTTAAGGCCTCCAAGGCCGCCGTAGTCCTTAATCTGAACTCCGGAAAAATATTTTATGGCATCTGCCACACTTGTAGATGGTATGCTGCGAAGAACCTTGCTGTCAAGGGTTATGGATGGAATTACCGCGGGGCGGGAATAAACTATTTTTGATGCTTTAACGGTGTCTTGCAGAGCCGATGCCGCCCGGGCCGGGCCGCCCAGACCCAGATGCAGAAATATAACCAGGAGAATTTCACCTACCGCGCCGGCCACTTCCGCAAGCCCTCTTGACTTGGAGAAAGCAGAAATATAACTTCCGCTCCCGGCAGCAGGCAGTGCTGTCTGCTTCATATTTAAACTCAAAAATACCTTTCAAAAATAGCATTATTAAATTTTAAATCAAAATGAGCCCTAGATATAAGGTAAAATTCTTATCTTTGAAAGATGTTACTTGGCAGCAGATGGCATTTGTAGAGATAATCGAGATAGCGGCCCTGCTTACAGGCCTTGCCTATCTTTTCCTGGAAATTATCCAATCCAACTGGATGTGGGTCGTGGGAATCCTGACCGGCATCCCGGTAGCCATCTCGTTTGCCATTCAGCACATATGGGCCTCCATGGCCCTTAATATCTACTACGTCATTATGTCCGTGGTTGGCCTTATAATGTGGATAAGAGCCTCTAAAAAGACCGCCAAAGGAGCCTATCATCTTAACCGCCTTACGCGCAAAGTCCTGATTGCCAGCGCTGCGGGCACCGTTCTGGGAATCCCCGCGGTTATTTTTGTACTGCGTATTATTGGCGGAACGGAGACTTTCCTGGACGCAATAGCCTTTGTACTTAGCATCATAGGCACCTGGTGGCTGGCCAGGTCCTATGTGGAGCAATGGCTGGTATGGGTGGTGGCCGATGTCTTTTCTACCATCCTCTGCCTTTATGCCGGGGCTTACTGGATGGCGGCACTCTATGCTCTCTACGCTACGTGGGCTGTCTACGGATATTATTTGTGGAAGAAAAAAGGAGAATACATAGGATGAGACGACTTATTTTTATACTTGCAACATTATTTTTGGGGCCGATAGTTTCGTTTGCCCAGGAAAAAGACATTGTCTATACCGATGCCGCCTCACTCCCTCTCTACGGAAAGGCCATAGAGGAGACATCCGGTCACTATACACGTTTTCCGGCTTCTTACCAGGAAGTAAGCCGCAAGCCCCTGTGGAATCTTTCGCTTAACTCCGCAGGTCTTTATATAAGGTTCCGCAGCGACGCCCCGGAGATTCACGCCAAGTGGGTGAACGGAGGCGTGCATATGCCGCATATGGCCGACGCCGGTGTGGGAGGAATAGACCTTTACGCACTTGTAGGCGGGGAGTGGAAGTTCGTAGGTGCGGGCTTCAACTGGAGCAAGACTACTACTTTTCAGCGTAAGATTGTATCCAATATGTCCCCGGTAATGAGGGAATATATGATGTATCTTCCCCTTTACGACAGCATAGATTCGCTGCAGGTAGGAGTACCCCAAGGGTACGTGGTAGAGAAACCATCGGCCAATACCCCGGAAGACAAGGCCCCTATAGTGATGTATGGGACAAGCATATTGCAGGGGGGCTGCGCCAGCCGTCCGGGAATGGCGCATACGGCAATCATCGGCCGAAGGCTGAACCGGGAGGTGGTGAATCTTGGCTTCAGCGGCAATGCTCACCTTGATCCGGAGGTGGCCCGCCTTATGGCGGAGGTAGAGAATCCGGCCGTGTTCGTGCTGGATTTCGTGCCCAACTGCACGGCGGAAAGAATTAACGCCCACGGAGAAGAGTTCTTTAGAATCCTGCGCCAGGCCCATCCCGATGTACCCATCGTCTTTGTAGAAAATCCTTTCTTCCCTCACGCCGTGGTGGATGAAAAGACAGCATCGGACATAAAGGCAAACAATGCCGCCCTTAAGGCCCTGTACAAAAAGATGAAGGCCGAGGGGCAGAAAAGACTATACTATATCACCAACGAAGGTATGATGGGGGATGACGGGGAGGCCTTCGTGGATGGCGTGCATCCTACCGACCTTGGAATGTACCGCTATGCCATGCATGTTATTCCAACCATCAGAAAGGCAATTAAATCAAAAAGATAGAATCAATATGAAAATAATAGTTGACAGTGGAGCGACCAAGGCTCAGTGGGGCCTTGTAGAAGGTGGAAAAGAGGCCGGAATGATTACTACGGCCGGGATTAATCTAAGTACCATGACGGCCCAGGCCGTAGAAGAAATAGTGGCACAGGCTGCTTCGCAGGTGCCTTCAGGAAGCAAGGTAGAGGCTGTTTATTTCTATGCCGCCGGTCTTATAACAAAACCGGGAGAGGCTGTGCCCCAGCTGGCAGAGGGCCTTCACCAGAGTTTTACCAAGTACTTTCCGGGAGCGCAGTACGAGTATGCGTCGGATCTTCTGGCTGCCGCCCGCGCTGTGTGCGGCCATTCCAAGGGAGTTGCCTGCATACTTGGAACCGGATCCAATTCCTGCCTTTTTGACGGCGAGAATATAGTGCGCAACATCCACTCCTGTGGCTTTATCCTGGGCGACGAGGGCAGCGGCGCCTCGCTTGGAAAGCGCTTTATGGCAGCCTTCCTTAAGGATTTGCTGCCCCAGGAAGTGGCGGACGACTTTGCTTCCAGGTACGAGGTAGACTACCTTACCGTGGTAAAGAACGTGTACCGCAGTCCGGCTCCTTCAAAGTACCTTGGCGAGTTCGCTCCCTATATTATTAGTTGGTACGACCGCAACACCTATGTACGCGAGCTTATAGAAGAGAATTTCCGGGACTTTGTGAAGGGTTTCCTTGTACGGTACGATCCTTCCAAGACCCTTCCCCTTGGAGCCATAGGCGGCTTTGCCTATGCCAACCGCCAGATTCTTGAAAAGGTTGCGGCGCAGGAGGGCGTTCATTTTGACAAGATATACAAGACCCCCATCGAGGGCCTTATCCGTTATCACGCATAAAGAAAGTATCGACACTTATGAAAGAGACACGCACAACAGAGCAGGCTTCGCACTACGATAATCTTGAAAAGATGTCGGTGGCCGAGATCCTTACCGATATGAATGCCGAGGACCGCACGGTTCCCCTGGCTGTGGCTAAGGCAATTCCTGCAATAGAAAAACTGGTCGGCGGTATTGTAGAGCGTATGCGCCGCGGTGGAAGAGTGTTTTATCTTGGAGCCGGCACAAGCGGCCGCCTTGGTATTGTGGATGCTTCCGAGATTCCGCCAACCTACGGGGTACCGGATAAGTTCATAGGTCTTATCGCCGGTGGAGACAAGGCAATCCGCAGTGCGGTAGAGGCTGCCGAGGACGATCCTTCCGGCGGTTGGGCAGATATGGCTCCCTTCCATCCCACCCCGGACGACATTGTAATAGGTATTGCTGCGTCCGGCACTACTCCCTACGTTATTGGGGCTGTAAAGAAAGCCCGTCAGGAAGGTCTTCTTACCGGCTGCATTACCTGCAATAACGGCTCTCCGGTTGCCGCAGAGGCAGAATGCCCGATAGTGGTTGTGGTAGGCCCCGAGTTTGTGACCGGCAGCACCAGGATGAAGTCCGGTACGGCCCAGAAACTTGTGCTTAATATGATTTCTACCTCGGTTATGATTCTTATGGGCCATGTGAAGGGTAACAAGATGATGGATATGCAGCTGACCAACGATAAACTGGTAGGCCGCGGCACCCGTATGATTATGGAAGAGACCGGTATTACCGATGCCGCCCTGGCAAAGAGCCTTTTGCTTGAGTATGGCTCTGTCCGCGATGCCGTGGATGCCTATTTAAATAAGAAGTAGAGAAGGAATGCTCAAAGACAGGTACCCGTCCAGATTATTGGAAGATGCCGTAGAGGCTATTGGAACCCTCCCGGGAGTGGGAAGGCGCAGTGCTATGCGCCTGGCCCTTCACCTTTTGCGCCAGCCATCGGATAATGTGCATCACCTGGCGCAAAGCCTGGTTGCCTTAAGGGACCAGGTTAAATACTGTTCCTGCTGCATGAACATTTCTGATGACGACATTTGCAGTATCTGCAGCGATGCACGCCGCGACCACCGCACCATCTGCGTTGTTGAGACAGTGAGGGATGTAATGAGCATAGAGAATACCGGGCAGTACGGCGGGGTTTATCACGTACTTGGAGGAAGCATCTCCCCGATAGACGGCATTGGCCCTGGGGACCTTACAATATCAAAACTCATAGCCAGGGTACAGGAACTTTGTGCCGATGGTGACTCTGCCCCGGAGGTGATAATGGCCCTGGGCGGCGACATAGAAGGGGAGACCACCGCCTTCTATATCTACCGCCAGCTGGCGCCCCTTAATGTAAACGTTACCACCCTTGCCAGAGGGCTTGGTTTTGGAGACGACCTTGAATACGCCGACGAAGTAACATTGGGCCGCTCCCTTACAGGAAGACAGCCTTTTAAGCCGTAAGATTGCCGTTTTAATCAAAAATTTTTTATCTTTGCCGCGATATGATTGACATCTTCTACAAATACAACGGAAAGCTGGCCCTTTCGCAGACCGAGTCTGACCTTGCAACACTTCGCAGGGAAGACGTAGTCTGGATAGACCTTTTTGCTCCGGAGAGTGCCCAGAAGCGCGCTGCGGAGGCTTTCCTTGGTGTAGAGATTCAGAGCCGTGCAACGGCAGAAGAGATTGAGAGTTCTTCCCGTTTCAAGGAGACTGACGCCGCCATTTTTGCCAACACCAACTTCCTTATGCCTGGCCCGGAAGAGTACAGTATGGAGGCTGTTTCCTTTACCCTTGTGGGAGGCACCATTACAACGCTCAGGGACGTTCCCTTGCGCAGTTTTACGGAACTCCAGCGCAAGATGATGGCAATGCCGCATCTCTTCCCCAACGGCTACTGGGTATTTGCAAGCATATTGGATCAGCGTGTAGACCTTGATGCCGATATGATTGAGCTTATGTCTAAGGAGATTGCCCAGTACAGTAAGAGAATCAATCAGCAAGAAGACATCAACGAGGATTTCCTCCTGGATATAAACCAGTTGCAGGAAAATACAATGATGGTAAGGGAGAATATAGTGGATAAGCAGCGTCTTATTACCAACCTTACCAAGAGCGACAAGTATCCTCCGGAGCTGGAGGCCCGCTTCAATACCCTCCAGCAGGATATAGCTTCCCTTATTAACCATACTAACTTCAGTTTCGAGCGTCTGGAGTATCTCCAGGATACCGTAGTGGGTCTTATCAACCTTGAGCAGAATAAGATTATGAAGATGTTCACTCTTATCTCCCTGCTCCTTATGCCTCCGACCCTGGTGGCCAGCTTCTACGGTATGAACGTGAACCTGCCCGGAATGCAGTTCAGGTTTGCCTGGCTGGCAATCCTTGGCTTTATGGTTCTGCTTATAGTGGGAGTTATATTCATCTTCAAGCGCCGCAAGATGATGTAGTTTTCCTTTAAAATTTCTTTTGGATTATCGGGGATTTTCTCTATCTTTGCACCGCTTTTTGCCCTCCTGGCATAAAGTGCTGATAAAACAATAGTTATTAACCAAAAAATTTTTTGCAAAATGGCTGAATATTTGATGCCTGAACGTAAGCAAGAGATTTTCGCGAAGTACGGAAAGTCCAATACAGACACCGGCTCACCTGAGAGTCAAGTTGCTTTATTCTCCTACCGTATCGCTCACCTTACAGAGCATCTTAAGAAGAACAAAAAGGATGTGGTAACACGTCGTTCCCTTCTTAGGCTCGTAGGTAAAAGACGTCAGCTTCTGGATTACCTCCAGAAAGTGGATATCGAGAGATACAGGGCAATCGTCAAAGAGCTTGGTCTCCGTCGATAAGCCTTCCACGATAGGAAAACAAAAGGGACAGGTCCGGAGCGGCCTTCCCTTTTTTTATTAAAAAAACAGAGTTTCCACACAGGGTGGGGCTCTTTCACGATAAAGACGTAAACGAAGAAATGAACATTATCAAAAAGACAATCGAACTGCCCGACGGCAGGATTATCGAGATCGAGACCGGAAAGCTTGCAAAGCAGTCCGACGGTGCAGCCGTTGTAAAGATGGGTGGCACTATGCTTCTTGCCACAGTAACTTGCGCTAAAGAAGTAACCGAGGGTACAGACTTCCTTCCCCTCCAGGTAGATTACAAAGAGAAGTTTTATGCAGCCGGTCGTTTCCCCGGCGGTTTTATGAAAAGAGAAGGTAAGGCTTCAGACTATGAGATTCTCATTGCCCGCCTTGTAGACCGTGCCCTCAGGCCTCTTTTCCCGGATGATTTCCACCTTGCAGTATTCGTAAATATCTGGCTTATATCGGCAGAAAAAGATATTCAGCCCGATGCTCTTGCAGGTCTTGCTGCTTCTGCAGCCCTTGCAACCAGCGACCTTCCTTTCCTTGGTCCTATTTCCGAGGTCAGGGTCGCCCGCATCGATGGTAAATTCGTAATCAACCCTACATTCTCCCAGATGGAGCAGGCAGACCTTGAACTCATGGTTGCCGCAACAGAAGAGAATATCATGATGGTTGAGGGCGAGATGAACGAGGTTACAGAAGATGTAATGCTTGAGTCTATCAAGTTTGCCCACGAAGAAATCAAGCGTCACTGCCGCATACAGAAAGAACTCAATAAAGAGTGCGGTAAAGAAGTTAAGCGTGACTATCCTCACGACGAGGAAGACGAAGAGCTTCGCAAAGCCGTTCACGATTTCTGCTATCCCCGTTGCTACGAGCTTGCAAAGAGCGCAAAACCCAAGCAGGAGCGTACCGCATGCTTTGAGCAGATTAAGGCAGACTTCATAGCTACCATCCCTGAGGAGGAACTTGAAGCCAAGACCCCTATGATCAACCGCTACTACGCTCACGAGGAGAAAGAGGCTATGCGTAACCTCATCCTTGACGAGGGTATCCGCCTTGACGGCCGCGGCACCACCCAGGTACGTCCTATCTGGTGCGAGGTTGACTGCCTGCCCTGCGCACACGGAAGCGCAATATTCACCCGCGGAGAAACTCAGGCCCTTGCCTCCGTTACCCTGGGTACCAAACTGGATATGAAAGAGATGGACGAGGTTCTTGTACAGGATACTCAGCAGTTCGTCCTCCATTATAACTTCCCTCCTTTCGCAACAGGAGAGGCCAAGGCCCAGAGGGGTGTAGGCCGCCGCGAAGTAGGTCACGGAAACCTGGCATTCCGCGCTCTCAAGGCCGTTATGCCCAAGGCTCCCGAGTTCCCTTACGCAGTACGCGTTGTGTCCGACATACTTGAGTCCAACGGCTCTTCCTCCCAGGCTTCAATCTGCGGAGGTTGTCTGGCCCTTATGGATGCAGGTGTTCAGATAAGCAAGCCTGTTGCAGGTGTGGCCATGGGTCTTATCACCGACGCAGAGCGCCCCAACGACCGTTATGCCATCCTCACCGATATCCTTGGTGACGAGGATCACCTTGGCGATATGGACTTCAAGGTTGCAGGTACCAAGGACGGTATCACCGCTACCCAGATGGATATCAAGGTAGATGGTCTCTCTTACGATGTTCTTGAGAGAGCTCTTGAGCAGGCACGTCAGGGCCGTCTGCACATTATGGGCGAAATGACCAAGTGTCTTGCAGAGCCCCGCGCAGAGTACAAGCCTCACGTTCCCAGAATTGTTCAGATTCAGATCGCTTCCGACTTTATCGGTGCAGTTATCGGAAAGGGTGGCGAGACTATCCAGAAGATTCAGAAAGAGACCGGCACTACCATCACCATCACAGAGGAAGACGGCAAGGGTATCGTGGATATCTTTGGTCTTGACAAAGACTCTATGGACAGGGCTCTTGCCTGGATAGAGGGTATTTGCGCCGTTCCCGAGGTTGGTACAGTATATCACGGAAAGGTAGTAAGCATACTTGAATTCGGTGCATTCGTGGAGATTCTTCCCGGCAAGGAAGGCCTTCTTCACGTAAGCGAGATTGCCTGGAACAAGACAGAGAACGTGAACGACGTTCTTTCCGTTGGCCAGGAGGTAGATGTCAAGCTTCTTGAGATTGATGAGAAGACCGGTAAGATGCGTCTTTCCATGCGTGTCCTCACAGAGAAACCGGAGGGTTATACAGAGCCCGAGCGCAAGCCTCGCGGAGACCGTGGTCCCCGCAAGGATGGTGAGCGCCGCGAAGGTCGCGGCCCGCGCCGTGAAGGTCGTGAACGCCGTGAAGGCGGCGAGCGTCGTGAGCGTCGCGAGGGCGGCGACCGTGCACCCCGCCGCCCCGTTTCTCCCCGCCACGAGCACACTGCCGCTCCCGCAGAGGAAGAGCACAACGAGCCCGAAATCTTCTAGACATAACGGTTCCTCCGGAACTAAACTATAAAAAAATCAGCTGATTGGGTTTCCGGTCAGCTGGTTTTTTATTATATTTGGGCTGTCAATAAAATATTCTGAACTATGAAACGTCTTTTACTGATACTTTCCTTGATTATTCCAGTTGCAGCCTCTGCACAGAATTTCGTTCATCTTGCAAAATACGAAGAACAGAACGTAGCTGTTAAGGACGGTCCCTGCGTAGTTGTGCTCATCGGTGATTCCATCACCGAAGGATGGGTAAGACACCACGGCGAGTATTTCAATAACGGCATCATAGGACGCGGCATTAGCGGAGAGGTATCCGCCCAGATGCTGCTGCGTTTCAGAAAGGACGTCGTTGATCTGCATCCCGCCCTGGTGGTCATTAACGCCGGCACAAACGACATTGCCCTTAACCAGGGAGATTATAACGAGGACTACACCTTTGGAAATATTGTGTCGATGGCTCAGTTGGCAGTAGCCAACGGTATCCGCCCCATACTCTCCTCTGTTCTGCCGGCAGGCTCTTTCCGCTGGCGCCCGGAAGTTACCGACGGCCCGGAGAAAATAGCCGCCCTAAATGCCAGAATCCGCGCTTGGGCCAGGGAGAACGGTTTTTCTTATGTGGATTATCACAGCTCAATGCTTTCCCAGGACGGAAGGTCTATGATACAGAGTTATTCCAACGATGGAGTTCACCCTACTCCCGAGGGATATCTGGTTATGGAAGCCTTACTTAATGAAGTTTTCAGATTTTGAGACGCTTTCTTGCCATAGTCATTTTAATAGCCTTGTTCCCTTCGCCGGTGCTTTTTACCAGGGAGGGGAGTCTGCAGGATGCGCCTGTGCAGCAGGATTCGGTGCGGCTTGGGTATTCTGTAGAAGGAAAGGTGGTGGATGCTCGCAGCAGAAAGCCTATGGCATCCGTTCACGTATCGTTGCCTGGAAGGCATCACGCCACGGTAACCAATGCCGACGGCCGTTTTATTCTAAAGAGCGACTCGCCCATAGGAGAGGTTGAGTTCTCTTTTGTGGGTTACCGTACACACAGGCTTACCGCTCCCAAAGGAGTTTTCCTCAAGGTGTCTATGACCAGGGAGGTCGCGATTTTGGAAGAAGCTTCCATCATCTATGGCAATCCAATGGAAATAATCCGCTCTGCCGTGGATAAGATAAGGGACACCTATTGTACAGAGCCCCAACTGCTTGAGTGTTTTTACAGGGAGACTTTGCAAAAACGCGGGCGTTACACTTATGTGGCCGAAGCCGTTGCAAGGTTGTATAAGAGCCGCTTCGATGGTTTCATAAACCGGGACGCGGCAGCTATAGAGAAAAGCCGTGTCCTTGTGAGCCAGAAGAGAAGGGACACCCTAAGCGTAAAGACTCAGGGCGGGCCTACATTGGCCCTGTCTTACGATGTCGTAAAGAACCCTGACATTATTTTCAACGATACGGACATTCCTCTTTATATATATGAGATGAAAAAGCCGGAGTACATCGGGGACAGGCTTCAGTTCGTAATCTCTTTCAAGCCCGGAGCGCTCGTGGACTATCCGCTTTTCTATGGAACCGCTTTCATAGACAGAGAACTGCTCACATTTACCAGGGTGGAACTTTCAATGGATATGCGCAACAAGTCTATGGTCACCAGGACCCTTCTTGTTAAAAAGCCCTTCTCGCTGAGGTTTTCTCCGGAGGAAGTTTCATACGTGGTTTCTTATTCGCTCAGGGACGGCAAGACCACGCTTGAATACCTGCGCGGAACTATGAAGTTTTCCTGTGACTGGAAAAAGCGTCTGTTCAAGACAAAATATACTGCCGTCAATGAACTTGTGGTTACTGATGTGAGGGACGAGGCAGTGCCTATAGACCGTAAGGACAGGTTCAAGACCAGAGATATTCTGGGAGACAAGGCTTCAGAGTTCCTTGACCCTGCTTTCTGGGAAGGCTACAACATTATCGCCCCCTCCGAAAGCCTAGAGCACGCTATAGACAAACTCAAAAAGCAATAACGAAGTAAATGGAACACTCGTTGCCGCCGTTGTCGACAACGGTAAGGTGGTGAGTTCCCGGTTCCGGAGAAAGAGACATTTGATGGATATCCTGGGTATGACCAAGGTACTCATCGTCCAAATGCCACCATACCGTGCTTCCCGCTTCCCTGTGCGCCAGGTTGAATACTATGTTTCCTCTTGTGCCGTCCAGCTGTTTGGGCAGGGTGATGCGGGCCCTGTTTTCCGGATATATGAACTCCATTGTCTTGTTGCCGCCCTTCTTGATTTTTTTATATTCAGGGTGATGCTGCCTGTAATACCATTCCATCGCAGGTGGCAGAACAAACTCCCCGTCCTCCCCGGGGTGATAGGGGCATACCCTGGTATTCATGGAGGCCCTGGGAAGAAGGAGGGTGTCGGCATCGGGACAGTTTGCCCCTCTTAGGTAGCCGGAATTGCGGCAGACCTCGGCCTCAAGGCCCTCGGCCGGAAGCGGCTCCAGGAACCATCCGTCCGAAGCATAATTATTAGAGGTGTGGGCCGACGGCAGAAGATTGAAAATATCAAACATGACGGGCCCGGCGGTCCTGGCTCCTACAAGACCTGGGACACCATCGCCCTTGGCATTACCAGCCCATACGCCCACTGCATACTCCGGGGTTACTCCAACTGCCCATCCGTCCCTGAAGCCCCAGCTTGTTCCTGTCTTCCAGGCCGCCTTGCGTACAGAGCGCACCAGGCGCAGGTCAATTTCGTCCGGACGGCCCAGTTCCTTGAGGGCCTCGAATGTATGCCAGAGGGCAATTCTGTCCGTAAGCGGAAAGTCCTTGTCCCTGCCTTCCGCCCCGTACTGGTAAACCCTTGACATAGTGGCGTATATGCCGGTTATCTCCAGGAGGAATCCCTCTGCTCCTCCAAGGATGAGGGAAAGCCCGTACTCGTCTGCGGTTCTGGTGAGGGAGGTCATTCCGCAGTCCCGGAGTATCTGATGGAACTGCGGCACTCCGTAGTCTTTTAGCATGTTTACCGCTGGTACGTTAAGGGAACGGGCCAGGGCCTGATCGGCAGGTACGGCACCGTAGAACTGAAGGTCGAAGTTCCTAGGGGAGAAGCCGTTAACGTTAAGCGGAATGTCCGGGAGAAGAGTGCCGGGAAGTATAATCCCGTCCTGCAGGGCGGCACAGTAAAGGAAGGGCTTAAGTACGCTTCCGGTGCTGCGCGGTGCGCGGGGAATATCTACCATCGCCCCCTCTCTTCTGTTACCGGGAGATGCGTTCCCGCAGTAGGCCAGTATCTGGCCGGAGCGCACATCTATTACTACGGCTGCAAGGTCTTTTATGCCGGTAGAAGAGAAGTCCTCGTTCCAGACTGTCATCCTGCGGTCTATCATTGACTGCAGGCCAAGGTCTATGTCTGTGTGTATGGCCTGTCCCGCGGAAGTGCGGTTATAATAATCTACAAGGTGGGGCACATAGGATGGCAGGGCTTTGGGCTCCAGTACAAGCGGTTCCTCGCAGGCGAGGTAATGCTCTTCTTCTGTGAGCGCTCCTATTTTTAGCAGACGGTCCAGAAGGCTGTTGCGCTTTCTTAGAAGTTCTTCCCTGTTCTTACCCGGGTGAATGTGAGAAGGAGAATTTGGAAGCACGGCAAGGGTGGCGGTCTCTGCCCAGGAAAGCTCGGAGGGTCTTCGCCCAAAATAGCGCCAGGCGGCGGCCTCCAGGCCCACTATGTTGCCGCCGAAGGGGGCATGAGATGCGTAAAGGGCCAGGATTTCACTCTTGGAATACCTTGCTTCCAGCCTTGTTGCCAGAATGGCCTCTATTATTTTCTCCTTAAGATTCCTGCTGCGGCCTTTACGCGAAAGGCGAATCACCTGCATGGTTATAGTACTGCCTCCGCTGGTTACCTTTCCCTCCCTGATGTTCCCTAAAAGTGCGCGGCCAAGCGACAGGGGGTTCACGCCATAATGGTCGTAGAACATCCTGTCCTCGAACTGAACTATTGCCGTGGCAAATTTATGTGGAACGGTGTCGCACCTTGGAAAGCGCCACTGCCCGTCGCCCGCAATCCTTGCCCCAAGCAGTTCCCCTCCTTTGTCATACACCACGGTGCTGTAGGAAAGTTCCCCGAACAGGTTCCGGGGCAGGCAAAGCAGGTACCATAACAAAAGTATGGCACCTGCAAAGAGAAGGAAATATTTTACGTATTGTTTCAGTATCCGGTTAAATTACTTTGTGACCTCTGCCTTGCCGGAGGCTGTGCGGGCAAATACAAGGTTGTTGTACATCATTTCGCAGGTAACGGAAGGCAGGGAGAACTGTCCGGTGTAGGCGGCCCTCATCTTAACCTTGAAGGTCTTGCTCTTACCCTTTTCAAGGTCGAAGTACCAGATAATTCCGTTATCCCTTATATCCATATTGTCGCAGGCGTTTTCTTCCGGAGTGTCGGCAGAGAACAGTCTCTCGTTAAAAATTTCCCAGCCGGAAGGAACAAACTGACTAAGGGCCAGATAACTGTAATCATCGGCCATACCTGTGTTGGTAATGGTAATGGTGGCCGTAAATTCCGTTCCCTGTTTAATGGAGGAAGGGTTGATTGCAGTTCCGTCGTTCCGGGCATATTTTACGTCCATCTTAAGTCCTGAGGCGCCGGCAGGAACAACCTCGCCCGCGTCAGGCTTAACTATCTGGGAAACTACAGCATAAGCAGGGCCGCCGGAGAGGTTCTTTAGCGAGAACTCCTTGTCTGCGGCAGCGAAGTTATAGGCTCTTAGGCTGCTGGCCCCGTCCAGGGTGACAGTCTTTCCGGAAACAGAAATCTCTGCTTTAAGAGGGGAGTCTCCGATTGCCTTGGCCAATTCTTCCATCGCCAGGGCGGCAAACGCACTTTCCTGAGTGGAAATATATCCTGCTCCAAACAGAATGGAAAGTTCCTGGGCCATGGTTACTGCATCTCCTGTGCGTCCTGCCAAGACAAGGGCCATCATCGCAATTGCCTTGTCCCTGTAGGCAGAGCCATAGGTGTAAGTATCGTTCTTATACTCTGCAAACCCGGCCTCGATGGTAGAAATTATACTTTCTGAAATCTGTTTCTTTCCGCAGCGGGCATAGGCGCAGGCAAGCATCCACTTGGCCTGGGCGCTTATGTTCTTGTTCTCCTTGAGCCTGTTCATAGAGGCGTTGTCCTCGTATCCGTAAACAGCCATGCTGTATAGCCTGAAGGCCTGGTCAAGGTCTGACAGGTCAGAATTATTGCTGTTGCGGTAGTTATTGGCGGCATTCTTCTGGAAGTTTAACCAGGCACTCTGTACCTGGGCCGATACTGCCACACCTTTTGCCTTTGCTCCGCTAAGAAGCAGGCCGGCCATAGAGGTTACCCAGCTGCTTGCGTTAGGGGCGCCGCTCCAGTAAGCAAATCCGCCGTCAGGCAACTGCCTCATATACAGCTTCTTTACGATGTCCTCTAGCAGGACTTTTGCCTCTTCTGTCTTGGAATTTCCAATTCTGTCCAGGCAGGAAAGAAGTACTATTCCGCGGGCGCTCAACTGCTCTGAGCAGGAGTAGGAATAGTTCTTTACGTAGTCGTATGCTCCATAGTAATCAATTGTAGGATAGCCGCTTACAATTACCGATGCCTCCTGCCTCTTATCCTGGAGTTTATACGTAAGCACGCCACCCGGCTCAATTGTCTGGTACTTAAACTGAACCACGGGCCTGCTTGGATTAATTATAGGGAGGGCGATGGTTTCCTGGGTCTTGTGCCCGGCAGAGGTAGCAGTTATGCTTACCTTGGCCGTACCTTCTGCCGTACCCTTAATTTTGAATTCAGCTATCTTGTCTCCGGTAGAATCAAACTTAAGATTAACAGTGGAGGCCCCTTCCGTAACTGCAGCCCCTCCTGTCTTTATGCTGACAGTTACATCCTTGATGCCATCTTCCAGAGCGAAGACATTAACGGGAACAGTTACAGTCTCTCCGCTGCCAAGAACGCGCGGCAGAGTTGTAACGGCCATAAGGGGAGACTTCACGGCAACTGTTTTGTCTGCCTTGCCGTAGGCACCCTCGTGACCTGCCGTAACCATCACCCTTACGCTACCTACATACATTGGCAGTTTTACCTTATGGGAAGCCTTGCCATTATTTAGTGTGAACGGGCCAAGTACTTTTACCACGGGGTTAAACCTGTTGTCTTTTTTGGAGCCAAGGATAATCTGCTCGTCACCGCCAATGGAGAGCATCTGACGGAACTTACCGCTTATTGCTCCGGTAACATTGTCGTAGATGTCCCAGGTGCTTATCCCCAGGGCCTCGCGGGCATACATAAAGTTCCAGGGGTCCGGAGTCTTGAAGGAGGTAAGATCCAGAAGGCCTTCGTCCACGATGGCAATGGTGTAGGTCATTGGCTTACCCTTGCTCTCCGATATTCCTATGGTGAACTCTTCTTCCGGATGAATGGAGTCTGCCATTGAAATCACGGGCGTAAGCACGGAGCCGGGATTGTTAACCTTTACGGGCTGAACTCCGTAGAGCCTTATGGGAAGGTCGTTCCCAGTATTGCCGTGAGGCTGAACCAGAGTTACGTGCACATAGAAGTTGGGAGCCATGTCCTCTGTAATCTTTATCTTATGAACGGTGTCATACTTGCCGCTTACATTTATCCACTTGCTGGAAATCACTCTGTTGCTGTTCTCCAGGCTTATAAGGGCGTTTCCGCTGCCGGCGGTCTCGGGGATAAAGATAGAGGCGGTCTCGCCAATCTCGTATTCTGTCTTGTCCGTAGAGAAGGTGAGCATAGTAAGGGCATCGGGGTCCTTTCTGGAAGCTCTTCCAAGATAGTCCGGCCAGTCTATAACCACCGTGGTTCCGGTTGCGTGTCCGCTCTCAAGGTCTTTTACAAGTACAAGGTACCTGCCCCAGTCCGGATATTCTATCTTAAGGGCTATGGAATCATTGCCTGTAGAGGTGAGTTTCCCGGATTTAACAAGATTGGATGAGGATGAGTTCACATAGGAATCAAGGTCTTCTGCGCGGCTCTCCCACCACCAGCTCCACTTGAGCTTGTAAATCTTGTATTCCAGCTGGCGGCCCTTGATCTTCTTTCCGTTCTTATCAACAGTAACAATGTCAAAAATATGGTCCTTGCCGGTCTCCAGCCAGTTGTTCCTGGATGTGGGAGCCTTTATTCCCACATAGGAACTGTACGGAGAAAGAGGCATTGATACGCCTGTCAGGCTCTCGTCGCCACCACCTTCCATAACACTGAAGAGAATGTAGGCATTAAGCATACCAGGAGCTCCGGAGGCCTCCGGCATAGTTACCGATACGCTGGCCTGCCCGGCGTTGTCCAGTCTTGTGTCCACCAGGGTAACGCTCTCGCTCTCAAGAGTTTTAAGAGGGTCCTTGAAAATGTAACCATCGTACCCCTTGAAGAAAGCCCCGGCATTGGAAAGTGTCATTACTGCATTTGCTTTTAGTCCTGATGCGGGCGGTCCGGTGAGCCAGTTGGAAGAGATGTTTATCCTCTCGTTTGCTCCGGCGGTAAGAATATCGCTCTGGAAACTTGTATTTATTTTAAGGCGGTTGGGCTTAACTGTCTCTACTCTTACGCTCTTATTGAATATGCTGCCTCCAACCTTGAACTGTGCATTCCAGAAGCCGGTAGGATCATCTTCCTGTGTGGGAACGTCAAAGCGGTAAAAACCGTCCTTTCCGTTTGTATTAACCAACTTGGAATAGAACTGGCCCTCAGGGTTGTAAAGTTCCAGGGTAACTGGGTGTTCCTGAGGAAGGGCCCTTCCCTTATCCTGGAGCAGCATTACAAGGTGCAGGGTGTCTCCCGGGCGCCAAACTCCGCGTTCTCCGTAGATAAAGGCCTTGAGTCCTTTATTAAGAGTGCTGCCGCCCACGTCAAAACGGCTGATAGATTTAATCTCAGAGTCCTTAACCGACAGATAGCTTGTACTTGTGCCATTGGTACCGACAACCACGAAAGGCACTCCGCTAATGCTAATCTCCGTAAGTCCGGAAGCATCGGTCTTTCCAGTACCTATCTTCTGAAGCTGGAAGTTATAAACGTCAATGTTGGTTCCGGCCGAAGGTGCAGAAGTAGAAAGGCTTGCTGCTGCCACCCAGAGTTTTCCGGTCTGGGACTGCTTTGCAATAAGGCCGATATCAGAGGCCAGCAGGTTAATTGAAGGGAAGCGGCTGTTAACAAGGTAGTAAGAGGGTTTTTCCGGGTTGTCCCTGTCTGTCCATTCGTATTCGTTCCAGTTGGTCTCGTCCCAGTAGTAGGAGTTGGGAATGTCCCATACTGCAAGCTCCTTGTCCGTAGGGCCTTCCTTTGGTACTATGCTAAGTTTAGCGTTCTCGATGCCCAGATTCCCGTACAGGGAGTATTCCTTTTTGAAGGAAAGCCTTACCCTGTAGATTGCTCCGGGCTCCTTTTTAATAAGGCCGGAAAGATTGATGCTGAAATCCTGCCATTTTCTTAGGTTTATGCCAGGCTCGGTGTCAAGCATTACGGTCTTGTAGTAAACGAGCCTTCCGCTGCGCCTAAGATTATCGTCTCCGTTAAGACCGTTGTCCTGCAGGAAGTTAAGTACGTTACTCTGGAAGATTTTAATTATCCTTACATCCACGGCCTTGAGGTTCACTGCGCTGAAGGGCAGTATTACATTGCCGGCATCCGGCACAATGTTGCCGTCTATGCCTATTTTTACTGCCGGGTGGGCCGACGAGCCCTTTATAGGAAGCTGAACATCTTCTCCCAGGGCTACCCCGTGAATACTTTTCACGTTACCATCGACATCCAGAATAATAGAGTCCTCGTAAAAATTCTCGTAATAAACCTTGAGTATATTACCTTGTTGGGTGAGCCGGTTCTTACCTGCCCATCTTACCCTTACAAGTCCTGCGGGAACCGTGGAAAGGGGTTGGCTGAACACTACTTTTATATAGGGCTTTCCTTCGTTATCCTCCAGGCTGGCCTCTATAATCTTGAACTCTCCCGTACCGGGGATGGTAACCTCTACCTTCTCCGGCTCCTTGTAGCCATTCCCGGTCTTTGTAACAAGGGTGATGGTCTTATCCTCCCTGGTCCTGTTTACACCGGATATTTTAAAGGTATATTTAAGGTCCGATTCCTGATCGATGGCGCCTTTTATCCCGTCTGCCGATATCTCCAGCATAGGGTCTCCCGGAGCGCTAATTTCTATGCTCCCGGTAATCTGGGCAACCTTGTAGTTCCCTGAGGGTATGCCTATCTGATCAACGGTGACATAAACTTCTTTTTCCGGCACAAAGAAACTGAAAGTGAACTTTTCTATGGAATTATCTTTAAGCCCGGCTGCCTTAACAATGTCAAAGTAGCAGTCATATTTAACTCCCGGCTGGATGCTGGATGCATCGGGCAAAAACTCAACTGCGTTGTTCCCGGTTATCTTTTGAGTTCCTGATAACTTAGGAGAGAAGGAAAACAGCTGGACTTCCGGCCCGGAAACGATATTTCCCTGCAGGAATACCCTTATTGGTTTGCCTTCAGGCAGCACTCCGCCGGTGTACCCGCTTATGTACTGGGAGTAGGATATGTCCGGGGTCTTTGTCTGGTTTCCCGAGCCGCAGGCAACTGCCGCAAAAACGGTAAGTGTCAATGAGATAAGTTTGCTTGTCAGTTTCATATTCTGGCGTTTTATTATAATCTGTTAACTTACAAAATTAAGAAATCCTTTTCAATGTAAAAAGTAAATTGTGTACATTTGCCTTGCCGCCCGGGGGGCTTGACAGAGATATGCCAATTTGTCAGTATTTTTCCGATGGCACACCTATTGGATTATCCAGATACGACAAAAAAATAGTAATAAACCAAAAAAACAACATAATTATGATTAAACCTTTGGCAGACAGAGTGGTTATCGAGCCCAAAGAGGCAGAGACCAAGACAGCATCGGGCCTTTATATCCCCGATACGGCAAAAGAGAAACCCCAGCAGGGTGTTGTAGTTGCGGCAGGTCCCGGTAAAAAGGATGAGCCTATGGAAGTTAAGGTGGGCGATGTTGTCCTTTATGGCAAATATTCAGGCACCGAGGTAACCGTAGACGAGAAGAAGTATCTAATCGTACGTCAGGCCGACATTCTCGCAGTTCTTTAATAAATACATCAAAGATTTACAACTATGGCAAAAGATATAAAATTCAATGTTGATGTCCGCTCCAAGATGAAGGAAGGAGCAGACGCTCTTGCAGATGCAGTAAAGGTAACTCTGGGCCCCAAAGGCCGCAATGTTGTCATTGACAAGAAGTTTGGCGCTCCACAGGTAACCAAGGACGGCGTAACCGTAGCCAAGGAAGTAGAGCTTGAGGACCGCTTTGCAAATATGGGCGCCCAGATGGTAAAGGAAGTTGCTTCCAAGACCAACGAGCAGGCAGGTGACGGTACCACTACCGCTACTGTTCTGGCCCAGGCAATCATCAACGTGGGTATAAAGAACGTTACCGCCGGGGCTAATCCTCTTGACCTTAAGCGTGGTATAGACAAGGCCGTGGCCGCTGTTGTAAAGCAGCTTAAGGCTCAGAGTCAGGCCGTGGGCGACGATTATGGCAAGATAGAGCAGGTTGGAACAGTATCGGCCAACAATGATTCTTACATCGGTAAACTCATTGCCGATGCAATGTCCAAAGTTAAGAAAGATGGTGTGATTACCGTAGAAGAGGCCAAGGGCACAGAGACAGAGGTAAAGGTTGTGGATGGTATGCAGTTCGACCGTGGCTACATCAGCCCTTATTTTATGACCAACGGCGACAAGATGGAGGCTGTTCTGGACGATACTTACGTTCTGCTTACCGATAAGAAGATTTCCAGCATGGACGACCTTATGCCGGTTTTGGAACCCGTTGCCCGCGAGGGAAGGTCTCTTCTTATCATTGCAGAGGATGTAGAGGGGCAGGCACTCACAACATTGGTTGTAAACCGTCTCCGTGGCGCTCTTAAAGTTGCAGCCGTAAAGGCTCCCGGCTTTGGAGACAGGCGCAAGGAGATGCTTCAGGATATCGCAATCCTTACCGGTGCAACCGTAATTAGCGAGGAGCGCGGCTATACCCTTGCCAACGTAACCGTAGATATGCTAGGACGCGCAGAAAAGGTAACCATCAACAAGGAAAATACAACTATAGTCGGTGGCGCCGGTGACAAGGCTGCCATAGATGAGCGTGCGGCCCTTATCCGCCAGCAGATTTCTACTACTACCTCCGATTACGACCGCGAGAAGCTCCAGGAGCGTCTTGGCAAACTGGCCGGCGGCGTAGCCGTTCTTTACGTTGGCGCTGCTACCGAGGTAGAGATGAAAGAAAAGAAAGACCGCGTAGAGGATGCTCTTAACGCTACCCGTGCTGCCGTTGAGGAGGGTTATCTTCCCGGTGGCGGCGTGGCATACATCCGTGCCGCAGAAGTTCTTAAAGACCTCAAGGGAGAGAACGAGGACGAGACCACAGGTATCCGCATCATTGCCCGCGCAATAGAGGAGCCGCTTCGTCAGATTGCCCTTAATGCCGGTGTTGACGGCAGCGTTATTGCTCAGAAGATTCGCGAGGGTAAGGGAGACTTTGGTTACAATGCCCGTACCGACGAGTATGTAAACATGTTCGAGGCTGGCGTAATTGACCCTACAAAGGTTGCCCGCGTCGCTCTTGAAAACGCAGCTTCCGTAGCCGGTATGTTCCTTACCACGGAGTGCGGAATAGTGGATATCCCTGAAAAAGAGCCCGTTGCTCCCGCAATGCCCGCCGGAGGAATGATGTAATCAAATAACGATTAATAAAATCTTAACATAATTTATTAGAAAAAAAGAGAACCAATCTCTATCTTTGTTCGTAAACTAAGTTTTATGAAAAAGACAGCAGTCAAAGATTGGTTCTCTTTTTTTGCACCAAGATTTGTATGCCTGGCTTTATTGCTGGGCTTTTTGGTTCGTATAATCCTTATTCTTCATCCCGTAACAACTGTAGACTGGGGGCTCGGGGACTGGCTTAAGATAGTTTTCATTGGCGTTATTAACGACCTATTTTTTAGCGCTATCTCCTTGGTGCCGGCCTTCGTGCTATACTTGTTCTTTAGCAAGGTATTCTTCAAAAAGCCGGCGGGTTATATCATTTTTGGCGGCGTAGTTGCTTTAACCCTGTATGTCTTTTTGTTTAACGATATTACAGACGAGTACGGCGGGCCGCTTCCAAGAATAGTAAAGCTTCTCCTTGCTCTTATAGTGGTCTGCTACGGGATTAAGCTTTTCCTTCCTTCCGTGCGCCCGGTGTGGAGGAAGATATCGGTATATATAATAATGATGCTTTACGTCTCGCTTTCTGTCATCATTGCCTTAAGCGAGGTTGTATTCTGGGAAGAATTTGGCGTAAGGTTCAACTTTATCGCCGTAGATTACCTTATATATACTAATGAGGTCGTTGGTAACATAATGGAGTCTTATCCCATTGTGCCTATGTTCCTGGGACTATTACTTATTGCGGCGCTCATTTGCGGTATTATGGTCAGGGGAAAGGATGTATCTTCCAACGTGGTAGGCGGTACAAAAATCCTGCTTTGTAATTTATTCTTCCTTATTGTGACTTGTTCTGCCGGCTATGTATGGCTTCACAACGACTACCGCAACTGGGGCAGTACAAACGAGTTTGCAACCCAGATTCACCAGAACGGATGCTGGGACTTTCTGGAGGCTTTTTCCTCCAATGATTTGGAGTACAGGCCGTTTTACGCAGTTATTCCTGACGACGAGGCGCGGCAGATGCAACTTTCTATGTGCGGAATGGATAGCACCGGTGTGGCCAGGATTGTCAGCCCCGGAGAGCCTCTGCGCAAGAATATAGTTCTTATTACAGTGGAGAGTCTTAGCGCCGGCTTCCTTACCCGTTACGGCCAGGAGGATGATATCACCCCTTGTCTGGATTCTCTTATGAAGGGCGGCCTTGTCTTTGACAACCTGTTTGCGACCGGCAACAGAACCGTCCGCGGTCTTGAGGCGGTAAGCCTTTGCCTCCCTCCCTCTGCCGGGGCAAGCCTTGTAAAGCGCTCGGAGGACAACCTGGAGTTCTTCTCTACAGGCGCCTTGTTAAAAGAAATGGGGTACACACCAATATTTATATATGGTGGCGATAGTTACTTTGATAATATGGGGGCCTTCTTCCGGAAATGCGGCTACGATGTATGGGATAAGGGAAACTACAATGAAGAGTCCATATCTTTCTCAAATATATGGGGAACGGCCGACGAAGACTCTTATCGTGAAGCCATCGGCCTTCTGGACAAGGCCTGGGATGCGGGAGAGCCGCTGTTCGCCCATATAATGACAATATCGAACCACAGACCCTACACCTATCCCGAGGGACGTATAGAATATAACGGCAACCCTATGAGCCGCAAGGCCGCCGTTAAATATACAGACTGGGCTATCGGCAGGTTCATATCCGATGCCGCCGCCCGGCCGTGGTTTGGAGAAACCGTATTTGTCATAGTGGCCGACCACTGCGCCTCTTCTGCCGGCAAGACCTCCCTGCCTTTGGACGGATATCATATCCCGGCAATTGTGTATGCCCCCGGTTTTATAGAGCCGGCCGCTGTACAAAAGGTTTGCTCCCAGATAGACCTTATGCCGACGGTATTTTCACTGTTGCACTTTTCATATGATTCCAGGTTCTATGGAACGGATATCCTGGCTCCCGATTTCAGGGAAAGGGCATTTATGGCAACCTATCAGGATTTAGGTTATTATGCCGATGGTGTCCTTACCGTTCTTTCTCCGGTGCGCCAGATTAAGCAGTTTGCTGTAGCCTATACCCGGGACGATGGTTACTCGGAAGCGCTTCTTGATGAGGCAGAGCCTGTTACCCTCAAGGAGGCCCAGGCCTATTATCAGAGAGTAAACGAAATGTACTAGTTTTGTAACTGCTTAAATTGAGGCACATTACATCGTTTTACTATTCTGGAAGGCCGATTTTGGCTCTAAAATTTTTGAAAAAAACTCAAAAAAAATTTGCTAGTTTGAAAAAAGGTAGTACCTTTGCAATCCCGCTTGAAAAAATAGCGGGATTTTTTACGGAGATCATT
>CACYGW010000022.1:0-64194 GCA_902774045.1 uncultured Bacteroidia bacterium
CGCTACTTTATTGAAACCGTTTTCAATAAAGTAGTCATAAATGCAAATAATTCAAACGATTATATAGTGTTTCACCAACCGAAAATGGCAATTATATCGGGTGCCCGGGATGAGGGAGAGAAGAGCGTAGGGCTTTATTGGAAACAAAAAAGAACTGACTTATAGTCAGCTCTTTATGGATTGGTAGCGGGGGCAGGACTCGAACCTGCGACCTCCGGGTTATGAGCCCGACGAGCTACCGACTGCTCTACCCCGCGGTATTATTGGACTGCAAAGGTAGTTCAATTTTTTTTATTTGCAAAATTTACATAAACAATTTGTCAACCTCCTTAACTGCATCCGGAAGCGCAAACACAGCCACCCGGTCGTAAGCCTCTATCTTGGTGCTGCCCACAGCGATAAAGGACTCGCCGCCCCTTATGACGCCGCCCACGATAGCATTCTCCGGGAACTCAATCTCCATAAGAGAACCCTTTGTAATCTTGCTTCCGGGGCTGACTATGTACTCCAGAACCTCTGCGGAAGTACCGCTCATATACTTAATGAAACGAACCTTGTTGGACAGAGTCATCTTGAAAATCTTACCGGCGGTTATAAGCTTCTTGTTAATGATAGCATCAACCCCCATATCCTCTGCCAATTGGATATACTCCAGATTCTCTACCTGCGCGATAACCCTGCTCACCCCAAACTTCTTTGCCACGACGCAGGCCAGAATATTAGTCTCGTCGTTACCTGCTACGGCCACAAAAGCATCGTAATCCTTTATATTCTGCTCCAGAAGGAAGTCCGTATTACGCCCGTCTCCATTGACCACCAGCACGTTATCGTCCGTCATCTCGCTAAGGTCCATACACTTGGCCTTCTTGGAATCTATCACCTTTACGGTATCTACCTTACGGCTAATGCTGCGCGCAAGCATACTTCCAACCTCGCTGGCTCCCAGAATCATAAGATGATTCACCTCTACATTGCTCTTGCCCAGGAACTCCATGATAGGCTTAACCCCGTCGCGGGTAGTAATTATGTAAACAAGATCATTGTACTTGAACCTTGTGGAAGCATCCGGAATAAGAGTATCCTCCCCGCGGGTAACGGCCACCACGCGGAACTTAAGCTCACTCTCCTTGGCACCCATAGCCTTGGAAAAGCCCTCAAGCGTCATATCCATAAGAGGGGAGTCATCCTCCAGCTTAAAGACAGCAATCTGAAGCTTGCCGTGCCCAAAATCCATGGAATCCGTAGAAGCTGTGCGCCTCAGAAGGTCCTCTATCTCCGTGGCGGCAATCTTCTCCGGGAAGAAAAGAAGGTCTATTCCCATCTCTGTAAACAGGTACCTGTTGTCATACTCCAGATACTCCTCATCATCTACACGGGCGCAAACCTTCTTGCAGCCCAGCTTCTTGGCCAGCAGCGCGCTTACAACATTCACGTCCTGCTGCGTACCGGGATTCACCGCAATAAAAAGGTCTGCCTTCTCTATGCCCGCCTCCTTAAGAGTGCGGATAGAAGACAGCGGCCCCTGGATGGTTACAACATCTGCACTTGTGGCCAGTTTGGCAAGACGCTCCTCCGATGTATCCAGGACCGTAGTGTCGTTAGCCTCTGCTGCGAGCATTTTGGCAAGATGAACTCCAACCTCTCCTGCTCCTTCGATGATGATTTTCATATTCTAAAGATTTATGATGCAAAAATAGAAAAAAAGGTTCTTTTCCGGAAAACAATAGCCCTGACAGGCATACATTTTCTATAAACACCTGTAACCGACGCATTTTTACAGGTTTTCAGGAACTCTTCTATCTCTTTTGCCGATGGTTCCGTTTTAAGTTTCCTGTATTCTCTATGGGCCGTCAGCACGGTGGCAAATTCCCTGAATCTCCCGGTCAGCAGAAAAACAGCGGCACTGGCCCCGTCGAGCACCATCCTGCCCAGGATACGTCTGGCGGCTTTACGGCGCCCCTTGCGGGCCGCTTTCCCAGGGGCAAGGCCGCTATGCAAATAATCCAGGGCCAGGGTTTTGGCCAGATTATTCCGCAACATAAGAAGATTATTCCTATAGTTGAATTTTAGTTTTCGGGCTGATGATGCCGGGAGAGTTCCTCCGCCCACATGATAGACGACAGCCTCCGGCACCACGTTAACAGTGTAACCGGCCAGCTGAGCCCTCCAGCAAAAATCAATCTCTTCCATATGGGCAAAGAACCTGGAATCCAGCCCGCCAAGAGCCCTCCAAAGGCTGCACCTTACCAGCATACAGGCCCCCGTAGCCCAGAACACACGGGCCCCGGGCTCATCGAACTGACCGGTATCCTTTTCCAGCCACTTAAGCACACGGCCCCGGGCAAAAGGGAACCCATACTTGTCTATGTAGCCCCCGGCCGCCCCGGCGTACTCGAATGACTCCCTGTCCTGGAAGGCGTGCAACTTGGGAGCGCAAACCCCGCAGCAGGGATTATTCTCCATAAAATCTGCAAGTGGCTGCAGCCAGCCCTTGGGCACCTCTATGTCAGAATTTAAAAGAAGAAAGCAATCGTAACCTTCAAGAAGCCCCAGGGCCTTGTTGTAACCACCCGTAAAGCCATAATTCTCTTTGAATTCCAAGACTTTTACGGACGGGAAATTCTCTTTTACAAAGGCAGCGGAACCGTCACCGGAACCATTGTCGGCCACCACTACTTCATAGGTATGATGGCCCTCTCCCGCCCGGGCAGAGTCTACCACTCCGGGAAGGAACCCGGCAAGAAAATCCCTGGTATTCCAGTTAAGTATTACGACTGCGATTTTCATTTATTTACCGTCTTTGCAGCAGCACTCTCCATCCTTATGGTTGTGTCCGTGACAACATTCGCCATCTTTGTGGTCGTGATGATGCCCGTGGCAGCACTCGCATTCCTCCTCCGGGAGATACTCTCCGTGAAGACCCTCGGTGAGTTCTTTCTGCGTAGCTTCGCGTACAGAAACAACCTTGCCGCTGAAGTTCAGGGTTTTCCCGGCCATAGGATGATTGAAGTCCATAGTAACCTCATTCTCCTTTATCTCTTTAATCTTACCGTTCACAACGTGGCCGGAAGTATTCATCATAGGAATGAA
Source organism: uncultured Bacteroidia bacterium (assembly GCA_902774045.1). Classification (GTDB taxonomy): domain Bacteria; phylum Bacteroidota; class Bacteroidia; order Bacteroidales; family UBA932; genus Cryptobacteroides. The sequence continues at coordinate 3,091 of CACYGW010000022.1, forward strand.
ATTACCTACTACAAGCAGGTCCTCGCGCACCTTTCCGTCAATCTCGAAGCTGCTTTTGGGAATGTCAAAGCAGAACTTCTGGTCATAGGTGCCATAACCCTCCTCCGGGCTAACGACAAAGGCAAAATCCTCTCCGGGCTCCTTACCCTCTATCTCGTGCTCGAACCTGGGAATGAGCATATTTGTGCCGTGGATGTACTCCAGGGGCTTTTCTTCTGTAGCCTTGTCTGCAACCTGACCATCTACTATAAGAGTGTAGCTTACGCCTACAACCTTGTTTTTCTCAATTTTCATATAATTAAATTTTTAGTTTTTTGTCGATACTTAACTAAAGTCCACGTCCTTGAATACAAGGGTGGGCACAACTCTGGGGCTGCAAGGGCGCGGGTCGTTCCCGGCCGCCACAAAATTACTCCAAAGTTCCAGCATATTCCCTGTAATCACCATCTCGTGAACGGGACGGGCACTATCGGCCCCAAAATAAAATCCCTCTATTCCAAAGGAGAAATCTCCCGTTGCCGAGTTGCAATTTCCTCCGTTAAAACCGGTAATAAGAATGGTGCCCTTGTCTCCGCCTGCAAATCCTGCGCGGCAATCTTCTGCAATTTCCGCACAATTTTTATCCACCGTAGTACATACTACAGGCCTGGAGGCATCGTCAACGGTGGGCTCCATACTCAGCTTGCCGGCTATGTAGGTGCTAAGGAACCAGGTCTTAAGTACGCCCTTTTCAATAAGGGGGCGCTCCTGCGTAGCCACGCCCTCGGAGTCAAAGATTCTGGAACCATAGGCCCCCTTGTCGTGAGGGTGGTCCAGAACTGTAACATTATCGGGGAAAATCTTCTTTCCAAGTTTGTCGGCAAGGAAAGAGTTGTTCTGCTGAATGGAAAAACCGTTCATAGCCCCTATAACAGGGGAGAGAAGTCTTGAGGCGCACCCGCTGCTTACTACGGCAGTGAACTTTCCTCCCTCGCAGGCAGCCGCTCCACGCTTTGCAAGCGCCAGTTCAAGGGCTTTTCTGCCTACGGCAGCAGTGTCGAGTGCCTCTGCACCAGAGGCCTTTCTGGAACTGACCCACCAATAGGCGCTCACCTTGCCGCCGTCGGTATCCTGTACCGTAATCTCATTTGCAAAGTCAAAGGTGCACTCGCTCTGGCGGCAGAATGTACCGTTGCTGTCCATTATAACGGTGTCCGACAGGCTGTCGGAATACTCGCCTTCCTCTGACAAAATGCTTTTGTCGCTGCCTGTTACGCACCCTGCCAGGGCAAGAGCTATCCGCTTTTCCATTGTCATAGACTCGTAGGAGGCGCAGTCGCAAAGTTCAAGGTTGTCCGCTCCCTTTGCGGTGCGCTCCGGGGAAGGCAGGTCCCGGAATGCGTCCGGCTCCATCATGGAAACTGTCTGAAGTGCCCTCTGCACGAACTCTTTTACTCCATCTCCCAGCCTGTTCGTAGAAAAAGTGCCATAGCGCCCGTCTGCAAACAGGGCCAGGGTTACGGACCTGTCCATACTGTGGGTTATCTTGTCTACCTTGCCGTCCAGAACGCCCACGAGGTCCAGTACGCTCTTGCTAAGGGTTACCCGGCACTTCTTTGCGCCGGCCTTCAAGGCCTCGTCCATAAAGGCCCTGGCCTGGCAAATCTCTTCTTCTGTAATAAATGCTGTATTCATACTACTCTCCTCCAACGGTAAGGCCGTCTACAAGTACGGTGGGTATGCCGCAGGAAACCGGAGCGCTCTGCTCCTTTCCGCAGGTCCAGGCACTGTCGTCCACAACGGAATCGCAGCCCACGGCCCTTATCTGGCCAAGAGCCCTGGGACCGTTTCCTATAATATTAATATCTTTTATCGGGGCGGTAAGGTGGCCGTCCTCTATGAGATAGCCGCTTTTAACGTAGAAGGTAAAGTCTCCCTCTCCGATTTTAACCTGCCCGTTAGAGAACTCATCAACATAAATACCTTTTTTTACAGAGGCGATGATGTCCGATGCCTTCTCCCGCCCGCTTTCCATATATGTGGCCCTCATCCTGGGGATGGGGGCAAAGCGGAAGCTCTCCCGCCGGCCGTTGCCGGTGGGCTGTACGTCCAGGGCTTTGGCACTTATGCGGTCGTGAAGGAAGGAGGTAAGAACGCCGTTCTCTACCATAACCGTCCTCTGGGCGGGAACGCCCTCGTCGTCAAAGTTAAGCGCGCCGCGGTTTCCCTTTATGGTACCATCGTCCACAATGGTAATATCCTCGCTGCAAATCTTCTTGCCCAGCATGCCATTGAAGACGGACTGGCCCTTGCGTATGAAATCGGCCTCGAATGCGTGCCCCATAGCCTCGTGAAGCAGAATTCCGGAGGCGCCTGCTCCCATTACCACGGGCATTTTTCCGCCCTTGGGCCTTCCGGCCTTGAACTTGTCGTCAAGCCCGTGAAGAAGATGGTTGCACAGGTCCTGCACAAGGGAATCGGAGAGCATCTCGCTTCCTGCTCGGAAGCTCTTGCTGCTATGGGAGTTAACTATGTTCTTGCCGTCGGACATTATTGCAGTCACGGCCAGGGTGCCCATCGGCCTTGTCTCGTATTTAAGTTCCTGATGGGAGTTGTACATAAGGATATCGCTGCTTTGCCAGGTGAGCATTGCTATTACCTTCAGGATTCGCTGTGGCTCTGCGGCGCGGAGTTTTTCCTCTACCGAATACAGCACCTTTGCAAGGTCCTGAGGGCTTTCCTCTGCCCAGTTCCTTACTACCGGATATCTGTCCGCCGCAGGATTGGGGCGGCCCTTGTAGATACGGGGAACGTAACCATCGTCGGAGGCTATACTGCCGGGGATTTTTACAGCTCCGCTTCCTATGGCCGATGCCGATACTGCCGCAGCCTTCATTGCCTCCGGCGCAGTGCTCTCAGAATAGGCGTAGCCTGTTTTTTCTCCCTGAAGTGTGCGGATTCCTACTCCGTAGTCCTGATGAAACCCTCCGGATGCTACCGCGCCGTCCCTGAGCATAAGGTCTGCATAAACAGAGTTCTCAAAGAAAAGATCGGCATAAGTGCCGCCGGCGCCAAGGGCTGTAAATATCAGCTCGTCCAACTGGGCCTCCGTCACCTTGAAAATATCCAGATAATATTGTTTGTCGTAAATCATCTTTTAAAGCTGTTGGTCTTCCATCCTATATTGTTCTGCCAGAGATTTAATGTACTCGAATCTCTTGTTGTCCTGAACCACCATATTTTTCTTCCAGCCCTGAGCCACCAGTTTAAAGGGCACCTCCGTGTTGTCTGCCAGCATCCATCGGTCCGACATTGGCATATAATCCTCAAAAAAGTGCCTTAGACCGCTGCGGTAGCGCCTGCGTATCGTGGGCTCTGGGACATTGTGTCCTCCGGCCGCAACCCTGGCCTTTACCCGGCTTATGGCAAGTTCTACCGAGTCCAGCCAGAAATACAGTATGGTTATGGAGTAGCCCTCATCCCTGGCTATCTCTATAGTTCTTGCAAGGCTCTTGGAAGAAAGGGTGGTTTCTATGCAGAAGTCTTCTTTCCTTTCCAGAAGCAGTTTTATTCTCTTTACCATCAGGCGCCCAGCGTTAAGCGAGGCTTTGTCCGGGTCGAAGGGGGAAAGTCCTTTCGCAAACTCGTCGGAATTTACAAAATACTTGCAGTCCCACATCTCCGGAAGCAGAGTGTAGGAAGCAGTGGTCTTTCCGGAACCGTTGCAGCCCGATATTATATATAGTTTAGGCATTATTCATCTACCTTTGTGGCCCCTCCTGTTACCCCGAAGCCGAAGAGGGCAAAATCTCCCTTGCAAGGGTCTCCGGGAAATATTTCCTCAAAGGCTGCGGTAATTTCCCTGGCAGTTGTCAGGTCTTTTTGCTTCCTTGAGGTCAGCCCAAGGTCCGTAGCTTGGGCGTATACGTGTGTGTCCAAGGGGATTATGAGCTCTGCGGGGTCTGACTGCCGCCAAAGCCCAAGATCCACTTTTCCGTCGCGCCTTATCATCCAGCGGCGCAGCATGTTTATTTTCTTGTTAGGTGCCTTAGGGTCTTCTTTTTGCCCGAAAATTCTTGTCCTTATGCCTTCTGCGCCAAGTGTTTCAAGGCTTTCGTTCTCAAGGTACCAGGCCCGAAGCCTCCGGCAAATCTGGGCAACGTCGCACCATTTTATCGTGCGGTGTATGCTTTCCGGGGCGTCGGGGCAATTATCCCTCATCACAAAATCGTAGGGCTTCCAGTCCATTACGCTAAACAGGCGGTTGCAGTCCCGCACTATCATAGCCCTACGTCCCCACGCAAAGTGGCCTGCGAAGATGGCGGAAATCTCCACATCTTTCACAGAGCATTTACCCGAAGCTGCCTTCCCCGCAAATAGGGTGGGGAAGGCAATCGGGTCTTCTTTAAAATACGCCGGGTCGTTGTAAGTATCGGCCCAACGTATTAGTTTATCAGCCGTAATTCTATCCAAAGTTACTATGCTTTTGTAACCTTCTCAAGCCATTTTACCATTCCAAGCATAATGCACATGGAAACAAGGCAGATTGCCAGGAAGATGCCCCAGCATTTCCAGATGTCCATAGCATTGTACCAGATAGGTCCAAGGAAGATGAAGAGGTTGCCTATGGCAGTTGCTGCCAGCCAGAGGCCCTGGCAAAGGCCAAGCATATTCTTGGGGGCAACCTTTGATACGAACGATAGTCCCAGAGGAGAGATAAAGAGCTCTGCCACGGTCAGGAAGAAGTAGGTAACTATCATAACCCAGGGGGCAGCCTTGGCAAGGCCAAGCTCAAGCATCTGTGCCTCGGAAAGTCCGCGGAACTCCTCGCCTGAAGGATAGTGGTTAAGCATAGAGAACGCCATAAGGAAGAGATAAGCCATACCGGCTATACCCATACCCAGCGCAATCTTCCTGGGGGTGGAAACGGGATGTCCTTTGCGGGCCAGACCACCGAACACTATCATTACAAGAGGGGTTAGTATAATCACGAACAAAGGATTCATTGCCTGCCAGATTTCCGGAGGAAGTGCGGCGGTATCTACGAAGTCACGTGCGAATACAGAGAGTGACTGACCGTTCTGGTGGAATGAGAGCCAGAAAAATACGGCAATGCCAAGCACTGCAAACAGGGCGAAGAGTCTCTGCTTGATTTCCTTGGCCATGGCCAGCTTTTCTTCCTGAGTGTACTCTACGGACTGTACTGCGCTCTTCTTTGCGGGCTGGGGGAATTTCTTCTTGTTAAAGTAGAAAATGAGCACGGAAAGAACCATTGCAAGGGCAGATACTATGAAGGAGTAGTGTACGCCGGTGTTGAATACATCAATGTAGTCAGAGCAGAACTGGGTGGTGTTTCCAAGAAGTTCAGGGTTAAGCACCGAGTTGCCGGCGGTCTCTATGAATTTGTCAGATGCGGCAATGGCTGTGTCGCCTGCAAGATACTTGTGGCAGAGCGCAGACATATCGGCATTGTAAACAAGTTCGTGAGCCTTGAGCCACCAGCTGCGCAGCATAGGAGCTACGAACGGAGCTATAACGCCGCCAATGTTGATGAATACATAGAAAATCTGGAAACCGGAGTCGCGTTTGTCCTTTGCTTCCTTGAGAGCCTCGGGGCCTTTCTTTGCAGCCTCTGCCTCAAAGTCATCGTAAAGCTTTCCTACAAGGGCCTGGAGATTGCCTTTGAACAATCCGTTACCAAAGGCGATGAGCAGGAGGGCTATACAGGTGAATACAAGGATTCCCCACCAGCCTGCAGTACCGTCTGCGATAAGGCCTTCTGTCTTGCTGAACAGAGGAATTGCAAGGGCGATGTAGCCCAGGGCCATAATGATAAGGCCGGTCTGGATAGTCTTGTTGTAATTCTGGGTGCGGTCTGCTACAAGACCTCCTACGAGGGCCAGAATGTAAATACCAAAGTAGAATACTGCATAAATGAAGCCGGCTGTTCCGTCGTCCAGTCCAAACTTGGAAACCAGGAAGAGCAGCAGTACGGCGTTCATAATGTAGTAGCCGAAGCGCTCACCCATATTGCTGAGGGCTGCGGAGATAAGTCCCTTAGGATGTTTCTTTGCAGAACGAAGATAGAAAACCACGAAGGGAATTACTACAATCAGAATGGCGACAAAAATGAACAAGGTCTGATTTGCCTGCCATAGTGCGGTTATAAAATTCATAAGTGCAAATATTAGTGATTATTTATTACTGTGCTTACTTTGTGGGAACTGCCTCAAGAACAGCCTTCAGGTACTCCCAGGTGCGCTCTACAGAGGCAATGTTCACCCTCTCGTCGGGGGAGTGGGGATACTTTATGGTGGGGCCTACGGAAACCATTTCCCAGTTGGGATATTTGGCACCCATGATAGCGCACTCAAGACCTCCGTGGGTGGCCATAATCTTCATATCCTTCCCGTAAACCTTCTTGAACTGCTCCATCATAACCTTGTTCATAGGCGTATCCAGTTTTGGCGTCCAGCCGGAATAACCGCCCTTGAAGGTAATAGTGGCGCCTGCAAGTTCAAAGAGACAGCGCATCTTTTCTGAAAGGTAGGCCTTGGAAGAATCAACGGCGCTTCTCATAAGGGAATGAATAGTAAGATGTCCCTTTGCGGTGCGTACGATAGCCATATTGGTAGAGGTCTCTGTGAGGCCTTCCATAGTGCGGCTCATCCTTACGACTCCTGCGGGGCAGGCTAGCATTGCCTTTACTGCCTTTAGCATTACGGAGTCTGAGATATATCTTGCCGGAGCGGCTTTCTCCTTGTCGTAAACAAGGGTGGCGCCGGGATCGCTGTCTATAAACTCTGCCTTGATGTCAGAAAAGATACCCTCTACAGTCTGGGTTACCTTGCGGGCATTGGCAGATGGTACTGCCAGAAGGGCTGTAGCCTCGAAGGGGATGGCATTGCGGAGCGAGCCTCCGGTAAAATCGGCCACCTTCACCCCAAACTTTTCTATCAGGGGCAGAAGTATGCGGGCGACGGCTTTGTTGGCATTGGCCCTGTACAAGGAGATATCCATACCGGAATGGCCGCCCTGCAGGCCCTTTATGGTAAGTTTATAACCATTATACCCTTCGGGTGTTTTATAGGTCCGATACTTAAAGTCGGCGGTTGCGTCAAGTCCGCCTGCGCAGCCAACGCAGAGTTCGCCCTCTTCCTCGGAGTCAAGGTTGATGAGGATGTCACCCTTGAGCACGCCGGGCTTAAGGCTGTTGGCGCCGGTCATGCCGGTTTCCTCGTCATAGGTAACCAGAACCTCTACGGGGCCGTGTTTAAGGTTTTTGTCTTCCAGTACGGATAGACCCATAGCTACGCCAATTCCGTTATCTGCGCCAAGGGTAGTGCGGTCTGCCGTTACCCATTCGCCGTCGATAAGGGTTGTGATAGGGTCTTTAAGGAAGTCGTGATTGCTGTCACCGGTCTTCTGGGGAACCATATCCATATGGCCCTGAAGAATAACTCCGCGGCGGTTCTCCATTCCGGGAGTCGCACCTTTGCGGAAGATGATGTTTCCGGTATCATCCCTGAAAACCTCTACTCCGTGACTTTTGCCCCACTCCAGAAGATACTCCTGTACCTTGGACTCGTGCTTTGAAGGACGGGGAATCTGGGTTAGGCCGTAGAAATTGTTCCAAACTATTGTTGGATTTAGTTCTTTGATTGTCATAGTATTATGAGTTTATGTATTATTTTGCGTTGATAGGATAGGTGCTGTCCGTACCCATCTGGTGAACGGGAATCCTGGTCTGAAGCAGGATGTTAACACCTTCGCGGAGTACTGCCGTGCATATTGCGGGGATGCGGTAGTGCACCACGGCGTTCTTTGAAGGCTGTCCCTGTGCTGGCCTTACCGGTTCCGGAGTAAGCTCAAGCATATAGGGCTTTCCGGCCATATTGTCTGCCGATACCAGACCCTCGGTATCAGAAAGCCTGAAGGCAATTACCCTGGACTGGGAATCTGTTTTTTCCGGGATGATGGTGAAGGTGGCCTTCTGCGTGCTAAGGTCGCTGTAACCTGTAAACAGGGTAAGGTATTCGTTTTCCAGGCGGGTGAGCTCTTCAAGTACTGCGCTCATTGCCTCTCCGGAGAAGGTAGCGTCGGTGTCGCCTGTAACAATCTGCACCCTCATCTTCCTGAAGGTGAATATCATCTGGGCGGCCTCCTTGGCCTTGTCCTCTGACGATTTCTCCACTATCATTTCCTGACGTATGCCTGTGGATGAGCCTTTTTTGTTGCGGTACAGCGTGGCGGTCTCGGAGGTGTAATTGGAACTTACACCCTTGCCGGAAAAGTCTCCTTTCTCGTCACTGGAGAACTGCCAGGCCATTGAGGTGCCGCTGAAACCATCGCCAGCGCAGATAAGACCCTGGGCCGTCAGGGCCAGAAAGGTCTGGAGACCTTTGCCCTGGGCAAGAACGTAGCGGCTCGTCTGGTCTGCCTCTATAAGCGAGTTTATTTTTACTGATTTAAGCTTTGATGTAAGTTCGTCTGCCTGCCTTGCCTCTATTCCAAGATATTTCTTGGCGTATTTGGCGTAAGGTCCGGCGTGGAAATTCTCCCTGATGGCCTCTACTTCAATGTTGAGGACTGTCTTGGGAAGGGCATATACAAGTGTGCCCTCAGGGTCCTGGGCCCTAAGACCGGCCGCGGGCATAATCATTGCCAAAGCGGCTCCTATGAGAATAATCCTTTTCATACTCTGTAAATTATTATCTGTTTTTATTTCCATCTTTTATGGCTCCAGAGGTAATTTGAGGGTGTCTCCCTTATGTCTGCCTCTACTCGCCTGTAATATTCTTGCAGAAGAAATTCTATAGGGCCGGCCACGGAAGCATCGTCACAAATCTTGCTCAGCCTTACCGTATATGTGCCGTCGGCCTCCCTTCGTTTGTTAAGGTAAAAAACGCTCATCCCAAACTTGGCCGCAAGCCGCAGGCCTCCGTCCATTGATAGGGTCTTACGCCCGAAAAACTCTACCTCCATCATGCCTCTTGACACTCCGTAGGGATACTGGTCGTTGGGAAAAACGTATATTTTCTTTTGGGTTTTATGGTTGATGACGTATCTCATTATGTGCTTTGACTCTATGTAGCCCTGGAAATCTTCCCTTTGCAGCGCGCACCTTATCAGAGCCATTCTCTTATCCCATTTCTGGTTATGAAGATACCTGTACACGACGGCTACGTCCTGCTCCGTAAAGTTAGACTTCGGAGCGTCGGCTATTCCCTGAAGAAAGGCACCGGTGAGTTCCCAATTGCCGCAGTGGCAGTCCAGAACCATTACGCTGCCCTTGTCAAAGGCCCTGTACAATTCTTCCGTGCCTTCTGTGCGGAAGAGTTTCTTGTCAAAGAACTTCTTTTTGTTCCCGCGGCAGCCGCCAAGCCACAAGGCTTCTGCATAGACTCTGCCAAGATTTTTGTAGAACCTGCGGCGTATGGCCCTTAGTTCTTTCCGGGGCTTTTCCGGGAAGCAACCTTGCAAATTATCAGAAACCACCGCGGTCCGGTAGCGTATGGCCTTCATAATCAGAGCCATAAGACGCCCTGCGGCGTAGTGGACTCCCAAAGGCAATTTCTGATATGTAGCAAACAGCCCCATTCTTAAAAATTCTTTAACTTACAAATATAGTAAATTAGAAGTAATAAAGGAAATAATTTTCTTGCCTTGTCCGGGTGCAAAACATTTGGTTTTTATGATGAAACTTCATATATTTGCAGTCCTTTTTGCACCATTTTGGGCTGTTAAAAGGTTAAGTATTTTAGTTACAATTAATTACAAACAAAAATGATTAAACAGTACGAGACCGTTTTCATTGCAACTCCCGTTTTGTCTGAGACCCAGATGAAGGAAGCGGTTGCCAAGTACACAGGCTTCATCAAAGATAATGGTGGAGAGGTTGTGTATGAAGAGGACTGGGGTCTTAAGCAGCTGGCCTATCCTATCCAGCACAAGACATCCGGTTTCTATTATCTTATCGAATTCAAGGCTGATCCCCAGCTTGTTGCAGCTCTTGAGACCCAGTATCACCGTGACGAGCGTATAATCCGCTTCCTTACCGTTGCTTTGGACAAGGACGCAGTTGCTTACGCAGAGAAGAGAAGGGCTAACCGTCAGGCTAAAAATCAGCAGGCTCAATAATCAAAGGAGGAATTAATTATGTCAAATGCACAGAACAGCGAAATCCGCTACCTTAACCCTCCTACAGTAGAGGTGAGAAAGAAAAAATACTGCCGCTTCAAAAGAGCCGGTATCAAATACGTAGATTACAAGGATCCTGAGTTCCTTAAGAAGTTCCTCAACGAGCAGGGTAAGATTCTCCCTCGCCGTCTCACCGGTACTTCCCTTAAGTTCCAGCGCAAGGTTGCCCAGGCTATCAAGAGAGCTCGCTCCCTGGCCCTTCTTCCTTATGTTACTGACCTTCTTAAATAATAGGAGATAGCTCTATGGAAATCATTCTTAAGAAAGATGTGGCTAATTTGGGCCATGCCGACGACGTAGTAAAGGTAAAGAACGGCTACGCAGTTAACTATCTCATTCCCCAGGGTTTTGCAACACTTGCGACTCCCTCTGCTCTTAAGCAGCACGCAGAGACTATCAAGCAGCGCGCTCACAAAGAGGCCAAGAAGGTAGAAGACGCTCAGGCTCTTGCAGCGCAGGTAAGCTCATTGCTTGTCAAGGTTGCAGTAAAGGTTAGCGAAAGCGGCAAGATTTACGGCAGCGTTACTACAGCTCAGCTTGCAGAGGCTCTTGTAGCAGCAGGCGCACAGGTAGACAAGAAAGACATCACCATCCTCGCAGAGGAAGTGAAGGAGCTTGGCACCTATGAGGCAGAGGTTAAATGCTACAAGGCTGTAAAAGGCACCTTCAAATTTGAGGTTGTTGCAGAGTAATCTCTTACAGATCAATAAAAAACCGGGGCTTTCGCTCCGGTTTTTTATTGATTGTCTTTGTCCTTGTATTTGAAGCGCCTTATCTTGTGGGTGGCGGTTTTCTCAAAGTCATCTTTCATGGCCTCTACGTCGCCTATCTTGCTCTGCTTGCTTACGTGCTTGTTCACGTAGTCCAGCAACGCCTGTTTCTTGGCGTTCAGTTTCTCAAAGAAATCATCTTCCTTGGCCTGGTCCCAGTTAATGAAAGTATCGTCAAATTTAACCAGGGCCACAAGTTTGCCGTTGCGTTCTACAACAAGGGACTCGTTTACACCCTCCGCTCCGTTTATTACCTCTTCTATCTCTTCCGGATAAATATTCTCTCCGGAGGGCCCCAGAATCATATTGCCAAGGCGGCCCTTGATATAGTATCGCCCTTTTGAGTCTACCGTTGCCAGATCGTGGGTACGGAACCAGCCGTCATCGGTAATAACGCTCAGGGTCCTCTCTGGGTCTTTATAGTATCCCAGCATAACGTTGTCGCCGCGGACTATTATCTCTCCCTCGCCCGTCTGAGGGTTTACGTTCTGCAGTTTAACCTCAATACCCCAGGATGGTACTCCTATGGAGCCCACTACGGTCTTGTCCACACAGGCATTGGTTATGAGCGGTGCGGTTTCCGTGAGTCCGTAGCCAATTGCATAGGGGAATCCGGCCCTCTTTAAGAAGTCTTCTACGGTGGAATCCAGCTTGCTGCCGCCCACGCCAAAGAACTTAAGTTTCCCTCCAAAGCTCTTCTTCAACCTCTGGCCAACCAGTTTATAGAGCAGCCAGGGCATCTTTTCCTTCATCCAACTAAGTACGCGGCTGTGCTCTATGGTGGGAACTATGTTATTCTTATATACTTTTTCTATGATTAGAGGCACAGAGCACATTATGGTTGGCCTTACCGTCTTCATTGCCGACATAAGGACCGATGGTGTAGGCGGCTTGTGCAGATAGTAGACGCAGGCCCCTACATAGATAGGGTAGAGTACCGCCAGCGCCAGTTCGTACGTATGGGACATAGGCAGAATGGACAGCCACCTGTCCCGCTTTCCCGCCTTCTGGGCGTGATAGGCCTCAACTATGTTCTGGCAGAAATTCCTGTGGCTGAGCATAACGCCCTTAGCCTTTCCGGAAGTGCCGGAGGTGTAGATTATGGCCGCCAGGTCATCGGACTGCGGCTCTTTAACCCAGCCTTCGCAGGTGAAGGCGCCCTCGTCTTTCTTTATAAGGGTAAGAGTCTCTATATCAAAGACAAGCGTAAGCCTGTCCATACATTCTTTAGATACCTTGGGCAGGAATCTTTGGGAAACGAACAGCACCTTGGTGCCGGAATGGGTAAGTATGTTTGTAACTTCGCTCTCTGACGAGTCCGGCAGAATGGGTACGGAAACCCTGCCAAAAGGCGCTGTGGCAAAAAAGGCAACCGTCCAGTTTGGCATGTTCTGAGACAGTATGGCCACGCGGTCTCCGCTCTTGATTCCAAAACGGGACATCCTGTGCGACAAATCCAGAACCTTGCGCCGGAACTCTCCGTAGGTGTAGCCTCCGGAACCATCCACGTAACAGGATAATTTTCTTTTCTCGAATGCTACGGTAGAAAAGTCAATCAGCTTGGCAAGGGTGGTAAGGGTGGCCTCCCTGCTTCTTCTTAATTTACTGTAGTATCCTTTCATCAGGAATTGGTTTCTTGGTTGGTGTTAGTGTGTTACGTAGCTGTCGGGATGCTTTCCCTTCAGGCCCATGGCTTCGTAAGCGGCCTGAATTTTTTCAGTATCGCCCCTGGCGTCATCGGTAAGAGGGAAGGTCTCTCCGCGGCCCACCTGCTTGCGGCCCCAGTCAAAGAAGCCTAGGTATACCGGGCAACCTACGGCCTTTGCTATGGTGTGGTAGCCGGTCTTCCATTTCTTGTTGGCCTTTCTTGTACCTTCCGGGGCTATGGCAAGGATGAACTCGTCCTTCTTTCCCATTTCGTCTATTATGCCCTTGACCAGGGCTGAAGCGCTGCTTCTGTCTACCGGAATGGCACCTGTCTTGCGAAGAAGAGGCCCTATCGGCCAGAAGAAAAACTCCTTCTTTATCATAACGTGGGCTCGCTTGTCAAATTGGGTGTAGAAAAGATAGGAGATAAGGAAGTCCAGGGCAGATGTGTGGGGTACGCCCAGGATGATGGCCTTTTTTTCCGTGCAGGGACCGCCCATAGTCTCCCAGCCCATTTTCCTTAGGGCCCATCCGCAAAATCTTGCCCAGCGTGTTCTTTTTTCTTCTGCCATAGACTATCGCAAATTAAATGTTAACGTCTTCAAGTTCCTCTGCAGAACGCAGATTCTGCCTTATGAAGTTCTGGCGGTCTATTGTGTTGGCCCCCATATAGAACTCCATAATGTCGTGAATTGATTCTTCGTCGGACAGCTTCACAAGGTCCAGCCTCATATTCTCTCCTATGAAATCTACGAACTCGTTAGAGGAAATCTCTCCCAGACCTTTGAACCTTGTAATCTCTACCCCTGTCTTAAGGGACTTGATCGCGGTTTCTTTCTCTTCCTGACTATAGCAGTAACGGGTCTCCTTTTTATTGTGAACCCTGAAGAGGGGAGTCTGGAGTATGTGTACGTGCTCGCGGCGTATAAGGTCCGGGTAATACTTCATAAAGAATGTGAGGACCAGCATACGTATGTGCATTCCGTCATCATCGGCATCGGTTGCTACGATGATATTGTTGTAGCGGAGGTTTTCAAGGTCGTCCTCCACGCCAAGGGCAGAAATCAGAAGGTTGAGTTCCTCGTTCTCAGCCACTTTCCTGCGGCTTTCCTTGTAGCAGTTAATTGGCTTTCCCCTAAGGCTGAATACGGCCTGAGTGTTGGCATTACGCACCTTTGTTATGGTTCCGCTTGCAGAATCACCCTCGGTGATAAAGATGCTGGAGGCCTCCCGGAGCTCTTCTTTGTCCTTGGCCACCTTCTCGTTGTAGTGATACTTGCAGTCGCGTAGCTTGCGATTGTACACGCTGGCGCGCTTGTTCTTCTCCCTGGTCTTCTTCTGAATTCCGGCAATCTCTTCGCGCTCCTTCTGGGACTCGCGGATTTTCTGCTCCAGAACCGGCACAATCTCCTTGTGCATATGGAGGTAGTTGTCCAGCTTGCGGGAAATGAAGTCGTTTACAAAGGCCCTGATGGTAGGCCCCCTGTCTATCTGGCGGGAACCGTCCTCGCCAATTACAAACTTGCCCTCGCTATCCTTGAGCTCCTTCTCCCACATATAGGTAGAACCAAGTTTCGTCTTGGCCTGGCCCTCGAAGATAGGCTCCTGAATGTGGATGCTGACTGCTCCCACAACGCCCTGGCGGCAATCCTCCGGCTTATAGTCTTTTTTGTAGAAATCCTTCAGCGTCTTGGCTATGGCCTCGCGGAAGGCGGCCAGATGGGTGCCTCCGTCGCGGGTATTCTGTCCGTTCACGAACGAGGATATGTTCTCTCCGTAGGCATTGCCGTGGGTGAGCACAATCTCTATGTCTTCGTCTTCCAGATGGATGGGTGCGTAGAGCGGAGTCTCGGTAAGATTCTCGTTCACAAGGTCCAGAAGACCATTCTCGCTTTTGTAGGAAGTGCCGTTATATATAAAGGTAAGCCCTTTCTTAAGATAAGAATAGTTCTTTACCATTGTCTCTACGTAGTCCTCGTGGTACTCGTACTTTCCAAAAAGTTCTACGTCTGGGGTAAAGATTACCAGGGTGCCGTTTTTCTCGTTTGTAAGATCCTTGCCGCTGTCCTTAAGCTCTCCGTATGCATAACTGGCCCAGGACTTCTGCCCGTCCCTGTAAGACTCTACGTAAAAGGAAGAAGAGCAGGCACTGAAAAATATTGGTGATCCTTCTCTTCTCCTTGGCAAATTTACAATCGAGGATGAAGAGCTGGTTGTGATCGATGCCATTGAAAATGGCTCCGATGAACAGGCGTTTGAAGCGACACTGGATTCTGGAGAAGAAGAGTTTGATCCTTTCGAAGAATTAATGAAAGCTGCCGGTGAAGCTGAAGAAAAAGAGACGGAAGATTCCAAGACAGTCGATGATGAAACGCTGTATTCAGACATTGATTACCTTTCGCAGGGTCCAATGTACATACCGGGCCTGCGCCGTATATGCTCTATGCCTTCAAGGGTGCGGATGTTGTCGTCGTTATATATAACTTCTGCCATAGTTTTTAATCAAGCGTGGTCTCGTTTTAACCTACAAATTTAGGAAATAATAGCCGAAAGAAAAAATTTACGCCGCCATCATAAACCAAAAAACCACCCACGTCAGGTGAGCGGCTTTTTGATTTGGTTTGATGTTTGGAGTATTGTTACTCGCCGGGCTCGATAGCGCCTGTGGGGCAAACGCCTGCGCAAGTTCCGCAGTCGAGACAGATATCAGGATCGATGGTGTAAACATCACCTTCTTTGATAGCGCCTGCAGGGCACTCGCCTTGGCAAGTTCCGCATGCTACGCAAACATCGGGATTAATTTTGTAAGCCATAGTTTCTGTTTATTTTATTGTTTACGGTTTTCTTTCGGTTTTACAAAATTATATGTTTAAATTTGAAAAATCAAGAAAATTTGAGGTATGAGATATATTCTTACATTTATTCTTGCCGCCCTTATGCAGACCGGAGGCGTTAAAGTAGAAGGAATCGTGGAATTTGACAAAGTTGTCCACGACTTTGGGGATTTCCTTCTCTCCAGCGGTCCCAAGTCGTGCGATTACAAGGTAAGGAATATATCGGGCAAGCCCATAGCCATACTCACGGTATCTCCTTCCTGCGGCTGTACGGATGTAGAATGGACAAAAGCCCCGATAAAGCCAGGGGAGACCGGAACCATATCCGCTACCTACGACAATAAGCAGGGGGCCTATCCGTTCGAGAAAACCCTCACGGTCTATATCTCCTCTCTCTCCAAGCCGGTAATCCTAAGGCTTCGCGGCAATGTCCTGGAAGAAGAAAAGCCGCTGTCGCAGACCTATCCCGTCCACATAGGAAAACTTGGCCTCAGGGAGACTGAGTTTAAACTAGGCAACATCAATCAGGGCTCTTCCAAAAGCGATTTTACTCTTGTGGCCAATCTGGGCAGCAAGCCACTTAAGGTCGTATTCCAGGACGTAACGGAAGGCCTGGAGATTAAGACGGATCCGGAAACCATCGACCCCGGGAAAACCGGCCGCCTGGTATATACTGTTCATTCAGATTTGGGGCGATGGGGCAAAAACTGGTATTATGCCACCCCGGTTGCCAATGGCGTAAAGGGCGGGCCGATAGGTATATGGGCTTTTACAAAGGAGGACTTCGGCTCTTGGACAAAGGAGCAGAGGGACCGTACCTCCCAGCCTATGGCCGATGCCAGCACGGTGAACGTAGGGATAATAAAGGCCGGAGAGAAAATATCGGCCACCTACAAAATTACAAACAAAGGGAAAAGTAAACTTATTGTCTATAAGGCCGATAGTGACACTCCCGGTGCAGAGGCAGAGGCCCTGCCGCAGCTGGAGCCCGGCGCCGAGGGAACATTCAAGGTGAATGTAGATACCTCCTCCCTTCCCAAAGGGGAGTTCGTTATAATAATAACCCTTACTACAAACTCTTATCTGCGCCCCATAATGAACCTCTTCATAAGCGGAGCAATAAAATAGTGGCCCGGACAATAAAAAAATAACCTGGTTTTCTGCGCCTTTTGACGGGCTGGAAAACCAGGTTACTTTAAATTCTATGGATTACTCCTGCTCTGCAGTGTTGCCGGGACGCATTACAACTTCTGCGCGGTTGCCGGCGGCAAGGAGCTCGGTAAGAACGGCCTTGATGTCGTCTGCAGTAAGGGCGTTGGCAGCAGCCTCGTAGTCTGCGTCTTTGTCAATGCCATAGCGATGGAAGTCGCGTACTACGCCGCTCCAGTAAGAAATGGTCTCGCGCCTCTCCGGAATCTTCTTGATGGTATTCTTCTTTGCCATATTGAATTCCTCTTCGGTAGGGCCATCCTTTGCAAGGCTGTTAAGACCTTCGTCTGCAAGAGAGCGAAGCTTGTCGGCTACGCTTGGACGGCAGTCGAAGTAAATCTGCAGGCTGGCATCATCCTTGGGCTCAAAGGACATATTTGCGTTGGTGCTGGCACCATAGGTGCCGCCTTCCTCCTCGCGCAGGGATGTAACGTACCTCATATCAAGGATGTAGCTCGCTGCACTAAGAGCGATATCCTTCTTGATGTCGTACTTGATAGGAGCAGTGTAAACGCAGAGAACGGTAGTCTTGGGAGTCTCCATATCTTCTGCGAAGTCTTCTGTCCTTGTGCCGGGCAGGATGTCGTTGTTCCAATCTACAAAGGATGTAGCATTCTTGCCCTGAGGAAGAGATCCTATGTATTTCTCTATAAGAGGAATAACTGCCTCGGGGTCAAAGTCTCCGCTAATCTGTACGGTTACGCCGGCTGCATCCTGGAAGAGCGTGCGATAGTTTTTCTCTATGGTTGCAAGGCTGGCTTTCTCCAGTACTTCGGGGCTTATGAATCTAATTCTGGGGTTGTCTCCGTAAAGAGTCTTGAAAGCCATCTTCTGAAGCTTGTAGTTAGGCTGTTTTACAAGGTTGGGGAGGAAGGCCTCCAGCATCTTGATACCCTGGTTGTACTCTTCCTGGTCAAAGCGCGGCTGAGTATAGTAAAGGTATGCAAGCTGCAGGGCGGTCTCGATGTCTGCCGTGCCGCAGGAACCGTTGATACCGTGCCTGAGGGCGTCGATATAAGGATTCACGCTTATTTCCTTGCCGGCAAGCATCTTGGATACGGTTACGCCGGAGAAGTTGGCAACACCGGTGTTCTGGAGGAAGAGGCCGAATACGCTGTCGTCAAAACTGTCAAGGTCTTCGGTAGCAATAAGGCTTATGCCTCCGTCCTTGGAAATGCTAAGCATAACGCGGTCTTTCTGAACGTCGTTCTTGTAGAGAATAACCTTTACGCCGTTGGCAAGGGTAAATACGGAACTTCCAAATTTGTCTGTCTCTACCTTTCCGGCCTTGCTGCCCTTAAGGGTGGCAGGGTCTACGAAGGACTCGGGGAGAACTTCTACCTCATTAGGCTGAATTTCGGAACTGCGCACCTCTGCAAGAAGCTCGCTAATCTGCTCTGCCGTAGGATGTACAAGTCCTTCTTTCTCGGGAGCCTTGTAAAGCACTACAAGAGAGTGGTGTGCCTTGATAAGCTCGGGGATAATCTGGTTCACGATTGCAGAGGTAATCTGGGGAAGCATCATCTGAGCAAACTCATACTCCTGCTGGGGAACCATATAAGGCATATTGTCAAAGAAGTTGGAAATCAGAGGATAAACCAGCTGTGAGTTCTGACGGGTGTCTGCCTTGTTGGCTGCGGACTCGTAACCCTTAAGGATGTCGTCCTTTGCACGGTTGAACTCGGCGTCGGTAATTCCAAAGCGGCGCAGTTTCTCTACCTCTGTAAGGAAGGCCTTCAGTGCGGTAAGAGCCTCACCCTCCTTGGCTGTAACAGAACCGAATACAACCTCTGTGAACTCGTTAAGACCACCTATACCAAGGCTGGAGCCAAGGAAAGGAGCGTCGGCCTTGGCCATGATGTCGTTAAAGCGCTCGTTGGCTACGTGAGAAATGACATCTTTGAGAATGTTAACCATCATAACCTGAGGAGTGCTGTTGTACTCTTCGGGGGTGGCCTCCATTTCCCAGAGAACCTCAAAGTTGATTGATGTAGCCTCGGGGTCTGTGATTATACCAATTCTGGGCTCGTCAAACTCCTCGAACGGGAAAGCCTCTTTCTTCTGGGGATCCACTGCTGCGGGGATGTCTGCGAAAATCTCTTTAATCTTACCCTCTACATAGTCCATATCAACATCGCCCACAACGATAAGGGCCTGCATGTCGGGATGATACCAGGTCTTATAGAAGTTAACAAGGCTCTCCGGCTTAAAGTTAAGAAGGTTCTCCTGGCTTCCGATAAGCGTGCAGCCGGCATACTTGTTAGTACCATAGTAATAGGGGAGAGACTTCTCGTGCATTCTCCAGGATGCGTTGCGGCGGGCCCTGCGCTCTTCTACTATAACTCCGCGCTCCTTGTCTATCTCTTCCGGAGAATTTTCTACAAAGTATGCGTAGTCGTGCATAATGAGAATACAGGTATCAATAACGCTCTGGCGCACTAGAGGAATATTGTTGAGCATATAAATTGTCTGCTCTACGCCGGTAGAAGCGTTGACGTTTCCGCCAAATGATGCTCCGATGCTCTGGAGCCAGTCAAGAATGCCCTTTCCGGGGAAATTCTTAGTTCCATTGAAGCACATATGCTCCAGGAAGTGTGCAAGACCGTCCTGGTCCGGAGTCTCCTGAATTGCTCCAACGTTTGTTGCAAGATAAAATTCTGCGCGGCCTGCGGGCTTCTCGTTATGCCTGATGTAATAGGTGAGGCCGTTTTCCAGTTTGCCTGTACGTACAGCCGGGTCATTAGGCAGGCTGCCAATCTGGGCAAACAATGAACCTGCGCATAGCGCAAATGTCAAAAGTGCAAATGTGAATTTTCTCATAATGTAATATGTATGATGATAATAATCAAGCCGCTTTTTATCATACAAATATAGTGTAAAATAATTATGATTGTATAGTTTTTCTCCATATCTTTGCCATAAGAAATTCTTATAACAAGGGATATGGCCGATAATTTCGAAGATTTCAAACTAAAAGTTTTTGTCACGGTTGCCAGAAGAGGCAGCTTTACCATAGCCGCAAAAGAACTGGGAGTGACCCAACCGGCTATAAGCCAGAATATCAATTCCCTTGAAAAAAGCCTTGGAGTGCAGTTGTTTCAGAGGGTTAGGGGCGATGTTTCCCTGACCGACGCCGGGCGCGCCTTCCTGCGTTACGCCCTAGAGATTAATTATTGGTACGATTCCGCCTCACGGATGTTCGGCGGTGAGGTTGGGTCCTCCGTGGTAAAGGTAAGAGTGGCAGCCGATTCCATATGCGCAGATTATATTTTGCCCAAGGCATTAGCAACTCTTATGGCCGGTAGGCCAGATATATTTTTTGAGGTTGTTCCCGTGGCCGATGGTGACGCGGACGCGTGCATTACAGCCTCTCCCGCGCCCGCGGCCATAGATTTTGAGGCAGAAGGCCAATTGGGCGGAACGTTAGAGGCGGCCGTGGCAGTATCGGCCCTGAATAAACAAAAGATTGTGGTGGACGGCCTGCACGTGTCCGGGAGTTTTGCCGCCTGGGAGGGCTATAGATCATTACTGCCTCCTGATTTATGCGCGCGAGTGAAATTCTTTTCCTATTCCGCAGAGCTGGTTAAAGAAGTTGTCTGTACATCCGGCCACCTGGTTGGTATCCTTCCCGCCCCGGCCGTAGCACGGGAGCTTTTGTCCGGAGAATTCCTAAGCCTGCCTCTCAGCCTTCCGGAACTGTCTATGGACATTCATTTTGTGGCCAGCCCCGGGTTTGAGGGGAAAAATATTTACAAATTGCTTTTTGAAGCTGTTAAACAGGGAAGATAAAACAATGTATAATTATCCCTTACAAAACGAAATCATTCTAAACCAAATCGCTTACATTCTGTAAGATTAAAACATTTTAGTCGTTGTAAAAAATAATCCATAAACGTTTTATAAGACTGAAAATAAGGCATTTACGGCGACAAAATTTATTTTGAAAATTGAAATAAAAGTCTTTACTTTGCGACCAAAATTCGCTTCAGATATACCAAAAAAGGGGGTTCTGAAGAGCGTTTAACCGGGCTAATTGTTTGATAGTCCGGCAATTGTTCAATTTTATATTAAAGTTTAACACTATGAAAAACTTGAAGCTTGTTCTTGTGTGCTTCCTCATGACTGTAGCTTCAGTTGCATTCGCACAGAATGTTCAGATTACCGGTAAGGTTACCGACCAGGCCGGCAGTCCCGTAGCAGGTGCGTATGTTCTTGTTGAGGGCACAACTATCGGAGCCGTTACCGACACTCAGGGTAACTATTCCATTCAGGCTCCGAAGGAAAGTACACTTTGGTTCTCTTTCTTCGGAATGAAGACCAAGGCTGTACAGGTAGGCGACCAGAAGGTGATTGATGCAGTCCTGGAAGAGGATGCAATGAATCTGGACGAGGTCGTTGTTACAGCTCAGGGCCTTACCCGTAAGCAGAAAGCTATCGGTTACTCTGCCCAGTCTCTTTCTACAGAGCAGATTACCACAACTCATAGCTCCGATCTTGGCAACTCGCTTGCCGGTAAGATCGCCGGAGCACAGTTCTGGGGTGCTGGTGGCGCAACCTTTAACGAGGGCTCAATCGTCCTCCGCGGTGCTACTTCTTACAGCGACGCTCAGGGTAACGCTCCTATTTATGTAGTAGATGGAACTATCGCCGCACAGGGCGCCATCAATATGGACGACGTTGCAAGTATCAACGTCCTCAAGGGGCCTGCAGCTACCGCTCTTTACGGTTCCCGTGGAGCAAACGGTGCTGTTATCATTACTACCAAGAAGGCAGAAGAGGGAAGGTCAGTTGTTGAATTCTCCCACACTACTGCCGTAGAGTCCTACTACAACCACATTAAGCTCAACAAGCTCTATGGTGGTGGTTCAGGAACCAGCGGACTTACCTCCGCAGCTTCCAAGGTTGCAGATCCTACTCTCGTAGACTGGACTTCCGCAGCTAACCTTATGGATGACCTTGGCGACGGTACCTACGCAATGGATTACTATTCAGACGAGAACTGGGGTCCCCGTTACGATGGTACCACCCTTGTACGTTCCGCTCTCTCCTGGGATCCTACATCTCCTTACTACGGCAAGGCAGAAACCTGGAAGGCTCGCCTTGACCTTGGCGACCTTGCACGCAACGCCTGGACAAATACCACCAACGTGGCTTTCTCCAAGTCCGTTAAGGGAATGAGCACCCGCGTTTCCTTCACCAACGTAGACAGGCAGGGTGTTATGTACAACTCCAAGGCTGTACGTCGTTCATTCAGTATCGCAACTACCCTTAAGCCTGCAAGCTGGCTTAACGCAGACTTCAGCTACCGTTATCGTTATCGTCTTAACAAGAACGCCGCAATCGAAGGTTACAGCGCAGAAGGTAACGTTATCTGCGACTTCACCCAGTGGGGTCACACCAACGTAGACATTTCCCAGTACAAAGATTACAAGAGGGCAGACGGTACCTGGCGTACATGGAACATCCACTCTACGGATGATCTTTCCGCCGAGTTCCACGACAACCCCTATGCAACTCTTGACAACTACAACTCCTGGGCAGTAAACAACTATCACCTCCTTTCCGGTGATATCTATGCAAACCTCCCTTATAATATTAAGGTAGGTGCCCGTATCAACAATTATATCAACGCCCGTCAGTATGAGGAAAAGCACGGAACCGGTTCCATCAACTGGGATTCCAGCTTCCGTACATACCACGTTCAGGACAATGACCTCACCATCCAGGGTTATGCTACCTGGGGTGATCAGTTCGTAGACGGCAGGCTTTCTGTAGAGGCTGCAGCTTTCGCAGAGACCCGTCAGTACGACTACAAGTACCTGAACAGCTACACCAACGGCGGTCTTAACGTAATTGATTTCTTTAACCTCGCTGCTTCTGCAAGCACTTACGGAACCAACAACTCCGAGACTCATTTCAAGACAAGATCATTCTTTGCCAATGCAACCATCGGCTGGGACGACCTTGTATATGTTGATGGTTCTGTTCGTTACGACCTTGATTCCCGTCTCCCCAAGGATAACAATGGTTATCTCTACGGCGGCGCATCTGTATCATTGATGGCAAGCAAGCTTATCGACGCTCCCTGGCTTGACTTCTGGAAAGTTCGTGCTTCATTGGCACAGGTTGGTTCAACCATCGGCGCTTACCAGATTGATCCTACCTATACCGTAGGTACCAAGAAGAATGGCCAGACCACTATGTATGAGCCTTCTACCCTTAAGAATCAGAACGTTAAGCCTACCATCTCTACCTCTTACGAGATTGGTACTGAGTTCAAGCTCTTCAAGAATCGCCTCTGGGGTGATATCAACCTTTACCGCAAAGACACCAAGAACGACATCATCGATGCAAACGTTCTTCCTCAGGCAGGTTATGCTTACCGCAAGGTAAATGCAGGTCTGGTTCGCAACCAGGGTATTGAGATTATGCTTGGCGGTACTCCTGTAAGCACAAAGGATGTTACCTGGTCTATCTCTGCAAACTTTGCAAAGAACAATAACAAACTTGTAGAACTTACTCCTGATCAGAACGAGTACACCATCTATTGGACCCGTTTCTATGATGCATGGTACAACAAGGCAGTTGCCGGCAAGCCTATCGGTGTTATTACGGCTGCTTCCCGTTTCGTTACTACCGAGGACGGCACTCCCGTTCTCCAGGCCGGTAACGCTTCTTGGGGTGAGGTTCGCCCCGTTTGGGAGCGTGGCAAAGAGAAAGAGGTCGGCAATGTTCAGCCGGATTTCACCGGTGGTCTTTCTACCAGTCTCCGCGTTAAGAACGTAACCCTTTCCGCTTCTTTGGATTACCTCCACGGCGGCAAACTTGTTTCCTGGACCAATATGTGGGGAACCGGTTCCGGTCTCTTCGCTTCTACTGCAAAGGTTAACAAGAATGGTGTAAACGAGCGTGAGCCCGTAGCTGTTGGCGGTGGTGTTTACCTCGAGGGTGTAGATGCAGACGGCAATCCTATTTCCGGTTTCTGCGATGCTTACAATTACTATCATTATAAGGCATACTACAACGCAGAAGGTTGGGTATTTGACCGCAGTTATGTAAAACTTCGCGAGGTTTCCGTTAAGTATGATATCCCCGCAAAGGTTCTCGCCAAGCTCGGTATTGGTCTAAGCAAGGCCAGCATCTCTGCTGTAGCTACCAATCCTTGGCTTATCTATTCCGCCTGCCCTAACCTTGATCCTTCAGAAATTGCAGGCGTAGAGTACAACTATCTTGAAGGTGGTCAGGCCATGTCTACCCGTAGTTTTGGTCTCACACTCAGCGTAACATTCTAATTCAGGGAGGATAAAATATGAAAAAGTTATATAGCATTTTGCTTTCCGCAGTAGCTGCATCAATGTTGTTCACAGCTTGCGATCCTTCTGACTTTGGTGATATCAACAAGGACCCGAACAACCCTTCGACTCCTTTCACTACATATCTCTTCACCAATGCTTGTACTTACGTACCTTACTTCGTGCTTGGTAACGCTACCAACGGTTACGACCCTTGGCAGCAGGAGTGGGCAGGTTATCTTTCAGAGTCCAAGAACAACCAGTACGGTCCTCTTGGTACTACCGCTCAGTACTCCACAGTAGGTACTATCTATCTTTATGCTCTCCGTAACCTCAACCAGATTATCGAGCTTAACGAGGATGAGGCTACCAGCACCCAGTCCTACGTTGGTATCCTTGGTGATACCGGCAATCAGCTTGGCGCTGCCAAGACTCTCTCTGCCTATTACTATATGTCCCTTACCGACATAGTAGGCCCTATCGTCCTTTCACAGGCATTCAAAGGCAAGACAGAGGACAACTGGACACCCGAATACGACTCACAGGAAAGCGTATATGAGCAGCTTGACCAGATTCTTAAAGAGGCTTATGCTCAGTTCGACGAGGCTGGTTCACTTGACGGCGCTGCCGACGTTCTTTATGGCGGTGACATTGCCAAGTGGAAGAAACTCAATGCTTCTCTCCGTATGCTCCTTGCTATCAAACTTTCCGACGTAGCTCCCGAGGTTGGTAAAGCCCGCTTTGCCGCTGCCTATGCAGACGGTGGTATGGATTCTGTTGACGATGGTCTCTACTACACTTATGACGACCTTACCTGGAACCGCCTTTACTATTGGGTATCTCCCGACTATTCAGGCGCCGGCTTCAACGCTGTTCCTAATATGTTCATTGTAGAGGCTATGAAGGTGCGCAAGGATAACCGTATGTGGTCTTATTTCGATATCGAGGGTTACCGTGGCGAGCGTAAGGAATCTATATTCCCTCGCGACCAGTACACCTCTTTCTACGGTGTTCCTTTTGGTCTTGCAAGCAACGACGCTGTTAATGCCTGGACAAACTGCTGCGCATCTATCAACAGCAGCCTCCTTGGTATGGATGCTACCATTCCGGTTATCCCTACGGCCCGTGTTCTTCTTACCGAGGCCGAGGCTGCATTCCGCGGATGGATAAGCGCAGATGCCCAGACTCTTTACGAGGCAGGCGTAGCCGCTTCCTTCGAGCAGTGGGGTGCCAACGGCGTTACCGATTACCTTGCAGATCCTATCAACGCATACGATGCATCCAATGGTCTTGAGCTTATCGCTACCCAGAGGTGGATTGCTTCTTATATGTCCGACGGTGTAGAGGCCTGGGCTGACTGGCGTCGTCTGGACATCCCTAAGATGCCCGTAGGTCCTGGTGCCAAGGAGCTTGGAAACAACCACTATCCTTATCGTCTTGGTTACTACTCAGACTACGATATCGCTTACAACTACGACAACTACCTTAAGGCAGTTGCTATGCTCCGCGGAGCAAAGGACGATGTCAACAGCCGTCTGTGGTGGGATGTTGCAGACAACGAGGAAGGTGTTCTCACAGCAGAGCAGTGCGTTCCTTCAGTTGATATCCCTTAAGAGTAAATTCTGAGTTTATTATAAAGAGGCCGACTCATTTTTGAGCCGGCCTCTTTTTTTTATGTCCGGCCCGGGTCTTTACGTAAGTGCCTGGGCCGGTTGGTTTTAGGTGTCTTGAAACGGGAATATAAACAAATGCATAAATAAACCTTACAATCCGTAATAGTTTCATATCTAAATACTTACAATCTTGAAGTAAAAAAATGAAAAATTTCTTTATAAATTTGCGGCAAAATGCATTAAGTGGCTGATAATAAGGTAGTTAGGCACATAAGAATAAATTTTGAAAATTGAAATTAAAATCTTTACTTTGTAAGCGTAAGCCACTTTATATGCGCCCCAAATGGCGTTTTTTGAGGCGGTTTAACAGACTAATTGTATGATAGTCTGGCAATTGTTTAATTTTAGATTAAAGTTTAACACTCATGAAAAACTTGAAGCTTGTTCTTGTGTGCTTCCTCATGACTGTGGCATCAGTTGCGTTCGCGCAGAATGTCCAGATTACCGGTAAGGTTACCGACCAGTCCGGCAATCCTGTAGTAGGTGCGTATGTTGTCGTTGAGGGCACAACTACCGGAGCCGTTACCGACTCTCAGGGTAACTATTCTATTTCGGCTCCAAGGGAAAGTATGCTTTGGTTCTCTTTCTTTGGAATGAAGACCAAGGACGTACAAATAGGCGACCAGACAGTGATTGACGTTGTCCTGGAGGACGATGCAATGAATCTGGACGAGGTCGTTGTTACAGCTCAGGGGCTTACCCGTAAGCAGAAGGCTATCGGTTACTCTGCCCAGTCTCTTTCTACCGAGCAGATTACCACAACTCATAGCTCCGAACTCGGCAACTCTCTTGCCGGTAAGATCGCAGGAGCGCAGTTCTGGGGTGCGGGCGGTTCTACCTTTAACGAGGGCTCAATCGTCCTTCGTGGAGCTACTTCTTACAGCGATGCAAAGGGTAATGCTCCTATCTACGTAGTAGATGGAACAGTTACCGAACAGGGTGCCATCAATATGGACGATGTTGCAAGCATCAACGTCCTCAAGGGGCCTGCAGCTACCGCTCTTTACGGTTCCCGTGGAGCAAACGGTGCCGTTATCGTTACTACCAAGAAGGCAGAGGAAGGAAGGTCCGTTATAGAATTCTCCCACACTACTGCCGTAGAATCTTACTACAATCACATTAAGCTCAACAACCTCTATGGCGGTGGTTCACTGACCTCCGGACTTAGCGCCCTGGCTGCCGATGTGACGGATCCTACTTCGATAGACTGGACTTCTGCTGCCTATCTCTTCGAGGACCTTGGCGACGGTACCTACGCAATGGATTACTATTCAGACGAGAACTGGGGTCCCCGTTACGATGGCACCACCCTTGTACGTTCCGCTCTCTCCTGGGATCCTACATCTCCTTACTACGGCAAGGCAGAAACCTGGAAGGCTCGCCTTAACCTTAGCGACCTTGCACGCAACGCATGGACAAATACCACCAACGTGGCTTTCTCAAAGTCCGTAAAGGGAATGAGTACCCGTATATCATTTACCAATGTGGATAAGCAGGGTGTTATGTACAACTCTAAGGCTGTACGTCGTTCATTCAGTATAGCTTCTACATTTAAGCCCGTAAGCTGGCTTAACGCAGACTTCAGCTACCGCTATCGTTACCGCCTTAACAAAAATGGTGCAAAAGAAGGCTACAGCGCAGAAGGTAACGTTCTTTGCGAATTTACCCAATGGGGCCAGACCAACGTGGATATTTCCCAGTACAAGGATTACAAGAGACCGGATGGCTCCTGGCGTTCCTGGAATATCAAAAGCCCCACGGATCTTGCTGCAAACTTTCACGATAACCCCTACGCAACCCTTGACAACTACAATTCCTGGTCAACCTACAACTATCACCTCATTGCGGCTGATGTTTACGCCAATCTCCCTTATAATATAAAGGTGGGAGCCAGGGTAAACAACTATATCGATAATCGTCAGTACGAGGAAAAACACGGAACCGGTTCCATCAACTGGGATCCCAGCTTCCGTACATACCATGTCCAGAGCAATGACTTCACAATTCAGGGTTATGCTACCTGGGGCGGTCAGTTTGTCGATGACAGACTTTCCGTAGAGGCTGCAGCTTTTGCAGAGACACGTCAGTATGACTATAAGTACCTGAACAGCTATACCAACGGAGGTCTTAACGTAATTGATTTCTATAACCTTGCTGCTTCTGCAAGCACTTACGGAACCAATAACGAAGAAAAACACTTCAAGACAAGGTCATTCTTTGGCAACGCAACCATTGGCTGGGACGACTTTGTATATGTTGATGGTTCTCTCCGTTACGACTTAGACTCCCGCCTGCCTAGTAACAACAACGGCTATCTCTACGGTGGAGCCTCGGTATCATTCATGCTAAGCAAACTTATAAATGCTTCCTGGCTTGATTTCTGGAAGGTGCGCGCTTCAATGGCACAGGTTGGTTCAACCATCGATGCGTACCAGATATATCCTACCTATACAGTAGGAACCAAGAAGAACGGCCAGACAACAATGTATGAGCCTTCTACCCTTAAGAACGAGAATGTTAAGCCTACCATCTCCACTTCTTACGAGGTTGGTACCGAGTTTAAGCTCTTTAAGAATCGCCTATGGGGTGATATCAACCTTTACCGCAAGGATACCAAGAACGATATCATAGATGCCAACGTTCTTCCCCAGTCCGGTTATGCTTACCGCAAGGTAAATGCCGGTCTGGTTCGTAACCAGGGTATCGAGATTATGCTCGGCGGTACTCCTGTAAACACAAAGGATGTTACCTGGGCAATTTCTGCAAACTTTGCAAGTAACAAGAATAAACTTGTAGAACTTACTCCTGACCAGAACGAGTACACCATCTACTGGGCTCGTTTCTACTATGCCTGGTACAACAAGGCTATAGCCGGCAAGCCTATCGGCGTAATTTCTTCTGCGGCTCGCTGGGCCAAGACAGAGGACGGCACTCCCATCCTTCAGGCCGGTAACTCAACCTGGGGTGAGGTACGTCCCGTATACGATCTTGGAACTGAGCAGGAAGTTGGCAATGTTCAGCCTGACTTCACCGGTGGCCTTTCTACCAGTCTTCGCGTTAAGAATGTAACTTTCTCTGCATCTTTGGATTACCTCAAGGGCGGCAAGCTAATTTCTTGGACAAATATGTGGGGAACCGGTTCAGGTCTTTTTGCTTCAACGGCAGAGGTTAACAACCGTGGCGTAAATGTCCGTGAGCCAGTTGCTGTTGGCGGTGGCGTTTATATGGAAGGCGTGGATGAAGAAGGTAAACCTATGTCCGGTTACGTAGATGCTTATCAGTACTATCATGCCAAGGCAAACTACGACTGCGACTCCTGGGCTTTTGACCGTTCTTACGTAAAACTTCGTGAAGTTTCCATTAAGTACGACATTCCTGCCAAGGTGCTCGCCAAACTTGGTGTTGGCCTCTCCAGAGCCAGCATCTCTGCTGTAGCCACCAATCCTTGGCTTATCTATTCTGCCTGCCCTAACCTTGATCCTTCAGAAATTGCAGGCGTAGAGTACAACTATCTTGAGGGTGGTCAGGCCATGTCTACCCGTAGTTTTGGTCTTACACTCAGTGTAACATTCTAATTTAAGGAGGATAAAATATGAAAAAGTTATACAGCATTTTGCTTTCCGCAGTAGCTGCGTCGTTAATGTTAACAGCTTGCGATCCTTCTGATTTTGGTGATATAAACAAGGATCCGAACAACCCTTCGACTCCTTTCACTACGTATATTTTTACCGGTGCTTGTACTTATGTGCCTTACTTTGTACTTGGCAACGCAGAAAACGGCTATGATCCCTGGCAGCAGGAGTGGCCCGGTTATATTTCAGAGTCCAAGAACAATCAGTACGGTCCTCTTTCAACTACGGAGGAGTATACAAACGTTGGTACAATTTATCTAAATGCTATCCGTAATCTGGACCAGATTATTAAACTTAACGAGGACGAGGCTACAAAGGATGAGTCTTATGTGCGTATTCTGGGCGATACAAACAACCAGATTGCAGTTGCCAAGACTCTATCTGCTTTCTTCTATATGTCCGTTACCGATATCGTAGGCCCTATCGTTCTTTCAGAGGTATTCCAGGGTAAATCGGATGACAACTGGACTCCTGTGTACGATTCTCAGGAATTTGTTTACGAGCAGTTGGACCAGATTCTTAAGGATGCTTATTCTCAGTTTGACGAAGACGGTGTGTTTGATTCTGCTGCCGACGATCTTTACAAGGGCGATATCGCAAAGTGGAAGAAGTTCAATGCGTCTCTGCGTATGCTTCTTGCCATAAAACTCAGCGACGTTGCTCCCGAGTTGGGTAAAGCCCGTTTTGCAGCTGCTTACGCAGACGGCGGTATGGAAACTGTTGCCGATGGCTTCTATTATACTTATGACGATCTTACCTGGAACCGCCTGTACTATTGGGTATCTCCCGATTATTCAGGTGCCGGCTTCAACGCAGTCCCTAATATGTTTATAGTAGAAGCTATGAAGGAGCGTGAGGATAACCGTATGTGGTCTTACTTTGACATAGAGGGCTACCGTGGCGAGCGTCCTGAGAAGTTCTTCCCGCGCGACAAGTACACCTCTTTCTACGGAGTTCCCTTCGGTCTTAAAAACCTCGACGCTGTTAATGCCTGGACAAACTGCTGCGCATCTATCAACAGCAAGCTCCTTGCAATGGAAGCTACCATTCCGGTTATTCCCACCGCCCGAGTTCTTCTTACCCAGGCCGAGGCTGCATTTCGCGGATGGATCAGTGCAGACGCCAAGGCTCTTGACGAGGCAGGCGTAGCTGCTTCCTTTGAGCAGTGGGGCGCCAAAGGCGTTGAGGAGTATCTTCTTAAGGATATTAATGCTTACTCTGATGCTGACGGTCTTGAAAAGATTGCCATTCAGAGGTGGATTGCTTCTTATATGTCCGATGGTGTTGAGGCTTGGGCCGACTGGCGCCGACTTGATATCCCCAAGATGCCTGTAGGCCCTGGTGCATATGATAACGGCAAGACTCACTATCCTTATCGTCTGCGTTTCTATACTGACTACGACGTTGCTTACAACTACGACAACTACATTAAGGCAGTTGCCTTGCTCAATGGTGGAGTAGATGATTGCAACAGCCGTCTTTGGTGGGACGTTGCAGACAATGAGGAAGGCGTTCTCACAACAGAGCAGTGCACTCCTCCAAAATTTTAACCGATAGTTAAAAAATAATTAAGGGCGGCCCCAAACGGAGCCGCCCTTTTCAGTTATATAAACCGGGCCGGATTATTTGCCGGCAAGTCTTGCGTAGTTGTTGTAGCGGACCTTTGCATACTCCTCTGTGCGGGCAAGCAGCTCTGCTGCATGCTCGGGGAAGAGTTTCTGCAGGGAAGCGAACCTTACCTCACCCTTAAGGAAGTCCTGGAACTTGCTCCAGTCAGGCTCTTTGCTGTCAAGGGAGAAAGGATTCTTTCCTGCCTCTTCCAGAAGAGGATTGTAGCGATAGAGGTGCCAGTAACCGCAGTCAACTGCAAGCTTCTCCTCTTTCTGGCTAAGACCCATACCGGCCTTAAGACCGTGGTTGATACAAGGTGCGTAGGCAATGATGAGTGAAGGTCCGTCGTAAGCCTCTGCCTCCTTGATGGCGTTCATATACTGAACGGGGCTTGCACCCATAGCCACCTGGGCAACGTAAACGTAACCATAGCTCATAGCCATCATACCAAGGTCTTTCTTGCGAATCTTCTTTCCGGAAGCTGCAAACTTGGCAATGGCGCCTGCAGGGGTAGCCTTTGACGACTGGCCGCCGGTGTTGGAGTAAACCTCTGTGTCAAGCACAAGAATGTTTACATTCTCGCCGCTGGCAAGTACGTGGTCCAGACCGCCGTAACCAATATCGTAGGAAGCACCGTCACCGCCGAATATCCATTGGCTGCGGGATGCAATGAAGTGCCTGTACTCGTAAAGCTTGGTGCATACCTCGCAGTTGCATTCCTTAACCATAGGAATGAGTTTGTCTGCAACCTCGCGGGTAACGGCAGCATCGTTGCGGTTGTCCAGCCACTGGCGGTATAGGGTCTTCATCTCGTCTGTGCAGCAGGTGCACTCAAGACCTCTCTCCATCCACATTGCAACAGTCTCGCGTGTGCGGTCCGAACCCAGTTTCATACCAAGGCCAAACTCGCAGAAGTCCTCGAACAGGGAGTTGGCCCAGGCGGGACCGTGACCCTTGTCGTTTGTGCAGTAAGGAGATGCGGGGAAGGACGCTCCGTAGATGGAAGAACAGCCGGTAGCGTTGGCAATCATCATATGGTCGCCGAAGAGCTGGGTTATGTTCTTGATGTAAGGAGTCTCGCCGCAACCTGCGCAGGCACCGGAGAACTCGAAAAGAGGCTGTGCAAACTGGGTGTTCTTAAGGGAAGCAGCCTTGTTGACAACAGTCTCTTTGTAACCAATCTTGCTGTGCAGCCAGTTGTAATTCTCCTGCTCTGCCTGCTGGCCGTCGTATGCAACCATAACAAGGGCTTTCTCCTTGGCAGGGCAAACGTCAACGCAGTTGCCGCAACCTGTACAGTCATCTACAGAGGTAGCAAGGGCAAACTTGTAATCCTTAAGGTTAGCCTTGCCGTCTGCCATCTTAACAGTAGCGGGTGCGCCCTGGGCCTCTTCTGCTGTAAGAAGATAAGGACGGATTGCTGCGTGAGGGCATACAAAGGCGCAGGTGTTACACTGGATACAGTTATCCGGAATCCAGGAAGGAACGGTAACCGCAACGCCGCGTTTTTCGTAAGCTGATGTGCCGGCAGGCATGGTACCATCGGCATAAGGCATAAAGGTGCTTACGGGCAGGGTGTCGCCGGCCTGTGCGTTAACTATGTCTGCAACCTTCTTTACAAACTCGGGTGCAAAGCGGTCCTTGTTGGGATTCTCGAACTTGGCGGTGATGTCTGCCCACTCTGCAGGCACGTTAACCTTGGTGTACTCGCCGCCGCGGTCTACTGCTGCATAGTTCATATTAACAACGTTCTCTCCCTTCTTGCCGTAGCTCTTTACAATGGCGTCTTTCATATAGCCCACAGCCTCTTCGTAGGGAAGGATGCCGGTAATCTTGAAAAATGCGCTCTGGAGGATGGTATTTGTCCTTCCGCCCAGGCCAATCTCTGCGGCTATCTTGGTAGCGTTGATAATATAAAGGTTGATATGTTTTTTGCCGATGATGGCCTTAACGTTGTCCGGGATTCTCTTGATTGTCTCTTCCTCGTCCCAAAGGCTGTTCAGCAGCAGGCTGCCGCCATCCTTGATGCCCTTGAGCACGTCGTACTTCTGAAGGTATGAAGGTACGTGGCAGGCAACGAAGTCAGGAGTGGAAACAAGATAAGGAGCCTTGATAGGCTGGTCTCCGAAGCGGAGGTGAGAGCAGGTGTAGCCGCCGGACTTCTTGGAGTCGTAGTCGAAGTAGGCCTGGCAGTACTTGGGAGTATGGCTTCCGATAATCTTGATGGTGTTCTTGTTAGCACCGACGGTACCGTCAGAACCAAGACCGTAAAACTTGCACTCTGTGGTGCCTGGCTTAACTATGGAAACTTCCTCCTTGAGAGGCAGGGACTTGAAGGTAACGTCGTCTACTATACCGATGGTGAAATCTGCCTTGGGCTCCTTGAGGGCCAGATTGTCGTAAACTGCGATAATCTGTGCCGGAGTTGTATCCTTTGAAGAAAGTCCGTAACGTCCGCCAACTACAAGAGGCTGGTTCTCCTTGCCCTGGAAGAGGGCTTTTACGTCAAGGTACAGAGGCTCGCCAAGTGCGCCGGGCTCTTTTGTCCTGTCAAGAACAGCGATTCTTTTGACGCTCTTGGGAAGCACCTTCAGGAAGTATTTCTCCGAGAACGGCCTGTAGAGGTGGCAGGTGATAAGACCAACCTTGCGGCCTTCTTTTGCAAGATAGTCGATAGTTTCGCGGATGGTCTCGGTAACCGACCCCATGGCAACTATGATGTTCTCTGCGTCTTTTGCTCCGTAGTATGTGAAGGGGCGGTACTCGCGGCCGGTAACCTCACTTATCTCTCCCATATAACGGGCTACGATATCAGGAATAGCCTCGTAGTACTGGTTCCTGCTCTCTACTGCCTGGAAGTAAACGTCACCGTTCTGGGCGGTACCCCTGGTGACGGGAGCGTCGGGAGAAAGAGCTCTAAGGCGGAAGTTCTCCAAAGCCTTTGTGCTAACCATCTTGCGCAGGTCTTCCTCGTCAAGGGCCTCTATCTTCTGGATTTCGTGAGAAGTACGGAAACCGTCAAAGAAGTGGAGGAAAGGAAGGCTGCTCTTTATTGCCGAAAGGTGAGCTACGGCTGCAAGGTCGTGAGCCTCCTGAACGGAACCCGATGCAAGCAGGGCGAAGCCTGTCTGGCGGCAGGCCATTACGTCCTGATGGTCTCCGAAGATTGAGAGAGCGTGACTTGCGAGTGCGCGTGCGGATACGTGGAATACGCCGGGAAGCATTTCGCCGGCAATCTTGTACATGTTAGGAATCATAAGCAGGAGACCCTGGGAGGCGGTGTAGGTAGTTGTAAGTACACCTGCCTGAAGGGAACCGTGAACGGTGCCGGAAGCTCCGGCCTCGCTCTGCATCTCGGTAACCTTTACGGTCTCGCCCCAAAGATTCTTTTTTCCGTGGGCAGCCCACTCGTCAATGTTCTCCGCCATAGGAGAAGAGGGAGTGATAGGGTAAATCGCTGCGTGCTCGCTAAAGAGATATGCGATGTTTGCTACAGCGGTATTACCGTCACAAGTGATGAATTTCTTTTCTTTAGCCATGTTAGTTTATAATTGGATTATTTGTTCTGCTAAATTACAGGGCGCTGATGCCTTCTATCTGCACGTCTGCGCCTGCGGTGCGTCTTACAAGCCCCTGGAGCACCGTTCCCGGGCCTATCTCCATAAAATATGAGGCACCATCGGCCATCATATTCTTTACGCTCTGCGTCCATCTTACCGGGCTGGTGAGCTGGGAGAGAAGATTGGATTTGATAACCTCAGGGTCTGTTTCTGCCTTGGCTGATACGTTCTGGTAAACGGGGCATTCGGGCGTATGGAACGGAGTGGCGCTTATGGCTTTTGCAAGTTCTTCGCGAGCAGGCTCCATAAGAGGGGAGTGGAAGGCGCCGCTTACGGCAAGGGGCAGGGCCCTCTTTGCTCCGGCGTCCTTTGCTTTCTGGCAGGCCTCTTCTACTGCGGATGCCTCTCCGCTAATCACTACTTGCCCCTCCGAATTATAGTTTGCGGCAACCACCTTGCCTTCTACGGAGGCGCAAATCTCTTCTATCTGCTCGTTTGTAAGGCCTATGATTGCAGCCATTGTTCCGGGAACCTTCTCGCAGCACTTCTGCATTGCTCCGGCCCTGATTGCCACAAGCCTCAGGGCATCTTCAAATTCAAGGGCTCCGGCGGCTGCCAGGGCAGAGAACTCACCGAGTGAATGTCCTGCTACCATATCGGGAGCAAAACCTTCGTAGCACTTTGCAAGAATTACAGAGTGAAGAAAAACGGCCGGCTGGGTAACCTTGGTTGCCTTCAGGTCCTCAGCAGAGCCGTCGAACATTATGTCTGTTATGTTAAATCCCAGAATGGAATTCGCTTTGTCAAAAAGCTCTTTTGCAACGGGGGAATTCTGATATAGGTCCTTTCCCATACCGGGAAACTGTGAGCCCTGACCAGGGAAAATATATGCTTTTTTCATTTCTTTTTAAACACTTTTATACGTATTGCAAAAGTAATAATTTTATCCGATAAAAGCGAATATTAAAAAGAATTTGTAAATTTGCATTCCTTTTTTGCAACAATATTCAAAAAAGGCACGCCCCCATAGTTTAATGGATAGAATTTGGGATTCCGGTTCCTAAGATTGGCGTTCGATTCGCCATGGGGGTACCACTTATTCTTTGCGCTCCAGGAAATCCTTCGGAAGCACTACTCTTCTAACGTTGCACCCTACATAATTGCCAAGAACCAACATCGGCAATAGAGTGATAGAACCCGCATACAATGAACAGCGGCACGCCAAAGATGACCGGCAGGATAGATTTCTTCTCCCGGTAAAGCCATACGGCAATGTCTATTATCATTCCGCAGCCAATGGCCCTTATGAATGACTTCAGCGGGCCCTGGGCCAGACGGCCGGCCACAACTTCAACCGCCCTTTCTGCACTGTCGCCCCCGACTGCGTGCACCATCAACCCGATAAAAATACATCCCAGTACGTTAAATAACCAAATCCGTACAAGGGCTCCGATGTCGTTGGTAAAGCCGGCGCGGCCGGTATAAAGGGGAGTGGCAGATAAAACTACGCTGATGAGCCCGAAGGCGAAAATCACGGCCCCTGGAATTCCACCAAGGGCAAGGTATCCGAAGGCCCCCAGGCCTATCAGGATACCGGCAAAAATCGATTGTCTGTTCATAGTGCCAAGATACGATTTTTTTGGCAATTCAGGATAAAAAAGGGCGAATATTTTTTATATTTGCAAAATATGGTCAACAGAGAACAATTCAGCGGCAACATAACGGTTATTATGGCAATGGCCGGATCGGCCATAGGCCTTGGAAACATCTGGCGCTTCCCTTATGTAATGGGGGAACACGGTGGTGCCGCCTTCATCCTGATTTATCTTTTATCCTGTGCTTTCATAGCACTTCCCATTTTTTATGCGGAGTGCATAATAGGAAGAAGGGGTGGGTCAGATACTTTTGGGTCGATGGCTTCCCTGGCTCCCGGCAGCAGGTGGCCCAAGGTGGGGCTTCTTACCGTTATAAGTCCCTTGTTGATACTTAGTTACTATAGCGTTGTGGGCGGGTGGTCAATTCACTTTCTCATTAGCTCCTTCAGTTACTTTGATGTG
Source organism: uncultured Bacteroidia bacterium (assembly GCA_902774045.1). Classification (GTDB taxonomy): domain Bacteria; phylum Bacteroidota; class Bacteroidia; order Bacteroidales; family UBA932; genus Cryptobacteroides. Next base: position 39,555 of record CACYGW010000022.1, read on the forward strand.
GCTGACGGCGCGGAGGTAACCGGCCACTTTGGGAAATTCATCTCCTCGGTAGAGTCTCCTCTGCTGTCCCACTCGCTCTTTGCCGCCCTTGTGGCTGCCGTAGTGCTGGCCGGGGTAAAGAAAGGAATAGAAAAATTCACAAAAACCACTATGCCGGTACTCTTCGTGCTCATAGTGGCCATAGTAGTTTTCTCGCTAACCCTGCCCGGGGCCTCCAAGGGAGTTGAATACCTTGTGAAGCCTGATTTTGGCAAGGTGGGGATGAAGGGCGTGGCCGCCGCAATGGGACAGGCCTTCTTCTCTATGTCGCTGGGAGTTGGAACGGTACTCACCTACGCTTCCTATATGAAGAAGAAGAGCAATCTCCTGGTTACCGGCGTTGGTACCGCCATTTCCGATTTTCTGTTTGCCATTCTTGCCGGCTTCGCCGTTATACCTGCGGTCTTTGCAGCCGGCCTCTCACCCGAATCGGGCCCCGGAATAGTGTTTGAAACCCTGCCCTATATTTTTGTAAAAATGGGCGCCGGAATGCCCTGGCTCACAGTAGTCCTCTCTGCCGTATTCTTCCTTATGGTGCTTTTTGCCGCCCTTACCTCTGCCATATCAATGCTGGAAGTAGGCGTCGCATACCTTGTAGAAGAAAAGCACATAAGAAGAAAGCGTTCCGTGTTTTTCCTCACCTTCTCCGTATGGCTGGTGGGAATACTCTGCTCCCTGTCCTTCGGGCCGCTCTCCGGGGTTTCCCTGCTGGGCTTCTCTATCTTTGATTTTCTGGACAAACTATGCTCCAACTTCCTTCTGCCGCTGGGCGGTCTGCTATTCACCCTCTTTGTGGGCTGGCGTATGCCCCGCGCAGTAGTTCTGGACGAGTTTTCCAACGGGGGCACCCGTCCATTCAACGTAAGGGTTTATCCAATCCTTAGGACGCTAATCCGTTACGTGGCCCCCATAGGCATAGTGATAATTTTCTTCTCTTCACTGCTGATAAGCGAATAATTTTTTGCAATGGAGACAGCATTCGAATACTCTGCTCAAGTAACCGGAACAAATTTTCTGGGCAGGAAAGACGATGTTGCCATTATTGGCAATATGATGGTCCAGGGAGAAAGCCTGGCGCTTTACGCCCCGCCCAAAAGCGGAAAAACCTCCCTCATACAGCAGTCCCTGCTGGAACTCAGGAAGAACGGCCGCAGTTTTATGGCCGCCAACGTGGATATGCTGCCTGTCCGGGAAGATGCAGACTTTTTTATCGCTTTTGGCAATGCGGTCATGGGGCTGCTGGGCGTTTCTCCGGAGGAGTACTCCCAGTTCATGTTCCAGTATTTTCACGGAACCCATTTTGTTTTTGACAAGGCTGCTTACCAGGACAGGGGAGCGATAGTTTCCGTAAACTGGGACCTTGACGATAAAGACTTTGAGACAATGCTCCGCTTCCCCTTCCATTATTGCCGGGACAACCACGCCAACCTTGTGCTCATCCTGGAAGAATTCCAGAACGTCCGGATGCTGCCTTCCGGCGACAAGATATGCGCCCTGCTTGGCAACATCATCCGGGAGTTCAAGCCCAGGAAGACAGACAGCCCCTGTTGCAATATTATTTTTTCCGGGTCGATGGTTAATGCAATGGAGAATATATTCCGCCGCAATCTCTGGTTCCATCGGATCGTAGAATGTGTACAGATGAGGCCCGTGGACGAAAAAGACATCGTGGACTATGTTTATAGAAGGCTTTCCTTCACAGGAAAGGAGATAGACCGATCCCTGCTTCTTGGCGTATGCCGCCTCTTCCGCTGCAACGTCTGGTACATCAACCACTTCGTATCCATCTGCGACTATCTGGCCAGGGGTTACATAGTAGAGAATGTTATGACAGAGGGCCTGAAATCCCTTATCTCCGTTCATTCGCCGCGCTTCTTCTCCATTGTAGAGGATCTTACCACCCATCAGGTAAACTTCCTCAAGGCCACCCTGCAGGGGCACAGGAGATTCAGTTCTTCGGAAATTATCAAACAGTATAAACTCAATAGTTCCGCCAATGTGCGCAGGGTAAAAGAGGCCCTGATGAAAAAGGAGATTCTTGTCTTCGACGACAAGGACGATCCCATTTTCCAGGACCCGCTGTTCGAGTATTGGATGAGAAAGTATTATTTTGGACTTGAAAACTGACAGTTATGGCAGAAAAAAAGAATCTCGTCGTTATAACCGGCGCCGGAGTAAGCGCAGAGAGCGGCCTGGATACCTTCCGTGACTCCGGAGGCCTGTGGGGCAAGTACGACCCTCAGGTAGTGGCCTCCATAGAAGGCTGGCACGCAGACAGGGTTCTACTAATTAACTTTTATAATGAGCTTCGCGCGGGCCTGGCTCAGAAAAAGCCCAATAAGGCTCACGAACTCATAGCCTCCCTGGAAGATAGGTTCAACGTTACCGTCGTTACCCAGAATGTGGACAATCTTCACGAGAGGGCGGGAAGCACAAAGATAATCCACCTGCACGGAGAACTGACCAAGGTTCGTCCGGAGTATGGCGAGTACGACCGAACATACTCCGAGAAAGAAGTGATAGACATTGGCTACGACACCATCGCCCTTGGAGACAAAGCCCCCAACGGCAGCCAGCTCAGGCCTCACATAGTGTGGTTCGGAGAGGCCGTGCCCAAGATAGAGGCCGCCATAGATGCAGTGCAGGCCGCCGATATACTTCTTATCGTGGGCACTTCGCTCCAGGTTTATCCGGCTGCAGGGCTGTATCGCTACGCAGAGCCGCATATTCCTATCTACATAATAGACCCCAAGGAGCCGCCGGTCCGCGATAAAAGACTCATCCATATCAAGGATGTGGCCACCTCCGGTATGGAAACTTTTATCAATAAAGTGTTGTGATTCAAAAAAGAATTCTTACCTTTGCAGTCCGCTTAAGAAAAAGGAGGTGGAAAAACGATGATTATAGTACCTGTAAAAGAAGGCGAGAACATAGAGAGAGCTCTTAAGAGATTCAAGAGAAAGTTCGAGAAGACCGGCGCTATCCGTGAGCTTCGCGCACGTAAAAATTTTGAGAAGCCTTCAGTTAAGAAAAGAATTCAGATGCAGAAAGCTATCTATGTACAGCATCTGCAGCTTCAGGACGAGCAGTAATCTGCCCGCCTATATGGCATAGAATGCCAATTTGTTTTATTTATGGCCGATGAGCCCTTAAAGAGCCGCCCAGGTTGGGAACGGACGCTTACGGCTGAAAACTTTAAGAGTTTTTATAAAAATGTACGCAATTGTTGATATTGCAGGACAGCAGTTCAAAGTAGAAGCTGGTTCCAAGATTTTTGTCAACCGTCTCGCAGCAAAGAAAGACGAGACCGTAGAGTTTGACAAGGTGCTCCTCGTAGAGAATGAGGGCGCAGTTAAAGTAGGTGCTCCTTATGTAGAGGGTGCTGTTGTAAAGGCTACCGTACTTGCAGATGACATCAAGGCAAAGAAGGTGCTTGTTTTCAAGAAAATCCGTCGTAAAGGCTACCAGAAGCTCAACGGTCACCGCCAGAAGCTTACCTGGATCCGTGTAGATGCTATTGCTTAACTATTTAAGAGGTATTTATTATGGCACATAAAAAAGGTCAATCCAGTTCAAAGAACGGTCGTGAATCGCATAGCAAACGTCTGGGCCTCAAGAAATTCGGAGGTCAGATTGTAAAGGCTGGTAACATCATAGTACGTCAGAGAGGTACTGTTCACAACCCGGATACCAACGTTGGTATGGGTAAGGACCACACTCTTTACGCACTTGTAGACGGCACCGTTAAGTTCACCCGCAAGAGAAACGATAAGTCATTCGTATCAGTAGTTCCCTTCGAGAACTAAGGTACAGTGTACGGTATAATAGATTAAGGACTGCACTCGGTACCCGTGTGCCGTCCTTTTTCAATTATCGGTTCATAAATTATTGTATTATATGCTTACGCTTAAGACAATCCGAGAGAATCCGGAACTAGTTATCAAGAAGCTCGCTGTAAAGAATTTTGACGCAGCGGCTCTGGTAGAAGAAATAATACGCCTGGACGACAACCGCAAGGCCCTCCAGACAAAGAGCGATGCCCTGCTCTCCGAGCAGAAGAAATTCGCCGCCAAGATAGGGCAGTTTATGAAAGAAGGCCGCCGCGATGAGGCAGAGGCCGCCAAGGCAGAGGTGGCTTCCCTCAAGGAAGAGAGCACCCGCCTGCTTGCAGAGGCAGACGAAAACAACAAGACTCTTGAAGCAAAACTTGTGCTTCTGCCCAATCTCCCCTGCGACCTTGTACCCGAGGGTAAGGGTGCAGAGGACAACGTAGTGGTAAGAATGGGCGGTCCGGAACCTAACCTCCCCGCAGACGCAGTAGAGCACTGGGTTCTTGCAAAAAAATACGACATCATCGACTTTGATCTTGGCGTAAAGATAACAGGTGCAGGTTTTCCTGTATATAAAGGTAAGGGAGCCCGCCTTCAGAGGGCCCTTATCAACTATTTCCTGGACAAGAACACGGCCGCTGGTTACAAAGAGGTAGAACCTCCCGTGATGGTTAACGCCGCATCCGGTTTCGGTACCGGTCAGCTACCGGACAAGGAGGCTCAGATGTACTATTGCGGTCTGGACGATTTTTACCTTGTTCCTACCGCAGAGGTTCCGGTAACCAATATTTTCCGTGACGAGATTGTAGATACCCTTCCTCAGAAGCTCACAGCCTACACTCCCTGCTTCCGCCGCGAGGCCGGCTCTTATGGCAAGGATGTAAGGGGGCTTAACCGTCTGCATCAGTTCGACAAAGTAGAAATCGTGCGCGTAGAGAAGCCGGAAGACAGCTACGCTGCTCTGGAAGAGATGGTTGCCCACGTAGAGGGTATAGTTAAGGAACTTGGCCTCAAGTACAGGATACTTAGGCTCTGCGGCGGGGATATGAGCTTTACCTCCGCTATCACCTATGACTTTGAGCTTTGGTCTGCCGCACAGGGCCGCTGGCTGGAGATTTCTTCAGTTTCCAATTTCGAGAGCTATCAGGCCAACAGGCTTCATCTCCGTTATCGTGACGAGTCTGGCAAGACTCAGCTCTGCCACACCCTGAACGGTAGTTCTCTGGCCCTGCCAAGAGTGGTAGCCGCCCTGTTGGAGGATAACCAGAAGGATGGCTATATAGAGATTCCGCCGGTACTCAGGCCTTATACCGGGTTCGACCGCATAGATTAGGCTTAACAGTGGACTCACCCAGAACCATACTAGGAATAGACCCCGGAACCAACCTGCTTGGTTTCGGGATTATTCGTGTAACGGGCCGCCGGGCAGAGTATGTAGATATGGGCGTGCTGGACTTGCGCAAGGAAAAAGATTCCTACGCAAAACTAAAGTCAATCTTTGACTGTATATCAGAGGTCTGCAAGACATATGCTCCCGACGAAATGGCTCTTGAGAGCCCATTTTACGGGAAGAACGCCCAGGTTATTCTTAAGCTGGGAAGGGCTCAGGGGGCGGCTATGATGGCCGGGCTTAACTACGGGATAAAGGTGTACGAATATGCTCCCCGTAAAGCCAAGGAGGCAATAGTTGGTAATGGTGCAGCCTCCAAGGAGCAGGTAGAGATGATGCTGGAGAAGACCCTTGGGGTTAAGCTGGAGGCCAAATATTTGGATGCATCAGATGCCCTTGCAATAGCTATGTGCCATTTCTATCAGACCACAAATCCTCTCTCCTCGGAGGGGGGGCGGTCAAGCTGGGAAAGCTTCGTCAAGGACAATCCTGACAGAATTAAATAAAAAACTGCATTTTTTTACCGATTCGGTTAAACATCGGCCAAAGATAATTGTCTAATGCTCGGTGCTTTGCTCCGAGCAAGACCGGATTTGAAAGAAAAAATGTGTATAATTCATAAGATGAAAAAGTTAAAATTTCTTTTTGCCGCACTGGTGCTCTTACTCTTTATTCCGGTGGGCGCAACCGCACAGAACCGTGGCAACGTTACCCTGACCCTTAAAGATTCCTCCAGCGGAGAACCTGTCGGTTTTGCAACGGTTACTCTTACCAAGGAGGAAGAAAAGAAACCTTACAAGTATGCCCTTTCAGATGAAGACGGAAAAGTTCTGTTGGAGAAAGTTCAGGCCGGAAAGTATTCTCTTAAGGCGGAACTTCTTGGCTATAAGTCATTTGTAAAGGCAGTTGAGGTAGTTAAAGGCCAGGATCTTAAGCTCGGCAATGTAGAGATGGATCAGGACCGTCAGATGCTGGAGGCCGCAAGCGTAAGCGCAGTGGGTAACCCCATCATAATGAAGAAGGATACCATAGAGTACAACGCTTCCTCGTTCAAGACCACCGACAACGATATGCTGGAAGACCTTCTTAAGAAGCTCCCAGGCATAGAGATAAGCGAGGACGGAACAGTTACATCCAACGGCAAGACTATCAGCAAGATAACCATAGACGGAAAGACCTTCTTCCTGGACGACCCTCAGCTGGCCACCAAGAATATCCCGGCCAAGATAATAGAGAAGGTTAAGGTTGTGGATAAAAAGTCGGAGCAGGCCCAGTTTACCGGGATAGACGACGGAGAGGAAGAAACCGTCATAGATCTTTCCATTATGCCCGGAATGATGCACGGCCTCTTTGGAAACACAATGCTAGGCGGCGGCCACGACTGGCTTAAGTCCCAGAGCGGAGAATCCATTAAGTCCGACAACGGCGATGCCCGCTATCAGGGCGCCTCTTTCATAGGTAAATTCACAGAGAAAACCCAGCTTGGCATTATACTAAACGGCAACAATACCAACAACCGCGGTTTCAACGACCTTGCAGGCAGTATGATGCAGGGTATGCGCGGCGGTGGCGGCGGTATGGGCCGCGGCCAGGGAGGCTGGGGCGGCAATAACGGTATTACTACATCGTGGATGGGCGGCCTTAATGGCAACTTCACCCTCTTCGACGACAAGATGGAGCTTGGCAGCAATTACCTTTACAACGCCACCAAAAAGCACGTAACCGAGACCAGTGTAAAGAACACCCATATGGACGGCTACGACCTTATATACAATACCGATGGTTTCAATAATACCAATACCTACGGTAACCGCCTGGGCGCGCGTATAGAGCACAAGTTCTCAGAGAATACATCCATTCTCTTCCAGCCCCAGTTCAGCATCGGAACCGGTAACTATCACGAGTATTCCACTTATGACACCTATTCTGATTATTTTAACGGCAACGTTTCCAAGGTGAACGATGGTTTCAGCAGCAACGTGGGAGACAACAAGAGTCTCAATGCAAACGGCTTCCTCCTGCTGCGCCAGAAACTTGGAAAACCAGGAAGAACAGTTTCTGTATTCTTCCGCTATAGTTTCTCCAATAATGATTTGGACGGCTTTAACCAGAGCCTTACAAACACTGTTCAGGACGGCGTAGAAGAAAAGACTATAGTTAACCAGAGGTTCCAGAGCGAAAACCGTCAGACTTCCCTCAGCGGCCGGGCCACTTATACCGAGCCCCTTGGAAAGAACTTCTATCTGGAAGGTACCTACCAGCTTAGCTGGAACAAGAATACTGCGGACAAAGACACATACAATTCGGGCGGAAATCCCGTATTCGATGCCAACAGGCAGGATTACCAGAGGGAGGGGGAGACCAGGGACGATAATTACTCCAACAACGTCCTTAACCGTTACTACAATCAGACCATAGGCGGAAACCTGATGTATCAGAAGAATGACTTCCATTTCCAGATAGGTCTCAACGCCAACCCCACCGATACCCACAACGAGACCAACGGACGCGTTTACAACAACAAGGTTGTGAACTGGAGCCCTCAGGTTATGATGTGGTCCGATCTTGGAGAGAATATCAACGTAAGGACCTTCTACTTTGGCCGCACCTCCCAGCCCTCCACTTCCCAGTTGATGGCTGTTCCGGACAATACCAATCCTCTTAGCGTAAGCTTTGGTAACCCCTACCTGGTGCCTTATTTCAATCACAATCTTCGCGGAGAGTTCCGTTTTACCAACAGGAAGACCTTTACATCGCTGAACCTCAATCTTGAGGGCGGGATGGTCAAGGATCCTATCCTCCACGCCTCTTGGGCAGGCACAAACGGCGCACAGTTCTCGCTGCCGGTAAACGGTCCGGATTCCTATTCGGCATCGGCCAGAATGTTCTTCAATACTCCCATCGCCAAATCCAACTTCTCCGTGTTCACAATGACCTTCGTCTCCTACAACCAGTCCTCTTCCTACATAGGAAAGGCTGCCCTGGATATGAGTCCCTACTATAATGCTACGGACGGAGAATTCTATTACGATAAATTCTTCACTGATTTCCCTACCCTGGACGGATCGGACGCATTTGCCCTCAATACTAACCGCAACTTTAACGTTGCCCAGAGGGTACGCTTCACCTACAGGAACAACAACGTGGAAATTGCCGCCGGCGGACGCACAAGGATGTCCAAGGCTTCCTATTCCTATGGCAACATTGATGGCACAAGGACTTGGAATAATCAGGTCGATGCTTCCGCGAACCTTACCCTTCCTGCCGGCTGGACCTTTGTTTCAGATGGCCGCTACAACTGGTACAACGGTTACACGGTGCCTCAGGACAGCGAGTTCATACTTAACGCTCAGGTTAGCAAACTACTTTTTAAAAACAGCGTAACCCTTTCCCTCAAGGCCTACGATATTCTTAACAAGTCTAAGAATCTTTCTGTAACAGATACAGCTAACTATCACCAGGAGAGCCTTAACAACACTCTTGGCCGTTACGTAATGCTTTCTGTTACCTTCAGGTTCGGAGATTTCAGTAACATGAAGAATGCCCGCGGTCCTATGGGCGGCGGCAGAGGCCCTGGAGGTCGCGGACAACGAGGCCGCTAAGGGTCATTCCGAATATGGCAGTTATAGGAGCCGTGGTCCCATTGACCGCGGCTTTTTTTCCTGCCGGGGTTTCAACTGGGCCCTCGTCCTTGGGCGCGCCAAGATTAGGCAGCACCTCGTCGTCATAGACGCACAGGAACTTTTTAGAGGGCAGAGTGCCGTTATGCCTCATTTTCTTCCTTAGGGCAAAGCCAAGCGGGCAACCTCTCACATCCCAGAACTCGGCCACGCGCACCTTCGTGGGGTCTGTCTTGCAGGCGGCGCCCATAGAAGAGAAAAGGGTGGCCCCGGTCTTTGTAGCCTCAAGCATAAGGGTTACCTTATCTTTAAGACTGTCGATGGCGTCTATTATGTAGTCGTAGGAATCAAGGGCAAAACTGGCGGAACTATCGGCATTGTACACCGCCTTGATGGCCGTAATATCGGCCTTGGGGTTTATCTCCATAAGCCTTTCCCTCAGGGTTTCCGCCTTGGGCCGGCCAATGGTCTTACTGGTTGCCATGAGCTGGCGGTTTACATTGGTGGGGTCTACATTGTCTGCGTCCACAAGGGTAAGGTGGGTGAATCCCGTGCGTACAAGCCCTTCTGCACACCAGCTTCCAACGCCGCCCACACCAAAGATAATAACCCTGGCCGCGGCAATCTTCTCCATCATCTCGTCTCCGAGAAGCCTCTTTGTCCTTTCAAAGTACAGTTCGTCCATTATTTTCTAAGGTGTTCGGGAATGAAAAGCCTGGCTACGAAGATAAGCACAAGCAGTATAAAGAAGAAGGTGCAGACCCTGCCAACAACGTCTCCGTTGCGGACAAAGAATGTAAGATTGTCTTTTAGGCCGATAGCGCTTGTAATTGCGGCCTGCTGCCACCAGGGACCGGCCTCTACAACGTCTCCTCGGCTGTTGATGATGCCGGATATGCCGGTGTTGCCGCAGCGGGCAATATCCCTTCTCAGTTCTATGGCCCTTAGACGGGCGTACCTGAAATGCTGCTTGTATCCGGGAGTATCGCCCCACCAGGCATCATTGGTGATGATGGCCATTGCCTGTGCGCCCTTTCTTACATAATCTGTACAATACTCTCCGTACACAGACTCATAGCAGATGGCGCATCCTATGGGAATAACGCTCCCGTCCTTGCAGTGTATGTCCAGAAGGGAAATTTCTTTCTGTCCCGTATCCCTTGCCATAACACCTCCAAGCCAGTTGTCTATGGGGACAAATATGCTGGGGTAGGGGGTGAGCTCCGTACCCACCACCAGCTTGGACTTGTGAAAAATCTGGCATCGCTCCGTGCCGTCCAGCATTAGGGCAGAGTTGTGGGTCTCCATCCACTGGTTAAGCCCCGCAGGCCAGGCCAGGAGTGAGGGCGGCTCTGCACCGCTGTAGAAGGTCTTTGTGGCCGCGCCCAGGACAATGTTCGTACCTGGATGGGCAGCGGCTATGGCGTTCATATAACGTACTGTGGGGTCTTCCTGGGGGATGTTGGTTATAATGTATCGGGTAAAAGTCTCCGGGGTAAGCACAAGTGTGGCCGGTCTTTCAGGAGCATTGGCATCCAGCTTCTCAAGCTCCTTTTCTATGAGTCTTCCGGCAATTGCGTTCTGGTCTGCCTGGCTCATACTTACAAACTTCTGGTAGGGGTCTATGTTGGGCTGGGCTATTACTACGTCAATGGGGCCGTCTGCCTTGGTGTCGTAGTTATGGTAAATTACAAGAGAAAGTGTGATTGGTCCTGCGAACAACAGTATCACCCCGGCCGTACAGTAGCGTTTGGCCCACTTTGTCCAAAGTGCGAACCTGCCCTGGGCCGCGGCGTTGATTAGCCCGAATATGGTTAGGTTGCAGGCCCAGACCCAAAGACTGCCGCCAAGGGTGCCCGTGAACTCGTACCACTGAATGAGGGCGGTATTGCCCGCAAAGGAGTTTCCAAGAACCAGCCAGGGGAAGGAAATCTGAGTGCCAAAGTACCACCTCTCCCAGGCAATCCAGGCAACTGCCAGGAATATGTATGGGAGTGCGCCACGGAACACTTTTTTGACCTTCCTGAACAACCCAAGGATGAGCGACATCTGAAGGGCGTTGGCAAAGATTGCAAACAACCCGCCGCCAAGGGTGGCATTGCAGATCCAGAATATGGTAAGTGCGTTCCAAAGCACAAAAGTGCCGTAATGCCATAGCCATACTTTTTTGTAGCCTCTGTCTGTCGCTATCTTTTCCAGACACAGCAGCGGCACAAAACCCACCAGGGCCGTAAGCCCCAGAGCCGGCACAAGAAAAGGCAGGGAAAGCAGAACCGCGCTCGCGGCCACAAGCCCCGACATCAATCCTATAGGTTGTTTAGTCTTTGTCATATAGTTAATTCAACCACAAATATAGTATTTTTCTTTTACACCTGTTGCCGGTGAGCGACACTTGGATTTTTTGCTTAACAAAAAAATTCTTACTTTTGTAAAATATGTTGAGGAGAAGTAGTTATGCTTGTTGATGTACTTAAAGCCTTCCTTGTTGGCATTTGCGCCTCCATTCCTCTGGGACCGATTGCAATCTATGTGATTTATAGGTCATTGTCTCGTGGGCACCTGTCTGGTTTTCTTACCGGTCTGGGCGCAACATTGGTAGATACCACCTACTCTACGCTTGCCATCTTTGCCTTTGCCGTAGCAGAAAACTTCATTCACAAGAATGAAATGGTTATTTTTCTGGTAGGCGGAATCATCATTATAGGAATGGGAGTGGTCATGACCTTCAAGGATCCGTTCCGCCATCTTGAACGCGCCGGCGGAGGTAAGCATCGATACACCCTAAAAGATTTTGTACAATCCGTGGCGATGGGTTTCTCCAATCCGGGGGCCATCCTGGTAATATTTACCTTGTTTGCCATATTCAACATTAACGTAGAACGCAATCAGTTTGCCGTTATGCCAATTATCCTGTCTGTGGCAGCCGGCTCGGTAACCTACTGGTTCTTCTTTACCTGGCTCTTCTCTACCATCAGAAAGAGTATTAAATTAAGAACCCTTATATGGATTAACAGAGGCTGCGGCATCATTGTTATGCTTATAGGCTTGTCCCTGTTTGCCGATGGTCTCATGAAACTCTTATTTAAGTAATTATGGATTCTGAAAAAGTTAAGAAATTCCTGCGCAGAAGGTCGGTAAAGAACCTGCTTCTGGCCATTATTATATTCTTTGGGATTATTTTTACGCTTAAGATAGCCCTTTCCGTTATTACACGACACGGAAAAGAGCTGGTCGTGCCGGACCTTACAAACATTACCGTGCATCAGGCAGACTCCATTGCAGACAGCATGGGGCTTAACATTATAGTGGGAGACTCCGTATATATCCGCCGCCTTGGCAGAGGCCTTATCTACAGCCAGAATCCTCCCGCAGGCGGGAAGGTAAAGAAAGGCCGCAAGATTATGGTCATCATCAACTCGGTAGCCCCTAAAAAAGTGCGTATGCCAAATCTTGTAGGCTATTCGCTCCGTCAGGCAAAAGCAGAACTGTCCACAAGGGGGCTGGCCCTGGGCCGCCTTACCTATGTTAAGGATATTGCTACCAACAATGTGCTTAGGCAGACCTACAAAGGCAAGGAGATAGAAACCGGCACTATGATAGAGACCCTGTCCAGGATAGACCTGGAGATAGGTCTTAACCCCGGAGAAAACACAACCTTTGTTCCGGATGTGGCAGGACTTAAATACCTAAGGGCCGTGGATGTGGTTCACGAGAGTTCCCTCAATATAGCCGGTCTTGTATTTGACTCAACTGTTAAGACTTATTCTGACAGCCTGGACGCTGTAGTTTACCGCCAGAATCCCATAGCTCTGATAGAGGTGGAACCGGCAGACCAGGAGATTGGAACAGAAGCCGTTTACAAGCCCGTTCAAGCAAAGATGGGCGACGGCGTTACCCTTTATCTAAGCCTGGACCCCACCAAGTATGGAAAGAAACGTTGACCTCCTTCCAGAAGACGAAGAGCAGCAGCTGCAGGAAATGTTCGAGCATTTCCGCCTGGTTGTAGATCCGGGGCAGGAGCCTCTGCGGATAGACCGCTTTATGGCCTCCCACCTGGAGAACAGCTCCCGCCACAGGGTTCAGCAGGCCATAAAGAACAACTATGTTCAGGTTGGCGACAAGACCGTAAAAGCCAATTACATAGTGCGCCCCGGCGATGTTATTCGCTTTATGATGCCTTATGAAAGGCATGGGTTCGAGGTGCTTCCTGAGGATATCCCTCTTGATATTGTTTACGAAGATGACGACGTGCTTGTGGTAAACAAGCCTGCAGGAATGGTTGTGCATCCGGGCCACGGTCATTTTACAGGCACGCTTGTAAACGCCCTGTCCTTTCATCTGGGGCTCACTCCCGGGGAAGAAAGCGACGAGCGTATGGGCGTTCTTGTGCACAGGATAGATATGGATACCTCCGGTCTTCTTGTGGTGGCCAAGAACGATACTGCCCAGATGAGCCTGGCCCGTCAGTTCTTTGACCACAGCATAGAACGCAGTTATGTGGCGGTGGTCTGGGGCAACATCAGGGAAGACGAAGGCACCGTAAGGGCCAATATTGCCCGCAATCCTGCAGACAGGACTAGTTTCAAGGCTTATCCGGAGGGCTCGGAGATGGGCAAGTCTGCCGTTACCCATTATAAAGTCCTGGAAAGATTTGGCTTTGTAACAGTGGTTGAATGCCGTCTGGAGACCGGCCGCACCCATCAGATAAGGGTGCATATGTCCTCTATAGGTCACCCCCTCTTTGCCGACGAGCGTTACGGAGGTAAGGAAATACGCTCCGGCACTATCTATTCAAAATACAAACAGTTTATATCCAACTGCTTTCAGCTCTGCCCCCGTCAGGCCCTTCACGCCAGGACAATAGGCTTTGACCATCCCGCAACCGGAGAATTCATAAGGTTCGATTCTACTCTGCCGGAAGATATGACAGCCCTTATAGACAAGTGGCGGAGATATAGTAAAGACCTGCTTAATCAAGCAGGTCTCCATTAAGATTACAGAATTCGTGCTGCAGGACTGAAAAGTCAGAAACCTCTTCCAGGTTTAATCTGCATTTGTACTTCTTCTTCCATTTCTTCACATAGGACGAGAATAATCCTCTGGAAAGGTAAGCGCCCAGAATAGGGCTTACCTTAAGGATGAAATCGTGAAGTCCTTTTTCGGCAACATAGTAAGCCAGCTTTCTTTCAATTTGCTCATCTATAAGCAGACTTGACGCGATTTTGCCGGTTCCGTGACACATAGGGCACTGCTCTGTTGTGTTTATTTCGGTTACCGGTCTTACCCTTTGACGTGTTATCTGCATAAGGCCGAACTTGGTAAGCGGGAGCACATTGTGTTTTGCTCTGTCATTCTGCATCAGCTCTACCATATATTTATATAGCTCGTTGCGATGCTCTACAGAGTCCATATCGATGAAGTCAATGATGATGATGCCACCCATATCGCGAAGCCTGAACTGGCGGGCCAGTTCCTCGGCAGCGTATTTGTTGACTTCGAACGAGTTTTCTTCCTGTTCTTTTGTTTTGGCGCGGATGCCGCTGTTAACATCCACTACGTTTAGTGCTTCCGTAGATTCTATCACCAGATAGGCTCCCTGTTTAATGGGAACTACTTTTCCAAAGGAACTCTTAATCTGCCTTGTGATGTCGAAGTGGTCGAAGATAGGCTCGCGGCCATCGTACAACTTGACAATCTTCTCCTGTTCCGGAGAAATAATGGAAATGTACCTCTTTATCTCCTCGAACTCCCGTTCATTGTTTACATAGATGTTGGAGAACGAGTCGTTAAGTAGGTCTCTGAGGATAGTCGTGGTCTTGCTGTATTCGCTGAAGACCGGCTGAATGGTCTTGGACTGCGAAATCTTTTTCCACGAATCTTCCCATTTGGCGATAAGGTTCTTGACTTCCGCCACAAGTATGGCTGCATTCTTGCCCTCTGCCGCGGTGCGTATAATGGCACCGTAATTTACGGGGAGTATGCTGCCCACAAGCGTTTCAAGTCTTCGTTTCTCTTCCTTTGAAGAAATCTTCTGGGAAATGCTTACCTTCTGTGCGAAGGGGATTAGTACAATGTTTCGTCCTGCCAGTGAAATTTCTGCCGTAAGACGTGAGCCTTTGGTGGAAATTGGTTCCTTTACAATCTGGACCAGAATCATCTGCCCTTGGGCAAGGACATTCTCTATGCGCCCCTCTTTTTCAAGGATGGGGCCAAGTTTGATGTTTCTGTAAACCTCTGCCGCGTTTGTGTTTGAGTTGGTCTTTTTTACAAACTCGTCAAACGCTTTAAAGTGAAGTCCAAGGTCCAGATAATGGATGAAAGCTTCTTTCTCGTCGCCGATGTCCACGAAGGCTGCATTGAGGGCGGGCATAACTTTCTTGACTCTGCCAAGGTAGGCGTCGCCTACTGTAATTTTATGCTCTCCTCCGGTTTCTTTGTTGAGCTCGATAAGCCTGTGGTTTTCCTGCAGGGCTATACGAACCTCATTTGTACTGACATCTACAATCAGATCTTTCTCTGACTCCATTGAATAAATACTTTAAAGGGCGGCCCGATTATCATCGGGTCCCCCTTAGCCTTTAACATTGAGGGTTAAAATGGCAGACACGGATGTCTTATTTCTTCTTGTGTCTATTCTTGCGCAAACGTTTTTTACGTTTGTGCGTTGCCATTTTATGCCTCTTTCTCTTTTTACCGCTTGGCATTTTAAATAAATATTAATTGTTACTTCTTTAGTGCATTCACAAACACCTTTGCAGGCTTGAATGCAGGAATATCGTGAGCCGGAATGGTAATGGTAGTGTTTCTAGTGATATTTCTGGCGGCTTTCTGTGCACGATGTTTTACTATAAAGCTACCGAAACCGCGGAGATAAACGGGTTCTCCCTTTTCTACAGAGCTTTTTACGCTCTCCATAAAGGATTCAACAACAGTTTGAACTGTCACTTTCTCAATTCCTGTAGCTTTTGCTACTTCATTTACTATTTCTGCCTTTGTCATAATTATTGGTTTTTTAAGGTTTCCTCTCCATTCCCTAAGTGTAATGGGTTTGGTCGTACAAAAATAATGTAATTTTTTAAACATATCAAGTTTTTTGGCACTTTTTGCCCTCTGTTTTACATTTTTATACTTGGCATAAAGATTGACCATATATAAAAACCCGCGTTAAAACCGGTATTTTGTGCCAAATTGGCAGAATTGGCAGAATTGTGTATATTTGCGTGACTATACGATATGATTAGAAAAAATATAACTTCATTCTTCCCCGTTTCGTCGGCGGAATTCAACATATTTCCTTTGTCTACAGATGACAACAGGCTAAATAAGGTAGAGGTTCATCCGCAAGATATCCTTCCCGTCCTGGCTCTAAGGAATACGGTTGTTTTCCCAAATACAATCTTTCCTGTGTCCATAGGAAGGGAGGGCTCGCTTACCCTTGTGCAGCAGGCCTTCGAGAATGATTTCCCCATAGGTGCCTTCCCGCAGAAAGATTTAAGCCAGGAACACCCCTCGTCCGTTTCTGATTTTACCGGTTACGGAACGGTTGCCAAGGTTATAAAGACTTTCGATATGCCGGACGGTACCGTAACCGCCCTGCTTCAGTCCTATTCCAGGATAAGGATGGATTCCCTCATCAAGAGCTATCCTTACAATAAGGCTCAGGTTTCTCCTATGGAAGATCTGGGACCGGATCCCAAAGATTTGGAAATACCCGTAATAGCAAAGATGCTTAAGGAAGAGACGGAAACTCTTCTTTCGCAGTCGGGGGACTTTTTGTCAAAAGATCCCATCTCGGCCATAGAGTCCCTGACAGACTTTACCTTCCTTGTAAACTTCGTGGCCACATCCATAACTCTGGAGGATTTCCAGGGCAAGGCGAACCTTCTGGCAGTATCGGACATAAAAGAAAGGGGACTGGGATTGTTGTCGCTCATACGCTCGCAACTGGAAGTCCTGGAACTCAAGCAGGAGATTAATTCAAAGGTTCAGTCCGGAATAGCTCGTCAGCAAAGAGAATATTATCTTAACAATCAGCTCCGTACCATTCAGGAAGAGCTTGGTATAGACGAGGACGAGGATGACGATATTGCAAGGCTCCGCTCTGCCGGCAAAAAGAAAAAATGGTCCAAGGAGATAGGCAAGCTCTTCGAGAAAGAGCTTAACAAACTGGAAAAGAATATTCCTTCTTCTCCGGAGTATGCCAGCCAGTACAATTACCTGAGGTTCTTCCTGGAGCTGCCATGGAACGAGTATACGACCGATAATTTTGATCTTGCAAATGCTGCCAAGGTACTGGATGCAGACCATTACGGGCTGGAGAAGGTTAAGGAAAGAATCCTGGAGTACCTGGCAGTGCTTAAGATCAAGGGAGATATGAAGTCTCCTATTCTCTGCCTCGCAGGCCCTCCCGGAGTTGGCAAGACCAGTCTTGGAAAGTCTGTGGCAAGGGCTTTGGGCCGCAAGTATGTGCGGGTTTCCCTTGGCGGAGTGCACGATGAACCTGAAATCCGCGGCCACAGGAAAACCTATATAGGAGCGCTACCGGGCCGTATTCTTGACGCAATTCAGAAGGCCGGCACTTCCAATCCTGTCATTGTGCTGGACGAGATAGACAAGGTTGGGCACAGCGCCTATCACGGAGACCCGGCGGACGCCCTCCTGGAGGCTCTTGACCCGGAGCAGAACAGTACCTTCTATGACCATTATTTGGATGCTCCCTACGACTTATCCAAGGTGCTCTTCATAGCTACGGCCAACACTACGGCCACCGTGCAGGCCGCACTTATGGACAGAATGGAGCTTATACCCATAAGCGGTTATCTTGCAGAGGAAAAGATTCAGATAGCCAAGAAGTTCCTTATCCCCAAGGTACTCAAGGATCATGGTCTTAAGAAAACCCAGTTAAAGATATCTGACAGTACTCTTAACGTAATTATAGAGAAATACACTCACGAGTCCGGAGTGCGCGGCCTGGAAAAGCAGCTTGCAAAGATTGCAAGGGTGACGGCCAGGAAGATAGCTACCGAAGAGGAACTTCCCAAGGCAATAAAGGAAGAGCACCTGAGGGATTACCTGGGGCTTCCGGTCATTTCTCACGACAAGGTCCGCTCCAACGAGCTTCCCGGCGTGGTTACAGGCCTGGCCTGGACAGCCCTTGGGGGAGAGATACTCTTTGTGGAGAGTTCCGTGAGCGAGGGCAAGGGCGTGCTAAGCACTACCGGCAACCTTGGCGACGTTATGAAGGAAAGCGCCTCCATTGCCTATCAGTACATTAAGGCCCATCCCCAGATGGCTGGCCTTACGGCAGAGGAGCTTGCAAAGAAAGACATCCATCTTCACGTCCCGGAGGGCGCGGTGCCCAAGGACGGACCCTCGGCCGGTATAACCATGGTTTGCTCCATGATCTCTGCACTTCGCGGCCAGAGCGTAAAGGACGCCATTGCAATGACGGGAGAGATGACTCTCCGCGGCCGGGTACTCCCAGTAGGAGGCATCAAGGAAAAGATTCTGGCAGCCAAAAGGGCCGGGGTTAACACCATCTTCCTTTCATCGGAGAACCGCAACGACGTAGAAGATATCAAGGATATTTATGTAAAAGGCCTTACCTTTGTGTATGTCGATACTATCGACGATGTTGTCACAGGCGTATTCTAGAAAGTGATGAATGTAAGAATAGAACAAAGTTGGGCACAGGCTCTCGCAGGGGAGTTTGATAAACCGTATTTTGTCTCTCTTGCAGACTTCCTTCACAGTGAAAAGGACTCCGGGAAGGTAATCTATCCTCCCGGCAGCCTTATATTCAGGGCCTTTGACCTCACGCCCCTGGACAAAGTCAAGGTAGTGATTCTTGGACAGGACCCTTATCATGGTCCCGGTCAGGCCATGGGCCTATCTTTTTCAGTGCCGGACGGCATAAAGGCTCCGCCCTCCCTGGTTAACATATTCAAGGAAATATCCTCCGATATGGGCATTCCGATGTCCGGTGCCACCAACCTGGAGAAATGGGCCCGTCAGGGAGTGCTACTGCTTAACGCGTCCCTTACCGTAGAGTCCGGCAGGGCCAACTCCCACAAGGATATTGGTTGGCAGATTTTTACCGATGCTGTAATTAAATGTGTATCAGATAACTGTAACGGAGTAGTGTTCCTGCTATGGGGCAACTTCGCAAGGGCTAAGAAAGAACTAATTGACTCTGGCCGCCACCATATTCTGGAGGCTGCCCATCCGTCGCCTCTGGCAGGAGGGGCCTTCTTTGGCTGCCGCCATTTTTCTAAAACAAACGACATTCTGTTAAAAGAGGGCAAGGCCCCCATTGATTGGCAATTATGAACCATAAGGCATTATTCCCCGGGTCATTCGACCCTTTTACAGCAGGGCATCTTAACATACTCAAGAGAGCTCTTGTTATGTTTGACGAAGTGGTGGTTGCGGTAGGTATCAACCAGGATAAAAAAGGTTTCTTTACAATGGACCAGAGGGTTGATATAATAAACCAGGCCGTGCGCGGGCTAAAGGGAGTATCGGTCATAAGATACGATAATCTTACCATAGATACCTGCCGCGAACTGGGTATCCGGGTGATAGTAAGGGGAGTGCGCAATATGATTGACTTCGAGACGGAAAGGTCCATCGCCGATGCCAACCGCCGTCTTGCTCCGGATATAGAGACCGTGATTATCCCTACGGCCCAGGAGTTCGCTCACATTTCCTCTTCTGCGGTACGTGATTTGCTCAAACATTGCGGAGATACTACTCTCTTCCTCCCGGAAGGCGTAAAACTGCCATAAATACCTTAGTATGAAATTGTTTACAAAAATTTTCCTCTGCTTTGCAGCGGCTTTGCCGGCATTTATATCCCGCCCGGCCGTGGCTCAGGATAAGCCGGACTCGCTCCAGGGAGGCCTTGTTCTTCTGGACTCTAAATTGGATGCATACTTTGCTGCCATCGAGGCGGTATCGGCCCGGGAGAAAATGGAGGAATGTGACTTCCTTATCGAATCTGTAGGAGATTCGTTGGTTCGCAACCACGTTGCTTCCTATCTGTATTCCAAGTTTAAGGAATCTGCCCTTATGGGCGATGAAGCCGTAGCCATCTACCTTACAGACAACTGGTTCGCTCCCGGAAAGGTTCATTTCCGAAATCAGGAGGAGCTTTTTGCTGCAAAACTCTTTGCCTCTGTGAACAGACAGTCGCTACTTGGGATGAAGGCCCCTCAGGTGCTGGCCTACGCCCCGGGAGACGAGGAGGTTAAAGAAACCATCGGCCCTAATAAAAAAATAAAAGTTCTGTTCATTTACGATACCTCCTGTCCTGTGTGCCGGGCTGAATCTAAACTTCTGGATGCATACTTTTCTTCCTACGAAGGTAGGCCATTGGAGTTTATTCCCTTTTATGCCGGGGCCGATGCTGCCGCGTGGGAGGCCTGGAGGGAGGTTAATTTCACCTCCGACTACAAGAATGTACAGGTACGTCACCTCTGGGACCCTGATGCCGAATCTGATTTCCATACAAAGTACGGGGTTCTCTCTACGCCAAGGCTTTTTCTTATCGATGGTGACGGTATAATTGTAGGCCGCGGCCTTGACAGCGAGGCTCTTGCTGCCCTTTTATCCCAGGTGGCTGATGATTATGAGTATGGAAGCGATTCCTCCGCTGCCATTTTTGATAATCTCTTTGACTCTGTCTCCGGGGCCGATGACGTCCTTTCTATAGTTAAGTCGATAGAGACCGAGACTCTTCTCAGGGACAGAACCCTCTACCGACATATGGTTGGGGATATGCTTTATTACTTTGTGGGAAAGCGCACCCGCCCCTTCCGGACTGTGCTGCCTTATATAACGGATTCCCTTATCCTGACGAGGCCCCAAATCTGGTCTTCGGAGGAGGACAACATAAAGATAGTTTCCTTTGCACAGACGCTCAGCTACATTGCGGCGCTGTCGCCGGAAGGCAGCCGGATAGAGCCCTACAAGGTGCCGGGCCGCCTGATGTACGGAAACAAGGTAAAGGACAAGACGATGCGCCTGGACAAAATAGGGGGCGATACTTCCGTAATAGTGTTCCATATCAAGGGTTGCAGCCGCTGCCAGGCCCAGTTAAGCGCCATAGAAGATATGCTTAAGGACAAAAAGACCTACGGAAAGTGGCGCTTCTTTCTTGTGGATATGGACGAGGTGCTGTCAAAAGACCATTCGCTTGGGGAAGAACTAATGATGGACTTCGATCTGTCATCGATGCCCTTCATTATTTCTACCGATTCAAAAGGAATTATTACCGGAAAGTACCTCCACTTCGGAGACTAGACAACGCTGTTAAGGCCGTTCTTGACTTTAAGCGCAACCTGGTCACCCCTTATGGCCTTGACAATCTCAATGGCAAACTCCGTTGCGTAGCCGGGACCGCGGCCTGTTATAAGGTTGCCGTCGCGCACTGCAGGCTCGTAGGTGTGAATGGCTCCCTTTGCAATCATTGCGTCTTCGCATCCGGCATAACAAGTGAATTTCTTGCCGGTAAGAAGGTGAGAGTCAATCTGGGAAACCACCAGACCGGGAGCGGCGCAAATGGCTGCCACAAGGCCATTGTAGGCAAAGTGCTGCTTCATAAGTTCCAGTAGATCCTCGTCCTGAGCCAGGTTGGCAGTGCCGGGCATTCCGCCGGGGAAGACAAGGACGTCGCTCTGGTCCAGTTCTTCCTCTTCTGCACAGAAAATCTCGTAAGTGCAGTCGGCTATTACCTGGAGGTCGTGGGCTCCTGTAACGTGGAAACTGTCGTTTATGGAAACTGTGCGGGTGTAGATACCTGCCCTTCTAAGAATGTCCAACGTGGCCAGGGCTTCAATCTCCTCGAAACCATCGGCCAGAAAAATGTATGCGTGATTCATTGTCTTGGGGAAAAGTGGTTGAGGTAAGAGGATTCGAACCTCTACTAAGGGAACCAAAATCCCTGGTGCTGCCATTACACCATACCTCAATTCGCGGTGCAAATATAGAAATATTCTACGATGTGACAAAATTTCGTTTAAATCGTGATTTTTATGTATTTTTGTATGATTTTATAAAACCTAAAATTATGATTTGGATAATTATCATCGCCACTATGGTGCTTAGCCTCGTAGTCCAGAACGGGCTCACCAGGAAGATAAAAAAGTATTCCAAAGTAGATATAGGACTTAGCGGCGCGGAGGTGGCAGAGCGTATGCTCCGCGAGAACGGCATTACCGATGTTAAAGTCACCTGCACCGGAGGCTTCCTCACAGACCATTACAACCCTTCTACCAAGGTGGTGAACCTTAGCAAGGAGGTTTACGAGGGCCGTAACGTATCGGCCGCCGCAGTGGCCGCCCACGAGTGCGGGCACGCAGTGCAGCACGCCACCAAGTACCTCCCCCTGGGAGTAAGGTCCGCCCTTGTGCCGGTGGTTAACTTTGCAAGTATGACAGTGCAGTTCGTGCTCCTGATGGGAGTGCTTATGCTTAACACCTTCCCCCAGCTTATCTGGATTGGAATAGGCCTGTTTGCAATTACCACCCTCTTTAGTTTCATAACCCTTCCCGTAGAAATCAATGCCAGCGCCCGCGCCGTAAAGTGGCTTGAGAATGCCGGCATAACCACATACGAGACAAAGCCTATGGCAGTAAGCGCCCTCAAGTGGGCCGCCTATACCTACGTTATTGCAGCCATTGGCTCTCTGGCAACATTGCTTTACTACATTTCCCTGGCTCAGCGCCGTTAATCATAGGAGAATCCGCGGGTGAGCAGCAATGATTTTTCCCGGCTGGTTATAAGCAAGTCCGGGCTTCTGTCAAACTACTGGTACTTCCGTTCCAAGCTTGAGCCCTCTACAAAGATGCTGGTTCTGCTAAAGGCCAACGGCTACGGTCACGGTGCCATAGAACTTGCCGCTGTGCTGCAGCAGGCAGGGGCAGACTACATTGCCGTTGCTCTTCCGGTAGAGGGAGTGGAACTTAGAAAGGCCGGTATTACAATGCCCATTCTTGTGCTCACCGCCGGCACGGATTCCTTCCAGGACATTATTAAGTATCGCCTGGAGCCCGGCATCCCTAATATGGATGCGCTGGAGCGGTTCAGGGATGCTCTGCGGGAGTGCGGTGCCCCCGGGGAGTATCCAATCCATATAAAACTGGATACCGGAATGCACCGTCTTGGGTTTATGCCTTCCGAGCTGGACGCCCTTTGCGCCGCCCTGTCCCGGGATGGAAACGGCTTTAAGGTAAAGTCTGTTTATTCCCATCTTGCTGCGGCAGAGGACCCTTCCCAGGACAGTTTTACCCTGGGGCAGATAGACCTCTTCTCCAAGGGAGCTGCCCGCATTACCGGAACCATCGGGTATAAACCTCTGTATCATATTCTTAATTCCGCCGGCATAGAGCGCTTCCCGGAGCATCAGATGGATATGGTGCGTCTGGGAATAGGAATTTATGGCATAAGCTGTCTTCCAGGAGTTAAACTTTCCTGCGTGGCGTCGCTTCAGTGCAAGATTTTGCAGATTAAGGAACTTAACCCCCAGGACGGAACTATAGGTTATGGCCGATGGGGCAGGATATCGCCTCAGGGGACCAAGATTGCCACCATCCCGGTTGGCTATGCCGATGGTATCAACCGTCATCTTGGAAGGGGTAATGCCACCTTTTCTGTATGCGGTAAGAGAGTTCCCACCATAGGAAACATCTGTATGGATATGTGTATGCTGGATGTTACCGGCACCGATGCCAAGGTAGGAGATGTCGTAACTATTTACGGAGAAGATCCTACTGCCTGTGAACTAGCGGAAATTCTGGGTACCATTCCTTACGAGGTTATGACGAGCCTGCCCAGAAGGGTAGAGAGAATAATAGTGGAATAGTGGGTTCCCGCTAGCGTTTTTCCTTGAAGAAAGAGACCATTAAGTTGCCGGCTTCCTGGCTTAGGACTCCGCCTTCAACCTTTGTCCTTGGATGGTACAGGGACGGAGAGAAGAGTCCGCTGCCTCGCTTGGGGTCTGCTGCCCCATAGACTACCCTCGAAATCTGGGACCAGGCCAGGGCACCTGCGCACATAGGGCAGGGTTCTACCGTTACGTAGAGGGTGCAGTCGGTAAGGTATTTGCCGCCGAGAGCCTCCGTAGCCGATGTTATGGCTATCATTTCTGCGTGGGCCGTGGGGTCTCCCAATTTTTCTGTCATATTGTGCCCGCGGCCTATAATGCGCCCTTTGCACACGATGACAGCCCCGATAGGGATTTCCCCCTCGGAAAGGGCGGCTGCGGCCTCGCGCATGGCTTCCTTCATATAATCCTGGTCTGTCATAGCTCTGGGCTTTAAACCTAAAAAAGTGACCTTTAGGGCCACTTTTTTTAATTCTAGAATCTGTCCTCTGAAGAAACGGTGAGTTTCTTGCGGCCGTGACGCCTGCGGGCGGCAAGAACACGGCGTCCGTTAGGAGTGGACATACGCTCGCGGAATCCGTGCTTGTTTACACGTTTGCGCCTTGAGGGTTGGAATGTTCTTTTCATCGTATATTATTTTTTATTATTACGCAGAAACGGACTGCAAAGGTAATTATTTTGGATGTAAATACAAATTTTTTTGATAAAAAGAATTTCCTGCCAGCGGGTTTAGAAGTCCAGCCCTATGGTAAGGGTTAAACTTGTTCGCGTCTTGCCGGGAAGATAGCTGTCAAACTTGCTGTTGCCAACCAGTCTGCGTATCCCAAGGTTAACCTGGGCATAGGGACTCAGGCCCTTGGCCCTGTAGTTCCCAAGG
>CACYGW010000022.1:64249-76627 GCA_902774045.1 uncultured Bacteroidia bacterium
TACACAGACGGTTCTTGCAGCGGTAATCCCGGCCCCGGCCAGGGGCGAGGTCTTGTAACAATAGTTTCTGTACAGATAGTCTTCCATAACGGCCGGGGCTGCCTGTGAAGAAGAGGGTGGGGCATAGAGCCCGTCGCTGTAGGGCTCTCCGCTTCCCGCAGAGAAGCTCCCCGATAATCCTACCGACAGCACGTCACTTAGGATGTGCCAGTTTCTTAGACCGGACAGTCCAAAGAGGTGGTTTCTAATGGTCTGCTCCCTGCAAAAGGGGTACTGGATACCTGTGTGCTGCCAGGCGTCAAGGTTATATGATACCGCAAACGAGTACTTTGGCGTCTTGTCCGCCAGGCCCAGGTCCAGGCGGTATTGTGCGCTAAACTCCGTCCATATTCTGTTAGAAAGTTTTACGGGCTGGAAGTACTCGTAGTATCTGGCCGTATTATCTTTCACCACCTCTAGATAGGTATTGCTGTAGTCGTCCAGATCTTCCATCCCAAAACGGATTTTAAGGCTGTGTGAGTTGCTGCCCCTGAAATAATCCAATTGACCGTAAACTTCTATGACCGGGCTGTCAAACTCGTTGTGGGAAACCGTAAATGAAGATTTTTTGCCGTAATATCCGCTTCTTCTACCATAGGATGCAGAAGTGTACCAGGAAAAATGCGAAGACGGCTTCCAGACCAGCTGGAGGCCGGCGCCAAAGTAATCGTTGAACAGCGGTATCTCGTTATTCTTATCTGTGTATCCCTTTTCTCCAAAAGCCTCTACCGTGCCCATGAATCCGCTGCTCACGACAAGGGTCTTGTAAACCTTGTCTTCTGAGCCGTAGATTCCAAAGCTCAGGCTCTCGGTGCTTCTTTTGTATATGGCGGCGGCTCCCGCCTCAAGACTTTCTCCAAGTCTGCGGAGGTATAGCTGAAACTAAGTCCCAGCGCTGCCCGGTCCAGGATTTTTGTACCTATCGACCCAAATAAATCATATTGGTTCAGGTGTTTGCGTCCTTCGTTGCCCAGGGCGTATTCTACAAGGTCGAATGGCTTGCGATAGGTGTCTATGAAGGCTGATCCTGCCATATCCCGTCCGGTAAAATTCCTGTACCCTACGCCTCCAAAGAACACAAGGCCTCCGCCAAGGTTGTAGATAGAGCGTACCCCGGCCTTGAAGTCAAGGCTGCTGAGGGCCTGCGAATAATCTGCAAGGCCTCCGTCCTCGTATGTGGCTCCGGCGTATGCGGCCGACAGCCTTGGCCCGTCGTACCTTGTAAGGAAGGCCGCGTTCTGGGAACTTAGCCACGGGCTGTGCTCCAGGGTATTGCCCAGGGTCTGCTGCGCAAAAAGCCCTGCCGGAGCAAGGGATAAAACTCCGGCTATAAGGACTTTTGCTAATGAAAGATCTTGTTTCAAAATAATAATTATTCTCCTCTGAGAGAGCATTTTATGCGCTCGTGGAAGTCATTTGAGGAATTGTTCGTGTCTTTGTAAACTATGTGCGCCCCGTTTTTAAGAGAGGCTTCTGCGTTAATGCCGCTGGGGTCGGTGGAACCGTCGTATCCAAGGGAATAGTCGTAAACCAGAAGGCCCTGGTTCTCCGGAAGGGCCTCGGTAAGTTCCTTGTCTACGTTGCGGTAAAGGGAGTGCCCGTACTTTCCGGTAAGATTAACGTGACCTGCGTCTATTACGGCCGTAAGCCTCTTGTAACTGGAGGTTATTTTGTCAGAGTTCCATACCTCCACGCCGTCAAGAATCCATTCTGAAGGTACTTTTACACAGGCGCTTACGGTGGCGTTTGTGCCGGCATACCACAGATTGCCGGTATCCTCTGCGTGAGCCTTGGGCGTGACGCCGTCGGTCTGATAGATAAATACCGCGGGGGAAGTGACGCTGAAGGGCCAGGCGTTGCCCTGACCAACTTTTACGGTCTTAAGATAATGGCTTGTAGGAATAACTGCCGCCGGGGTGGGGTAGTAACTGGTATTGTTGTAGTATTTGTTGGAATTGTTGGTTCCGGCTCCTTCGTATTCCGGGTCGTACATACAATAATAGTCCGGGTTGGCGTAATTTACAGAGTTAGTGACAGTCTGGGTATTGTCGATAGCTCCGCAAACATTAACTACTACCTGCCCGAAGGGCTTGATGGTAAGAGTGCCCAGGAAGTACCAGATTCCGTTAATTCCGGGGATGAAGCCCTCGTTCTCATAAACCAGAGCCCCGCCGTTATCGTAAAGTGTGCTGTTGGAACCGGCCTCGGCATTATACTGAGGTGCCATTCCAATGGCAATATTGTCAAGGTTAAGGGTGCTTGTGCCGTTGTTGTAAAGGACTATGCACTTGTCAAAATGGAAGTTGGCAGAGTTGTCGTCCTTCATAACACCTCCGTTATAGATTTCCTTTATAATCAAGGATTTGCTGTTGTCTATGGTTGATACGCTCATAGTTATTACAGCTTTGGGTAAGCTGTTGGCATCTACAACCACCTGGCTCTTGATGCCGTTGCAGATATAAAAGTATTCGCCGGAGGTCTGGGTGTAGGAGCAGATGGCCTCGTAAACACCTGCGGGAATCTTGAACGTGGCAATTCCGCTGGCGTTGGTCAGGCTCTCGAAGATGCCCTCTCCTCCCGTCTGGCGCAGGGTTATCGTAACACCTTCGCTGGGGCTTATGTCGTCCGGGTAGCTTAGGGCTATTGAAAAATCATAGAGTTTGATAATGTCTTCGTTTTCCTTTGTGCAGGATGAAAGCGCTGCGCCAAGCGCCGCGGCAATCAAAAGTGTCTTTAAAACAATCTTTTTCATATTAATTGTGTTCTTAGATTTTTATTCTGAGGGTTAGCCCGTAATAGTAGGAGGGAATGTATCCGCTTCCGAACAAGGATGTGTATAGTCCTGTCTGCGAGTTCTTTACGTGTCTCATACTATTAAAGAAGTTATTGGCGTAGAAGGACAGGCTTACGTGAGAGCCTATTTCCTTGGTTACGCTGAAGTTGGCGGTAAAGTACTCTGATATTCTGGCCGGATTAAAGGTGTAGGCATAGGTGCTCTTCACTACAAGGCGCGCCAGGCGGTTGTAAAGGGAGGCATCGTTTTCCCGCGCCCAGAGGAATTTTTCTTCGAATGGAATCAGTTCGTCCGGGTTCTCCCAGGTGCTGTAATATTCCGGGTAAATTGCTACCAGGACGTCCCGCATATTCTTGTTGTAAGGCTGGCCAAAGTAATCGTTCCCGTTCTCAAGGACAATGCCCCTTACAGCGTCGGAAGTACCCTCCGACAGCGAACGCTTGTAATTTCGCAGCGTCCCTTCTATCCTTAAGGTAACTATCAGCCTTAACTCCGGGATATGGGTCGTAAATGTGGCGTTGAGGTTAAGTTTGGAACTCTCGCTGCCGTTGGACAGGCCGGAACCGCCCCTGTAATGGCCAAGCAGCGGGGAGTTGCTTCCCATTGAACTGCTGCTGTAGGTGTAAAGCAGTTTGTCCACCCCTTTGTAAAAGTAAAGGTTGCCGTCCAGTCTCAGGCTTGTCCTTAGTTTCTTTATCCTGGCAAAGTCCACTATCCACTCCAGCCCGTACCTGTGCACGTCGCTGCCGTTGACATACATTTTGGAGTCGTTGAAGGTGCGGTGCTCGTTTGCGGCCAGCTGCACCGGAGGGTTGGCTCCGGAGGCATCGGACAAAGTTACTATACCTGTCTTGCTGTCAATGCTGTAGCGGCGATTTTCCGTAAGTATCGGACTACCCTCTATTGCAGACTGGCCTGTAAATAAATAGGTAAACGGAGTATATAGATTTACCGATGTATAGGGATTCCTGGTTTTATGGTAGTAGGCCGATAGGGATATTTTTGTGCCCCTGATGTCGGCATCGGCCCCAAGGTCCAGCTGGTCTGTATATTGCCATTTAAGATTGGGATTGTACCGGGCCGATGTCGCGTGGGTGTAGTATGCGTAATATGACTTGTTGTCTACCGTACTTCCAGGCGTAAAGACCAGGATGTCCGTGTACGAGGGGCTGGGGTAAAGCACCTGGAAGCCGGGAAGTTTAACCGAGCGTCCCGCCCCGGC
Organism: uncultured Bacteroidia bacterium; assembly: GCA_902774045.1. Classification (GTDB taxonomy): domain Bacteria; phylum Bacteroidota; class Bacteroidia; order Bacteroidales; family UBA932; genus Cryptobacteroides. The sequence goes on from CACYGW010000022.1 coordinate 68,305, forward strand.
GTGGACGGAGAAGGTGCCAAAGTCAACCTTCAGGTTGGTCCTGGGCGATAGGCTGCTCACCGTTCCGTAGTCGGACCCGCTAATGAAGGTTATGTCGTCCCTTAGGCCCGCCGTAAGTTTTGCACTAATGCCGCGGCCAAGGTCAAGGCTAAGGTCGTCCTCTGCAAAAAGGGCCAGATTGTTTATCCTGGGCAGATTGCTGTACTGGTACTCTCTCCAAGTGGGAGCGTAGCGCATATCCTGGTAATAAGTACCTCTGCCGTTATTGCCGCTGCTTTTGAACTCCGCGCCAATTTGTACGGAATTGCGGGCTGCCCCGGCCCTGCGGCTCAGCTCTCCCTTTAGTTTAAGGTTTACCGATACGGGTTTCTGGTCCGAATAACTCCTTACGTACCAGTAGCCCGTGGGGCCAAGGATGATGTTGGCCTGGGGGTTGGCATCGTAGTCCTGAGCCACGAAGTAGCCGCTTTGCATAGTATGTATGTAGGGCTGGGTGCTGGCGGCCGAAGCATTGGAGTAAACCTCGGAACGCTTGTCCTGGAGCGACACGCTGCCGCTAAGGCTTAGGTTCGTAATCCAGGGCTTGTTAAGCAGGAGCCGCAGCGCGATATTGCCCCTCAGAGCATTGTCCCTTGTCTTTGTATAAGAATCCAGAACCTCGTCCGGGTCGCTTTCCGAACTGTAGCCGCCAATGTTGCCGCCAAGCCCGGCCTCCAGATAAAGCGGAGTACCGTCTTTGAAAAAAGTATTGGAATATCTTATATTTATATTGTTTCTAGTGTAGGCTGTGTAGGGCGATGCTATATTGGAAAAGGATCTTGCTCTTTCTGCCGATACGTTCACCGCTCCGCCGCCGGAAGTGGGTATGCCCTTGCTGGCCGATACCGCCCTTGTATGGGGATTCAGCGACACCTCCACCGCCAGGGGAGCCCTGCCTTTGCGTACGTTCACCTTTACTATCCCGTTGGAGAGGTCTCCGTACTCTACGGAGGGTATTCCGCTCACCACCTCTACCGACTCCACGTCGCTCATTCCTATGCTCCTGAGGCTTGCCCCGGCCGTTTCTCCCGCCGCGGCATTGTTGTCTATCCTTACCCCGTCTATCTCTATGGCCGTACCAAACGAGGCGTTGCCCTTTTCTGAACTCTCGCCCCTTATGCTTATGCGGCTGTCGTCCATAAGAGTGCTGTTGGCCGTCTTGCCTCCCGGAAGGAGCGAGCTTATGTCCCCTAGGCTGAGTGTCTGCTGATGTGCAAGGGCCGTCCTGTCTATGCGGTAAGAACTGGTTGACGCATCCTGGGTACGCTCTGCGACTACGTGTACAACCTCAAGAGACAGATTATCTTCTTCCAGCTCAATTGCCAGATTTTCCCTTTTCTTTGGGCCGATGGTTACGGTAACGGTCCTGCCAATGTATCCCAGGCACTGCACCTGCAGGCTGTAAGTCCCGTACTCTATTTTTGTAAGGGTGAACCGCCCCTGGGCGTCTGCTACCGTCCAAAGCCCGCATTCCTTTAGCACTACCGTGGCGGCTGCTATTTTCTCTTCGCTTCCTTTCCGGGAAATAACGCCGCTAAGTTCTCCCTGGCCGTACATTTTGCCAAGTCCCGCTCCGATAAGGAGACACAGTGATGCAAGAAGTTTTCTCATTTGAGCAGAATGTAGTTTTAAAAACCAAGGGCAAAATTAGACTTCGCGGCAAAGGTGCACAATCGCCATTAATATTGACAATGTCCCTCTCTGTAACTAATTATGGGGATAGTGTTTGTTTCTTCGGCATTTTTTTATACTTTTGTGTGATAGACAACACACCTTATTTATAATATGAAGAAAATAATAACCATTACCGCAATGTTATTCCTGGGTTACAGCGCATTTGCCCAGACTCAGGACCCCAAGGGAGGCATCACTCCCGAACAGCTTTTAGAGATTTCCAAAGGTTACCAGGGTACTCCCTCGGACAAGGCTATTCACAATGCTCTTAATGCAGAACTTATCAGTGTTCTTGCAGTTAACGCAGAGAATTCAGTGAAGGTAGACCGTCACTTCTCTAATGTCGTAGCCACCAAGGGCCGCACAAACCAGAAATCATCGGGCCGCTGCTGGCTCTTCACCGGCCTTAACGTGATTCGCGCCAAGATGATTGCAGAGCATAATCTGGGTGCTTTCACCTTCTCCCAGAACTATCTTTTCTTCTACGATCAGCTGGAGAAGTCAAACCTCTTCCTTCAGGGCATCATCGACACACGTAATCTTGCAGACGATGACCGTCAGGTAAACTGGCTTTTCTCTCATCCTGTAGGCGACGGCGGACAGTTCACCGGAGTCGCAAACCTCATTACCAAGTACGGTGTCGTGCCCTCTGACGTTATGCCGGAGACTCTGCACGCCAACAATACCGCTTCTATGCGTACCCAGCTCCTCCTTGTACTTCGCGAGGCAGGACTTCGCATAAGGCAGGCCTGGGCAGCCGCTTCTTCCAAGGAGCGCAAGAACGGAAAGGCCGTAGAAAAGCTTACGGAAATTAAGATTAACGCCCTCAAGGACGTATACCATATCCTTGGCCTCTGCCTTGGCGTTCCCCCTGTAGAGTTTACCTGGGCTCGTTACGACGCTTCCGGCAAGTTCGTAAGCGAGAAGACCTATACTCCCAAGAGCTTCTATGATGAGTTTGTAGGCCGCGATCTTGAAAACAACTATGTAATGGTTATGAACGACCCTTGCCGCGAGTACTACAAGACCTACGAGATTCAGTATGACAGGCACGTTTACGAGGGGCAGAACTGGGTTTACGTAAACCTCCCTATGGACAAGATCAAGGAGATGGCCATTGCCTCCATCAAGGACAATACCTCCATTTACTATTCCTGCGACGTTAACAAGTATCTGATTCGCAAGGACGGTATAGCAGACCTTAACAACTATGACTACGAGTCTCTCCTTGGCGTTAAGCAGGGAATGAACAAGCAGGAAAGAATCTACACCCACGCCAGCAGCTCTTCACACGCAATGAATCTTATTGGCGTAGACCTTAAGGACGGCGTTCCCGTCAAGTGGATGGTAGAGAACAGCTGGGGGCCGGATTCAGGTTACAAGGGTAACATCATCATGACAGACGAGTGGTTCAACGAGTACACCTTCCGTCTTGTGATAGAAAAGAAATATGTTCCTGAGGATGTTCAGAAGCTCCTGAAACTGAAGCCCATCCAGCTTCCTTCCTGGGATCCTATGTTCCTTCCTGAGGAATAGACCTTCTGGCAGGAATCAGAGCTATAATGTATCCAATCACCGCCACGCTAATGGCGGTGATTGTTATATCCAGCCAGTTTATAACCACGGGATAGTCCAGAAGTGCAAAATCTCCGGGCATCTTTACAAAGCCGAACTGCTTCTGGGCAAGCACTAAAAGAAGGCCCAGTGCCACTCCTGCGGCAAGTCCCATAAGGGTAATGAGCCAGCCCTCCAGCACAAAGGTTATGCGGATCAGGCTTGTGCGTGCTCCAAGGCTGCGCAGGGTTTTAATGTCGTCTTCCTTCTCTATCATTAGCATAGTAAGGCTGCCAAAGATATTGAAGGCGATTATGATTACTATGAATATCAGCACAAGGAAGACAACGGCTTTTTCCGTGCTCATCATTTTGTAAAGAGCCTCGTTCTGGTGGTATCGGTCCTTAACCGTAAAGCCGGGCCCTACAATCTCCTGAACCTCTTCCTGAAGCCGGGCGGTCTCTACCAGGCCGTCTGCCCTTATTTCCAGAGACGATACTTCCGTATCGTAGTCCAGAAGCTCGCGCATTGCGCCAAGCTTTGTGATAATTATGGAATTATCGGTATCGGTGGTGATGCTGAACAGCCCCGATGTCCATACTTTTACGCTTCGCAGCGAGGCCGCGGGGTTGCTTACCGAAATTTTCTTGTTTCTGTCCGGGAAGTACAGCTGTACCGGTATAAGCAGGCGGGGCGATATCCCCATTTTATAGGCAAAGCCTACCCCCACAAGAGCCTGGGGTATGTCTCCCTTTGAAAGGGAGTGCTTTCCGTCCACGATTTTGTCCGCTATGGGCGCATTGGCTTCCCATAGACTGTCTACCCCTATGGCTACGGCCGCTCCGCTCTGGCCGTCATAGGTGATGAAAATGTTTTCCTTAAGTGTCTCGCTTACCCCAGACACGCCTTTGAGGGCCCTTAGCCTTTCTACTGCTGCTTCCTGGGGGTTGAATACCTTGCCTTCCTTCTTTTCTACAAGAAGATCCGGCTCCAGCAGGCTTACAGAATCTGCCACAAGGGAGCTGAAGCCGTTGTAAACGGCCAGGATAACAATAAGGGCTGCCGTGCCTATGGCCATTCCCGCCGCGCTTATCGCAGAAATAATGTTAATTACATTGTGCGATTTTTTTGCGAAGAGGTATCTTTTGGCTATAAGCAGTGGGAGCTTCATTCTGCCTTAGGATTCTTTAAGCAGGTCGTCTATGTGCTGGGCGTAATCCAGCGAGCTGTCAAGCAGGAAAATGAGCTCAGGAACAATCCTGAACTGCTTTCCGACTATTCGTCCAAGTTCGCCTCTGTAAGTCTTGAGGTTGTCTTGGAGAATGTCCATTACAACTTCTGCCTTGGAGGATGGGAAGATGCTCACGAAGACCTTGGCTACGCTAAGGTCCGGGCTTACGCGCACCTCGCTTACGGTAACCATTGCGCCGGCGGTGTGGGCCATCCCCTTGCTGCGGATAATCTCCGCCATATCTTTTTGTATTTCCCTGGCTACTTTTAGCTGACGGGTAGATGCAGGTGCGTCCATACTAGTCTTCTATGTGGATAAGGAAGTAGTTTTTCTTGCCTTTTTGGGCAAGAATATATTTTCCGTCGATGATGTCCTTTTCTGTTACCTCGTAGGCAATATCGGCCACCTTGTCCTTGTTCAGGCTTACTCCTCCGCCCTGTAACATCTTGCGGGCCTCGCCCTTGGAGGGGAAGAGATTTGTCTTGACCGCCAGAAGGTCCAGGATGTTGCAGGGGAGCTCGGCCCTTGTAAGGGTGCCGCCGGGGACTCCGCTGAATACTGCCAGGAAGGTGCGCTCGTCAAGGGCCCTCAGGGCCTCGGAGGTGGCGTTGCCAAAGAGCATCTGCGATGCTGATACGGCTTTGTCGTACTCTTCCTGCCCGTGGCACATAATGGTTACTTCCTTTGCAAGTACTTTCTGGAGCTTGCGCTGGCCGGGATCCTGACGGTGCTCTTCTATAAGGCCCTCTATAGTGGCCTGGTCAAGCATCGTGAATATCTTTATGTAGCTCTCTGCGTCGTCGTCGGCCACGTTGAGCCAGAACTGGTAGAACTCGTAGGGACTGGTCTTTTCAGGGTCAAGCCAGATATTGCCTTTCTCTGTCTTGCCAAACTTGGTGCCGTCTGCCTTGCGGATAAGGGGGCAGGTCAGCGCAAAGGCCTCTCCGCCGTCCATACGCCTAATGAGTTCCGTTCCGGTGGTGATGTTACCCCACTGGTCGCTTCCGCCAAGCTGAAGCACGCAGCCCTTGTTTTTCCAGAGCCAGTAGAAGTCGTAGCCCTGCATGAGCTGGTAGCTGAATTCCGTAAAGGACATTCCCTCGCTGGAGTCTCTCTGGAGGCGTTTCTTTACGGAGTCCTTGGCCATCATATAGTTAACCGTAATGTGCTTTCCAATGTCGCGGATAAAGTTTATGAAGCTGTAGTCCTTCATCCAGTCGTAGTTGTTCACAAGTTCTGCCTTGTTGGGAGCGTCCGACTCAAAGTCAAGGAAACGTGACAACTGGGCCTTGATGCAGGCTACGTTGTGGTTAAGGGTTTCCTCGTCAAGAAGGTTGCGCTCTGCAGACTTCATTGAAGGGTCTCCAATCATACCGGTTGCGCCTCCCACAAGTGCAAAAGGCTTGTGACCGCAGTTCTGGAAGTGCTTAAGAATCATTACGCTTACCATATGGCCTATGTGAAGCGAGTCGGCCGTAGGATCTATTCCCACGTAGGCGGCCTTGGGACCTTCCATCAATTTCTCTTCTGTTCCGGGCATAATGTCCTGAATCATACCTCTCCAGCGGAGTTCCTCTACGAAATTCTTCATATCCTTGTTTAATCTTTAATTCTTAAGGGTTTTAAATCATTCTACAAAGGTAGTAATTTTATCAAGAACATTAATAAAATAGGGGTGTAGTAAAAATTTTTTAAAAATTTGATTTTTTTCTGCAACGTTTGCAAACGAACCTGCATCTATAGTGTAGGTTTAGGTTTTAGTACACATTGAGTCGCCGTTGCTTTAGTCCCAAGAAGTAGCGGCGATTTAACATTATTCCTTACCTTTGCAGAACTATGGCCAGCTACCTGCAGATAGAAAACATTTCCAAAAGCTACGGACCAAAGGTCCTTTTCAAAAACATCGCCTTCAACATTAACGAAGGCGACAAAGTGGCCCTTATTGCACCCAACGGCACAGGCAAGACCTCACTTCTTAGAATACTGGCCGGGGCCGACAGTTCCGACAGCGGGGGCAAAATCCTTTTTCTCAAAGACATACGCATAGCTTTCCTGGAGCAGGAATACAGCTATGACCCGGAGAAATCCATATTCCGCCAGATTATGGATAACTCCGCCCAGTGGACCCGTCACCTTGACCAGGACCATATCTGGGAATATGAGTTAAGAGTTAACCGTCTTCTTAGCCAGTTTGGGCTTAACGACAGTGAAAAACCTATGAAGGACCTCTCCGGCGGGGAAATTAAGCGGGTGGCACTAACCCAGATGCTCTCCAGCGAGGCAGATTTCTACATTATGGACGAGCCCACCAACCACCTGGACGTAGATGCCATAGAATTTCTGGAGAGCCACCTGAAGCATAGCCGCTGCACCCTCTTTATGGTAACCCACGACAGATATTTCCTGGACAGAGTCTGCAACACGGTTATGGAAATGGACCGCGGGGACATCTACATTTATCGCGGAAACTATATGAATTTCCTGGAAAAGCGCCAGGAAAGAATAGACAACTTCAATGCAGAGACAGAGCGGGTAAGGAACATCTACAGAAGAGAACTGGAGTGGATGCACGCCAGCCCCTGTGCCCGCACCGGCAAGGCAAAATACCGCAAACAGGCCTTCTGGGACATTAAGGAAAGGGCAGAAGACAGCTACATACAGCAAAAAGTAGATTTATCCTCTACCCAGGCACGCAGCACCTATCTTGGGAACAAGGTTATAAACTGCAAGGATGTAAGTTTCCGTTGGCAGGACAAATACTGCCTCAGGCACTTCAGCTACAACTTCCAGAGATACGAAAGGGTAGGAATCGTAGGCCCGAACGCATCGGGGAAAACCACCTTCCTTAACCTTCTTAGCGGGGCTCCGGTGGGTGAAGACGGACTTCTGGATGGCACCATCGACAAAGGCAGTTCCCTTAAAATAGGGTACTACAATCAGTCTGGAATGGAATTCAAGAGAGGACAGACCGTGCTGGAAACCGTTAACGACACCCATCTTCTGAGCCGTTTCCTCTTCCCTCACGAAATGCTTAACAATCAGGTAGAAAGGCTTTCCGGCGGCGAGAGGCGAAGACTTTACCTCCTTACCATACTTATGCAGCAGCCGAACCTGCTCATTCTTGACGAGCCCACCAATGATCTTGACATCGTAACCCTGGAGATATTGGAAGAATACCTGTTGGAATTCAAGGGTTCCCTGATTATTGTATCACACGACAGACATTTCCTGGACCGCCTGGTGGACCATATTTTTGTGTTTTGTGGCGATGGTGTCGTGAAGGATTTCATTGGCAATTACACAGAATACCGCACATTCATAAAGGATTACGAAGCGGAGCATAAAAAGGCCGCCGCTCCAGCTGCTCCCAGGCCGCAGGCTCCCAGGACTTCCTCTAAAAAGAAACTCTCCTGGAAGGAACAGCAGGAATTAAAGGCAGTTGAAGAACTTCTGTCACGCCTGGAAGAAGAGAAAGCTCTTCTGGAAGAAAAACTCTCCGGCGGCGATCTGGATGCGTCACAGTTGCAGGAAGCGTCCGTAAGGTACGGAACTCTCAAAGAAGAGTTGGATACTGCCGAAATGCGCTGGCTGGAACTCTCTTCCGTGGAGGAATAAAATATCTATCGTGTCGCCATTGCCGGCACCGGATGGCGCCCGGTACATCATACAGCGTACGCAGGGGGTTCATCCAAATGCACCCCTCCGTACACCAGCGCTTCCAGGTCACCTTTCTCCCTCATCCCGGGCACCCTTTCTCCCTCATCCCGGGCTTTGACCCGGGATCTCTATTTCTTTCTAAATAAATATGACCAGTAGGTTTTTGGG
>CACYGW010000023.1 GCA_902774045.1 uncultured Bacteroidia bacterium
GATGTAGAAAGCGCCTGGACAGACTACAATGAGGCTTTGGTAGACATAAACACCCAGACAAACGTAGATTTCTCTGTAAGAATTCAGGAAACCCCCTGGCTCTCCGTGCAGGAAGTCAAGTCCCTCAACAACAAGAAAGTAACCCTCCACGTAGAGGCCAACCCCAACTCCGTGGGCAGAGAGGCTTACGTTTACTTTGAGACTGATGAAATATCGGAGCCCGTGCTCATAAGGCAGGGAGCCTACAACGCCATTATAGAGCAGACCACTCCCGGAGCCTTTGCCCTGGCAGGAGAAAGCTACAGCTACGAGCCCGGAAAGAAACAGATTTCCGTACTGCGCGGCGCAACAACAGACTCTTACAGGTTCCTTAACCCGGCAGAAGCCAAGGTAGTGGAAATTACCGGCGTACCCAAGGAGCCGGCACTAGGAGACTCCTTTATGGGAGGCATCTCCGTAATGGACAAGATATCGCTTGTTCACAGCGCCAACTATACAATGTATGTTATTAAGGTAACTGACGATGCTGTCTGGCTGTCGGCACTTGACGATCTTGGCATTATCCTTAAAAAGTAGAAGATTATGAAAAAGCTTATAATATCCTTAGGTCTTATCCTTCTTACTTGCTTTGGAGCAAGCGCTATCATAGCCCCCAAGACCCCTTATAAATATACTCAGCCGGACGGCAGCACCATTACCCTTGTAAACCACGGAGACGAGTTCCACAACTGGACCACAACCACGGACGGCACCGTAGTGGCAATAGACAAGGACGGATTCTTCCGCCCCGTATCCAACGCCCAGGCCGCAATAAAACCATCGGCAGCAGCCCTTCAGATGCGCGCCCAGGCAGAGGCCATACGCAATGCAGCCCGCCAGAGCGCAATGGGAATGGGGAGCAAGAAATTCATAGTGGTTCTGGTAGAGTTCTCTGACCTTACCTTCACCGTATCCAACGCAGGAAACGCATTCTCTAACCTCCTTAATCAGGAAGGCTACAGCGCCAACGGAGGAACAGGCTCTGCAAGAGACTTCTACATCTCCCAGTCCCTGGAAAAGTTCACTCCTACCTTTGACGTTTACGGCCCTGTAAAGGTATCAAAGAGCTACGCCTACTACGGAGAGCAGCAGGGCAGCACCCACGACCTGCACCCGGACGAGGCCTTCTTTGAGGCAGTTCAGAAGCTGGACAGCAGCGTAGACTTCTCCCAGTACGACAACGACAACAACGGTGTAATTGATAACTTCTTCTTCTACTATGCCGGCCACAACCAGGCAGAAGGCGGCGGAGTAAACACCATCTGGCCCCACCAGTGGAGTTTCTATAACTATCAGGCCTCCCTCTTCGACGGCAAGAGACTTGGTTCCTACGCCTGTACCTCCGAGTACCGCGGCTCCAGCGGAACCTCCATGGCCGGAATTGGCACATTCTGCCACGAGTTCGGCCACGTAATTGGTCTGCCGGACTTCTACGACACAGACTACGAGTCTCACGGAAGCGCCCGCACCATCTACAGCTTCTCTACAATGTGCAACGGCCCTTACCTTAACAACGGCCGCACCCCGTCCAACTTTACCGCGCTGGAGCGCAATATGCTTGGCTGGGCAGACTTCCCTACCCAGATTAGCACGGCACAGAAGTTAACCATCGACCCTGTATCAACAGGTACTGCCTATTATACCGCAACCGATGTTAAAGACGAGATTTTCATCGTAGAGTGCCGCGACGGAAAGGGCTGGGACAGGTACCTCCCCACCGGTATGGTTGTATATCATATGGACAGGTCCAAGAACGTATGCCACGACGGAGTTACCGCAAGTGCAATGTGGAACGGCAACAGCATTAATGCTTACGAGCAGCACCCCTGCTACTATGTAATCCCTTCCAACGACTACACCAGCGAGAGCAAGATGATATTCCCCAGCGGAAACAAGAAATCTTACGTTCCCATATCCTGGAGCGGCTACACCACTCCTTACCAGTTTACTAACATTACATTCGAGAACGGAGTAGTTACAACAGATGTTGCCGTAACCGAGAGCCGCCGCATCTACGGTGTGGTTACAAACGTACAGAGCCAGCCCATAGAAGGCGTATCAATACTTGTATCCAAGAGCCAGAGCAACCCTAATGGCGTAGCTCCCAAGGCAGACAGGTACAGCACCTCCTCTGCCGAGGACGGCACCTATGAGATTCTCATAGACTCCGACGACAACACCTCTACCTTTACCCTTACCGCCTACAAGGAGGGATACAAGCTCTACACCAAGGAGGTTACGGTTCAGATTATGAAGGAAGAGAACATTCTCCTCAAGGTGGGCGACAGCTCAGGCGACGTTACCCTTAGCACCATTGGCTACAACAGCATTCGCAACTCCAAGGCCGATACAGGCTACAATGTTGGCGACACCTATGTATTTGGCCTGGAGCTGGCAAGCGGCAAGACTCCTACCTCTACCCTCTGGACCTTTGACGGCGTTCCTACCAACGCCCCGTCCAAGACCCTTGACACTGCCGGCATCCACGTAGTAAAGGCGGTACTCAGCTACGCCGACGGCACAAGCGAGGAGATAACCCTGGAGCTGGTTGTGAACTAAAGGAAACCATCAACCCAAAATAATATGAAATTTTTAAAGTTTATATCGATACTTTCCATCTCCCTGGCCCTTGGGCTTACCGCAGCCCGCGCCCAGGAGAGTGACATTGTTGCCCAGGCCGATGGTTACGAGTGGCCCACGGACCCGGCAGTTCTTGCTAAACTTGCAGACTGGCAGGATCTTAAATTCGGCGCCCTCATCCACTGGGGCCTCTACGCAGTGCCGGGTATCGTAGAATCCTGGTCCATATGCAACGAGGAATGGATTACCCGTCCCCGCGGCACCACGTACGAGGGCTACAAGCAGTGGTACTGGGACCTTTCCAAGGTGTTCAACCCCTATGCTTTTGACCCTTCTCAGTGGGCCGATGCTGCCCAGAAGGCCGGAATGAAATACGTAATATTCACGACCAAACATCACGACGGGTTCTGTATGTTTGATTCTGAGTACACAGACTTCTCCATTGCCAAGGGCCCCTTTGCCCGCAACCCCAAGAAGGATGTGGCAAAGCACGTGTTCCAGGCCTTCCGCGACAAAGACTTTATGATTGGAGCCTACTTCTCCAAGCCGGACTGGCATCACCAGGGTTTCTGGAACCCTTACTATGCCACCCCCAACCGCAGGCCCAACTACAACATAAAGCAGCACCCGGACTGGTGGCAGTCTTATGTAGAATACACCCAGAACCAGCTTAACGAGATTACCGGCGGCCGCTATGGCCAGATAGACATTCTCTGGCTGGACGGCGGCTGGATTACCGGCAGCCAGGTTGGCATAGAGAACGTTTTGGAGAAGGCCCGCGCCCTTTATCCCGGAATGATTTCGGTAGACCGCACGATAGAGGGCCCCAACGAGAACTATCAGACCCCGGAGCGTATGATTCCGGACAGGCAGATTGCCCATCCCTGGGAGAGCTGCCTTACCCACAGCAACGACTGGGGCTGGGTTCCCAACGCTCCCTACAAGAGTGCCCGCAAGGTTATTGGCATTCTGGCAGAGATTGTTGCCAAGGGCGGCTGCCTTGTGCTTGGCGTAGGTCCTAACGCACAGGGTCTTGTAGAAGAGAAGCAGGTAGTTATTCTGGAGCAAATCGGTGAGTGGCTTGGCCGCTGCGGTGCCGCTATCTACAGCACCGTGATTACAGAGAACTATCACCCCGCAGATAAGCTATGGGTAACGGCCTCAAAGGACGGCAAGACCAACTACGCCATCTACGCCCTTGAAGACGATGAGCCCGTTCCCGCAGAACTTAGCTGGGAGGGTGCTCTGCCCAAGGGAAAGGTAACCCTGCTTAACACGGGCGCACGCCTTACTCCTAAGATGAAAAATGGCAAGGTAACCGTTACCCTGCCAAAGAATCTTAAAGCGGAACCCATAGCGCTCAGCTACGCTCCTTCTTTATAAGAAGTGCAAGCATTCCAAAGGTGAGGGCTGCATTTATTAGAAGCAGCTCAAAACCAATTTTATAGCCGCTAAGCCACGTCTGGGAATTAAGGTCCAGTACAAGGCAGATGGCGGGCGCAAGAAGAGCCACGGCAGGCACAAGCTTGTCGTGGACTTTCTTTTTGGTAATTATGCCAAAGGTAAAAAGCCCCAGCAGCGGCCCGTAGGTATAGGAAGCTATGCGGTAGACAGCGGTAATGGCACTGTCGGAATTAAGAGCGTTGAAGACAATTATCACAAGGCCCATCAAAACGGCCATCACTATATGCACCCCGCCCCGGATTTTGGTAACCTGGGCGTCCGATTTTTCTTTTGTGCCGATGATGTCTACGGTAAAGCTTGTAGTTAGCGAGGTTAGCGCGCTGCCTCCAGCCCCATAGGCAGCGGCGACAAGGCCCACAATGAAGAGCACACCTACAACGGGAGGCAGAAGGCCGCCTGTAGCTACGGCCGGGAATAGTTTGTCGCCGGTCTGGGCAATGCCGTTGGCGGCGGCAAAAGAGTACATAAGTACGCCAAGACAGAGGAAGAGGAATATTACCACTACCTGCATAAAGATGCTGGTAATAAGGTTCTTCTGGCTCTCGCGTGCATTCTTGCAGCTAAGGGTTCTCTGCATCATATCCTGGTCCAGGCCTGTCATAGCTATAACCGTAAAGAGACCGCCCAGAAACTGCTTCCAGAAATAATTGGTAGAATTGGCATCGTCAAAGTGGAAGATGCGGGACATGGAACTGTCACGGACAGCATCCACGATATTAATACCCATATTCTTGGCAATGAAGACTATGGACAGCACCACCGCTAAAATCATACACAAGGTCTTGAGGGTATCGGTCCAGATAACTGACTTAACCCCGCCTCGCATAGTGTAGGCGTACACTATGAGCATTGATATAAATACGTTAAGCGCAAAGGGCAGGCCCAGAGGGTCGAAGACCAGTAGCTGCAGGCTTAGGCATACTACGAAGAGCCGCACGGCCGCGCCCAGAATCTTGGAGATGAAGAACACCCAGGCCCCGGTCTTGTGAGAAGTGGTGCCAAAGCGGTTCTCCAGATACTCGTATATAGACACTACGTTTAGCCTGAAGTAAAGCGGCACCAGCACGTAGGCAATGACAAGATAGCCGGCAATAAAGCCAAGGCACATCTGAAGGTAGCCAAACTGGCTTGCGCCCACCATTCCCGGCACCGACACAAAGGTAACCCCGGACATAGCGGAGCCAATCATCGCAAAGGCTACAACCAGCCAGTTGGAACTGCGGCCCCCGCTAAAGAAAGTACTGTTGCTGCTGCCTCTGGAGGAGAGCACGGACACGGTGAACATAAGGGCCAGATAGCCCAGAACCGTAAGAACGACTGCTAAAGTGGACATTGGTTATTGTTTCTTGCTGCGCAGGCGGCGCTTAAGCAACTTCCAGCCGGCGCGGAAGGTTTCTATGTAACGCTGATGCTTCTCCGGGTACAGATCGTCAAAAGACACTAGGATACCGGAATCGTAAACATCGGCAAACTCGTCGTTAATACCCGTGCCCAGGTACTTCATGGTAGGCGACAGGTTCATATAAGAGTTTACAAGGGGCGGGATGTTAAGGCCCATGGCCCTGATTTCTGCATTAAGTATGCGGTAGCCCTCCTTGTAGGACTTGCCCTTGAAGAGCGGCCTGTACTTGGCCGGGTGAAGCGGCTTCACGGGAAGCGCCACCTTGGTAAGATGCTGATGGTCCGGGAAGTACTTGCGCAGGAATACCAGTATCTTGTCCAGGGCCTCGCGCGGGTAGGACGGGTAGATGGTCATCTTGCCAAAGAAATACTTAACTCCAGGGTACAGCAGCGTAAGGGCTCCAAGGCCGTCAAAGAGATTGTCCAGGGCATAGATACTCTTTGTTCCAAAGCGGGAGCCCTGGTAGTCCAGCGACACAAAGGAGCGGCCAAGCTCTATTGCGTGCGGGAGATAATGCTTTATGAATTTCTTGGAGAAGGTGAACATATGGGAAGAGGTGATGATGGGCTGGCCCTCGCTGTTAAACACGGCCTGGGCCGTGGGCACGTAGCGGTAGCCACCCACAATCTCCTGGTCTTCAGGGCTCCAGAGCACAAGCTGACGGTAGCCGTAGGCAGGGTCCATGTCAAACTTATCCACGTCCAGTTCCTCGCCCGTTCCCCCGCCGCCGGCGCGGAAGGCAATCTCCCTAAGGCGGCCAATCTCTCGCATGACGTTTGGCGCCTCTGCTGCCTTAATAATGTAAATCTCGTTTCCGGCACGGTTTGTCTTCCTGAGCAGTCTGTCAGGAGTAAGCTCGGCTTTGAGCAGGTCTTTGGCTACTGGTTCTATTATCTCTTTCATAAGTTTTCTCCAAGAGAATAGCACATTTTTCTTACTTCCGCAGCCCAGGCAAAGGGGCGGCGGGATGCATCAAAATAATCGCAAGGCACAGGGTCCCCTATTATCATCCTCAGGGTGCTCCCCTGAGCCCTGTAAAGCTCGTCCGGCAACAGGGCCATAGCCAGGTTAACCCCTATGAGTTTTCCCAGCCGGTCCACCCTGTAAAACCGCTTTGAGTTCTGTCCTATGAACCTGCAAGGCACTACGGCGCGGCCGTACTGCACGCTCTTTACTACGAAGGACTTGCCCCATTCCACATCCTGGATTACCCCCTTTATCTTACGGGAGCACTTTCCTGCCGGGAAGGTTCCAATCTGTGCCTGGGAGGCAAAGGCCTGGTCCATAAGGCCCGCAAGCTGGCGGCTCTGCCCACCCACCTTGTTCACTGGAATGAACATATCGCTAAGGCCCTTGATATTCATAAGAAAATCGTTTACCGGGAACTTGCAGTTGCCGTCAAAAAGCTCTCCCATTACCTTTACAAGGGCAATGGCATCTATTCCGCCAAGGGGATGGTTGCAGGCAAAGGTGTAGCGGCCCTGCGGGTCTATCTTCTCCAGGCCCTCTACCTCCAGGTTAACTCCCAGGTAATTTAGGCACTCGCGGGCGAACTCCGTCCCGCGATAGCCTTTCTCAAAAAACCCGTTAAGAAAGTCCTGGTGGATAATCTTCTTGCACCAGGATACCATAAACCGGGGTATCCTGGGGAATTTCTTCCTCAGGATAACATCCAGGTCTATAGTATATTCGTTCATAAATTAGTACTTAACGTAAACTTTAAGTGCCTGCGCAGCGTCGCCGGCAGGGAGGTCTACCACGGCCTCACGTGTAGCGGGGTCGTAGGTAACGGTTGCGCCCTCAAGCTCCACCTTGGGGCAGCGGGAAAGCCCGCCAAGGATAAGGCTAAGCTTGCGGCCGGGAAGCATACCCTTGTAAGAGCCCTCGCGCGCCTTAATCTCTACGGATACTCCGGCGCCTGTGGCGTTCTTGCTTATGAGGGTGGTGGCAAAGTCACGGCTGTAGGCCTGGGTCTCCCCGTCATCCTCGTAGTGGGTATAAGTGCTCTTGCCCTTTCCCGGGGCAATGTATATCCTTAGGATGTCCGATGCTTCCTGAAGGTTCTGAATGCCCTCGGCTGCCATAGGGATGATGGCACCGGCCTTTACAAACCAGGCGTTCTCTCCTATGCTGTATTTAAGGTCACGGACAGTGCCTCCGCGAAGCATCTTGTGGTGAGCCATATCGTACCAATCCGTCCCGGCAGGGAGCCATACAGACCTGTCGGTAAGGCCGGTGGCCTTGTCCATAGGCTGGCAGATGGTGGCGGCCAGGATATTGTCTCCAAAGAAATACTCTTCCTTCCAGGTGTAGGCCTTTTCCTCCTCGGGGTACTCATAGTAAAGCGGGCGGCAGAGGGATACGCCGGTCTCGTAGGCCTTGCGGGCCATATCGTAGATGTAAGGAGACAGGGCATAACGCAGTTCCAGGGCCTCTCTCATATACTGATAGTGGTCCGGGAAGGCCCAGATGCGGCGCTCCAGGTTGCTAGAACTTGTGCTGTGAGTCTTGAATATGGGAGAGAATACTCCGTACTGCAACCAGCGGGTAAAGAGTTCCGGCTCAGTGGGCGGGTTGTCCGGCAGCCAGTGGCCGCCAAGGTCGTGGCCCCAATAGCCGTAGAGCACGTTGGATGCTGTAGCCGTAAAGTAAGGCAGATAGCCCAGCACCTCCCATTTAATCTGGGTGTCGCCGGAGAAGCCAAGCTGGTAGCGATGGCTTCCAAGGCCGCCCCAGCGGTGATAAATCATAGGCCTGGGGGCCTCTTCTATGGGCAGGGTGGCACTG
Organism: uncultured Bacteroidia bacterium; assembly: GCA_902774045.1. GTDB lineage: Bacteria > Bacteroidota > Bacteroidia > Bacteroidales > UBA932 > Cryptobacteroides. The sequence continues at coordinate 8,273 of CACYGW010000023.1, forward strand.
CGGCGTACCTTGTCGTTAAAGAAGGTATGATTTAGCCAGAAGGTATTGCTTAGGCCGGGAACATAGCGGCTTTCTTTCCACTGCTGCCAGTCCAGCCACCAGAAATCTACGCCCATTTCCTCAAGGGGATGAATGACGGAGTTAAAGTAAGCATCGGCCCAGGCCTGCTGGTCAATACGGAAGGGTACTCCGGCGTGATAGCCTGCGCGTGCGACTTCTCCGTTCTTTAATTTCTCTCCTCCCTGGAAGATATAGTCCTTGGGGCCGTCGTAGTCGTCTGTCCTTGAAAGATAATCCTTTACAAAGGCGGGATAGACCTTTTCCTTGGCCAGGATGCCGGATGCAGGATGCAGGTTAAGAGCGGTCTTAAGGTGCATCCTGTGCATATCCTGCAGAAGACCCGGAGGGTCGGAGATAAGATCCTGGTTCCAGGTGTAGCCTGTCCAGCCCACGCCTTCTCCCATCTCGTCGCGGTTATTGCGAAGGGCTGTGTTAATCCAGGTCTCGTGCCAGTCCATATCTATAATCATAACGTCTATGGGCAGCTTACGGCTGCGGAAGCCCTCGGCCAGTTCTATGAACTCTTTATCCGTGTATGCCCAGTAGCGGCTCCACCAGTAACCAAAGACGTATTTGGGCGGCAGAGGAATGCGGCCTGCCACCTTGGTAAAGTCTGCAAGGGCGGCCTTGTAGTCGTGCCCGTAGGCAAAGAGGTAAAGGTCCTGCACGTCCTGCGCGGGCCTTGCTGCCACCCAGGAGCCCCAGTCGCTGTCGTTGGGCACAAGGATGTGGCGCTTGCTCTCATCTACCACTGCCCAGCCGTCGCGGGAAACGATTCCCAGCTCCATAGGATCGGACAGATTTATCTTGTCCGGGCCGGCGCAGCCGTCCAGCGTGCGTGCCGTTCCCATAAGGTTTCCGGAAGCATCGGCCCCGGGAGTCCAGGTTACGGTCTTTCCGTTTAGGCGGAAGGTTGCCTTAAGGTTGTCGGCAGAGAACTTCCCGTTCCCGGTGTAGCGCAGGGTAACCTTTGCTGTCTTAATCTCCAGCACGCCGCCACGGTCGCTTGTCCTAAAGGCTGGAACGGGTAGGTTGCGATTAACTATAGCCAGGGTGGCGTTATCCTGGAACTGGCCGTCGGCGGCCCATTCCATACGGATAAGCCTGTCTGTGAGCACCGTGAAGCGGGCTTTGCCTTTAACCACGGTAGCCTCCGGAGCGGCAACGGGATTATCCTGGGCAGCGGCCCCGCAAAGGCCTATCACCATGAACCCGAATATAGAAATCAGAAGCCTTTTCATATTTGGAAAGATTTATTTTTTATAGTCGATGCGGCCGAAGTACAGACCCCAGCAGCCATCCTGTACTATTGGTACATTCTTGCCGTCCAGGTTCTTTGCGCCCTCCATCTTCTCCAGGAATGTATGGGAGTGGCCACCTACGATAAGGTCTATGTTTCTGGTGTTGGAGGCCAGGAAGTTGTCGTTGAAGGGGCCTTCGTCCTCGTTAAAGCCAATGTGGGTGAGGGCTATTACAAGGTCGCATTTCTCCTCTTTCTTAAGGTAGTCTGCCCACTTCTGGGCTACGGCAATATCGTCAAGTTTAGGAAGACGCTCAGATACGCTCCTGTCCACAACCTTAAGAATGTCTGTAAGCAGGCCGAATACGCCAATTTTCAGGCCGGCCTTGTTAAGGATTACATAGGGCTTAATCACCTTGCCAAGGTCGAAGGTAGAGAAGTCGTAGTTGGCGCAGACCACGGGGCAGTTGAGCTTGGAGAGGCGCTGGTAAAGCTGCTCGGGGCCGTTGTCAAACTCGTGGTTGCCAAGGGTTACAACATCGTAACCAAGGGCGTTGATGCCTTCTATCTCAAGGGCGCCGTCAAGCTCGGAGAAGTAAGGAGTTCCCTGGCTGAAGTCGCCAGCGTGAAGAAGGAGCACGTTCTCCGGGCCCTCTGCCTTGCGCACGCTGTCCAGATAGGCAGCCCTTTCTATAATGCCGCCAAGACCGGCGTCCTGGCCGCTGCGTACGGGCTCGAAGTGAGAATGGGTATCGTTAAGATGGAGTATTACAAGGTGATGTTTGGGGCCGCTGCAAAGTACAACACAGGCGGCGGCAACTACTACGACAAGAGTCAAAAGCTTTTTCATATTGATATCCTCCATTAATTGTTGTTTTCAGACTTTATTATCTGGATTCGTCCATCCTTGCTGTATTCTACGTTCTTGCCCTCTGCGGTAAGCTGTTTTACGTAAGGGAGCATAACGTCTATGATCATAACATCCTTGAATTCAACAAGTTTCTTGGCGTTGCGGGCTACGGAGATTCCGTCGCCGCCGTTAAGAAGGAAGGAGATGGTGGCAACTCCGTAAACGCGGTTGTCGTCAAGAGGAGCGCCGTCAATTTCTGCAGACACAAGCTTGCCGTCCTTTACTACGCAGCGGGCGCCTCCTACTGCTTGCCAGCTGGTGGCTGCCAGCTGCTCAAGAAGGGCGCGTATGTCGCGGCCGTAAAGCTCAAGGTAGCAGAGGTGGTTCTTGAAGGGGAACATTGATACGATGTCGTCCTTAAGCACCTCGCCTTCCGGCATATCTACGCGAATGCCGCCGAAGTTGGTAATACCAAAGTGCACCTTGCGGTGAGCCTTCTCCTGGGTTGCTTCCATAAGGTGGTCTATGAACCAGTCTCCAATCTCGCTTTCAGGAGAGGTCCTTACCATTGCGCGGGGAGAATAACCAATGACGGTCTTAAGGTCTGCCATCTTGTCCTGCACAGCCAGAAGGGCCTTTGCAGCGGCATAAGTAGAGGTATTGTTGGCAAATTCGCGGCCGTTGGGGGCTACGTACAAAGAGTCATCGACCACGCCAAGTTTCTGGGGTACGTCGCTTGCAGAGCAGGCCTGTACTCCGGTGCGGCTGCCGTTCATAATTGTTCTTTCCCAGGTGAAAGAACCTCCGCCACAGCAGGAAGAAAGCACTGCGGCGCTAAGAGCGAAAATCAGTAAACGTCTCATAGTTAATAGGTTGATTATTTTTGTTTTATCCAATTCCAAAGGTCAAGGTAAGAAGATTTTTTACCGAACATAAGTATGCCCACCCTGTATATTTTGGCCGATGCCCAGGCAAGCAGTACGAATGAAAGGAAGAGAATAGCTATGGATAAAGCCAGCTCCCCGGCGGGGACTCCGTAAGGTATCCTTGCCAGCATCACTATTGGCGAGGTAAACGGAATCATCGACCCCCAGACTACAACGGGACTGTCCGGATTCTTGAATGCGAACAATACTATCATATATCCTATCATAAGGGGGATGGTAAGGGGCAGCTGGAGCTGCTGGGTGTCAGACTCGCTCTCTACGGCAGAGCCGATGGCGGCAAACATGGATGAGTACAACAGGTACCCGAGTATAAAGTAAACCACGAAGGAGGCGATCATCGTCCCCCAGGGTATCTTGACTATGGTAGACATCAGCACGGCCATATCGCCCTGAGGGAGGGCCTGTGCGTCCATGGCGGCCATTTCCATCATCGCGGCACTGTCGGCCCCGGCCCCAAGGTCAAGGCCGGTGAGGGTGGTTCCTATAATCAGGATTACCACGGTAAGGCCAATCCAGAGGAGGAACTGGGTAAAGGCCACCAGAGCCACGCCAATTATCTTACCAAACATAAGTTCAGTGGCCTTCACGGAAGAAATAAGCACCTCTACCACGCGGGAGGTCTTTTCTTCTATTACGCTGGACATTACCATTCCGCCGAACATGGTGATAAAGAAGAAGATAAATATGCCCATCACCATAGATATCATCATATAGATTCCAGACTCCGACAGGCTCTCGTTTCCGGACTCGTCCAGCAGGTATTCGGTAATTCTTACGTTGCTTTTTATGCTCTCTATTATGCCGCCTAGGTTCTCTACCTCTGTGTGGGAAGCTATGCGCCTCTCTTCTACGGCCTTATTGATATAGGAGTTTACTGCCGTTGCAAAGTCTACGTTAAGCGGGTTGTGAGAGTAGGCCTGGGCGGTGACGGCTCCCGTTGCGTCCGGCTCCGACACTACCAGCAGCACATCCATTCCCATAGAGCCCAGGTTGTTCTTTACCTGCTCCGGGCCCTGGGAAGAGTAGTCCGTGAATTCGTTTGCCCCGTCGTTCACGAGGAAGGGCATCACAAAGCCGCTGCGGTCTACCACGGCCACCTGCTGCGAGCGGGGGGCAATGCCGACCATAAGGGATATCATTATTATCAGGCCCACGGCTATTACAACCGGAACCAGCAACGATGTAAGAAGGAAGGATTTCTTGCGTACCTTAGTAGTGTATTCGCGCGCTATTACGGTACCTATTATTCTAAGGTTCATATCTTTAGCCGGTTACAAGTTTAATAAAAATATCGTTCATCCTGGGGATGACCTCTTTGTAGGAACGCACGGTATAACCAAGATCGATGATTTCCTTAAGGGCCTCGTTGCCGCTGCCTGTCACGGTTTTGGAGTGGGTCTCCCCGTCCGGAGTGGTGTATTCCAGGACGGCCTGGTTGTCTCCGTAGCTGCGGCGGATGGCATCAGTTTCTCCGGTAACCACAAGGCGGGATTTATTTACCAGGGCTATAGAGTCGCAAAGCTCCTCTACCGATTCCATATTGTGGGTGGATAGTATTATGGTTGCGCCTTCTTCCTTGAGGCGAAGTATCTCCTGGCGGATTAGGCTGGCGTTTACAGGGTCGAAGCCGGAGAAGGGCTCGTCCAGAATCATAAGTTCCGGCTTGTGCACTACCGTGGTAATGAACTGAACCTTCTGGGCCATTCCCTTGGAGAGTTCCTCTACCTTTTTCTTCCACCAGTCCTGAATCTGGAAGCGCTCGAACCACTCGCGCAGGGCCTTCATTGCATCTGCGCGGGACATTCCCTTTAGGCGGGCCAGGTAGAGGGCCTGGTCTCCCACCTGCATCTTGCGGTAAAGGCCTCGCTCCTCCGGAAGATAGCCTATGCGCATTACATCTTCCTGGGTGATGGGGGCTCCCTTGAACAGGATTTTACCGCTGGTGGGGATAGTTATACGGTTGATTATTCTAATCAGTGTGGTCTTGCCGGCGCCGTTGGGCCCCAGCAGGCCAAAAATCTTACCTTCCGGCACAGACAGGGTAACCTTGTCCAAGGCTATCTTGGGGCCGAAGGATTTACTTATTTCCTGAGTTTCTATTATCATAGCGTTTCTGTCACTATCGACCTAAAACTAAACATTTAAAATCTTGGAGGTTAGCTCCAATAGTATCTCGCGGGCATCGGCATCCGGGGCGCCGCCACCCTTTCCAATATAATCGTATTCTTCTATGAGGGCCAGCACGCGCATAAGTTTGACGGTGAGGTAATTTGCCACGGCGGCATCGTACTCCCTAAGGAAATAGGGGTTCACCCCAAGGATGGCGGCCTTCTCCTGTGGGGAGACCGGGCCCTTCATCATCCTGGCCTGGAGGGTAAGTATCCTGTAAAAATGGTTGAACAGGGCGGCGGTGGCCATTGGCATTGCAAATTTGGCATCGTTCCCAAGGCGCGAGGCTATGTAGAGGGCCCTCTCGCTGTTTTTGGCCGATAGGGCCTTGGTTAGTTCAAATATGTTGAACTGGCGGGATATGCCTACGTTGCGCTCTATGTCCTCTGCCGATATGCTTGTTGTGCCTTCCGGCAGGCTCTTTAGCATCTTGTCTGTCTCCAGCACTATCTTGCCAAGGTCTGTCCCGGCCGATTCTCCAAGCAGCGCTGCGGCATCCGGAGCTATCTTAAGGCCGCGGGAACGGTAGTACTCTCCTATCCAGGAGCCAACCTCGTAGTCCCTTAGGGCCTGGGAGTCCATAACCACCCCGCATTTGCTAACTGTCTTGTAAAGGGCCTTGCGCTTGTCTGCCTTGGCGCCGCGCAGAAGGATTACCAGCACGGTAGAGTCCGATGGTTCTTCGCAGTAGGTGGCCAGGTTCTCCAGGGTCTTCATGCTCTGGGCTTCCTTTAGCACCACCAGACGGCGCTCTGCCATCATGGGGTAGCAGCGGGCCTCGGAGGCAACGGTGTCTGCATCTGTGTCCAGGCCGTAGAATATGGTCTGATTAAAATCTCTTTCTTCCGGGGCCAGAGCCGCTTCTATAATTGCCTGGCAGGCCAGGTCCGGGTAGTAAGGCTCCTCCCCCATCAGCAGATAGACGGGGCTGAAGCTGCCGCTGCGCACGTCAGAGATAATTTTGCTGCACTGGGCGGCAGTATCAAGGTATGCGGGACCTTTGGCCATAATCGTACAAATATAATCAATTAATCAGAAAAGAGGATGGTGGTAAGTCAAAAAAAGGCACCCTTGCGGGTGCCCCTGACTATTTAATCGTATCTCTTTTCTTTGTTGCGGGTAAGCCTCTCTTTCATTGCGTCTGCTGCATCCGTCACAGCCTCTTCGAAGGTTTTGGCATTCCTTTCTACTACCAGGGTGTCGCTAGGGACATTCACCTGAAGTTTTACAGACTTGTTGTCCGGTTTTTCCATAAGGGAAAGAACAACGTCTACGCTGGTGATGTTGTCGTCGAAACGCTCCAGTTTGCCTACTTTCTTTTCTACGTAGTCCAGAAGTTTCTGATCTGCGTCAAACTTCAAGGTTTGTACTTTAATCTCCATTGTTACCTCCTCTTTTTGCCCGGGGATGGGCGTTATTATAAACATTCTTGAGTTTGCCTATGGAGTTGTGCGTGTACACCTGGGTTGCTGCCAGCGAGGAGTGACCAAGTAACTCTTTTATGGAGTTAAGGTCCGCGCCCTTTTCCAGAAGCTCCGTGGCTATGGTGTGCCGCAGCACGTGGGGTGACTTGCGCCCCGCTATGCCGGGGACCAGCGCCAGTTCCTCGCCTACTATCCTTTCTACGGCCACGGGATAAAGAGGTTTGCCCTTTTCCGTTACCAGCAGGGGCTCTTCCGGAGTACGCTCACGGCCCAACAGGCTCTCAGTTGCTTGTAAATATAGTAAAATTTCTTTTGATAGCGAAGAAATAATTGGAATTTCTCTCATTTTATTTCCCTTGCCCCTAACGTGCAGAACGTTGCGTCCAAAGTCTACAGAGCCTATCTTTAGGCCTATGAGTTCGCTTCGGCGGATGCCTGTGCTGTACAGCAGGGATATCACCAGGCGGTGCAGCGCATCCTTGTGGCTTAGCGCCGTGCCGGCCTTCCACTCTGTCATTTCAAAGTACTCCTGCATAGATGCCTCCCTGTAGAAAGAGGGCAGGCGCTTGGGGATTTTAGGCCTTCCAACAAGGCTTACGGGGTTGGAATCAAGCACGCCTTCCCTTACCAGAAAGGCCGCGAAGCCGCTTAGGACAGACATATGCTGGGCGCTTGTCTTGGCGCTTAGTTTCTTCTCCAGGCTAAGGTGCACCTGGTAGTCCCTGATGTCCCCCACCGTCATTGCCTTGACTATCTGCTGCGGCTCAAGGGAGCAGAACTGGCAGTATCGGCCCAAAATATCCTGGTAAATCTCTGCCGTGCGGGGCGAGTACCGCCGTACGGTCCTAATATATACAAGGTATTTTTTTATATAGTCCATTTGGGCTGACAGTTACCTTATTTTTGGTCGATGGTTCCCGTGGCTCAGGCTTTTTTTATGGGCTCCAGGCCCATCTGACGGGCCTTCTCCCGCATAAAAGAGTCGGCCTGGGCAAAATCGTTGCCGATTACCCCGTCCAGCACGGCCTCTTTTACGGCCTCCTTGAGCGTGCCTATGATGCTGCACGGGCCAATCCCGAAGAGCTCCATTATGTACTCTCCGGTGATGGGGTTTTTCCAATTGCGGATGGCGTCTTTTTCCTCTACCTCTACCAGCTTTCTTTTTACCAGCTCGAAGTTGCTCTTTATCCCCGCCACCTTCACGGGGTTCTTGGAGGTGATATCCGCCCCGCAAAGAAGCATAAGGTCGTTGATATCGTCTCCGGCATCAAAGAGAAGACGGCGTATGGCAGAGTCTGTAACCTCCTCGTCCACAAGGGCTATGGGCCTGTGGTGCAGGCCTACCAGCTTCTGCACGTACTTCATTTTCTCGTTAAGGGGCATCTTTAGCGCCTGGAAAATCCCGGGCACCATCCGCGCCCCTATCACCTCGTGCCCGTGGAAGGTCCAGCCAAGCGAAGGGTCCCATCTCTTGCTGGAGGGCTTGCCAATGTCGTGAAGCAGGGCGGCCCAGCGCAGCCAGAGCACCTTGTCCTGAGACATCTCTTCCGCCGTTGCCTGGGCAACGTGGTCCACAACCTGCACAGTGTGCGAGAAGTTGTCCTTGTGCCCGCGGCCGTCTACGGTTTCTATGCCCTTGAGGCGCGCCAGGGCCGGGAGCACGTACTCCAGAAGGCCCGTCTGGTCCAGCAGGCGCAGGCCCACCGAGGGCTTTGGAGTAAGGAGTATCTTGTTTAGTTCTTCCGCTATTCTTTCTGCCGACAGAATACTCATCCTGTCCTTCATCCTGCAGATGGACTGGAAGCAGTCCGGGCTAATGGTAAAGGGATGGTCCGGGGTGCTTAGCTTTGACACAAAGCGCACGGCGCGCAACATGCGCAGAGGGTCGTCGCTAAAGGTGACGTCCGGCTCAAGCGGGGTACGTATCACCCCGGCCGACAAATCCGCTATGCCTCCGAAAGGATCGACCAAAGCCCCGAAGTCCTCTTTGTTTAGGCCGAAGGCCATTGCGTTGATGGTGAAGTCCCGGCGTTTCTGGTCGTCCTCCAGACTTCCGTTTTCTACGATTGGCTTTCTGGAATTGCGGTTGTACGACTCCTTGCGCGCGCCCACGAACTCTATTTCAGTGCCGTGGTAATGCAGCATGGCGGTGCCAAAGTTGCGGTAACTTGCCACGGTGCAGGGGCGGCCGGTCTCTTTTTCTATCCTGGCGGCCACCTCGTGGGCAAAGTCTATCCCGCTGCCCTCTACTACGATGTCTATGTCGTAGGCGGTCTTGTCATACTTTTCCGGGTCTATCCTGCCCAGGAAACAGTCTCTTACAAAGCCGCCTATAACAAAGGCCCTTACCCCACAAGACTCCGCCACCCGGTTTACCAGATGGAAAACCGGATGGCCGAGATAAGGATTGTCTATTTTAGCAATACCAGTATTCTGCAAAGCGTTGCGGATTAAAGCATTATACCAAATGAATAGAAGCCCATTTTGGGGCCGTTGGCAGTGTCGAATATCTTACCGGCCTGCCAGCGGAAGAAAAGGGGCAGGCCAAAGAGAAGGTCGGAGCTAACGTAAATGCCAAACTGAACCTTCTCCGGCTTGAAGCCGCCTTTGTTGTAGCTGATGGATGTACCGTCGAGCCCCTTAACCTTTGTAACTGAGTTTGCACTCATATTATATATAAGCTCGGGGCCGAAGGTAATTCCATTGTGATCTTTTGTAAAGTTGATTGTAAAGAGAACCGGCACGGTAAGGGAGTGAACGTAAAGACGGGAGTGCTTTACACTGCCTTCCGGAATAGGGCTAATTACAAGGGCGTCCTCTTCCTTGTCCCATATGTTGTTACCCTGAGTGCGGATGCAGCGCCTGTCGTAGCTGATACCTATGGATGCCTGGAAGTCCTTGCTTGCAGAGGTGTACTTGATGCCCACTAAGTTCTTTACGTAGAGGTCTCCAAGGAACATGGAGGTATATCTTATACCAGGGGCCCTGTCAAAAGCTCCGCCCCAGCCAAGTCCAAGTCCGTCTACAACCGGAAGGCTCCAGGTAGCTTTGTGGGTCTCTGTCTGGGTAGCATCGCCACCCTTTGCCATAGAATAATACTTCTCAAAGAATGAATTTACATCTACTTTCTCATCTTCTGTCTGTGCAAAGGCCACAACAGAAAAAGCAAGTGTTGCAATGGTTAGAAATGTTTTTTTCATAGTATTTTGATTTAATAAATTTTTTTTATAGGGCCGATGGTAACTCTGCCGCGGGCACAAATTTGTCTCCTTCCCGGCAGAAAGCTACCGTCTTGGTGCCGTTGGTAAGAACCAGCCAGCTGACGTTAAGCACAAGATTGTATCTTGCAGCCTGACGGGCTGTTTCTTCCGTGATGGGCACCTGGGGGCGCTTGCACTCTACAATCATAAAGGGCTTCGCATTGCGGTCATAGATCACGATGTCTGCCCTGTAAACTTTTTGCGTGGCCCCGCGGGCAATGGTGAACATCTGCTCTCCAAAGCCAAAGGAGACCTCGCTCTGCATAAGATGATATGGATAGCCGTATTCTTTGTGGAGCACCTCTATAAACCATTGCCTAACCCCCTCTTCGGGGGTTAGAGCAACGTTTTTCTTACGCAGAGGGTCCCATACGGTAGCCATCGATACTTATTTAATATACTCGTGAGATTCTGTCATTGCAGCGGGGTCAAGTGCCGCATCCAGTTTCTCTTTTGTCATAATGCCTTTTTCCAACACAATGTCGTAAACGCTCTTGCCGGTCTCCAGAGATTCCTTGGCAACCTTAGTACTGGTCTTGTAACCAATGTAAGGGTTAAGGGCGGTTACTATACCGATGCTGTTCTTAACCATTTCGTTGCAGTGCTCTGCATTAATGGTGATGCCTTCTACGCATTTTACGCGCAGGGTGTCCATTGCGTTGGCAAGCCAGGAGATGGATTCTACCATACACTGCATTATAACGGGCTCCATAACGTTTAGCTGAAGTTGGCCGGCTTCTGCGGCAAAGGCTACTGCAGTATCGTTACCTATAACCTTGAAGCAAACCTGGTTGGTTACCTCCGGGATAACGGGATTTACCTTTCCGGGCATGATGGATGAACCGGGGGCCATAGGAGGGAGGTTAATCTCGTGAAGACCGCAGCGGGGGCCGGAAGCCATGAGCCTTAGGTCGTTGCAAACCTTGGAGAGTTTTACTGCAAGGTGCTTGAGGGCACCGTGGTATGCTACGTAGTCTCCTGTGTCCGGGGTGGCGGCTACAAGGTCACGTGCGGGACGGAAGGGCTCTCCTGTAAGTTCTGCAAGGCGTTTTGCGCAGAGCTCTACAAAGCCGGGAACTGCATTGAGGCCTGTACCTATTGCGGTGCCGCCCATGTTAATCTCGTACATATAGGCAAGGTTGTGCTCTATGTTTGCTATCTCGTCCTCGAGGGTGTTTGCAAATGCATAGAATTCCTGGCCTGCTGTCATGGGAACGGCGTCCTGCAGTTGGGTGCGGCCCATCTTTATAACACTCTTGAACTCGTCGCCCTTGGCGCGGAAGGCTTTTACAAGGTCCTTTAGGCTGGCGATGAGTTTTTTATTCATACGAATAACTCCAAGCTTAATTGCCGTAGGGTACGCGTCATTGGTGGATTGTCCGCAGTTTACGTGGTCGTTGGGCCAGCAGTACTGGTACTCCCCTTTTGCATGACCTAGTTTCTCCAAGGCGATGTTGGCTATGACCTCGTTGGCGTTCATGTTAACTGAGGTTCCGGCGCCGCCCTGCATCATGTCTACCGGGAACTGGTCCAGGCATTTGCCATTGACCACGTCCTTGGAAGCGTCGCAGATAGCATCGGCAATCTTCTTGTCATAAACACCCAATTCCCCATTTGCAGCGGCGGCGGCCCATTTTACATAGGCGATGGCTACTACGTAGTCCGGGTAATCGCTCATTTTTGTGTTGGAGATTTTGTAATTGTTGATGGCTCTTTGGGTCTGAACACCATAGTAAGCATCGGCGGGAACCTGAAGTTCTCCCAGAAGGTCGGATTCCACTCTAAATTTATTTTCTGACATAGTGTTATGAAGTAAAATAAGTGTTTTTCTGTGTCGTTTTGCAAATATAAGAAACCGTTTTGAATATTTGCACAATTTGTTTATTTTTGCGCTTTCAAAAATCCGCCCTTTATGCTTCAGATTTTCTGCAAAAACACTGGTACCTCCAAGAAATATCCGGAGGGGACATCGCTTCTTCAGATGTTAGGTGATTTTGAGTTTGACCAGCCGTGGCCCATTGTGTCCGCTAAGGTGAACAATGTGTCACAGGGTCTTAAATTCAAGGTTTACAAGAGCAAGGACATAGAGTTTGTAAGTATAAAGGAAGAGAGTGGCCGCCGTGTGTATAGCCGCTCTTTGTGTTTTTTGCTGTATAAGGCTGCGGTTGATATTTTCCCTTCCTGCGAGCTTTATATGGAGTATCCTGTTTCCGGCGGGTACTTCTTCCATCTTTATAAAGAGAATAATGTGCCGCTGCAGCCTGCAGAGATAGATCTTATCCAGGCCCGTATGAGGGAGATTGTGCAGGAGGATATGCCTTTCCACAGGTACGACGTCCAGACGCCCAAGGCCATTAAGATTTTCCGCGACAGCGGGTATCTGGACAAGGTTAAGCTCCTGGAGACTAACGAGGAGGTTTATGCAGATTATTATAAGCTGGGCGATACGCCGGATTATTATTACGGCAGACTGGTACCATCGACCGGATACCTAAAAATATGGGGTGTTCAACCTTATAAAACCGGCTTCCTTCTTAGGCTGCCGGACCGGGAGACTCCTGACAGGCTTGCGCCGTTTGAGGATCAGCCTAAGACCTTCGAGATGTTCAACGAGAATCTGCGGTGGAATATCATAATGCGGCTTAATACCGTGGGTGATGTTAATATGGCCCTGCGCCAGGGGCAGGCCAGCGAGCTTATCCAGGTGGCCGAGGCTCTGCAGGAGAAGAAGATTATCCAGATTGCAGAGGAGATTGACAGGCGTTACCGCAGCGATAATCCGGTTAGGATGGTGCTTATTACGGGGCCTTCCAGCAGTGGTAAGACTACGTTCTGCAAGAGGCTTAGCGTGCAGCTTAAGGCTTGCGGTCTGCGTCCTATTTCTGTTTCTACCGATGATTACTTTGTGAATCGCCAGGATACTCCGCTTTTGCCGGACGGTAGCTTTGATTTTGATAATTTCGACACCGTAGATCACGCTATGATGCAGCGGGATCTTATAAAGGTGCTTGCGGGAGAAGAGGTGTCGGTGCCTGAGTATAATTTTGTTACGGGTATGCGGGAGTATAACGGCAAGACTCTTAAGTTATCGGAGGGCAGCATTCTTCTTGTAGAGGGTATCCACGCTCTTAATCCTGCTCTTACCGATGGTATTCCGGCTTCTTCTAAATTTAAGATTTTCATCAATACTCTTACCAGTACGGCTTTGGATTATCATAACTGGATTCCTACAAGCGATAATCGTCTGCTTAGGCGTATTGTGCGCGATTATAATAAGGGTGCTTTTACGGCGCGTGAGTCTATTAGCCAGTGGCCTAAGGTGCAGGATGCAGAGGAGAAGTGGATTTATCCTTTCCAGGAGAATGCAGATGTAATGTTTAATTCTGCCTACTTGATTGAGTTTGCGGTGCTGCGTAATCACGCAGAGCCTATCCTGGACAGTGTTCCCAAGAATTGTCCGGAGTATAGCGAGGCGCATCGTCTGCTTAAGTTCATTCACTACTTTACTCCTGTGTCGGACCGCGAGATTCCACCTACTTCAATGCTTCGCGAGTTCCTTGGCGGGTCTTCTTTTACGTACTAATTGCGTTTTTTTTAAGATTTTTAGGTGCTTTTCACGAGTTGTGGCACAATTCGTGGAGAGAGGGGTATTTTATTCACTCACAAAATAATTAACCATTATGCTAAAACAATCAACCAACAAATGGATGCGACTTTCGCATCTTGCTTTAATTCCTATGCTGGCCGTTTTTGTTTTCGCCTGCAGATCTTCAAATAATAATGCTCCGGCCCAGGATGCCGTGGTTCCCGCTCCAGAGGCTGCTACCCCCCAGACCAACACCGAAGCTATCATCCCCGAAACCACACAAGAGAGTATCCCCTACGAGGTTGTAGAAAAGAAACCTACTTTTAATGGCGGTAGTGTAAGCGAGTTTGCACAATGGACGAATTCTCAGTTGAAATATCCCGATTCTGCAATAGAGGATGCTGTTCAAGGTCGAATTCTTATCAGTTTTACTGTTAGTGCCGATGGTTATATTACAGATGCCAAGGTGCTTCGTGGCGTAAGTCCTGAGTTGGATGCCGAAGCCCTGCGCGTAGTTAGCAGTTGCACAGAGAAATGGGAGCCCGGAATGCAAGACGGAAAGCCAGTTCCCGTTTCCATCACCTTCCCCATCATTTTCCAGCTAAGATAAAACCTCTTTAAGAGATAGTAATTGTGAAGAAAGTATTTATTTTAGCTTGTTTCTGCGCTCTTTTGGCCGCCTGCAACAATAATAGTTCGCTAGATTGCGAGGGCACTTACAAAGGAGTTCTGCCGGCGGCCGATTGTCCGGGCATAGAAACTACCCTTACGCTGAACCAGGACCAGACCTTTACCCTACATTCCGTATATCTGGAAAGGGACAGTTCTTTTGAAGAAAAAGGCACCTATACTGTAGAAGACAATGTAATTACACTTCTGTCGGAAGATGGTTTTGTTACTTATTGCGCTGTTGGCGAGAATTCCTTGCGCCTGCTGGACCTGGATAAAAAAGAAATCACAGGGGAACTCGCAGAGCATTATGTCCTGAAGAAAGAGTAATCGCTCTTTTGTTCCCTTACCCGACCATTTTTACCCCAACCCCGGACCACGTTCCAGGTTGGGGTATTTCTATCCCGGGCTCCCTTCTCCCTCATCCCGGGCTTGACCCGGGATCTCTATTTGTTGTCATTTCGACCGAATGTCCCTACTGTCATTTCGACCGAGGACACGTAGCCCCTTTCATGTTGTCATTTCGACCGAGGACCGGTAGGTCCGAGTGGAGAAATCTTTAATTTCTCTAATCCCAGTCTCCATTTTCCCTATTCCCAAGCCCCCTTTGCCCT
>CACYGW010000024.1 GCA_902774045.1 uncultured Bacteroidia bacterium
AGGATTAAACTACGCTTGGGTATGAGTCCGGTTCAATACCGCTTGAAACATCAATTAAAATCTATTTATTAACCCGTCCAACTTTTAGGGGGCACTTCAAATCTCCTCACCTCGCAGGTGAACCTTCAATACACTGCACCAGCGGCATCTTGCCGTGGAAGGTGAATTTCACGTTGGAGGGTGCCGCCGGCGGAATATACGGTCTCCGCCGGCTACGGCACGCCGGTCGCCTGGGCTCGGGGTAAGGGCCCCGCTCCCGGCTGCCGTCACCAGGTGCCTAACGGCCTGTGTGTTGGTTTCGAGTGAGCGAATCGAGTCAAGAAATCTTTAGGGAAGGTATTTCATTGGATGAGATTTCTCCACTCGGACCTATGGTCCTAGGTCGAAATGACAGTATAAAAGGGAACTTCGCGCCTACGGTCGAAATGACAAAAGGTCTATTGTATGATGTACCAAATCCTTTGGCGACATTTACCCGGCTAGGGTCGCGCCAGCGACAGGAGCCAAAGGATTGTGGTACATTACTTTAAGGGAAACAACAATAGAGATCCCGGGTCAAGCCCGGGATGAGGGCAAAGGGAGCCCGGGATGAGGGCAAAGGGAGTCCGGGATGAGGGTAAAAGGAGCCCGTGATGGGGGAAAGGAGTCTTGTGTAAAAGGAGGAAGAAAGTCCGTGAAGAAGAGTAATTAGGGATAAGTTAGGGCCTGTGCCCTTCGAGAGGCATGCCACCCGTGGCGTTGTAAACGGGGGGACCGCCGACCGAAGGTCGGTGGTGGGATAGCCCCGTAGGGGCGTACCGGGTCGAAGGGCATTGGCCCTGACTCTCATTTAAGGAAAATCAATAGAGATCCCGGGTCAAGCCCGGGATGAGGAAAAAGGAGCCCGGGATGAGGGCAAAGGGAGCCCGTGATGAGGGGGCGGGCTTAATTACAGGAAGAGCTACTTCCTGGGGTGATGTGAGAGGACGGATTGCTGCCAGGTGGCGCGGTCTATGTGGGTGTAGATTTCTGTGGTGAGGATGCTCTCGTGGCCCAGCATTTCCTGCACAACCCTAAGGTCTGCGCCGCCCTCTACAAGATGCGTGGCAAAAGAATGACGGAAGGTGTGGGGAGAAATCTCCTTGCGGATGTCGGCGGCCAGGGCCTGCTCCTTGACCATTGTAAAGATTGAAACGCGGCTGAGCGGCCTGCCGTTTTTATTAAGGAACAAATTATCTCCGCCCCGGGGGCGAGCCTCCAGAAGATATGTGTCGATGGCTTCGAGTGCCGGTTCCCCGATAGGGACCAGCCTCTGCTTGTCTCCCTTGCCCTTGACGCGAATAAATCCCTCTTCCCTGAAAATATCGGAAATATGCAGCCCCGCCGCCTCCGATACCCGCAGCCCGCAGCCATACAGAACCTCCAGAATGGCCCTGTCCCTCTTGCCCTTGGGCGTAGTGGTATCTACAGAGTTGATGATGGCCAAAACCTCCTCTATGGACAGAACAGAAGGGATATAGCGCCCCAGCTTAGGAGAAAGCACCCTGTCGCAAGGATTATCCTCCCTCACGTGCTCCAGAACACAAAACTTGAAAAACGCCCGAAGAGCGCTAAGAAACCGCGCCTGACTACGCTCAGACATGGGCTTGGCCTGAAGAAACTCCAGAATATCATCGGCCCTGACCACCTCCGGACTAAGACCGCAATAATCCAGAAAACCATCCACGTCAGAGCAATAGGATGCCACCGTATTAGGTGACATCCTGCGCTCGAACTGTAGATAATATCTGAACCTGTCAGAATCCATAAGCAACCAGCCTAAAGAGTCTTGTACCTGTCGCCGTAATAAAGCTGCTGGCCAAGGTAATCATCGGTATAAACAAGCTGATAATCAACCACCTTGCCATCTTCCACAACCGGTACAATCTCCGGATTTATAAAGCCGCCGTAAGGCTTGAGGTTAAGGGCAGCGTAACGGTCGCGAACCTCCTTGTGAAGAGCAGGGTCTATATCAACCGCATAGGTCTCAATTAGAGCCTTACCGGCCTCGTAGTCACCCTCTGACTTAATGCGCTGAATCTCTGCAAGAAGCTCTGCAAACAAACCGCGCAAAGCCTCAAAGTCATTAACCACGAAGTAAGTCTTACCGTCGCGCATCTTCTTCTCTATGACATTGCGCGAAGCCCCCTTCTCAAAGCACCACTCCGCAATAAGCTTACGGTTCTGCATATGAGCCTCAGTATTGGGACGCCCAAGCTCCACGCGGGTAAACTGGGTAAAGAGACCATTGCGGATATAACCGGAGTAATGTGCCTTGTAGGCCTCTCCGTCCGGGATAATGCCCAGCTCAACCATCTTAGGATCTGCAATGTAATAAAGCCCAAAGAGGTCTGCGCGGGCCTCCTCAAGAGCAGACTGATACTCACCCAGAGCATTGCCGGACACACCCTCAAGCAGCTGGCCCGATGCGTGTCCAAGACATTCGTGAAGATCTGTATGAACCTCGTCGGCATAATCTCCGTACTTCTTGGCGGCATCAATCTCATCCTGGTCCCAGGCAAACTCCGTGAGCACACTCCTTGGAGACTCCAGCGCAGCCAGGTCATACGTATGGGTAATATTGGCGATAGTTACGCTCTTTGACCCGTGATCCTTACGAATCCAATCTGCATTAGGCAGATTGATACCGATAGGAGTAGAAGGGTAGGTTGCGCCGGCCAGAGCGATGGCATTCACCACCTTAGCCGATACACCCTTTACATTTTTCTTTTTGAACCTGTTGTCAACAGGGGAATTATCCTCGAACCATTGGGCATTTTTACTAAGAATCTCTGTACGGGCCGATGCTGCCGAATCCTTTACGTTTACATAGCCCTCCCAGGTAGCCTTGCGACCCAGAGGATCATCGTAGTTCTCTATGAAGCCATTTATGAAGTCTATCTGGCCGATAGTGTCCTTTACCCATTCTACGTTAAAATCGTCCCACTTGCGAAGATCTCCGGTTTTATAATATTCGATGAGAATTTTGATGGCCCTGGCCTGAATGTCATTTTCTGCCACTGCCGATGCTTTCTCAAGATTCTCGCAAATCTTGTCTATGGCCGGGCCGTAAATGCCTCCGGACTTCCACGGGAGCTCAATAACTTTACCATCGGCATTCTTAACTACCTTGGAATTAAGGCCATAGGAGATGGGGGTAGGATCCTTGGGATTTTCCATCTTGTCATAGAAAGCATCAACCTCACCGCGGGAAACACCCTCGTAAAAGTTTACAGCCGACAGTGCCACAATATCCCCGGTCTTGGATGTGGACCGGCGCTGATACAGGGCTTCAGCGTCATAAATAAAGTCCAAAAGGTCACTATCGACACACCCCGTATCCTTCATCAGAGAAGCGAAATAGTCCTTGGGGCAGCCGGGGATAAATTTATCCTCTGCGTAGTGATGATGCACGCCGTTGCTGAAAAATACCCTCTTGGCGTACACTAAAAACTCCTGAAAGTTGTCTGTGTCCCTATCGCCCTGCCAGGAGTTAAGAATGGTCTCCAAGGTGTGTCTTACGGGCAGATTCCACTTGCAATACTGGTCCCAGGTAA
The DNA here is from genome assembly GCA_902774045.1 of uncultured Bacteroidia bacterium. Lineage (GTDB taxonomy): Bacteria > Bacteroidota > Bacteroidia > Bacteroidales > UBA932 > Cryptobacteroides. The sequence continues at coordinate 3,576 of CACYGW010000024.1, forward strand.
TGTCGCGGCCAAATTTTGCAGCCTCTGCCAGATAATAAGCATACTCTTTCTGCTGCAGCGACAGAGATTCCCATCCGGGAACCTTGTAACGCATGACCTTAAGGTCTGCAAACTGGTCTACCGTGTATTTAAACTCTTCTTTATGCCCGCCGCAGGATGCTGCAAGCGAACAAAGACTTAAAGCAAAAATCATTTTTATACAATTGTTCATAGTCTGGTTGTTATGTTGTATTTGCAAAGATATCGAATTATTTCGTAACTTTGCGCGATTATTAGAATTGTATTATGGCAGAAAACAATACATTGTTGGAGAAGGTCCTCAGCCTGCAGGACAAGTATCAGAAGCTTCAGGATCAGCTTTCGGATCCCGAGGTTATTGCTGATATGAAAAAGTACGTGCAGCTGAACAAGGATTACAAGGAGTTGCAGCCCATCATCAAGGCAGGCCTAGAATATAAAGGAATGCTGGAAGAGATTGCTACGGCGAAGGACATCCTTATGAACGAGAAAGACGAGGACCTGCGCGAGATGGCCCGTGACGAGATTGCCCAGATAGAACCCCGCCTCCCGGAGATGGAGCAGAACATAAAGCTGCTGTTAATCCCGGCAGACCCCGACGACGGTAAGAATGCTATAGTAGAAATCCGCGGCGGCGCCGGTGGCGACGAGGCTGCGATTTTTGCCGGCGACCTGTTCCGTATGTACAGCAAGTACGCAGAGCGCAAGGGCTGGAAACTGGAGGTTACGGACGAGGCTCCGGGTACATCCGGAGGTTACAAGCAGATCGTATTCTCTTTGTCCAGCAATAACGAGGGCGTGTACGGCATAATGAAGTACGAATCAGGCGTTCATCGCGTACAGAGGGTGCCCCAGACAGAGACCCAGGGCCGCCTTCAGACCTCCGCCGCTTCAGTGGCAGTCTTCCCCGAGGCCGGCGAGTTTGACGTAGAAATCAATATGAGCGACATACGCAAAGACCTCTTCTGCTCATCGGGCCCCGGCGGTCAGGGAGTAAACACCACCTATTCTGCCGTACGTCTTACCCACATTCCTTCCGGAATAGTGGTTCAGTGCCAGGAAGAGCGCTCCCAGCTTAAGAACCTGGACAAGGCTATGGCCGAGCTCCGTACCCGTCTTTACAATATGGAGCACCAGAAATACCTTGACGGCATTGCTGCAAAGCGCAAGACCATGGTTTCTACGGGCGACCGCTCCGCAAAAATACGCACCTACAATTATCCTCAGTCCAGGGTTACCGACCACCGTACCGGCTGGAGCATGTACAACCTCCCGGTATTTATGGACGGCGATATTCAGGAATGCATAGACAATCTTACGGTTGCAGAAAATGCAGAAAGACTTAAGGAGGCGGGAGAATGAGTACGGACAGAAAAAAAGACAACCTTCAGGCGCTTGGACGCTTGTCGGAGCCTACATACGCAGATTACAACCCCTCTGTCCTTGAGGCCTTCGAAAACCTTCACAAGGATAACGATTACTGGGTTAGATTCAACTGCCCGGAGTTCACCACTCTCTGCCCCATCACCGGCCAGCCGGACTTCGCAGAAATAAGAATAAGCTATGTTCCTGCGGATAAGATGGTAGAGAGCAAGAGCCTCAAGCTCTATCTTTTTAGTTTCCGCAACCACGGAGACTTCCACGAAGACACCGTAAACACTATTATGAAGGACCTCATCAAGCTTATGGATCCCAAATACATAGAGGTTACAGGTCTCTTCACCCCCAGAGGAGGTATCTCCATCTATCCTTTTGCCAACTATGGCCGCAAGGGTACAAAATGGGAAGAATTTGCAGAGAAAAGATTCCTAGCCCACGAGTAAAATGGAGCTGAGCCAGGCCAAAATCAAACAGATTCGCTCTCTGCGAGAAAAAAAGTTCCGGGACGCGCTGGGACTTTTTTGCGTTGAGGGCCGCAAGATGGTAGACGAGGTCCTTGCCTCCGGTCTGGATGTGGTTGAGGTTTATACCCGTGAAGAAATAGGAGAAAAGGCAATGGAGAGGATCAGTTCCCTGGATTCTCCGTCTCCTGTCCTGGCCGTGGTAAGGATCCCCGCTCAGGAAGCCCTTCCCGCTCCAGGTGGTCTGTGCCTTGCCCTTGATGCGGTTCGAGACCCGGGCAATATGGGCACGATCCTGCGCCTTGCAGACTGGTTTGGGATAGACACCGTATATGCATCGGAAGACTGCGTAGAGGCCTTTAACCCCAAGGTTATACAATCTTCCATGGGAACAATTTTCCGCCACCGGCCGCTGACGGCAGACATTCCCGCCCTTTGCAGGGATTTTACATCTGCGGGCCTTGGAGTGTTTGGCACCTTTCTGGACGGGGAAAATATTTATACCTCCCCCCTTCCTTCCTGCGGACTGATAGTTATGGGAAATGAGGCTCACGGAATCTCCCTTGCGGTAGAGCAGGCGATTACCCGCCGCATCACCATACCCTGCTTCAACCCCGGCCCTTCTGCGGAGTCTCTTAACGTAGCAGTGGCTACGGCCGTTGTGGTCTCTGAATTCAGACGGCAGACAGAACCGCCTCTTCGTAAGTTTTAGATACGTTAAGCGCAGGGATATCCTTTTCTGCGAACTCTATGTAATAAGTCTGGCCTTCCTTGCGCAGAACCCCAATCCTGGACAGGTTCACTATGTATTTTCTGTGGCAGCGTACCAGGGGTGTCCCCTTGAAATCCTCTTCTATATCCTTTAGGCGGCATCTTACCATATACTTTTTGAGGTTGCCCTTATTATCTGAGTACCAGACATTTACATAGTTGTCGTCGGATTCTATATAATAGAGGCTGCCCACATTGATGGAGAGTTTAAGCGTGCCTGTATAGTCGTGAAGATTAATTATGCTTTTCTCTTTTGGCGCCGAGTCCCTTATTGTCTTGTTCTTGTCCAGAATGGCAAAATACATTCCGGCTATGATGTAAGGCACTATCAGCGATGTTATACAGTATAGAGACGCTTTTCCGAATATATTCAGGAAGGATGCATCTTCTATGTTGATGATGCCAAACTCGTCGCCCTGGATTGTGAATGCCGTGTACAGAAGGCAAATGATTACCACCTCCATAAGATTCCACAATACGTATTGCAGATAGGTCATCCTAAAGGCCCTTCTGGTGGCGTACATAACCCGCTTGCTAATGATAATGACAAGAAGGGCTATGGCAAAGAAAATGGCCGTAAATGCGAAGGCCTGCGACGGTCCAAGTTCAAACCAGGCATTGTCAGAAAAAGGGATACTCACCAGTATGAAGAGAAGGGAGAAGAAGGCCGTGAAAGTCACGGTTGCAATAAGCTGATACTTAGCTCTGAAGTATGCCGGAAGTATGTTTTTTTCCTTCTTTTCCATAGCCTTGCAAAGATATGTAATGTTCTGCCAATAAGCAAAATTTCGCCCCAAATAAAAATATTTCGCCACTAAAACGTTGAAATAAGGCCGTTAAAAGGGCTTTCGCCACAATCTTTTTTATTTTTAAAAACAAAGCCTTAATTTTGCGTTGTCAAAATAAAAAAATTATGAAGATATTAGGAACGGGAAGTTCGCTGCCGCATAAAGTGGTTTCGAACGACGATCTTTCCAAAATTATGGATACCAGCGATGAGTGGATATCTCAGAGAACCGGTATCAAGGTAAGACACGTTATTTCTGACGAATTACTGGAAGATTTGGCTTGCGACGCCGCACTTAAGGCGCTCTCTATGGCAGGCAAAACCCCACAGGATATAGAGTTTTTCATTTGCTCCAACGTAGTTAACGAATACACAACTCCCTCTCTCAGCTGCATAATCAGCAGCAAGATAGGCCTCAGTTGCCCCTGCATCGACATAAATTGCGCCTGCCCGGGATTCATCTTTTCCCTAGACGTGGCAGACAGTTACTACAAAGCCGGCAAAGCAAACAATATCCTTATCGTATGTGCAGACGAGCCCACACGCATGTGTGACTGGAACGACCGTACTACCAGCGTACTCTTTGGCGACGGTGCCGGCGCGGTTGTCCTTGGCCCCGGCGACAATATTAAGGGAATTCAGCTTCACAGCCTTCCTGCCCCGGATAAAATCTGGCAGCACAGACTTCTGGAAAGCACGCCTTTCATAACAAAGTCAGAAATGAACGTACCACTGCAGATGAAGGGCCGGGACGTGTTTAAGTTTGCGGTAAACGCTTCAACTGCAGATGTGGAATCTATGCTCGCAAAACTTGGTATTTCCAAAGGCGAGGTTTCATACTATATAGTTCACCAGGCCAATATGAGAATCATAGACGCCATCAAGAACTACCTTGGAGAACCGGACAGCAAGTTCCCTACAAATATCGCAGACCACGGCAACTCTTCATCGGCCTCCTGCACCATCCTTCTTGACGAGTGCAATCACAATGGAATGTTCAAAAGTGGAGATCTGCTGGTGTTTAGCGCCTTCGGTGCCGGTCTTTTGTCCGGCGTGGCAGTTTTGGAGTGGTAACCCCTTTGGCAAGTTGAAAGTTAATTATTATATTTGCCAAATAACAAGATAATATTTTTGCAATGGATAATAAGAGAGTAGTCATTACTGGATTAGGCGTTATTTCATCTGTTGGAAATGACGTTCCTACATATTGGAAAAACCTTAAGGACGGCGTTTGCGGAATAGAGGTCATTGATAATTTTCCTACCGACAATCTGCCCGTTAAAATAGCTGGTAAAATAAAGGATTTCAATCCCGAAGATTATGGAATGGACAAGCCGTTCATACGCAAGCAGGACCGCTTTACTCAGTATGGCATGGCGGCAGCATACCAGGCAATGGAGGATGCCGCTCTTTGCAGCGAGGGCGAAGGTAAGAACATAGACCCCTTCCGTCTGGGCGTTTATGTAGGCTCTGGCATAGGTGGCTTCGAGGTTCAGTACCGGGAGACTGCAAAGATGATAGAAGACCCTTCCGGCCAGTGGATTTCTCCGCTTTTCATCCCTACGATGATTTCTAACATTGCTGCCGGCCACATTGCCATCAAGCATCACGCACAGGGCCCCTGCCTTGACATTGTTACCGCTTGCGCAACATCATCCCATTGTATAGGAGAGGCTTTCAGGACCATCAAGGCCGGTTATGCCGATGCTATCATTGCCGGAGGCTGTGAGAATGCCACCATCCCTCTTGGAATAGTAGGCTTTGCAAATGCAAAGGCCCTTACAAGGGTAGATAACCCTAAATATGCATCCCTTCCCTTCAATAAGAACCGTCAGGGTTTTGTAATGGGCGACGGTGCAGGTATCATCATCCTCGAGGAACTTGAGCACGCAAAAGCCCGCGGCGCCAAGATTTACGGTGAGATGGTTGGTTACGGCAACACCTGCGACGCGTACCACGCTACAGCCCCGCGTCCGGATGGAGAAACCCAGGCAATGTGTATTAAACTTGCCCTGGAGCAGGCCGGCTTCGACGAGAAGAAAGACAACCTTTACATAAATGCACACGGTACCGGCACGCATCTTAACGATGTTGCAGAAACCATTGCCTACAAGGCTGCCCTTGGAGATTTTGCTTACAAGGCCCACATCAGTTCAATCAAGTCTATGACAGGCCATATGTTTGGTGCAGCAGGTGCTGCGGAGGCCATCGCCACCATCCTTGCGCTTAAGGAAGGCATAATTCCTCCCACCATCAATCTGGATTGCCCTGATCCCGAATGTGACCTTGACTACACGCCTAACGTAGCCCTCAAGAGCGACATCACCATTGGTATATCCGACTCTCTTGGCTTTGGTGGCCATAACGCCTGTGTCGCATTCCGCAGATACGAAGACTAAAACCAAATCGCTTTATACTATGATAGAACTTAACAAAGACGACATTAAGGGCTTCCTTCCCCATAGGGAACCTATGTTGCTCATAGAAAAATCGTTTATAGACGATGAGGGCAATGCCCACTCGGAATATAAGATTAAGGAAGACGAGTTTTTTACTCGCGGCCATTTCCCGGGCAATCCCGTGGTTCCAGGTGTTATCCAGTGCGAGATTATGGCTCAGAGCTGCGCAGTTCTTGTAAAGGACGAGATACCCGGCCATATAACTCTTTATGCTGGTCTTAACAATGTAAAGTTCAAGAACGTGGTAAAGCCAGGAGACGTTTGCCAGGTTACAAGCAAACTCATAGAGCGTCGCGGTCAGCTTTTCTTCTGCTCTGCCAAACTGGAGGTTGACGGTAAGCTCTGCTGCAAGGGAGACCTTACATTCGCCCTTGTCCCTATAGAGAAATAAGAGACATCTTATATTATATAAAACCCCGAAAGCTAGAAACTTTCGGGGTTTATATCATTTGGCCACTGTGGCTTGTAAGAGTCTTAGAACCCTCTTCCGTGTTTCATCCAGAGTTCTTCTTCCAGTTTCTGCCACTCACGGAGTGCTGCCTTGTAAACCTTATCGGTTACTGCGTTTAACTCCTCTGCGGTAGCGTTTACAGGAAGATTGCCCAGTTCTTCAAAGGCCAGGTCTTCCAGTTTGGCTATGCGCTTTGTAAACTTCTTTTTATCTGTCTGCCAGGTAATGGTTCCAAGACGGTTTGCGCGGCGGAATTGCCATAGTATGCTGTCTTCTTTGTATTTCTTCTGTCCGCAGAAGTTAAAGGCCTCCGGTAGGGAAGTGTTGCCTGCGAAAATAGGGATTCTGGGGCTCTGGCCGGGGTTATCTACACCGTACCAAAGAACTCCGCCCACAGCGTCGGGCAACCAGTTTCTCATCTGAAGCACGGTAGAATAGGAGCACCATGCCACTGCCAGTGTCCTCTGAAACTTAATGGTTCCGGGGGCTATAGTGTTAAGGGTATTGCGTGTGTTGGTGGTGAGCCAGGGATTTGCCATAGGGCTAATCTTAATATGCTCCGGAACGGTATCCTTTGCCTCTACCTTAACAAGCCAGTTCTTGCACATATCGTATTCTGTGCCCTCGTAGGTTCCGCGGAGCATTTCCATTACGTCTCTTACAGAAATCTTTCCGGCCTCCGGCTTAACAGAGAGCGGTAGTTCGTCCATTTCCATTGTAAGGCCAAGCGAGGGAGCCAGGGCGTTAAGCACGAACCAGTCTCTTATGCTGTAGTTCTTGCCCTTGGCGCGGGCTACGTTGAAGGCCTTCCAGAAAACACAGTCTCCCTGGCCGTCCCAAAGCCCGTGTTCTATTGCCACGGCCTCTACATTGGTAGAGCAGATATAATAGTCCGGGTTGCTTCTGTCTACTTTGCCAACTCTGGGGATATTTGCCACGATGGCAACCTCGTCGTCCGGAACCCTCTGAGCAGCCCAAACTGCTCCGATCTTATCCTTTCCAATGCCGCAAATCTCAAAGACCCAGACCTCGTTCTTGTCTGCAATGGTAAGGGCCTCGCCGGTGTCACAGTAACCATATGTTTCTGCAAGGGAGCCCATATAGCGTATGGCATCGCGGGCATTGTCGCATTTCATAAGGGCCAGGCGGGCAAGTTCCTCTATCATAAACATAGCTTCCTTGTTCGTGAGCCCTTTGGGGCCTGTGAACGTAGATTCTCCAATAGAGAGCTGCTTCTCGTTCATGCAGGGATAGCCTGTATTTACATAGGAGTAGATGTGCCCGGAAAGAGGAATTTCACCGGCTATGGTAACTCCTGTAGTATCTCCTTTAAACTTTGTCCAGCGCATTCCCTTAGGAACCTTGTACATATAACCCTCCGGGAGGTCCTGTGCGGGTTCAAGGGAAATCCAGGTATGGGAAACTCCGTCGCAGGTGTGAGAGGTTATAACAGAGCCGTCTATGGTTGCCAGCCTTCCGGCCATGATGCTGGTACATTCCTGGCCATCCCATTCAAGAAGTTCTTCTTCTGTCTGGGCCCAAGCGGCTGAACCAAGGGTAAGTAACGATGCTGCAAGGGCGATTACTAGTTTTTTTGAGTTCATTGCGTGCTTGTATTAAATTAAATTTTATGGTTGATGCTTACAAATGTAAGTAAAAATAAAAAGGAGTCCAAAATTGCGGACTCCTTTTTGTAACCTATGTTGTAGAAGTTTCTTACTTCTGACGATTCTTGTAACGCTGGTAGAATTTGTCAACGCGGCCGGCGGTGTCAACGAGCTTGACTTTACCGGTATAGAAGGGGTGAGATGTGTTGGAAATCTCAACCTTTACAACAGGATATTCAACACCGTCAACAACCAAAGTTTCCTTTGTGGTTGCGCAGGAACGGGTTACGAATACTGTGTCGTTGGACATATCCTTGAAAGCTACAAGACGGTAGGTTTCGGGATGAATTCCTTTCTTCATTTTACTTAAATATTTAAGATTTACTATTGTTTCTATTTTTGAGCCTGCAAATATAGGCATTAGTTCCGGTAAAACAAACTTTTTTGCCGCTTTTTCTATTTCATTCTTATAGGTTGATCGTCATAGAGGCAGAACCTCTTGGCCTTCCTTATCCACTTCTGCTCCTCTGTCTTTATATGCTCCCGCAGCTCTTCCGTAGAAAGCTCTCCGCTAATGTACTCTGCCATAACGGGATCGGACAGCTTACGGTAACAATCGGCATAAACCTCAAACTGGGAATATCTGCCGGCGAAGTACCTCATAAGCTGCATCGTGTGAAGCAGGGAGTGATACTCGTATCCTGGCAGGAGCATAATCTGGTAGCCGAAGCATTGCTGCCCTTCGTATCTGCCGGCGGCCGGCGTAAAGGTGCAGTTGCGCATAAGCACGCCCTCCGGTACGGGCAGATTGTCCATAGTTGGCTTGATGAAGGGGGCTCCTATGTACTCGTAGGGGCGGGACGTGCCTATGGCCGGGGTTATGGAAGTGTTGTTCCAAAGACCACCGCCGCTGTACATAAGGCTGGTGAACATCCCGGGGATGTCAGAAGCCGGGGCTATGGTCCAGGGGAGAAGGTGCGTTGTTGATGCGCTGGCCTGGGCCGATATTATGTGCAGCGGGAACCTGGCTCCAATCTCGTTATAGTACAGCAGGCAAAGCTCGCCAAGGGTGAGCCCGTGGCGGTGGGCAATCTTGGGAGTGAAGTCCTCCCGGTTGTCCTCCTGGGCTATGGAACCCTCTACAAAACGCCCGGCCGGATTAATATGGTCTGCGACATACAGGGCCGGAGCACCGTCACCCATAGAGGAAAGCATCGACATAAGCCTGAATACATCCTTTGTAAAATTGAAATACCGGCTTCCTACATCCTGAATTTCAACTACAACGGCCGACAGGCCCGCAAGCTGTGCGGTGCTCTCCAATTCTATATGGTTGGTGCCTGGGGTTAGCTCGGAGGACCGGGGCTTGAATACCTCCTTTAGATTGCCTCTCTCTGCAAAAAGCTGGTACATATAGCGTCCGCGGAAGGTATCCCAGCAGTTCTGCGTGCAGAAGCAGGCTACCTGGCCGTGCAGCAAGGCTTTATCGGTCTGATCCTCGAGCGGTGTGGTCCTGAATGAAAACATATTCTTTTGGGCCGATGGTTACTTTTTCTATTCTCCTATAATCTTTTTGGCTACGTCTATTACCTCACCGGCCAGGGCCTCGGCGTCCTGAAGGGTGGGAGCCTCTGCGTAAATACGGATTATGGGCTCTGTGTTGGACTTCCTTAGGTGAACCCACTGTTTCTTGGACTCGAAGCTTATCTTTACGCCGTCTATGTCGTTGATGTTCTCGTTGGCGTAAATCTTCTTTAGCTCGCTTAGAATCTTGTCTATGAGGGCTTTGTCGGAAAGTTCAATCTTGTTCTTGGCAATGAAGTAAGGAGGAAGCGTCTTCTTGAGCTCAGATACTTTGATGCCTCTTTCTGCCAGGCCGCTTAGGAAGAGGGCTACGCCGGTCATGGCGTCGCGGCCGCAGTGGCTGGCGGGATAGATGACTCCTCCGTTACCCTCGCCGCCTATGAGGGCGCCGCAGCTGTGCATAAGAGTGGTTACGTTAACCTCACCTACTGCGGAGCTAAGGTATTTGCCGCCGTAAGACTCTACTACGTCCCGCAGGGCTCTTGAAGAGGAAAGGTTAGAGCAGGCTACGGGCTTGTAGGGGGCCGTGGCCTCTTCCAGGGTGATTCCCTTTTCTTCTGCTATTCTCTTGGCTCTGCGGAACAGATAATCTGCTACGCTTACAAGCGTGTATTCTTCTACGAAGGGCTCTCCGTTTTCGCTTATGAAGGCCAGGCGGTCTACGTCCGGGTCTACCGATACGCCCAGGTCTGCCTTCTCCTTAACCACGGCTTCCCTTAGTTCGATAAGGTTTGCGGGAAGGGGCTCGGGGTTGTGGGCAAAGTCTCCGGTAGGGTCGCAGTTAATCTTAACCACTTCTACTCCCAGGGCTTCCAGCATTGCGGGCATAATGATGCCGCCAACGGAGTTAACGGCGTCTACCACTACCTTGAAGCCGGCTTTGCGCACGGCCTCTGTGTTAACTGTCTCAAGGTCCAGTATGCTCTGTATATGTTCCTGAGTAAAATCGTGCTCTGTAATCTTTCCAAGTTCGTCTACAGGGGCAAAATCAAAATCATCCCTTTCTGCAAGTTCCAGGATGGCCTCGCCCTGCGCGGCTGTAAGGAATTCGCCCTCTGAATTCAGAAGTTTGAGTGCGTTCCACTGACGGGGGTTGTGCGATGCGGTGAGGATAATGCCACCATCGGCCCCGGAAAAACGGACAGCAAGTTCCGTGGTTGGCGTAGATGCCAATCCAGCCTTGACAACGTCAATCCCGCAGGCAATGAGCGTTCCGCAAACGAGGTTTTCTACCATCAGACCGGAAAGTCTGGCGTCGCGGCCAACAACTACCTTGTATCTTCCGGCCTTGGGGGCGGCTGTCTTAAGCCTTGCGGAGTAAGCATATACAAATTTTACAATATCAACCGGGGTTAAGGCGTTGCCGGGATTTCCGCCAATGGTTCCTCTGATTCCAGAGATGGATTTAATGAGTGTCATATACTTGCAAATTTGTGTTTTCTCCTCAAAAATAACTCTATAATATTTTATTATCAAATTTAACTTTCAAATAATTGATAATTCTTTTAAAAAATTTGCAGTGAAAGAAAAATTAGCTATCTTTGCACTCCCGAACAAAAATGCTGGGTTCGTATAACGGTTAGTACTCGAGATTCTCAATCTCGCAATAGGAGTTCGATTCTCCTACCCAGTACAACTCTCCCGTCTGGCTTGCCCGGGCGGTTTTTAATCTGGATGTGGCGCAGTTGGTAGCGCACCTGGTTAGGGACCAGGAGGTCGAAGGTTCAAGTCCTTTCATCCAGACTCGCAAAAATCCTTAAATTGTTTCCAGTGAACAGTTTAAGGATTTTTCTTTGCTATAAACTCCTTATAATCAATAGGTTGATAAAAATCGGCATGGGCATACATTTTGCCGTACCATCGAACATTGATGTTTTTACAAAATCAATGCGTGTTACTTATTATGAGCAACTGTAAAGTCTATATACGGATTCTGCTGGTTGGATTAGTCTTATGTTCAATATGTTGTACGGAGTCTTGTTCTTCGCGTCGGTCCCTGCTTGTCATGGACGCCATAGAGTCTTACATTCAGGAGAGGCCGGACTCTGCCCTTAAGGTCCTAAATGGACTGGACAGGACTCTGCTCACCACCGATAAATTACGTGCCAAATTCTCTCTTCTCTATTGTGCCGCGCTTAACAAGAACCATATAGATACTTCAGACTTGTCTATCATACAGCCGGCGGTTGATTTCTATTCCAAAAATGGCCCTCCTGTGGAGAAGATGAAGGCATATTACTATTGCGGATGTATTCACGCGAATAGAGGAGAAGATGGTCTTGCAATGCACGACTATCAGCTTGCGCTGGAGGACTCGTCAATTATTTCAGATAATCTTTTTAAGGAGCGCAAAATAAACAGGCTGCGCTTGGCGACCATCTTATTAAGTTCCTTATTTTTTATTGGAATTATAGTCGTGTTATATTTCAGAAAGAAGAGAGAACTTGACAATAGAATAGAGGAGCTGTCCGATCTTCATTTTGAATCGCAGCAGATGCTTAATCTGCAAAATATTCAGACTGCTGCAATAAGTGAACAGCTTGCCCAGAAGGATGCCGCTCTTCTTCTGCTCAGAAAGCAGTTCGCCTCGTTATACAAGGCCCAGTTCAGAACTTTAAATGACCTGTGCTCGGCATATCTGTCACCTGTAAAAAAGGACAGAAAAGATGTCCTTTACGCCGAGGCCATGCGTCAGCTGGATGTCATTGTAAATGACGGTGAGGCACAGAATAAGTTTATGTCCATGGTGAATGGATCGCTGGACAACATTATTGACAAATTCCGTCGCGATATGCCCGGCCGAAAAGAGTTGGATTACCGATTTTTCGTGTATGTCATTGTAGGATTCGACGCCACGACAATCTCAAATCTGACCGGATATTCCGTTGGCACAGTTTATACCAAGAAGAATCGTCTTAAAGGCGAGCTATCCAATCTTTCATCCGAATTCCGGGATTTTTATCTGGAATTTATAGACTAAACACCTTACAATCAAACATATCTAATCGGCTTCAACAAGGCCGCCGGGCATATTATTGATTGTCAACGCATTGCGGTGCGTGTTAAGATTCTAATTCTTAACGCGCCAGTATTTTCCTGTAAATCAGCAATTTGCTCAATCCCTTGTTTAGACCGATAAAGTTCCACTCTGTCCAATTGCATCGTAACTTTGTCTAAAACCCTGAATTTACTTAGTATATAAATTATGCGTAGTTTTTCGTTTTGTATTGCTTTATTAGGAATAGTTGTCTTCATTGTACCCGCAAGGGCCCAATCAGAAGATGTGTCGGCATTTTCTCAGGCTGGGAACAATTATACTTGTTACCAATGGAACAAACCTCGGAACTGGGGTTCCATGAAACCAATAGACAGCACCAAGCTTGCTATTTTGTACGATTACACATTTTGTGTTGAGAGCGATAGCACAGGAAAAAAATTAAAGGATTTTTACCGACTCCAAATTGGTAATAACGTCAACCGGTATTACAGCGAATATTCCCAGCGTGTCGATTCGATTGCTTTTAACTACATATTGTCTTTAGAGCAAAAATATATTGATCAATTGACTCCTGATTGGACTCCGTCAAGACTCCAGCGAACTCTTTATTCATGGATACCGGAGGGAGTCTGCCCTTTGTATAATGATGTTTACACATTTAATACGGTAGCAGAACGAAAGGTTTCATCTAGATTCCAATACGTTGAATATCAATATACGGAACCTCTGGATGTGCTGGATTGGGAAATGCTTCCTGGCAATGAAAACATTCTGGGCTTTGAATGTAACAGGGCGAAGGTGACTTTTCGCGGAAGGACCTGGGTCGTCTGTTTTACATTCGACATACCGTATCCTGCCGGTCCCTGGAAACTTGGAGGCTTGCCCGGGCTTATCCTTAAGGCGGAAGACACGCAAGGACTGTTCAAGTGGGAAGCCTGCGGAATCACGCAGGGCGAGAATGACCCGATTTTCGAGTTTGTCGATGGCTATTCCACGGATAAGAGAATTTATGTTTGGATTCCAAACAATAAAACAAAAAAGAGTACACGAAAAGAAGTGGAGAAAATGTGGAAGCGATTCTGGAATGCCCCGCGCACGATTCAATTTTTCAATGAAGGAGAGGGGTGGTTCGTTGATTCGGAAGACAGGGAGCAGGTTGTCAGGATATCGGACCCGGTTCCCAATAATTACTATCCCAGGTTGGAACTTGATATATAATCTATGTTCAGGAAGATTATACTTGTCATATCGTTGGTATCGTCAGCAGTGTGTATATCCTTTGCTCAGCAAATTACAATAAGCGGCTCAGTTTTTTTTGAAGGAGAGACCGGCACTGCTGTCAGTCAAGCAAACATAGTCGTAGAGGACCCATCAAACCATAAGGTTCTTGGCTATGCTTCAACTTCAGAAACCGGATTGTTCAGTCTGTCTGTTGATACAGACAAAAGCCTTTTGCAACTTATCGTTACCGGATTTAATATTGAAAGAAAGATTGTTGAGATAGAAGGCAGGTCCCAGAATATCTCCGTCTTGGTAAAGTATAAAGAAATATCCCTTAAAGGAGCCAAAATAAAAACTGAATCAATTAAATCTAAGGGAGACACAACGTCTTATTATGTTAGTACGTTCGCGGATTCCCTTGATAGATCTATCGGAGATGTCATTAAAAAGATGCCTGGTTTATCGGTTGACAAGAGTGGTGCCATCCGCTTTCAAGGTGTTCGCATAGACAAATTCTATATTGAGGGGCTTGATATGATGGGTTCGAGGTACGGGATCTTAACCAACAATATCCGTGCGAAGGACGTTGCCTCTGTGGAAGTCTTCGAAAATCACCAGCCTATAAAGATTCTCCAATCGGCAAGAGGCGAGGGGGAGGCTAGTGGCAAGGTGGCAGTGAACCTAAAACTTAAACAAAAATCCAAGGGAGCATTCATAGGGTCGCTACAAGCGGGTATCGGTTGTAGTCCGTTTATTTGGGACGGGGGATTTGTCGGCATGTTTTTCTCCGACAATTTTCAATCGTTAACGACGTTGAAATCAAACAATAGCGGAGAGGATATTATAAGTGAACTTCAGGAACAATTTGACGGACTGAAATGGTTGTCCCCAATAGTTGGTGTTTATTCTCCCCAGACTCCCGAATTGGATGTCGAAAGATATATGGACAATGCCACTTATGCTGCTTCATCAAACAACCTTTTCAAGCTTGGTCCTAATAAGATATTGAGTATTAATGGGGTATATATCCACGATTCTCAATCATTCGAGGATTTAGCCGTCTCTAAATACTATTTCGCATCGGCAGACCCATTGGAAATAGATGAAGAAACTAAAAAACACCAGAGAACCGATAATGCCGAGCTCCGGCTGAAATACACAGATAACAGTTACTCCCATTATATTACCGAAGTCTTTACTATGGGCGCCCGGTGGGATCATTCCAACGGTGCTGTAAGCACGCCCGAAGATCTGATAAATCAGGATTTCATAATGGCCGCTAATAAGAGTTTATGCAATCAGTTTCGTTTTGATTCGAAAAAAAAAGGCAGAGTATCGTTCGGCATCAAAACAGATGTCGGATATAATGACCTGCCGGCATCTCTCCAGGTAACACCCACCATTCTTCCAGAACTGCTAGGATATGGCCAAATTTCGGGTTCATCCTCCATCCAGAGTTACTCCGTGAGCAGGGCAGATGCCGATATTACTCCGAATATTTCAATAGCCTTGTCCAGAGGATGGGATTTATACGCAAGCGCTGGCATATCATTTAAGTCACAGAAGATGAACAGCTTACTCAATTTTGATGGAATGAATGCAGTTTCCGATGATTTCAGAAATGATAACCGTTATCGCAGATGGGATGCGAAGTCAGGCATTGCGTTATTCTATAGTAGAAACACCTTCAAAATGAACTTTATGCTGGATGCCGGCTATGCTAAGATCGACTATACCGATAAGGTACGTCAAACTTCCGGGACCAAGAATGGTTTATTCTTCCATCCCAGTATATTCTTGAATTATTCCTTCAGCCCAAAACTGAAAATAAGTGTGTTCTCGAGTTATGATGATGATTTTGCTGACATTGGCGATATTTACGCTGGTAACATAATGACCGATTACCGTAGAATATGCAGCAGGGATGGAGATCTTGCGAAAAACAAGACCTACCAGAGCAATTTGAAACTTAGTTTCTCTCATCCATTGAGAGGTTTTTTTGCGGCAGCTGATTTCATGTACTGGGGTAGGAATTCCAACATTATATACGGTACTGAGTTTATAGGGAACATTTCTAACATCAAGTCATATTCCCTTGATAACCATTCTTCCGGATATTCTACCACAGTAAATATTTCAAAGCTTTTTGATGCCATTTCATCGACATTTGACCTAGTTGGTGGCTTTGACCGATATTCTACAGAGATACTCAGACAAATGGAACTATTCAATACGGACACAAAGAAAACTATGGTTGGTTTGTCCTGCATCAGCAATATTGGAAGGAAAGTGAAGACCCGCTATGAAATAGATTGCTCTTATTACAAAACCAGATACGATGACGTTTCCTCTTCGAATCCTATAAAAGTCGTGCATCAACGACTATCAGCCGAATACCAGGTTCTTAAAGGAGTGATTGTAAAGATGTCCGGAGAGCATTACTTCAACAGTGCGGCATTTTCCGACACCCGTCACATTGCCTTCCTTGATGGCTCTGTTTTGTACAAAATTAAGGGCTGCGATATTATTTTTGAGGCGCGTAATCTATTGAATACTAAGGAATACTCCTATTCATTCAATTCCGATGCTACCGAATTCCAGAGCGCCTACCGTCTGAGGCCAAGAACATTCTCCCTTAAAGTCAGGATCAATATAAATTAATCCAAACGAATAGGATTTGTTTCACAGTGCCAATGCCGTCTTTTCCTCACATACAGCAACTTGACGCGATGGACTGCGGGGCTACGTGCCTGCGAGCAATTGCAGCGCATCCAGGATCAAAGGTTGATAGAGCACTTTATAGAGCCAATAAGATCATTGTTCAGAAATAGGTGAGATATCTAGCTTTTCATCAGAATTCCGGGATTTTTAT
>CACYGW010000025.1 GCA_902774045.1 uncultured Bacteroidia bacterium
ATCCTTGAGGACAGAGATGCTCTTCACATTGTCAGGATTCACGAATGAAAGGTCAGGAATCTCAACGCCATCCAACAGAACCAGAGGCTTGTTGTCTCCGTTGATGGAACCGATACCACGGATCTTCATAGTAGGAGCTGCGCCAAGGTCACCGGTGTCATAAGTAATGGTAAGACCGGGAACAACACCCTGCAAACCCTTGCTTACATCGTTGATAGGCTTGCCATTGAAAGCTTTGTCAACGTCTACGGAAGTAACGGCACCTGTAAGATTGGCCTTCTTCTGTGTACCGAAACCTACGACAACTGCCTCTTCAAGTAGAGTAGCATCGTCTTCAAGAACAACTGTCATGTCAGGAGCAGCTGTCACAGTTTTGGCAGCATAGCCAATGCAGGAGATCTCAAGAACAGTACCCCTTGCCACATTGATTGTAAAGGCACCGTCCAGGTCTGTTACCACACCATTACGTGTACCCTTGACAATAACGCTGGCTCCGGGTATTGCAGCACCCTTGGCATCAACTACAACACCAGAAATCTGTTGTTGTTCTGCCTGAGCTGCTGAAGGAGCTCCGTTGCTGGCAACGGCTGCACTTGCGGTGGCAGCAAAAGCTACTGCCAGGGCAAAGCTAGCGAGGAACTTACCGAAGTAACTCCTCTTGCAGAAATTAATTTTAATCATACAGATAAGTATTAAGTGAATTAAAATGTGTTTACATTCCCCAATGCGAATTTACTAAACTATTTTCATAAGCCAAAGCTTTTTTAAAACATTTTAACCACCTTATTATCATATACATTTTTGAATATTCATACGTAGAATATATATTCAATTTCACGGTAAAACAGCGGGAAAATTCAATATTTATTCAATAATCTTACAATGTGATCGTTTTTTAAAATCTTATCATTATTATATCTTTGCAGAGAATTCTTTAATTTGACTAATGGACTACAAAAAATACTTCTCGGAAGACGTTCCATCCTTTATGAGAAGCCCGGTCAGGGAGATATTTTCCAAGGTTAATCTGGAAGAGATTTGTTCTTTTGCCGGAGGCTATCCGGCCGCCGTCACCTTTCCTACGGATGTAATTCCGGGCCTTGCCGGGAAGGTCCTTCAGAAGTACGGAGCCAAGGCTCTTCAGTACGGCCCCACCCAGGGAGTCCCCGAGCTAAGGCAGGAAATTGCAAAAAGGTACGAGGTCCCCGTTTCGCAGGTACAGATAACCACTTCTTCCCAGCAGGGAATAGACGTATGCAGCAGGATATTGCTGGACCCGGGAGATATCGTACTGGCCAACAACCCCGTTTATCTAGGCGCCCTGCAAAGCTTCAAGGCCTACAGAGCCAGGATTCTGCCTCTTACCTATTATTATAATAACGCAGACTTCCGCAAAGACAACCCCGGAAAAGTAAAGTTCATTTACGTAATCCCGGACTTCAACAACCCCACCGGAGAAACGATGAACCTGCGGGAACGGGAAGCCCTGGTTGGTATTGCACGGGAGCTGGACCTTATAATAGTGGAAGACAGCCCTTACAGGGAGCTCAGGTACAGCGGCCAGGAAATAACGCCCATCAGGGAGCTGGCCCCTGAGAGGACCCTTCACCTTGGAAGTTTTTCCAAAATATTCGCTCCCGGATTCAGGCTTGGCTGGATAATTGGCCCAGAGCCCCTTCTGGAGCAGATTTATGTATGCAAGCAGTGCCTGGACCTTTGTCCGCCGGTTTTTGACCAGTACCTGGCAACCGAATTTCTCTGCGGTGGAGCACTGGACCGCAATCTGAATAAAACAATAGAAGAATACAGGCAGAGGCGGGATCTTATGGTAAGCCTCCTGGAAAAATACATGCCCTCCGGGGTAAGTTGGACCCACCCCCAGGGCGGGCTGTTTATCTGGCTTACGCTCCCGGAGCATATAGACACAGTTGCCCTGTACGAAAAGTCTCTTGCGGCAGGGGTAGCCTACGTAGCCGGCTCATTTTTCTACGTGGACGGCAGCCACCGCAACACGATGAGGCTCAACTTCTCCTACATAGAGCGGGCAAAAATGGAAAAAGGAATAAAGATTTTAGCAGATATTTTACGAAGCGATGTTTAAGTTTTCCGGCGCAGGTAATGATTTTGTGGTTCTTGACGGACGCGGCAAGGACATAGCTCCATATAAAAAGACAGACTTTATTGTAAATGCTTGCAATAAGTATTCTACAGATGGGCTGATGGTTCTGGAAACAGCCCCGGGATACGATTTCCGTATGGATTTCTTTAATCCTGACGGTTCCGGAGGAATGATGTGCGGCAACGGCGGCAGATGCATAACAGCCTTTGCAAGTATGATGGGAGTTAAACCCGCCGATGGCAAAGAGTACCGTTTCCTGGCCCCCGACGGAGAGCACACAGCCTCTATCCTGGAAGAAAACATACCTGATGGCAAATGGACGGTACGCCTAAGGATGATAGACGTAAACGGAATAACCCCTGTATTGGACGGTTTTTTTCTTAACACCGGAACGCGCCACTTTGTAAAATTTGTTCCCGACGTGGACAATTTGGACGTGGACGCCTGCGGGCGCACGCTCCGCCACCACGAGACCTTTGCCCCCGAAGGCACCAATGTGAATTTTGTACAGGTATGCGCGGACGGTCTGAAGGTACGCACCTTCGAGAAAGGGGTGGAGGGCGAGACTCTGGCCTGCGGCACGGGCCTGACGGCCAGCGCACTTGCCTTTAACTATTTAAACCAGGACGGCACCAGGGCGAATATCAGCCTCCGTTGCAGAAGAGGAGACATTCTGACGGTAGAATTTTCCAGGCGGGCCGATAGTTTCCGGGATGTTTACCTTACCGGCCCGGCAGAACTTGTAGAAGTAATTGAATAACCCCTTCCCTAGCGCAGAAGGTCTTCCAGATGAATACTGTCCTCTGTCTTTGAATCCCTGTACTTGACTATCACAGGGCAGTAGAGATGGACTCCGCTCTCCAAAGGTCTTCCCTCACGGACAATAGGCTTTGAACCGCTTACCACAACAGCATTGGCAGGAACCACTACCCTTCCGTCCTCATTTCTGGGAACATATTCGTTTTTAGTAGCATCGAACAAAGCCGTAGACGATGTAATGATAACCCCGGAGGCGATTACAGCCCCCTGCTCCACTATTGTACCCTCGTATATTCCGCAGTTGCCGCCTACAAAGGCCCCGTCCTCTATAATGGTGGGAAGGGCGCCCGCCGGTTCAAGCACTCCGCCAATCTGGGTTGCGGCAGAAATATGAATATTCTTTCCTATCTGGGCGCAGGACCCTATGGTAACGTGGGAATCCACCATAGTCCCCTCTCCCACATAAGCGCCGGTATTTATATAGGAGGGCGGCATAACTATTGCGCCGGGAGCAACGTAAGCTCCCCTTCTTATGGATGTACCTCCGGGAACTATGCGCACTTTATCCGGAAGGGCGAATTCCCTTACAGGGAAGGTGTCCTTGTCAAAGAACGGGAACTGCCCCTGGGACATATCGCAGATGTTCCCAAGACGGAAGCCGGCAAGAATAACTTCCTTGACATAAGAATTTACCTTCCACCTGCCGTTTTCCTTTGCGGCAACCCTCAACTCCCCTCTTTCAAGGGCAGAGATAACCTCGTTGAATTTCTCTATAGTAATGTCCATATAAGAGGGAATTATTTTTCTTTATAGTTCTTAAGCACTTCCCTAAGCAGTTCTTCCGTGCCGGGCTCTGCCGGGACCAGAGGGAGCCGCAGGCTGTTCTCCATTAGACCCAGCATAGCCATTGCAGCCTTGCCGGGAATAGGATTAGGCTCCACGAAGAGAGCCTTGAAGAGGGGCATCAGGGCATCGTGAAGAACCAGTCCTTCCTTGAAGCGGCCCTCCTGCATTGAATGTATAAAGCCGGCCACGGTATTTGGAAGCACGTTGGAGGCTACGGAAATAACGCCGGCAGCCCCGTTTTGCATAAGGAAGGCCGTGTCCTCATCGTTTCCGGACAATAAACCAAAGCCTTCCGGCGCACCTTTAAGTATCTCCAGGCACTGGTCCAGATTACCGGAGGCTTCCTTAACCGCCACTATATTCTTGACATCCCTGGCAAGGGCCAACGTGGTTTCCGCACTGCAGTTTGCCCCGGTGCGTGAAGGCACGTTATATAGGATGACAGGCTTGGTGGTCCGGGAAGCTATCGACTTAAAATACTGATATATACCTCTCTGAGGTGGTTTGTTATAAAAAGGGACCACAACCAGGAAAGCATCGGCCCCGGAGAGAAGATTAATATTGTCTATTGTACCCTGGAGGCTGTTGGAACCCACCCCAACCACAACGGGCAAACCGCCGCTGTTGGAACGGACGGTCTGGAAGACCTGCAATTTTTCTTCCGCTGACAGGGTTGGAGTCTCGCCGGTGGTGCCAAGGGGAACAAGAAAATCTACCCCACCTGCAACCTGCCTTTTTGTGCAAAGGGCAAGCGCCTCATAATCCACCTCTCCATTTTTGAACGGGGTGAACATTGCAGTACCGCACCCCCTTAGAAAATTCTTATCCATAACAGTACAAAGATATTAAAAAAATACGATTTGTATTCACAAATGACTATTTTTGCAGTATGAAAGAAAGGACCTCTACCCAGTTCAGGGTGTTAAAATTCGGTGGGTCGTCGGTTGCCGACGCCACGGCTATGTCCGGAGTGCTGGATATAGTAGAAAAAGAAGAGAAGAAAGGAAAAATCATTCTCGTTTGCTCTGCGATAAGCGGCTGCACAGACGCCCTTCTGGGCGGAGACACGGCGGCCCTGGAAGAAATTGCAGCAAGACACTCGGATATCATAAAAAGGCTTTTCACCGGCACGCTGAGAGAGGAGGTCCTGCAGAAAATCCAGCAGCTTCTCTCTCTCATAGAACTTGCTCCAAAGGAAGAGAAAGTTACCTTCGGGGAGCTGCTTTCTACGCGCATACTGGAAGAAAAACTTAAGGCGGAAGGATACCGAGTGCTGTGGATGGATTCCCGCCGCCTTGTGGTAAAAGACAATCAGAAGCAAACCTACGACAGAATATCCAAGGCCATCGAGGAGGCTCCGGACTACGATATCTATGTTGCTCCCGGCTTTATCTGCGAAGGCCCGGACGGGCGGCCCTCCACCCTGGGGCGCGGAGGATCCGACTACAGCGCAGCCCTTTACGCTGCGGCGGTAAAAGCCTGCAGCCTTCAGATATGGACCGACGTCCCCGGGATTATGACCTGCAATCCCAAGCAGGTGCCAGCAGCCAGGACTATTCCGGAGTTGTCATATCAGTCAGCCCTGGATATGGCCAGTAACGGGGCAAAGGTGCTTTACGCCCCTACCGTAGCACCGGCAATGGAGGCAGGCATAGACATAGAGATAAAAAACACCTTTGCGCCCAAGGGTCCCTGCTCCGTCATTGGGAAGGGAAAGGACAAAGAAGGCTGGATTGGCATAGCCTCCAAGGAAGATACTATAAGAATAGTGGGAGCCGGGGCTTCTACGGAGGATGGCCTGCGCATAGCCTCTTCTGCCCTTAGAAGAGCCGGAATTGCCGCGATAAGCATAAGCGCAGAGGGTGGAGGATTAAGTCTTAAAGTAAAGCCAGCCGTACTGGGAAAGGCCCTTCTAGCTCTTCACAAGGCATTTTTCCAGGTTCTTCCGTCCAGGACAGTGCATCTTTTCCTGGCCGGAAACGGAGCGGTTGCCACTGCCCTTACAGATATGATTCACTCCACAAGAGAGAACGTATTTAAAAGGACGGGAAAAGTGCTTAAAATCTCCGGGCGCTCCAACAGCAAGAGTTTTGGAATAGACCTTGAAAAAGAGCCCCTAATATGCCGGGAAGGCAACTTTGCAGAAGAAGTCATAAAATGCGCCCCGGCCGGTTCCGTATTTATAGACGCTACGGACAGCCACAGCATTTACAAGAGTTACGTGCCCCTTATGGAGGCCGGAATAAACATAGTATCTTCTAACCGCCGCTCGCTGGCCGTACCATACGAAGAGTACGCCCTCATGCGCTCTGCAGCAAGGGAGAACGGAGTCTTCCTTAGATACGAGACAACGGTAGGAGCGGCCCTCCCCATACTTGGATCCATAGCCCAGGGGGCCAACTCAATGGACGAGGTGGTTTCCATAGAGGCCGTGGTTTCCTGCACCATGAACCAGATTCTTGGAGCCTATGTTCCAGGGCGCAAAACTTTTTCGTCAATGCTTATGAAGGCCCGCAGGGAGGGGCTTACGGAGAAAGATCCCAGAAAGGATATCGGCGGAAAGGATGCTCTGAGAAAACTGCTCATACTCTCCAGGGAGGCCGGCGTAGAACTGGAAGAAAAGGACATAATTGTAGAACCGGTCGTGCCTGCAGCCCTTCTTGAAGGCTCTTTGGACAAGTTTTACAAGGGGCTCAGGGAGATGGAGCCTGTCTTTACAAAGATGTATGTCGATGCTGCCCTTGAGGGTTACAGATTAAGATTCGTGGCCACTCTGGAGAAAGCGCGTGGCAGATACAAAGCAAGTATCGGCATAAAAAAAGTAGCCGGAGAGCATCCGGCCTACCATCTTAAAGGAACAGAAAATTCTATTATGGTAAAAAGCGCCTACCACCCCTATCCGCTTGTGATTCAAGGCCCCGGAGAGGGCGCCAGGGAGGCCGCTTCAAGTATAATGAGCGATATCCTAAGGTAATTACAGCAAATCCCCAAAGTTATGCACGCCCTTTATGCTCTCTGTCATGAAGACGGCGGCAACCGCACCCTTGGCAAGACCCTCGCGGGAGAACGCCTCGTGGGTGAGGGTCAGCTTGTCCCAAGATGAGGTAAGTGTAAGGGCGTGGATTCCGGGAACCTCCCCCTCCCTGAAGGATTTAATTTGAGGAACTTCGCCCAGCGACTCCTCAACTATTCCGCCAAGCACCTTGGCAGTACCGGAGGGAGCGTCCAGTTTATGGATATGATGGGTTTCTTCTATAAGAGCATTGTACCCGGCCCCTTTCAGCATAGAAGAGACTTTCTGTGCAGCGGCGTAAAGGGCGTTTACGCCCAAAGAGAAATTAGAGGCATAGATAAGGGTTGTTCCCTTAGAGGCAAAATAGTCTGTAACCTGGCTGCGGATGTCGTCCCAGCCTGTTGTTCCCACCACGGCGGCCTTGAAATGCTCTGCGATAAAGCGGTAATTCTGCCTGAAGGCCTCCGGAGTAGTAAAATCTACGCACACACATTCGCGGGCAAGGGCCGGGTCTGTACTGCAGACATCCTCGCTGCTCCCCACGAATTCTACGTTGCAGGAAAGCAGCTCCTTTTCTATTATACGGCCCATCTTGCCATAGCCGCTGATCAAAACTTTCATAATCTGTTTATTTCTTGGAACATTTTCACATACTGGTCAGTGGCCGTCCGCAGGTCCTCGCAGGAGATGCACTCGTCGTCCCTGTGAGCCACCTTTATGGAGCCGGGACCGCAGATTGCCTTGTGAGCGAATCCCGTAAGGTGGGGAGCATCGCTCCCGAAGGCCACCGGAGCAGACTGGAAGGAAGGCAGGGTAAAATACTCTGCCGGGGTGTCTCCTCCAAAAGGAGTTACGCCGATATACTCCGGGAGAGAGGCCATATACTCCGTTACAGGCTTGTCAGAAGCAAAGGTGGTGCGGAAATAAATGCGGCACTCAAGCTGCGCAGAAAGCACGTTCTGGGGGTTATCGCTTCTAAGCTGTCCTATATTCCAGGTAGTCTCTCCAAGAAGAGGGTCTAAAGGGAACTCTGCCTTCTTTAGGTCATTGCAGAATTCATTGAAAAGACTAACCGCGCTTAGCCCGTACTGCGGATAGCCGGAGTGGAAGGGCTCCCCCTTGAAGCATAGGCCGAAGGACTTGGTACCCTTGCCGGCCGACACCATCTTATTCTCCGTGGGCTCTCCCACTATGAGGTACGGAGCCTGGAATCCTGTACGGGAGAAGGCCTTGGCCCCGTGCGAGCCGGTTTCCTCTCCGGAGAGCAGCAGAAGGCCGAATCCGCTTGCTCCCGCCGCCTCCAGAGCCTTGCAGGCAGAGTACATAGAGAAAATCTGTCCCTTGGCATCGCAGGTTCCGCGCCCGCGCCAGAGGCCATCGGCATAAGAACAAGGTATATAGGGCGGTACGGTATCCATATGGGTGCAAAATACCACCTTGGGGCTGCCCCAGCAGAAAAGCAGATTAAGAGTGCCGTCGCCGACCTCCATCACCTTCCTTGAAGGTGATTCCAGATGGTCGCACAGCCAAAGGGCCAGTTCTCTCTCGCGGCCCGACGTAGAATCTATTGAAAGTATTTCCCTAAACAGTTCCATTGCCAAGATAACCTTTGTTAAGAAGGGCCTGGGCAATCTGGACTGCATTTGTAGCAGCGCCCTTTCGGATATTGTCGGATACGCACCAGAAATTAAGTGCGTTTGGCGCAGAGGCATCCCTGCGGATGCGGCCCACAAAGACATCGTCCTTGTCGTAGGCAAAAAGAGGCATAGGATAGGTATTGGTAGCAGGATCGTCCATAATTACCACCCCCGGCATTCCGGCCATAAGGTCCCTGGCCTCCCGAAGGTCGTAAGGCCGCAGGAATTCTACGTTTACGCTCTCCGAATGGCCTCCCGTAACCGGAACCCTTACCGTAGTGGCGCTTACAGCAATGGTCTGGTCTCCAAAGATTTTACGGGTCTCATTTATCATCTTGGCCTCTTCCTTGGTATTGCCGTCCGGGAGGAAGGAGTCTATGTGAGGGATGAGGTTAAGGTCTATCCTGTGGGGGAACTTGCTGCCCGTACCGCCGGCCCTTTCTGCCATAAGCTGTTCTATTCCCCTTTGCCCGGCACCGGATACGCTCTGGTAGGTAGAAACCACTATTCTCTTTATTCCATAGGCCTTGTGCAGGGGGGCCAGAGGCAGCACCATCTGTATGGTGGAACAGTTTGGATTGGCAATTATATGATTATTTATGCCGATGGTGTCCGGATTAATCTCCGGGACCACCAGGGGTATGTCCGGAAACATTCTCCAGTAGGAGGAGTTATCCACGACGTAGCAGCCCTGGGCCGCAAAAAGGGGCGCAAGAGTAGAAGATACGGAGGCCCCGGCACTGAAAATAGCCAGTTGCGGCCTGCAGGAAACAGCCTCCTGGGCGCTTACAACCGCCCATTCCTTGTTACGGAACCTAACCTTTTTGCCCACCGACCGCTCAGAGGCCACAGGGATTAATTCATCTACAGGAAAATCCCTTTCCTGAAGTACTTCCAGCATCTTTGAGCCCACAAGTCCCGTGGCTCCCACAACAGCTACTCTCATTCTCTTTTTTTCTTTGAAACTATGCAAATTTAATCAATAATTCTTTATTCAATCATAATTTGTATATTTGTCCTTATAAATAAATAAGGAGTATGCATATAGAAGTTAAGGGTGAAAGAGCCAAGGGTATCATTTCTCTGATTCCCGTGACGGTGCTCACCGCCCTTCTTGCTTTCAATATAAACATTTTCGGGAGCGATGCCATACTGGGGGCCAGCCAGGTTGCCCTTCTTGTAGGGGCCGGTCTTTGCGTCTGGCTTAGCATGTGGCTGTTCAAGACCAAGTGGACGGCCTTCGAGGACGCCATCAAGGGCAACATAGGCAATATAACCACGGCCATAGTAATTCTTTTGCTCATAGGGGCCATATCCGGCACCTGGAATGCCAGCGGCATAGTGCCCACCTTTATCTGCTACGGCATTAAAATCATAAGTCCCAAGTTCTTCCTGCTCACCGCCTGTATTCTGTGCGCCATAGTATCGGTCATGATAGGCAGTTCCTGGACCACCATAGCCACCATAGGCGTGGCCCTAATGGGTATAGGCAAGGCAGAGGGTTTTAGCGACGGACTCATCGCCGGAGCAATTATATCGGGAGCCTACTTCGGGGACAAGATTTCTCCGCTGTCGGACACCACGGTAATGGCATCGTCGGTATGCGGGGTGCCGCTCTTTGCCCATATCAAGAATCTTATGCGCTCTACCGTTCCGTCAATGATCATTGCACTCATTGCATTCACGGTATTGGGATTCACCAACGGCGGGGGCTCTCCAGAGGGGGTCGATACTTACGAGACCGTGCTCCGCAGCAAGTTCAATATTACTCCCTGGCTTCTGGCAGTGCCGGTTCTCACCGGCATTATGATAGCCAAGAGGATGCCCTCCATAATAGTTCTTGGCCTTTCTGCCATTTTGGCCGCCGTTGCAGCATTTATCTTCCAGGGTGACATTCTCTCAGAGATAGGAAGCAAGGTGGCCGATGGCTCAGGGAATAAGGTAATGCTTACCGGTCTTATAGAGTCTGTTTACAATACCGTGGGAGTCTCTACCGGAAACACGGAGGTTGACGCCCTTGTTACCTCCCGTGGAATGACAGGTATGCTTAATACCGTATACCTTATCATCTGTGCAATGTGCTTTGGTGGCTGTATGCGCGCCGGAGGAATGATAGAGGCTCTTACCGCCTCTCTTACAAGACGTCTGCGCCGCAGATGGACCGCAGTTGCCGCCACCGTGGCTACAGGCACCTCCCTGAACGGAATTGTGTCGGACCAATACCTGGCCATCCTTCTTACCTCCAACATATTCAAGGATGTGTACGACAAGCATGGGTTCGACCCTAAAATGCTTAGCCGCAGCCTTGAGGACAGCGCCACCGTTACTTCTCCGCTGTTCCCCTGGAGCAGCTGCGGAATGACCCAGGCCACTATTCTTAGCGTACCCACGCTGGCCTATCTTCCGTTCTGCTTCTTTAACTATATAAGTCCGTTTATGAGTATCATAGTGTCTGCTATTACTTTTAAAAAGAAGAAAAAAGATAACTAAACTAATTCCCAATAAATGAAGAAGATTATTGAATGCGTGCCCAATTACAGCGAGGGACGCGACCGCAAAAAGATTGACGCAATAGTTGATGCCATAAAGGCCGCAAGGGCCCAAGGCAAATCTGTAAAAGTGCTTGACGTAGACCCGGGAGAGGCCACCAACCGTACCGTGGTCACTTTTGTGGGAGAGCCGGCCGCAGTGCTGGAGGCTGCCTTCCAGGGGGCCCGCAAGGCTAAGGAACTCATAGATATGAGAGAGCATCACGGGGCTCATCCCAGGAGCGGAGCTACGGACGTGCTGCCGCTTGTGCCCGTGGCCGGGATTACGCTGGAAGAGTGTGCAGAGTTGGCAAGGGGGCTGGCAAAGAGACTCTATGAAGAGCTTGGAATCCCCTGCTATTGCTATGAGGCTGCCGCTTATAAGCCGGAGCGCAAGAATCTGGCCGTATGCAGGGCTGGAGAGTACGAGGCTTTGCCGGCAAAGATGGGAGACCCTTCCTTGGCACCGGATTTTGGGCCGGGAGAGTTTACCGCCGAGGTTGCTCGCTGCGGAGCCACCAACGTGGGCGCGAGGAATTTTCTTGTAGCGGTTAATTACAATCTTAATACTACTTCTACCCGCCGCGCAATGGCCGTGGCCTTTGACGTAAGGGAGAAGGGGCGCAAGGCCCGCGAGGGCGGTTCTCTAACCGGAAAACTCCTTAAGGATGCGAACGGGGAGCAGATTTGGGTTCCGGGTACTCTTAAGGGATGCAAGGCTATTGGCTGGTACATAGATGAGTACGGGATTGCCCAGGTTTCTATGAATATTACCGATATTACCGTTACTCCGCTTCACGTTGCGTTTGAGGAGGTATGCAGGGCTGCGGCCCAGAGGGGCCTAAGGGTTACCGGAGCAGAGATTGTGGGGCTTGTTCCCAAGAGCGTACTTGTGGATGCGGGTAAGTTTTATCTTGAGAAGCAGCAGCGTTCTCTGGGTATTCCGGAGAGCGAGATTATAAAGATTGCCGTCAAGTCTATGAGTCTTGATGACCTTAAGCCGTTCGATGCCAAAGAGAAGGTTATTGAGTATCTTATGGAGGATGAGGCGGAGACGGCGGCGCGCCAGCGCCTTGTGAGGATGACGGTTGCCGGGTTTGCCCGGGAAACGGCGTCCGAGTCTGCCGCCCCGGGGGGCGGCTCCGTCTCCGCCACCATGGGCGCGTTCGGGGCAGCTCTTGCCACTATGGTAGCCAATCTTTCCGCGCATAAGAGGGGCTGGGACAGCAGATGGAAAGAGTTCTCCGATGTTGCCGAGCAGGGGCAGGCCGTTATGGAAGAATTGCTCTCTCTTGTAGATGAGGACACTGCGGCTTTTGACAGGATTATGGAGGTATTCTCTATGCCTAAGGGCACCGAGCAGGAGAAGGCTGCGCGTGCTGCCGCGCTTCAGGAGGCAACTCTTGGGGCGGCTATGGTTCCGTTAAGGACTATGGAAACGGCCCTCAAGGCTATGCCGCTGGCACTGCAGATGGCCCGGAGCGGAAATCCCGCGTCGGCTTCCGACGCCGGGGTGGCTGCGCTTGCAGCCCGTGCTGCTATCAGGGGTGCGGAACTCAACGTGCGCATCAATGTGGCCGGACTGGAGGACAAGGCTCCCGCCGAGGCTCTTCTTTCCCGTGCCCGCGAGATTCTTCTCCAGTCCCAAGACCTTGAAGCCCAAATCCTGGAAGCAGTAAACGACAATATCACAATATAACTGTACATAATATATTGACCGTCTTTTCGAGCGAGTTATTTACTGTCATTTCGAGCATTTTTAAACTGTCATTTCGAGCATTTTTTTTAACTGTCATTTCGAGCGAGCGAAGCGAGTCGAGAAATCTCATCCTATGTACAATCAATACTACGTTTACATACTATCCAATGATAACAATACAACATTGTACATCGGTGTAACAAACGACATAGAACGACGAATAAACGAACATAGATCAGGACTTATTCCTGGATTCACGACAAAATATAATTGTTATAAACTAGTTTATTTTGAGATTTTTTCGAATATTGATGAAGCCATAGAGAGGGAAAAACAATTGAAAAGATGGTCGAGAATTAAAAAAGACAGACTTATTGACGGAACAAATAAAGAACGTAAAAATCTGATGGAATGAATACTGGTTTTATTAATTATATCTAAGAACATTAGCAATGAAAGATTTCTCCACTCGGGCCTGCGGCCCTCGGTCGAAATGACAACATTGAGAAGGATTTGGATGACAACATTGAGGACGATTCATATGACAACATTGAGAAGGATTTGGATGACAACATTGAAGACGATTCATATGACAACATTGAGGACGATTCATATGACAACATTGAAGACGATTCATATGACAACATTGAGGACGATTCACATGACAACATTGAAGACG
The DNA here is from genome assembly GCA_902774045.1 of uncultured Bacteroidia bacterium. Lineage (GTDB taxonomy): Bacteria > Bacteroidota > Bacteroidia > Bacteroidales > UBA932 > Cryptobacteroides. The sequence continues at coordinate 13,281 of CACYGW010000025.1, forward strand.
ATTCATATGACAACATTGAAGATAGTCCCAATAACAATTTAACAGACGGTTTTTTAGACAGTAGTAATGTTACAAACTGTCATTTCGAGCATTTTTTTAACTGTCATTTCGAGCATTTTTTTAACTGTCATTTCGAGCATTTTTTAACTGTCATTTCGAGCATTTTTAAACTGTCATTTCGAGCGAGCGAAGCGAGTCGAGAAATCTTAACTAAATAATAAAAAGTAACCACTATATGACTTTTAAGGAAGAAATATTGCAGGGGATTCCGGAGGTGATGCCGGAAGCAAAACCCTACGACAAAGAAATAAACCACGCGCCTAAGCGCAAAGACATACTATCGGAGGATGAGAAGAAACTGGCCCTGAGGAACGCCCTCAGGTACTTCCCCTCCAGCCTTCACGCAGCACTGGCCCCGGAATTCGCCGCAGAGCTGCGCGACACCGGCAGAATCTATATGTACCGATACAGGCCCTCGTACCCTATGTACGCCCGCCCCATAGACGAGTACCCCGCCCGCTCGCGCCAGGCGGCAGCCATAATGGCCATGATTCAGAACAATCTTGACCCGCGGGTTGCCCAGCACCCCCACGAACTCATAATTTACGGGGGCAACGGAGCCATCTTCCAGAACTGGGCCCAATACCGCCTTGTGATGCAGTACCTCGCCACGATGACAGACGAGCAGACGCTGGTAATGTATTCCGGACATCCGCTGGGACTGTTCCCGTCGCACAAAGATGCGCCGCGCGTAGTGGTTACCAACGGAATGGTAATCCCTAATTACTCCAAGCCGGACCACTGGGAGCGGTTCAACGCCCTTGGCGTATCGCAGTACGGGCAGATGACCGCCGGCTCCTATATGTACATAGGCCCTCAGGGCATTGTGCATGGGACTACCATCACCGTAATGAATGCTGCCAGAAAGGTATCCAAAGAAGGGATGCTATTTGTAACGGCAGGTCTGGGAGGAATGTCCGGAGCGCAGCCTAAGGCCGCAAACATAGCGGGAGTCCTTAGCGTAACCGCAGAAATAAACCCTCTGGCAGCAGAAAAACGCCACGCCCAAGGCTGGGTAGACGAGCTACACTACGACCTTGATGCCCTTATAGCCCGCATAGAAAAAGCCCGCACCGCCGGCGAAGTAGTATCCCTGGCCTACGTAGGCAACGCGGTAGACCTCTGGGAACGCCTGGCAGACGAAGGGGTAAGGGTAGATATAGGAAGCGATCAGACCTCCCTTCACAATCCCTGGGCCGGAGGCTACTATCCCGCAGGTTACTCCCTTGAGGAATCCAAGAAAATGATGGCGGAGCAGCCGGAAGAGTTCAAGGCTGCAGTCCAGGCCTCTCTGCGCAGACAGGCAGCGGCCATCAACCGCCTTGCCGCAAAAGGAATGTACTTCTTTGACTATGGCAACGCCTTCCTTCTGGAGAGTTCCCGCGCCGGAGCGGACGTACTTCTCCCCGACGGAAAATTCCGTTATCCCTCCTATGTCCAGGACATTATGGGCCCTCTATACTTCGACTATGGCTTTGGCCCCTTCCGCTGGGTATGTATGAGCGAGAATCCCGCAGACCTTGCCGCCACAGACCGCATAGCAGTAAAGGTACTTAAGGAAATTGCCGCAAACTCCCCCAAGGAAATCCAGGGCCAGATGCACGACAACATCCACTGGATAGAAGAGGCGGGCCGCAATAATCTAGTGGTAGGTTCCCAGGCCAGAATTCTCTATGCCGACTGCGAAGGCCGCACCAAGATAGCCCTGGCCTTTAACGAGGCAATAGCCAACGGCCAGATCACGGCCCCCATCGTCCTTGGACGCGACCATCACGACGTATCGGGCACTGACTCCCCCTTCCGCGAGACCTCCAATATCTATGACGGCTCACAGTTCACTGCCGATATGGCAGTACAGAATGTTATTGGCGATGCCTTCCGCGGAGCCACCTGGGTATCCATACACAACGGAGGCGGTGTAGGCTGGGGAGAGGTTATAAACGGAGGCTTCGGTATGGTGATAGACGGCAGCCAGGACAGCGCACGCCGCATTCGCAGTATGCTGTTTTGGGACGTGAACAACGGCATCGCAAGACGAAGCTGGGCACGCAACTCCGGAGCCCGCTCTGCAATAGAAAGGGAGATGGCCCGCACTCCGGGCCTGAAGGTTACCGTCCCCAACCTTGTAGAAAACAGTATTTTAGACAACATCCACCTATAAAAACCAAATATGACACATATTATTTCCAAAGAGCGCCTGAGCATTGAAAAGCTTAAGGAAATCATCGACAAAAAAGAAAAAATCCAACTTTCAAAAGAAAGCGAGGAGGCCATTATAAAATGCCGGGCTTACCTGGATTCCAAAATGGAAGACCTGGACAGGCCGGTCTACGGAATAACCACCGGATTCGGCTCCTTGTACAATATCTCCATCCCGCCGGAAGACCTTAGCACCCTGCAGCACAACCTTGTAGTGTCCCACGCCTGCGGAACCGGAGAAACAATCAGGCCGGAAATAGTAAAACTAATGCTTTTCCTCAAGGTACAGAGCCTTTCCTACGGCCACAGCGGAACTCAGCTGGCAACGGTACAAAGGCTCATCGATATGTTCAACGAGGATGTGCTGCCCGTTGTGTACCAGCAGGGCTCGCTGGGAGCCTCCGGAGACCTTGCTCCTCTGGCCCATCTGTCACTTCCGCTTATCGGCCTTGGAAAAGTTCTCTATAAAGGAGAGATTCGCGAATCTGCTCAGGTGTGGAAGGAAAAGGGCTGGGAACCCATCAGACTACAGTCCAAGGAAGGTCTGGCCCTTCTTAACGGCACCCAGTTTATGAGCGCCCACGCCGTATGGTCCCTTCTCAAGGGTATACGCCTCTCTAAATGGGCAGACATCATAGGGGCACTCTCCCTTGATGCCTACGACGGACGCATAGAGCCCTTCCTGCCGCTTACTCACGAACTTAGGCCGCACACCGGCCAGATTATGACCGGCAAGAGGTTTATGGAACTTCTGGAGGGCAGCCAGCTAAGCATCCAACCCAAAGAGCACGTGCAGGACCCCTACTCTTTCCGCTGCATCCCCCAGGTTCACGGGGCGGTTAAAGACACCATCGTCTACGTTAAGAGCGTAGTGGAAAACGAGATTAACAGTGCTACGGACAACCCAAACATCTTCCCCGACGAGGATATGATAATATCGGCCGGCAACTTCCACGGAGAGCCCATAGCCATTCCTATGGACACCCTTGGCATAGCCCTGGCAGAACTTGCAAATATCTCTGAAAGAAGGATATTCCGTCTGATTTCCGGCCTTAGAGGCCTGCCCAAGTTCCTGGTAGCCAAGCCCGGTCTCAACAGCGGATTTATGATTCCCCAGTATACAGCCGCTTCTATAGTAAGCCAGAACAAGGGACTTTGCTGGCCGGCTTCTTGCGACTCAATTCCCTCTTCGCAGGGCCAGGAAGACCACGTGAGTATGGGAGCCAACGCAGCCACAAAACTGGTGCGAATCGCAGACAACACAGAGACAGTGCTTGCAATAGAGCTTATGAACGCCGCCCAGGCCCTTGACTTCCGCCGCCCTCAAAAGAGCTCGCCAAAACTTGAGCAGGTGATGGAAGAATACAGGAAGGTGGTTCCGTTCATTAATGAAGACACTTATATGAGGCCTCACATTATGGCCTCCGTAGATTTCTTACGGGAGAAAACATATTTATGAAACGCCTGCTGCTTAAGAACATAGGCCTGCTTACGGGCATTTATCCCCAGGACGAAGGGCCCAAGTGCGGGGAGGAGATGTCCCACCTGTGCCAGATTTCCGGGGCCTGGCTGCTTATAGAAGATGGCAGAATCTCAGGGTTCGGGGCCGATAGTGACGGGTCCCTCCCCTCTTCTTTCTTGGCCGATAGTTCCCTTGAGGTGATGGACGCCGGGGGCGGAATAGTTCTGCCCGCCTTCTGCGACAGCCACACCCACATCGTTTATGCAGGCACGCGCGAGGGAGAATTCCTGGACAAACTCAACGGCCTTAGTTACGAGGAGATAGCAGCACGCGGTGGCGGAATACTCAACTCTGCAGATCTACTGCGTAAGACCTCGGAAGAAGAACTCTACATACAGGCCCGTGCACGGCTTCAGGAAATGATCAAAGGTGGCACAGGAGCGGTAGAGATTAAGTCCGGCTACGGACTTGATACAGAACCAGAGCTTAAGATGCTGCGGGTTATCCGCCGCCTGAAGGAGGAATCCCCGGCTCTTATCAAGGCCACCTTCCTTGGGGCCCACGCCGTACCCCGTGGCAGCACGAAGGAAGCCTATGTAGAAAAGATATGCAGCGAGATGCTGCCCGCCGTAGCGGCGGAGGGCCTGGCAGACTTTGTAGATGTTTTCTGTGACGATGGTTTCTTTTCCCCTGCCGACACCGCCCGCATCCTTGAGGCTGCCTCCCGCTACGGGATAAGGCCTAAAATCCACGCCAACGAGCTTGCTGTAAGCGGCGGAGTCCAGGTAGGAGTGCGCTACGGAGCCCTGTCCGTAGACCATCTGGAAAGGACCACCGATGCAGAGATTGAGGCCCTTAAGGGCAGCAAGACCATACCTACTATGCTCCCCGGCAGTTCCTTCTTCCTTGGCATACCGTACGGAAGGGCAAAGGACTTCATAGCCGCCGGCCTGCCGATAGCCCTGGCATCGGACTACAACCCCGGCTCTTCCCCCAGCGGAAATATGCGTTTTGTAATGGCCCTTGGCTGCATTAAGATGAGGCTCACCCCGGCCCAGGCACTTAATGCCGTAACCATCAACCCGGCATACGCAATGGATGCCCAAAAAGAAGTTGGCTCCATTGCCATAGGCAAAAGAGCCAACCTGATAATCACGGATAAGATTCCGTCCCTGACCTTTATCCCCTATCACTATCAGACCCCTGTCATAAAGGCAGTGCTGCTTGGCGGGGATGTAATGTAAGGAGAATCTTACTTTTTCTCTTTGAGAAGGTCTCTGATTTCTTCCAGAAGAACAACATCGGCCGGCTTGGGTGCAGGTGCCTCAGGCTGTGCAGCGGCAGCCTCTTCCTTTTTGCGGAGGTTGGCAGCCTTGTTGATAGCCTTGATAACCAGGAAAATACAGAGGGCTACAATAAGGAAGTCTACTACAACCTGGATAAAGTTGCCGTATCTTACCTCTGCTCCGTTAATTGTAACTGCAAGATTTGTAAAATCCACCTCGCCGGTAAGCGAGCCCAGAAGAGGCATCAGCAGATCGTTTACAAGTGAAGTTACAATTTTGCCGAAGGCTGCGCCAATGATAACACCCACAGCCATATCGACAACATTACCTTTCAAAGCAAATTCTTTAAATTCTTTTAGGAAACCCATAGTAATAATATTTAAGTGTTAGTGTATCCTTACAGTACGGCCACGGTCTGCACGGAATTGTACAGAACAGAAAGAGTCTGTGCAAAAGCCTTTGCATTGACGGGAATGTCCAGATTGCCGTTGGCAGTCTCAAGAGAAATGCCGGTTACTCCGGCAGAATAGAGAAGCTTTATCTGCTCTATGCTAGGATAGCAAACCACTTCTCCTTCCTCAAGGTCCTTTTCCTGACGCAGGCGGACGATAGTGCCGGCAGGAGTTGTAAGAGCCACCTGGGAGCCTCCGGGCACTGTAACGCCGTTAATATGGAATTCCAGGTCGTAGGTCTCCTGATTGCTTTCCCCTGAGTAAAGATAAGTAAGGGAAAGGCCTGTTCTTTCATCTACCGGAAGAACCTCCGTAGTGGCAATTCTGTTGCCTGAATTATCGTCCAGACCGGTAAGGTGGGCTCCAAGCTCGTTCTTGACCTCAGGAGCGGACTTTATGGCATCGTAGGCCTTGGCAAGGGCAAGGGAGAATTCATTGTTCTTGAATTTGACTACAATGTGTCCGTTGGAGGACCAGCGGCGCACTGCATCCAGAGATTTCACGCCCTTTAGCAGTTTTTCCAAATCTGCCTGCTCCAGATAATACTCTCCGCAGTTATACCATACCTTCTTGCCGTCGGCCTTTTCAAAGCCAGACGGTGCCACAAGGTTGGGAGAATCCGAATGATTCTTGGAAGTTATGCTGTTGCCTCCCGCAAGCTCAAAGGTAATGGAAGCGTTCTTGGGTATCTTCCAGGCGGCATCGCTCTCAAAATCTATCCTAAGGTCGTAGAGGGATACTCCGTCGGGAAAGGCTACACGGACAAGCTTAAACTGCAAGGGAGTAGAGGCGGCAACCGATACTCTCTCCGCCCCGGTGAATACGTAATTATTTTTCTTATAGTTACATTTCAGAAGGTCCTGGCCGTAAGCGCCAAAAGCAATGACTGCGGCAAGCACAGTAGCCAAAATTTTCTTAATCATATTATATTCTGTTTATTGTAGATTTTATCTCTGAGGCCTGCCGACTCATTCTTGCCGAAGGGCCTTGTAATAAATATAGCCAGGCCTGCTCCCAAAACAAGAGAAAC
>CACYGW010000026.1 GCA_902774045.1 uncultured Bacteroidia bacterium
GCAAGTTCCCGGCATATTATAGGGCGCCGGAAAAGGTCTGCATCGTCCTTAAACTCAGGGGAATTGAAAATATCCAAAGCCTTTTTTAAATAAAGCTCTGCCAAAAGGTAGAGGCTGGAGCCGGCATTTTCACTCTCGTAGTTATAGTTTGCAATTAACCTGAATAAGTGGGCCATGAACTCTAGGGAATCCGGGCGGGAGAGAAGCCCCTCCGTGCTTCTTTTATTCAGATTAAAGCGCAGGGAATCCACCGTGGCCATTATGCCCTGCCTGTCACTGAGATAATAATACTCCGTGCCTTTTTTAATAAGGCTGCGCATCTTCGCGCGGAAGGCCGCCTCCCCTTCCGGGAGCGGGCCGGATTTATCCCTTGTATTATGGTTGATGATTACATACGAACCGGTCTTAAGGCCTGTTACCGTAAGAGTAAGAATCTGCCCCTCATTAACCGGCTCCGGGGTGTAGAGAGTCAAGGAACCATCGGCCTCCTCTGTAAATGACCTGGGGCTGCCGCCGTCTATGGACAGGTTTGCAGAAATGAAACCGTGGCTCTCATAAGGAACGATGACAAACCACTGGTGCCCCCATCTTTTTTCCAGGGTGAAGGAGGTTTGGCACCCACCGCGTATGGAGCGCTCGTAAAGAGAGTAGTTGTAGCGGATGTCCGTGCCGCTTAGCATACTTTCCGTAAGGGCCCGCACCGGGGTTCTTTTCCTGGCCACATCGTTGAGAATGGCATTCAGGCGGAAGCGAGGGAACTTTTCTGAGGGGTGGCACTCCACGCTATCGCGGAAGGGGCCGGTCTCGTCCATTGGGGTCCACAGCTCGCTGACGGAAAGGTTATCGCGGACCTTGTTATAGGTCTTTGCTCCGGCATTCCTTAGGGTTTTTACGGCCGAAACCAGGCTGCAAAGTTCCCTGTCCATCTCCGGCTGCTGGGCGGTGGCCCGGATGGTTAGGCAAATAAGGAGCAATATGGATAAACTTCGCCTCATAACGTATCCGTCATAGTTTCCGGCCAAAAAGCGGCGTTTGCGTCCGTTACAGAGGGCTCTGCCTGGGCTTTTAGGGGGCGGGGCAGGTTAAGGGCCTGGCATCTGGCAAGTTGTTCCCGGGCAAGAGCCATAAGCTCCGCGGCAGAGGGCCGCATTTGGGACGAATAATCCAGGCAGCGTTTAACGCAGCCGCTAAGCTCCGGCATAGACTTTCTCATAATTGGAATGTCCGACTCCCCTTTCTGGGCCCTTCCGCCAAGGCCGCCAAAGACCGGCACGCCCATTACAAGATAAAAGACAGAGGCCCCGAGCGACCATATGTCGCTGCCAAAGGAGCGCTTCTTTTCCGGGGCGCAGAACTGATAGGAACTCTTGTCGCTGGCAAGAGGTTTCTCCCCTTCCCCAAAGCAGGAGCCCAAATCTCCAAGAAGGAAGGACTCTCCGCCGTAAAGTATGTTGGAGGGTTTGACGTCTGCGTGGCATAGGCCCTTGCCGTGCATATAATCCAGGGCGGACGCTATGTCTAGAATCAGCTTCCAGGCCGTCTTTTCATTTACGTACCCGGCGATATTATCTACCGACCGGCCCTCAAGATAAGGCATAACCATATAGGCATTGTCTTCCTTAAGGCTGTAGGACAGGGGGTGAATTATATTAGGATGATTCAGAGCCAAGGCGTTATCTACCTCCCTACGGGAAGAGACAAGGTCCTGCTTAAAGAATTTAACGGCGCAAAGCTGCCCGTCCTTATCCAGACAGGCCCAGACCTCTCCGCCAAGGCCGCATCCCAAAAGCGATATTTTTCTGAATTCCTTCATCACCTAATGTTGTCAAGTTCAGAAATAGGCACAGAATAAGCGCTGGAAGAGTTATTATCGTCCAGGGTGGATAGAACTCCGCAGGCATAAGCCCTTCCCTTGTAAACCACAAGGGCGGGGCTGCCGGAATATCCGTGCTCTAGTTTTTCGTGAGAAATAAGCAGCCCGGGTTCATAGTCGTTAAGTATGAGCTTCTGGGATTTTTCCATCCCAGCGCCCTGATGCTTTTGAGGGAAGCCCCTAAAATACAAACTATTACCAGCCTTAAGCAGTTCCTGCATTTTGTCTTTGGAAAGCAGTTCTATCCCGCCGTCAGAGGCCACTGCGCGCATAACGGCAAGATCTCCCATCATCATATCTTTTCTTCCAAAGCCCGGAGAAATGCTTCTCCAGTATAGGTCCGCGCCAAAATCTCCCAATTCCAGGATATCGTCCCTGGAAGTATCGACCAAAAAATCAGAAGATAAAATATCTTTTACAAAGGCCCCGGAGGCATCGTACAAAGAGCATTTGCTTACAAGGCGGTAGGTAGTGTCGGCCCGGTGATTCCAGTTGTAGGATTCGGCAAATAAGGCAAAGGCCACATGCCGGGGTAATTCGGGGCTGGAGGCCGATAGTTTCTCTATATCGGTATAGTTAATCCAGGGCTCTATGCAGTGACGGGCGGTAACCAGGGAACCATCGGCAATAATAAATGCCGTCCCGGGAATGGCCACGGCCGTGCGGGCCGTAATCTCCTCTTTACCTGCGGTTTGCATCATTAGAAATACCGAGTCTGCTTTAATCTTGTATATGGAGGCATCCGCCAGGGAGAGGGCCTTGGTCAAGCGGGCATCCCTAATGGAAGGCGCCACAATTGCATAGACGGCCAGCAGTGCGGCCATCGCCACGGCAGCCGTAAGGGAATAGACCCACCGGCGGGAGGCATTGACATAGGCCTGTGTACTAAGCGCTTCCAACTCTCCTTTTACGGTCTGGAAGAGAATTTCTGTGCCGCCCTCGCTAAAAGTTATGCAGTCCCCGCTTTTAAGGTAGTGGTTAAGGCCAACGGGGCTGCCGTTTACAAGCGTAATTACAAAGGCCGACACGGGGATAATCTGCCACTGGTCCTCTGATTTTGCGGGTTTAATGACCGCAAAAAGCTCGTCGGCAAACCGGCTGCTGTTAGGAAGGGACACATCGCAATCTGCCTCCTGGCCAATGCGCACGGCGTTTTCCCGCACCGTAAAACTCCTTTGCCGGCGCGAAGCCTCATCCTTCCACTTTAACACTATGTACTGCCCGGTCATACCTCCCCCTCCTTTAGGTAAGATTCAACAATAAGCGGGATGCCGGCTGTAAGCGCGTAGTCGTAAATCCTTACGTTCTTTCCCGTCTCGTCCACTCCCAGTTCTCCGTACGAACAAAGGTCGTAGTGAATATCCCTGCGCTTGTATTCTTTCTTTAGGCTGATATCATTCCGGATTGCCTCTCTTTCCTGGTCTGTGCAGGGCCTTGTCCCGGAGAGGAGCCTTTCTACGCTCCACCTGTTATGCTCCAGCCTGGACAGAACCTCTATTTCTTCCTTTGTAAGGGCGTAGTAGTTGGACAGGTCTTCCGGGTTATGGCCAACCGAATGCATCTTGCCGGCCATTGTCATTACATTGTATATACTGGACAGACGCATTTTCAGGGGGCCGGCCGCCCTCCAGGCCTGGTCTACCATTTCTATGGGGAGGGTCGATGGTGCCGCCTTGTCGCCGTAAGAGCATTTGTAAAAATAGTTAAGGAAGCGCGCCATCCTAAGCAAAGGGGTGCCTACGCTGTACCCGCAGTCCTCCATCCCAAAGGGGATGAGGCCTGCATATTTTGGCGATTGCAAAATGGAGGAGGACATTATATCCTGCCGCAGGCGCACCCAGACAGGGATTTGGCAGTCGTAAACGGCATCGGGAAGAGAAATGGCAGAGCCTATATTTCCGGAATCATCGGCCCCGGAAATAACCAGCGTCAGCTGCCTACCCCCATCCCCGGCCCAAAGGGCCAGTTTGTCCACTACCACGGAGGAAGAGGGCTGGCCATCGGCAAACTCCCATTCTACATCTACAAAATCTTCCCGCCTGCCCTCATACATTGGATGATGGAGGGTGGAACGCTTTTCTTTTATGTAGATGGTGCGGTAATACGAGTTTTCAAAGAGGCTGCGATACCGGGATATGAACTTGTCCTTTGACTCTGAAATGCCGGGGGCTATAACCGTTATCCTGGTGCGAAGAGGGTTGGCGGCCTTGCCGTCGTAATTGGGGAAATGCGCCACCCTTGCGGCCATTAGGGCAATCTCCTGTGCGTAAGAATCGAACCCCATAAGGACAAGATGGGCAAATTGGCGGCTTTCCTTTGTTATGGGCTGCCTGTCAAGGCCGGCCCTGGGGTGGGAGCCTGTCTTGGCCTTGTTGCCGTTCTGGTCGCTCTTGGCTGCCGGGCCTGGCAGGCGCACAAGAATATTCTCTGCCCAGGCGATTTCCATTGTAAAGGGGTAAATGTCCAGGACCTCGTTCACTTCCGGGGGGAAGTCAGATACCTCAAGCATCCTTAGGGTAGAGGCTTCCTGCAAAAGAAGATGGAGCGGCGGCCTTTGGGCCGATTGTCCCTTCCAGGCCTTCGCAAGCAGCGGCAGAAGGGCCACTGCCCGGGAATCCGGCGTGCTGCGCGAAGTTAGCACTACAACCTGGTCCGGCACGGAGGCAGGCAGAAGATTGCCGGCCTGCTCCTGGCCGGGCAGTTCCTCCATTAGAGAAACGGCATAACCCAAGTCTTTGTACTGGCCGATTAGGCTCCCGCGCAAAGCATTGTTCCCAATTATGAGCGCCGTTCTGGGCATAGTGAAAGATTATTCGCGAATTTAAGAAATATTTATGCAACCATCAACAAGAATCTTATTCAAAATCAATTCTATATAAATGGGCGAATAATTTCCTTTTCGCTTTACGTTCCAAAAATATATGACTATATTTGTTCGTACGCTAATTAATGAAAGTCAATGGCCACACTTAGAATTGATAATTATTACAGTTTTGCCATAGCCGTTCTTCTGGGGGTTATATACATAGTTCTGTTATGCCGGTTCAGCAAAAACAACAAATTGTTTTTCAGGCTGCTGGGAATCAGCGCCGGCCTGGTGTTCCTGGCTAATTTTGCGGCGGACTTCATAGTTATCTCCAAGATTGCCAATGGCGATACAAATCTATTTTCTGTTTTTGTACTATCGCTCTTCCATTCGCTGGAGTTATTCATTTTCCAAACCCACTTTTTTGATAATGGTTACCAGGAGTTTTTCTTTGGGTTCAGCCGCCAGGGAGGAGGAGAGATTTTCTTCCTATACGTTTTTGCAGTTACGTTTGTCCTTGCCTGCATAACTTCTTTCTCCCTTATCATAAAGGCCATAAGCCTGCAAAGGGCCGGAAGGGCCTGGCTGGCGGACAATAAAGACAAGGCCGCCCGGGCGCACATATTCTTCTCCGGGAAGGATATAGCAGAAACTCTTGCAGAAAACATAAAGGAAACTCATCCGGAAAGTATCACCATATTGGTAGATTACCGGGACCCGGAAGAAAAAAATGTAGAATTATCCGTCTGGAATAAAATAAAACGTATTCTTAAAAGCCGTACAGAAAAAGTTCCAGGTCCTTTTGACTCAATTGTCTATGCGCGCGTGCCGCTTAAAGAGACTTTTGGAGAGGATATCTGCAGGCAAATGAGGCTGAGAGGTATGGATGCTTTCCTTAAAACCCCGGAGTGCAACGTCTATCTTTTATCAGACAACGAGGAAGAGAATCTTCACTGCACCGAGCTTCTGTACAAAAGCGGCTGTGCGGCAAATATATACTGCCGCGCCTGCAAGGAGGGAGTGAATCGTATGTACGAGGATGCAATGATGACCACTTCTCCTATGAAGGTGCATCTTGTAGATTCTTCTTATCTGGCAGTAAGGAACCTTAAAAATAGCCAGGATTTGCTTCCTGTAAAATTTGTAGATAAAGGCACGGACAAAAAAGGACTTCTTGAAGGTTGGGTGTCATCCGACTTCAATGCTATGATCCTTGGCTTTGGAGAAACAGGCCGCGAGATGCTTGGCTTCCTTTACGAGTATGGCGCTTTTGTGGACAATAACTTTAGGAAAAGCCCTTTTTCCTGCGTGGTCATAGACAAGAAAATGGACAGCCTGGAAGAGACTTACCGCAAGAGCGTCCCCGGCATAAACGAGACCACGGGAGTTACCTTCAAGGAATACGAGATTGGCTCCAATGAGTTCTGGAACGACATAGAAGTGCGTCTTCAGTATCTTAACTACATAGTTGTCTGCCTGGGCGACGACAGGCTTAACCTCAACACCGGTATCAACCTGCTGGAATACGCCTATCGTAAAGGAAAGGACCTGTCCGGGAACTTTGTAATCCTTATTGCTCAGGAAGACCCTACTTATCTTAATGACATAACCCTGAATCATTACAATTGCATTCCGGAGTACAAGAACTGCATTAAGACCTTCGCAAATAAAAAGGATATCTGGACTTATGATAATATAACCAACGAGAGCCTGCGCAGCCGCGCAGAAAGATTCTTTGGCGGTTATATGAAAGCCTCTGGAGAGTCCGGTACCTGGAAAGACAGGGAAGATAACATTGCAACGGAAAAGGACTTTTCAAAAGTTGCAAAATTAATTCGCCAGCGTTCCCAGGACTATGCCAACTGCCTACATATAGATACCAAGTTTGCCCTGATAGGGCCGGAAATCTCCAATAACCGCCAGGAAATAGCCCGGTGCATTCCTTCTAAGTTTAAAGAGGAGCCTGTTCATTATAATGGCAAAGACAAGCACGTAGAAAAAGTACTTCTTTACCTTGCAGTGTTGGAGCATATTAGATGGGAGGCTTCACACATAGTCCTTGGTTATACCCCGGGCGGCGAGACAAACGACCTTCTTAAAATCCATAAGTACATTAAGGACTTCAATGAGCTGGACCAGGAAACACAGCATTACGATTATCTTGTAGTAAAAACCACACTCCAATTATGAAACGCATCATCCTATCTATATTGATACTCTCTTCCCTGCAGGCGTGGGGATGGGAGCGCGAACCCGTTTGGCCCAAGGGCAAGATGCCGGATGCTCAGAGCGGACAGATTGCCGCAATGACAAACGAGTCCGGGGCAGAAGGGTTCAGGGCCGATGATTACAGAATCCCCTACCTTGAGTGGTACGAGGCGCCGGACCCCGCCACGGACAACGATGCGTGTATGATTTTGATATCGGGTGGCGGATACAATAACACCTGCGACGTTAACCTTATAGAGCAGTGGCACAAACGCCTTACGCAGGAGGGCATTCAGTGTGTTAACTTTGTCTACAGGACTCCCCGCCCCCAGGGGCTGCCAATTTATCAGACTGCCTGGGAAGACGGGCAGCGTGCGGTAAGGCTGGTGCGCAGCCAGGCCGCTAAAAGAGGGTTTGCCCCGGAAAAGATAGGCGTTATTTCAATGTCGGCCGGCTCTCACCTTGGGCTTTTGCTGGCCACAAGTTCCCAGACCAAGGCCTATGAGAAAATAGACAGTCTGGACGATATTCCCTGCCACATTAACTGGGGAATTCTTAACGCCCCGGCCTACGTAACTACAGACGGGGAAGCCGGAACCAAGGCCACCAGGGACGGCTACGGCCCGGACGTAACGCTAAGCGATATCTTTAAGTTCGACGAAAAGACCTGCCCGCTTAGCCTTCACCACGGCGGCAAGGACCCTTACACCCCCAACGGCTCTACGCTTATTTACCGCCGCCTTAGAATGATGGGAGTGCCGGCAGAACTTCATCTCTACCCGGGCAAGGGCCACGGGGCCTTTGGGCTGGAGCGCGGGATAGAGTTCCTTAGGCAGATGGGCTTCCTTACTCCCCTGCAGCCGGAGGTTAATATTATGGACCGATACGCCAGCGATGCCGCCAGGGCAGAGGTCATCCGCCAGGACATTTGGCCCGATGGTAAAATGCCCTGCCCGCAGGAAGACCAATGCACCCCTTACATAGAATGGCACATCCCCGTAGAAAAGAAGTCCGACGCCATACAGATAATTTATTCCGGAGGCAGTTATATGGGTAACGGTCCGGATGGTTTTGAAGTTGCGCCAGCCAGGCGCTACCTTAATGAGATGGGTGTGACGGTGGTTACACTTAAGTATCGGACCCCAAGACCAGTGGGCCTCTCCAAGCATACCACGGCCTGGCAAGACCTGCAAAGGGCAATCAGGCTTGTACGCAGCCAGGCGGCCGACCGCGGGCTTAACCCGGACAAAATAGGCATAATGGGTTCATCGGCCGGAGGCCACCTTACGCTTATGGGGGCAACATCGTCCCGCCATCAATCCTATCTGCCCATAGATAAATTGGATAAAATATCCTGCAAAGTGCAATGGGGAATAGCCATTTATCCCGCCTATGCGCTTAGCGACGGTTTTGACGAGCATAACACCAAGGGTGGCAACACGGATGAGCTTTATCTGGCGCCGGAGTTCTCCTTTGACCTTGACACTGCGCCGATGCTTTTTATCCACGGCGATGCCGACGGTTGGGCTTCTATGAATTCTGTGCGCGTGTGGGAGAAGATGCGCGCGATGGGCATTCAGTGCCAGCTGCACACACTTGCGCTGCGGGACCACTGCTTCCAGCGCCACGCTTCCCCGGGCACCGGCAGCTACACCTGGCTGGACCGCATAGGCGAATACCTCCAGTATATGAAAATAATTGAATAGCAGGACGATATGTTCTACGTTAGCGATATTATCACTACGCCTCCGGCGGAATTTAAGTCGGAGTTGCAACAGAGGGTTTATGAGGCCTTTGGGGCGATGGGGATTCCCTTTCAGCGGGTTGATACGGACCCTGGCATCACTATGGAGGATTGCCAGAATATCGATGCCAAGATTGGGGTGAGGATAGTTAAGACCATTTTTGTCTGCAACAGGCAGCAGACAGAATTTTACCTCTATGTTACCTCTGACGACAAGCCTTTTGTGACCAGGGATTTTTGCGGAGCGCTGGGGATTCCCCGCGTGTCTTTTGCCCAGGCCGATAAGCTCTGGGAACTTACCGGGGTGCTGGTAGGGGCCACAACCATACTTAGCGCCATTTTGCCGCAGGCTGCCGAGGTGCATCTTGTGATGGACCGCCAGGTGGCTGATAGCGAATGGTTTGCCTGTACCGATGGTACCGCAACTTGTTTTGTAAAGATTAAGACCCGAGACCTGCTGGATAAGTATCTGGCAGGCAGATTATTAACACTGATATAAATCTAATAATGGAAACTCGTAAACATCTTGCAGCAGAGAAGAAGCGCTGCAATTCACATAATTGCGCCCAGGCCGTTGTATGTACTTACTGCGACCTTGTGGGCCTGCCGGAGCAGACGGCTCTTGATATTGCCGGAGCGTACGGCACCGGAATGGGGAATATGGAAGGTACCTGCGGCGCGCTTGTCGGCGCCGGAATGATTTTGGGGCTTGCCACCAAGGACAGGAACCTTTCCCGCGCGCGGATGAAGGAGCTGATGACCAAGTTCCAGGAGCGCAACGGCGCCACCCAATGCAAACTCCTCAAAGGCATCGGCACCGGCACCCCGCTGCGCGACTGCCCCGGCTGCGTCTGTGATGCCTCCGAATTTCTGGAAGAGCTGCTGTAAAGAATTCCCTATTGCTTTTGTGAATTTCCCCTAGAAGAAGACGCTGATAGATAGGAATCCACCGTGCAGGGTCTTTTTCTTGGGATAAAATTCGTCGAACCGCTTGTTATCATAAACTAGCTCGCGACGCATAGAATACACATCCAGCGTTGAAATTTGATATCCCAACGAAAAGCTTAAATTTTCTAAATTTAGGCTAAAGCCCGTTTTACAATCGAAGGCATACCATTTTCCTTTATTCGTGCTGACTTTTTTTTCATACGCTTTAATTCCGAATGGATTCAACATATAAATGTGGACCATGCAATATGGTATGTTCATCATAAAGCCAGGTTCCATAAATAATTTGAGTTCACTGTCAGAGAATTTCATCAGCGCCGGAGAAATAATAAGCAAAGATGGACGGAGGTAGATATTCCCTATTTCCTTATACTCATCGGCAATTCTCCAACCCTCCCCCTCAGGGACACCTTCGACGGAAAACTGCCTCCACATCCCTGCCGAGGCACCAATTCCCAAATAAGAAGAGAGCATGTAATGGTATGAAAAATCTAGTTGCCAAGTATATTCTGAAGTCAACTCTCCCGCAACGGAGACCCTGTTTTTGTAAAAAGATTTTGCGTCCTGCGCTCTAACAACTACTACAGAAGCGATTAAACAAATAAGTATAGAAATTTTCCTCATAATACGTATGTACAGGTATAATATTTGGGATAAATATACAAAAGTGAAAAAAAATTTGAAACATGCCTCATTTATCAAATGTGTTGCACAAATGTTTATTAATTTAACTCTAAACGCATTAAAAATTTTTATGAAAACCACTCTAAAAACAGGATGGATATTATTGATGATGTTTAGTTTTTCTTGTGTTGCATTTGCACAAAAGAAACCATTCCAAATAGAAACGGGCCTTAATTATCCTATAGGATTGAAAAAAGATAGCAATTCAGAGAATCGTATAGGTTTATATTTAAGTGGGACATATAATTTCTTTAACAGTCCACTGAGTGCTAAACTTAAACTCAGCTACGAAAGTTACTCGGTGGCAATGGAAGAATATACCAATTCGCCTTTCAATGGAAGGTCTTTTGTTGTACTACCTTCTATCAATTATAATTTCCCAATATCATCACATATGGATTCTTATATAGGTGCTGGTGTTGGTGTTACTGTTGATAATATGAATAGAGGAGTATTTAATGACGGAAAGAAATGTTATGCCTTATTATCTCCTCAATTAGGAGTTATTCTTTTAAGACATTTCAATATATCTGCTCAATATATCATTACACGTAAGGATTTTTCCAGATTGATGATAAGTGTAGGATATATCTTCTAGGCACCTGGGTACATAGGGCCTTCCATCAACCCGAAATTATAGCGCTATTCCTTTACAGGGGGGAGTTCGCGGGAGGTGGTTTTTATGCCAAGGGCGCTGACGTCGCGTGCGGCCTTAAGGATGCTCTGCCCGTCGGTGAGTCTCTTGGTGTTTTCTTCGTACACCTTGGCTGCCCGCTCAAGCGCGGCGCCAAGTTTGACATTCTCTTCGCAGAACAGGGCTACCCTGTCTACCATACGGCCCGCGGCGGCCACAATCTCGTTCATATTGTCTATCTGAGCTTTCTGCACCCACGCGCTGCGGATTAGCCTTACGAAGGGCAGCAGGGTTTCCTCTGTGGTAATAAGGACGTTCTGACGGAAAGCATCGGCAAAAATATTCTCATCTTCCTGTTTTGCAAGCTGATAGGCCCCGTAGTTGGGTACAAACATAATTACAAAGTCCAGGGAGTTGCGCCCCTCCACGTACTTCTGATATTCCTTGGATGCCAACTCTTTTATGTGCGAACGCACAGAGTCAAGGTTGCGGCGGGCGGCATCGGCGCGGGCAGCGTCGCTATCGGCCTCAAAATAATCAGCCAAGGCAGTAAGGGATACCTTTGCGTCGATGATTACATCGGTGTTGTCCGGGAAATGCAGGACGAAGTCCGGACGCATACGCTTGTCGGTGACCTCGTTACGGATGATGGAGCCCTTGGAGTCCCGTAGATAAAACTCAGAATCATAATCGATCCCCTTGGTAAGCCCCTCTTTGCGCAGAATATTCTCCAGTACGGTCTCACCAAAGATTCCCTGCATTTTGTTCTTGCCTTTTAGGGCGTTGGAAAGGTCCGATGCGCTTACGCCAATTTTGTCTGCCTGCTCGCGGATCTGCTTTACGGTGGCGTCGAACTTCTCCTTTAGGGAAGAATTATCCTCGGAATGCGACTTTTTCTGGGCCTCGAAGGCCTCTTTCATAGAACGGATATCTTTGTCAAGGTCTTGGGTGATATTTTTTATGGTTTCCGATGCTTCCTTTTTAAGGGACTCTTCCCTGGCCTTAAGAGTCTTCTCATTCTCCAGGGCCAATTGAGCCTTTGCGGCCTCTATTGCCTTTTCTCCGGAGGCCTTAAGGTCCTGAAGCGTCTTCTCATAAAGGGCTTTCTCGTTATCCCTAAGGAGCGTAAGTCCCTCTATAGAAGCATCTTTTGCAGCCAGGCGGCCGGCATATTTTGCCTTCTGAATTGAATATACTGCCAGGGCCGACAGAGCCCCTACCACGGCTGCAACTGCAATCAACAATCCGATAGAAACCATATTATCAAATATTTATCCGTTACTTTACCTTATAGTTTGTTATACAAACATAAGAGATTTTTGATATCTTTGCAATAGATGTCTATTAGCCGTCACGCAGGAAATTTGGTTGCGCCCCGGGTCACAGGTCCCGAGGCTATGCTTGATGCCGTGCGCGCATACGGCATAATACCTTTCTTTGAAAACATCGTCCCGGGCTACTCCATAGAGGAAATGACTCCGGCCCAGAACTGGTTTGATACCCAGGAGGATATCTCCCTTACGCCTTGGGACTGGAAGATTCACTGCATCCAGAGCGGGGAAATTGTGTACGGAAAATTTCTCCTGGGCGGAAAGGCTGCCTTTGCTACCATTGGCCTTTACAGGGAACTGATGAACTGGAGGCTTTCGCTTCCGGGGAACAAACCCACGGTGGAGCAGCAAAAGGTGCTGGATTACGTGGCGGAGAACGGCAGTATCGGCATAAAAGAGGTAAGACAACTCCTTGGTATAAAAAAGGGGCCTGCAGATGCTCTGATGGCCCGCCTGCAAATGCAATGCAGGATAGTGACCGGGAATATTACCAGAGTTTACAGGGGTGCCGATCTTCATTACAATGGTTGGCAGACATCATCTTTCTGCGACCCACGGAGCCTTTGGGAGATAGATAATCCCTGGGCTGCCAGGTTTGGGGATGTTGGGCCGATGGCGCCCGTACATTCGCCTATGGAATCATTTTTGATAGTGAAAGAAACTATCGGCCAAAATGTTCCTGAAATTTCAGATAAATTGATTGATAAATTGTTACAGTTATAAATCCCCTTAAAATTCAAGAGTATGAAACGCATTATTAAATCTTTGGGTATATGCACATCGGCTGTGCTTATGCTTATCCTGCTTACCAGTATGGACGAGGAGTGCAAGACTTGCGGGGGACAGGGATATGTTTACGAGGAATGCCAGTTCTGCGCCGGCAAAGGCTACAGGGAGTGCTACGGCTGCAATGGCAATAAGATGCGCAGGTGCACTACCTGCTGGGGCGAGGGAAAACTTCGCTGCCCTTGGTGCCACGGTAATAACGAGAATTGCGGCAAGTGCGGCGGAAGCGGCTATGTAGATTGCGAAATGTGCAGCAAGACCGGCAGCATTGCCTGCCCCACCTGCGGAGCAACCGGCCATCTGGAATGCACAATGTGCTCCAGCGAGGGCGTCAAGAAAACCCGCTGCTCAGACTGCAACGGCACCGGCGAAAAGTAGCTAAAAACTCTATTTAGCCAAATAGTTTCAAAGTAATCCCGCGCTAATTCCGCGGGATTATTTTATGGTAGTTCTTCCAGGAATTAGCCAGTGGCCTAACACCGTGGAAGGTGAATTTCGGGTTGATAGTTTTGGAAAGAACTATAAGGCTAGACGGAAGCCGATGTTTTCGCTAGTTGCCGCGGGCTGTGTGCGAGAGCGAAGATAAACGGCACATACAATGACTAGTTGAGTGGCGCCCCAATATCCACCACGCGTCACTCGGTAGGTGCCATTGGCTGGACCTTTGGGGTTGGAAACAGAAGCGGTGCCGTAGTTCCCATACCAATCATAGCACCACTCACTTACATTTCCGCTCATATCATATATTCCAAGTTCATTGGCCCGCTTTGTCTTGACAGGGCATGTAGTGCCGCCGCTATTGTACCCGGTCCAAGCAACTATACCTACCTCATTGCCACCGCTATACATATAACCCCTACTCTTGTTTCCTCCTCTTGCAGCAAACTCCCATTCCGCCTCTGTGGGCAGACGGAAAGTCTCCCCGGTCAGGGTGTTAAGCTTGCTTATAAAGGTCAGGCAGTCATCGTAGGAAACTGTCTCTACAGGAAGTTGATTATTACCGGTAAAATTACTTGGATTATAGCCCATTACAGCCTGCCACAACTCCTGGGTAACCTCTGCTTCCCCTATCCAGTAATCGCTTAAAGTGACATTACGGGGAGGGTCACTATTGTCGCCCGAGGCATTCTCCATTGAGTCGCCCATACGGAACGTCCCGCCTTCGACGTATTTCATATTAAAGCGGGCTCCGTTAACCACAAAATACAAATCATCGCCATTGATAAAACGGGTTGATTGTCCCCACGTAGACACAGCGGCACTTATCCCCAGGATAACACAACAAATCTTTGTAATCTTCATAGCCTGAATGAAAAATTGTGTTTAAGAATTTATAATGCTGACTATTGATTCTGAATATCGTCAGGTTTTACGCCAAGGGCCAGACAAACCTGCTTCAGCTGCTCTGCATCTTCAAAGAGCATAATACGGCCGTCCTCGTCTTCCATAGCAAGGAAGGCATTGTCTGCAACAGGACCAGGATAGTATTTTGAGGCGATGGTGTTCTTGGTAAACTTATTGTAAAGCGCCAGCTGTTTGCGAAGGGCAGAATTGTCCGTCCAAAGCGTCAGACGGCCCTCCAGGCCCAACTTCTTGCCAATGTCGTGCAGTTTCTTAAGACGGGCAGGATCGTAAATCTCCTCTTCTATAAGGGCGAACACTGCAAGACTGTTATCTACTATGTAAGCCTTGCCGTCCGGCTCTATCCTAGCCACGAAGCCCTTGTCTACGTAAGGATTAACCTTGCTGTAATCAAAGGAATCGTTCCTTGTCTCACTTACTTTGCCCAGGTCTGTAATAACCTCCTTAACCTGAACCTTCAGAGCCTCGGCAGCAGTCTTTGCCTCATCTATACCATAGAACGGCACAGGGTCGTAGAGATTGTCGGCCAGGGAAATAACCATATCTCCGGCGATTATTCCAGGGTAGAATGTCGATGCTGCCTTATTAAGCGGCAGGCCTTTGCGCAGAGCATTTATATCTACCCACGCCACAAGATGGTCGCTGAAGCCAGCCTCCTTGCCAATCTTGTCAAGAGCATCTACGCGCACGGGCGCAAGACGCTTGGAGCCGATAATAGTATTAAGCTTGTACCACTCCTCTTTATCCAATTTGTAAATGGTAGCTTCACCGTCGGGGTTAACAATAAATACAACCGGTAGTTCCTTATCTCCGCCCACCTGGAAATTAGCCGCGCCACGAAGCAGCGCACCACGCAGACAATAATCAAGATAATCGTCCGGCATTCCGGAAGGATGCACCCCTTCCTCAACCATCTTTGCAGTACCCTCGAATGCCATTCCGCTTTCAAGGTCCTGTCCCTTGATAAACCAGTCCCAAGCCACCATGGCATCCTTGCTAAAGCCGTAGGAACCATTGTAGTGGTAAAGGCCAAGATAATAGGCAGCATCGCCATTACCAAGGCGAACGGCCTCCAGGAGGTCTTCTTTAATCTTTTTATGCCAATCCCCTTTCTTCTTTTTATCCTCTTCCTTGTCGCAATTATAGGCGTGCTCCTGAGACCTAACCACGAATGCGGCCGGGTCCTGATTTTCGCAGGCGAAATCCAGAAGCACAGACATAGTATCCCTGTAGAAATCCTTGTCGGGCCCCTCTACGCGGTTTTGGAACCTATTGGCACCAGCTTCGAGATATCCGTGGTCCAAGGCCATTTCATAGTAACCATCGGCCTTATTTTTATTGCCGATACTGCGGTAGGCCTCGGCCAGAAGATAACACATATCGGGATACATTGCGGCGTATTCCTCATTCTTGCCAAGGAAATTCTCCAGAACTTTTATGGCAGTTTTAGGGTCGCACTTCTCGCCGCCGGCCCCATATATAAGATTGAATAGCTTCTGCTTAAAGGCCTGCATACTGCCGTCATCAAAAGCTTTATCCAGAGCCTCCCTGTATTTTTCATAATCTACCGGTCCAAGATAGCCATAGAGATAGAGCCGGCTCAAAGCCCATTTGGCATCTGCTATGCCCCCATCAAGAGCTTTCTCAAAGCACTGTTTTGCCTTGGCAATAAAGCCCTTTTCCGGTTTAACAACCTGATGGTATCGTCCCAGCACGTACCAGGCCAGAGGATAGCCCTTTTCTGCAGCCTGCTTTACCAAATTTATCTGCTCTTCCGTTAGGCGGAAGAGGCGGGTATCGGTATTGGGGATAATCATAAAGTAAGAACAGGCCTCGTCGTTACGGAGGGCCGGAAGGAAGAGCTCGTCAAAGGCTTCCTCTATTTTCTTGTCTTCAAGGTCGATTTTGCCCATTTCAAGCTGCGATTCGTCATCGGTATCCTGGAACAGCTCGTCTTCTTCATCGTCCTCGTCCTCATCCTCGTCACTATCGGCAAAATACTCATTATAAACATCGTCAATCAGAACCGGGATAACCTTATCCGGGTCATATCCAAAAGTATCGGCAATCTTGGCAAGATGTTCCTTTTCACTGTCCTCTATTGAACCATCGGCCATCATTACAAGGGTGAAATGCTTTAGGAATTCTACCTGTTCGTCATCGGATTCGGGGATGGCGATGGGTATATCCTCTTCTGCCGTGTTTTTCCAATGCTCGAAGCAAAGGTTGAATTCCTCTTCCGTGAGGTCAAGGTCCTGGGCGATACTTACAATGATGTTTTTTTCTTCTTCGGCAATTTCACCATCGGCATAGGCGATTGACATCAGGTTGACGATATGCATCATCCTGATGTTTTTTTCTTTCTGGGACTGTGACATAATATCGTAAATTAGTGAAGCTCTTGCAAATATAATAAATCTTGAGCGATATTATTCACACTAAATCCGAGACCGGCCAACTAAAAATCAGTTGCGGAACGCCGGGCTTTCGCTCATAAAAACTGAAAATAATATCTAAATTTAGCTATTTTATCGCTAATATTACATATTTGTATAATTAAGCATTATTAAATATGCTTATTTTTACATTTTCTTTGTATATAAGCAAATTTTACTTAATTTTGCATTGTTAAAAGTACTTGTAATATGAACGATTATTTAAAAGAGCAAATCCTTTCAAGGATGCGGTTTGATAATCCTTGGTGGGTCAATGGATTGATTCAGGATGATTATAGAGAAATGAATCCGCGTCTATATTTGGACTCTTTCTATCGTTTGCTTTGTGAACCAGAGGTAAGGCGAAGCGTAATTTTAATGGGGCCTCGACGCGTTGGTAAAACAGTGATGCTTTTCCATACAATACAAAAGCTATTTTATGACGGAGTCAATCCTCAGAAGGTTGTATACCTCTCTATTGATACTCCAATATATAACAATATTGGTTTAGAAGAGTTATTTGCATATGCTCGTGAGATTCTTCAAGATAATAACGCAAATGGCTACTATGTTTTTTTTGATGAAATACAGTACCTCAAAGATTGGGAAATACACTTAAAGACTTTAACGGACAGTTATAGGCAATCTAGATTTATTGCATCAGGTTCCGCTGCTGCTGCACTAAAGGTGAAAAGCATAGAAAGCGGGGCAGGACGTTTTTCCGACTTTATGCTTCCTCCACTTACGTTCGAAGAGTATATACATCTCTTAAAATATGATAACTTAATCCGTCCAAAAACAATTATTTGGAAAGGATTGGAACAGTCAGTATTCGATAGCATTGATATAGATGTTCTTAATCAGCATTTTATTGACTATATAAACTATGGAGGCTATCCAGAGATTACATTATCGCAAGCCATACGGAAGAATCCAGGTCAATTTATTCGTAGTGATATTGTTGATAAGGTTTTGTTACGGGATTTACCAAGTTTGTATGGCATTCAAGATATTCAAGAATTGAATCGCTTGTTTGTTCATATAGCATATCGTTCAGGAGCACAGTTTTCATATGAGTCATTGTCAAAAGAATCGAATATAAAAAAAGAGACTCTAAGGAAGTATTTAACATATCTTGAATCAGCATTTCTTATTAAGATTGTCCATAAGATTGATGTATGCGCAAAAAAAATGCAGCGGGTAAGTGCTTTTAAGATTTACCTGACCAATCCTGCATTGCGTTGCGCTTTGTTTTCACCCTTAAAGGAAGGGGATGAGGCCCTTGGCGGAATGGTTGAAACGGCCATCTTCGCGCAGTGGTTTCAAAGGGAATCCGAGTTGTTCTATGCCAACTGGAAAATTGGGAAGAAAGAAGGTGAAGTAGATATTGTGAGGCTCGACGATATTAAACTCAAGCCGCAGTGGCTCGTTGAAATAAAATGGAGTGATCGTTATTTCAGTAAACCAGGAGATTTGAATTCTCTTGAAGATTTTATGAGTAAAAACCAACTAGCAGAAGCGATAGTAACTTCTAAGAGGATGAGTGGCGTAGTCGAGTATAAAGGAAAGAAACTGTTATTTATGCCATCAGCTTTATATTGCTACTTAGTAGGACACAAAACAATTAATAAAGAGTAGAAATTATATGGTATAATTGACAAAAACGGTTGGTAACCTTGACAAAAGTGGTTGGTGACAGCCGCCGCGAGGAGGGCCATTTTCCAGAGCCCACCGCAGCGGCGAGCT
>CACYGW010000027.1 GCA_902774045.1 uncultured Bacteroidia bacterium
AGTTTGACCGAACTGGGAGAATCTTTCCTGCCGGCCTTGAACGGTATTATTGATTGGGCTTTGACAAACAGAGATGCTCTGGCTCCGCATGGCCGCCGCAAATAACATCAAATAAATTCGGATTTATCGGTGTAATCTCTTGCCCGGGTGTTCTGTGATGATTGCCCGGGCATTGTCATAATGGGGGAGAGGGGCGTTGTGCAATTGCACAACCGACCCCCTAAAAACGATGCACGACACATCCGCGAAAAATGCCGGAACGCGCCACGCCATAGCACTGAAACCTCGCGAAAACTACTGCAATCTTGAACGTCTGCACAACCGAAATCAACCTTTTTTAAGGGTTTATCGAAATTTTATCAGCCTGCATCTAAATTATGTTGTGCAGTGGTTGTGCAAATCTATGCTAAATTGCTCACCCGTGATTGATTATCAATTAGTTAAGTGGTATATTCTACTTTCCGATGCAATGATTGCGGAAGATGTGGTGGAGGATGGTGTCGGGGGTAATGGTGTCGCCGGTTATGGAGGAGATGGATGAGATGGCCTCACGGAGGTCCTGGGCAACTAAGTCGGTAGGGGAGCCGGAGACCAGGCCGGAGGATACGGCGGCCAGTGAAGAGGCTGCATTGTTAAGGGCCTCAAGATGGCGGATATTTGTTACCAAAACAGCGTCCTCGCCAATGGAATTTAGGCCGCTGAAGGCTTCAGAGAGGTAATTTTGCAGCTCGTTTATACCTATTTTATCTTTGGTTGAGATAACGAAAGTATCGGCTTTTACATCAAGGGATGAAACAAAATTGTTTAATATGCTAACATTTTTGTTAACCCCCTCGGAAGTACATTTATTAAGCAAAATCACCAATTTCTGGCAGCTGAAATCCACTTTTTGAACAACTTCAAGTATCGCTTTAGATGACTCCTCATACGTAGAAGTCAAATCTATGACGGCAAGCACCACATCGGCCTTGGAAAGCTTATCAATAGATCTGGAAATTCCAAGACTTTCTATAGTTTCCGACGTCTGCCGCAACCCTGCAGTATCGATAAACCTAAAGAGAATCCCTCCTATATTCATAGTCTCCTCTATGGTGTCGCGTGTAGTTCCGGCAATATCGGACACAATAGCCCTCTCCTCGTTAAGAAGAGCATTCAACAAAGTACTCTTTCCGGCATTCACAGGACCAACTATAGCAACCGGGATACCGTTTTTTATAGCATTTCCAAGTCTGAAGGAACTGATTAGCCTATCTATATGGGCCGATATTTTCTCTAACAGGTATTTTAACTGCTCCCTGTTGGCAAATTCTACTTCCTCCTCTGAGAAATCAAGTTCAAGCTCAAGCAGGGAAGCCATCTCTACAAGATTATCCTTAAGAGAGCGGAGCTCCTGGGAATATCCACCCCGGAATTGAGTCATAGCAACCCTGTGAGCAGCAGCACTGCTACTTGAAATAATATCAGCAACAGCCTCTGCCTGCGATAAATCCATCTTACCGGCAAGGAAGGCTCTTTGAGTAAACTCTCCCGGCTGGGCAAGACGGCAGCCAGCATCGCACAGCAGTTCCATTATCCGGGAAACTATGTATTTGGAGGCGTGGCAGGAAATCTCGCAGGAATTTTCTCCCGTATAGGAATGCGGAGCACGGAAAACAGACACAACCACAGTGTCCAGAAGGGAACCATCGGCCTCAAAAACCTCCCCGTATCGGATTCGCCCCCCGGCAGTATCGGCCAGACCAGCCCCCCGGAAAGATACAACCTTCCCACAGGCATCAAGGGCCAGAGGGCCGCTGATACGGATAATAGAAAGAGCACCGGTCCCGGGAAGGGTGGCCGGCGCTGCTATTGTATCTTCTTCTAAGTAATGCATTTTACATTAAGGCCTAGTCCTTGGGACTTACCTTGTTCATATTGTCCAGAAGCAATAGATTTGTCTTATACTGGTCCATAAGCCCTTGCATAAAGGTCATAGCCTCGAGAGGATTCATATCGGCCAGCAACTTGCGCAGAATCCAGATTCTGTTACCCTGCTCCGGCGAATAGAGAAGATCGTCGCGGCGGGTACTGGACAGAACGACATTCACTGAAGGGAAGATTCGCCTGTTAGAGAGGTTCCTGTCAAGCTGAAGCTCCATATTACCGGTACCCTTGAACTCCTCAAAGATAACATCGTCCATCTTGGAGCCGGTCTCTGTAAGAGCTGTAGCCAGAATGGTGAGCGAACCGCCGCCTTCTATGTTACGGGCTGCGCCAAAGAAACGCTTGGGCTTCTGGAGGGCATTGGCATCTACGCCACCGGTGAGAACCTTGCCGGATGCAGGCTGAACAGTATTGTAGGCCCTGGCAAGGCGGGTTATGGAATCCAGGAGAATAACCACGTCGTGGCCACATTCTACAAGACGGCGGGACTTCTCAAGTACCATATTGGCCACTTTCACGTGCCTTTCTGCAGGCTCGTCAAAAGTAGAAGCAACTACCTCTGCCTTAACGCTGCGCTTCATATCGGTAACCTCCTCGGGGCGCTCGTCTATAAGAAGCACAATCTCGTAAACCTCCGGGTGATTGTCTGCAATGGCATTTGCTATGCTCTTGAGCAGCATGGTCTTACCCGTCTTAGGCTGAGCCACGATAAGACCTCTCTGTCCCTTGCCGATAGGTGTGAACATATCAACTATGCGGCAGGAGATATCCGCCTCATGCCCGTGACCCAGAAGGTTAAATTTCTTATCCGGGAAGAGGGGAGTAAGGAAGTCGAAGGGCACCCTGTCCCTGATGAACTCCGGAGTACGGCCGTTTATATATTTGATGCGAACCAGAGGGAAGTATTTGTCGCCCTCCTTCGGAGGACGTATTTCTCCGGTAACCGTATCACCGGTCTTGAGCGCATTTATCTTTATCTGGCTCTGGGAAACATAGATATCATCTGGCGAATTAAGATAGTTGTAGTCCGATGAACGAAGGAAACCGTAACCATCGGGCATAATCTCCAGAACACCGGTAGCCTCTACCGTACCTTCGAATTCTATTTTCTCTGCCACCGGGGCCTTTTGCTCTTTGGGCTGATTATTCTCTACAGTTTGATGTTTTTCTACGGGACGATTCGGCTCCTTAGGCTGATTCTGCTCTTCTACTACGGGCTGATTGTTCTGTTTGTTCTTGCGTGGGCCCTTTTTGCCGTTTTCCTGCTTTACTTCAGGTTTATTTTCCTGTACGGGAGCGGCAGCAACCTCCTGCTGCTGAATAGGAGCCTGCTCTGCCTTGGCCTCCTTTACGCGGCCTTTTCTGCCAGATTTGCGGGCTGCTTCTGCCGGCTTTTCAGGGGCTTTTGCCTCAGGAACTTTAACCTCCTCGGCCTTAGGTTCTACAGGTTTTGAAGCAGACTTGTCCTCTTTGCGAGGACGGCCTCTTTTCTTATTATTAGATGCAGCTCCGGGAGCCTGTGAAGGTTTTTTTGACTGCATGATAGCTTCTTGATCAAGAATAGCATAGCCGATATCCTCGGCCGTCATTTTTTTTGTAACCTTGATTCCAATACCGACAGCAACCTCTTTAAGTTGCTCAAGGGACATTGAATTCAATTCAAACAAAGAGTGGGGCATAAAAATCTTAATTATAGTTTTAGTCGAACTAAGGTTCAAATGGGAATACTCCGGTGCGATTGCACAATTAGATTAAGCGGAGAATTCTTGACAGCGCAAATATACAAATAAAATTGAATTTAACTACAATTTTAAAAAACAACAGGCCAAATTTATCTATCCCAGAAACTGGAACTGCGGCGATACTTAAGAAGGTCTGCCAACGCCGATGCGTTTGCCGATATCCTAAAGCTCCAGCTCTGCCAATTACCCATTGGAACCCATTGCACGGCAATATTAAAGCAATGCAGGTCGTATGTGGCCGATAACTGCGTAGTTGTAATCTTCATAGCAGACAAATCAATGTTGGAAATGGCGTTCAGGGCCAGTTTTGGCGTAACCTGAATATTGCCGGTAAGGTTGACCGTCTGCAGGAAGGTCTTTTTGGCAATAAGCTGATTATTGGTGTATTGATAAGTCTTATTGTAAGAGAAGTTGTAGCTGAAGTTCAAAGACCAGGGCACATTGGGATTTGTATAATATAACCATCCGCCCGGAATATACTCTCCTGTTATAGGATGATAGTAAATCCTCCTGTAATAGTCTGCCGTGGTAGGGTTGCCGTCGTTACCAGCGGTCTTGGAGCCATCGTTACCCTTATACTCTCCCTTTCCGGCAAGTGAGAAGCTTACAGATGCGCTAAGGGAGGTAAGCCTTGCAAGGTGGAGAAGGCCCTTTTCCGACGCATATAACTTATTGTACCTTCGGCCCTTGTAGTCTATGGCGTAAGGGTCAAAGTTGGCATTGGCGTTTATTCCCACCTTCTCGAATATATTGGTGGACATTGTTACGCCAATGTTGTTAAGCCTCATAGAGTCTGCCAGGAAGTTGTAACCGGTAGAAATATTAAGCTGGTCTATAAGCTTAACTTTCTTTACGCCCTTTCCTGTGGTATCGCGCAGATCCCGCACTTTGGCCTCGAAGTTATTACCAATGGAAATGCTGGCCGTGGCAGACTTGCCCTTGCCCGGAGGCGAGTACAGCTGGCCTGAATATATATTATATTGGTATTCCTTGTCCGCTCCGGAAGCATCGGTATAATATAAGGTACGGTATCCGTTGAAGGACTTGGCCTTATCCGGACTGAAGGACAGGGAGAACGACGGTGAGATTACGTGCCTTATGGCCTGAATCTTTTTATTCCTTCCAAAGTTAAGGGTACCGTAAATCCTGGTACTTGCCGACATAGCAAAAGAATAGTTGTGCGTTGCTCCAAAATGCCCGAACTGCTTGCCCTCTACAAGTTCTACCTTGTCCGTTTCCTCGTTATACTCATACTCGTTCTTCTTGAAGAACCAGTTCATGCCATAGGTCACGCTGGGGTTCACGTTAAGGTATTTGAGCACAGAGAAACTGGGCAGACCTATGTTAAATGAGTGAGTCATACCATTCTGGAACTTGTTCATGAAGTCACCTTTCATAAACTCCGACGACTTGAATGCAACCTTGTTCTGCAGGGTGGTATTGTATGCAAAGGAAATTTTCTCATAAATCTTTTCCTTGCCTGCGCGCACCTTCCTCTTGAAAGGATAGAACCTTGATACGGAGAAGGTAATATTAGGCAGGGTGAAGGTGTAGGAACTATCTCTGGAATTCTGGCTGTGCAGCATATTCACGGACAGATTGTACTTGCCGTTCCAGTTTCTGGAGAATGACACGGACGACGATGCCTGATTCTGCAGAGCTTCGGTAATTGACCTGGAATTATACCTGTTGTTGGAAGGGCTGGAGAAGTTTACCGATGCGCTGAACGTAGTTCCCGGGATAAACTTGGCATCCTGGCTGTGAGACCATTTTACAGAAAAGTTTCGCGTTTGGAAAAAGTCTGTACTGCCCTTCAGACCCGTCTGGTCATTAGACAGAATTATGGAGAAATTACCGTTAAACTTGTAATTAACTTTGTATCTGGAGTTTATGTCAATACCCCAAGAACCAAGGGTATAGTAGTCTCCCGTTACCGACAGGTCCAGATGGTCTCCGAATACGAAGTACATTCCCAGGTCCCTGAGGTAAAAGCCACGGGCACTCTCTTCTCCGAAGGTAGGCATAAGCAAACCAGTTGCCCTGCTTGGCCTTTTAGGTATGAAGCCAAAGGGGATTGCAATAGGCAGGGGAACCCCCTCTATCACCGGCCAGGCCGGGCCGAACACAGTCTTTCTGCTTGGTTTGGTAAGGGTTCTGGCTGTGGTAAGAAACAGGTAGTAGTGAGGCTCTTCCAGGTCGCAGACGGTGTACTGACCGCCCCTTATGTTTATGGACTTATCCGGCAGCATCTTGATTTTCGTGCCCTGGAGCAGACCCTCGTCCTGCTGGGTAATCATATTGGTTATGCGTGCCTTGCGCGTATTAAAGTTATAGCGCAGTTCCTCCATTCTATAGGTATCGCGGCCCTGGGTCATTTCCGGCAAGCCCTTCCATTCCTGCTTAATGGAGTCGTAGATACCGGAGGCATAGACGATGCCGGTCTTCATATCGTACTCCATATACTCTGCCTTGAGAGTCATATCGCCATAGGTCACGGAAACATCCCCGTAATACTTTCTTATACGCCTGCCGTTACTGAATACATCCACAACGGAGTCTTTGGCGGTAGAAAAGGCCGGGAAGTCCAGCGAACTGTGTTTCTGCATCTCTGCAGAGTCAATTTTAAATAAGGAATCTACCCTATGAAGGGAATCTCTTATGGCGCGCAGGGAGTCCGAGAGAACTATGCTGTCCTTTTTATACTCTACGGCCTGATTGAACCTGTTCCTGTCGTTCTTTCTATTCTGGGAATAGGAAACTCCCTGCCCTGCAAAAAAAAAGAGCAGCGTAAAAGACACGGTAATAATGCCTTTCAAGCAGGTATGTATGTATTTCCTATACGATAGTTGCATCCTAAAAAGGATTTTTATTAAATTTGCAATCAACAAAGATATTACCATTTTGAGAATTTCACAAATTCATAAGACATTCTTGCTTTATTTTATTGCTGTTGCAATGATTTTTCCCACTTTTGCGGCGGCTCAATCCGGCACATCCGGTCTTAAGGTAGTTTGCATCGACGCCGGTCACGGCGGAACGGACCCCGGTGCCGTCAACAAATATAAAGGCAAGAGATATAACGAAAAGGATTTCACCCTAGACATTGCCAAGGCCCTTGAGAAGAAGATTAAGGAGGCCTATCCCGATGTAAAAGTAGTGATGACCAGGACAAAGGACGTATATGTAAGCCTAAAGCGACGGGGCGATATTGCCAATAATGCCAAGGCAGATTTGTTCATCTCCATCCACATTAACGCCATAGGCGGCAAGAAAGATGTTTCCGGCTTTTCCGTGCACTGCCTGGGAGAATCCAGAGACCCTTCCAGGGATAACTTCAAGGAGAATATGGAGGTTTGCCGCAGGGAAAATGCGGCGTTCTCTGCAGAAGAGGTAGGGGAGGCTCTTAACATAGACCCCAATGATCCGTCGTCTACAATGATTTTTACCCTGGCCCAGAATGTCCATCTGGAACAGAGCCTTGATTTTGGCGAGAGGGTGCAGCGGGAAATGAAAAAAGGTCCGGTTAAGAAAGACCGCGGCATCTGGCAGCAGAGCCTATATGTACTCAAGGTTACCTCTATGCCGGCTGTCCTTATAGAGTGCGGCTATATTACCAATGCAAACGATATGGCCACCCTTACCACCGATACAGGCCGCAAGGAGATTGCAGGATGCCTTTTCAAGGCCTTCAAGTCATATAAGACCAGTTTTGACCAGAATGTATTTTCCTCCTCTTCCAGTGAAGCGCCTTCTTTCGTAGAAGAAGAGTCTCAGGCTCAGGTTCTCTACGGCACGCAGATTCTGGCCGGCAGCAAGCTGCTGCCTTGGAACGACAGCGCCTTCAAGGGATACAAGGTAATTGCTGTGAAAGTAGGCAATCTTTACAAGTATATCGCGGGCACCGACAGCGATCCCAAAAAAGCGCGTGAAATTTTTAAACGGATTAAAAAAACGTTTCCTCAAGCGTTTTTTGTAAAGACCGATGGAGAAATGGTAGAAATAGCCAAATAATAAACATGATTTTTAGCCATTTCAAGGCCGCAAGAAGCCTAAAAATTGTATTTGACTATTTTAAAATTATTCTAAATAAGATATTGCCTTGTGGCGTACCTGCGAGTATATTTTAAGACGTAAGTGTTTGATAAATAGGAGGATATAAAATAGGCAAAAATTCCGTTTTCTCTTATTAATATCAAAAGAAAAAATTTAATATACAATAGGAAAAATAATTTTTTATTATTTTTTTTTGCTCCATCTTTGCATAGCCATCAAAGGTAAAACGTTTTCGCAAACCTTTGGTGTTTTTTTAGCCTCTGTATGGCAGGTTTTGTATTGTTTTTTAAGTGAGTCAGGTAAAAAATATCACAGTTTGGGACGATTGTCTGAGGATCATTGAGCAAATCATTGATCCCCATAAGTTCGATATGTGGTTCAAACCCCTTAAGGCCGTCTCCTTCAAGGACTCTACCCTCACTCTGGAGGTCCCTACCAACTTCTTCCGCGAATATCTGGAAGACACTTACCTGGACCTTATAAAGAAAACAATGCACAGGGTGATAGGTGCGGATGCAAGGCTTTTCTACCAGGTAAGGCCGGTATCGTCCCAGCCCGCAATGCAGTACCCTGCACAGGAGACATCGGTTCCGGTAAACAAGCCGGTATCGGTAAATACCTATCCCACATCCGGTAATCCCGGTGCATTCGTATTCCCCGGGCTAAAGAAGATTCAGATTAACCCCAGGCTTAATCCGGCCTATTGTTTCAGCAATCTTGTAGAGGGCGAGTGCAACAAGCTTGGCATTACGGCAGGGGAGAGCATAGCCCAGGCTCCCGGAACAACAAGTTTCAACCCTCTTTTCCTCTTCGGAGGCCCCGGTCTTGGTAAAACCCACCTGGCCCAGGCCATTGGAATAGAGATTAAAGAGAAGTTCCCGGATCTTGTAGTCCTCTATATTACAGGAAACGAGTTCAAGATTCAGTACATGGATGCCGTAAACGTCCGTAACAAACTTACAGACTTCCTGGCCTTCTATATGAAGATAGACGTTCTTATAGTGGACGACATCCAGGGCCTCCTTGGCCAGGGCTCACAGCAGGCATTCTTTAATATCTTCAATCACCTGCACGAGAACGGAAAGCAGCTTATCTTCACTTCTGACCGCGCTCCCGTAGACCTTCAGAATTTCGAGGAAAGACTTCTTTCCAGAATGAAGTGGGGTCTTTCCGTACAGCTTAGCAGACCATCTTACGAGACCCGCCTTCAGATGCTGCGCGCAAAGAGCCTTAGGGAAGGCGTGAGCATAGACGAGAAAGTCCTGGAATGGCTGGCTTCCCACATTCAATCCAACTTCAGGGAACTGGAAGGCGTTCTAATCTCCCTTATAGCCCATGCAACCCTTTCTCATAAAGAGATTACCATAGATTTGGCCCGCGAGGTTACAGGAAACCTTGTAAGCGAGGAAGAGAACACCCTTAGTATGGATACGGTGCAGAAGACTGTGTGCGAGTATTTTGGCATTACCCGCGAGTCCCTGCTGTCCAAATCCCGCAAGCGCCAGATTGTGCAGGCCCGCCAGATTGCAATGTACGTATCCCGTAACCTTCTTAGCGTTTCGCTGAATACCATAGGGTCTGAACTTGGCGGCAAAGACCACGCAACGGTAATGCACGCCTGTTCTACCGTAGCAGACCTCATATCTACCGACAGACAGTTCAAGCAATATGTGGCGGATATAGAGAAACTTCTTGTTGTCGTGCGCTAAAGGCGCACTTTTGTTTTTTATAAAACTAATTAAATTAAAGATATGACTTCCCAGAGAGTATTGGAAATTTTCCGTGAGATAACCGCAATTCCGCGCGAGTCGGGCCACGAGGAGCCTATGACCAATTATCTTCTTGCCTATGCGGCCAAACTTGGCCTTGAGGCAAAAAGAGACGCAACGGGCAATGTCCTCATAACCCGCGAGGCTACGGATCCTGCAAAGAAGAATGTTCCCGCCATCGTGCTTCAGGCACATCAGGACATGGTTTGCGAGAAAAACGACGGTGTTCAGCACGACTTTTCCAAGGACCCTATCAAATATGTGATAGAGAACGGATGGATGGTGGCAAAGGACACAACCCTTGGCGCTGACGACGGCATTGGCATTGCAGCCTGTCTGGCCATCCTTGAAAGCGATATTCCCTCTGCCAAGATTGAGTGTCTGTTCACAATATCAGAAGAGACAGGTATGGACGGGGCCATGGGCCTGCAGAGCGGTTTCTTTACCGGCAAGACTCTGGTCAACCTTGATTCCGAGGATGAAGGCCAGCTCTTCGTGGGCTGCGCTGGAGGCGTTAATACTATGGCGTCCTTTAACTATCGGCCAGAAAAAATAAAACCTGGCGCCGCAGGCGTGAAACTTCATCTGTTCGGGGCACAGGGTGGCCACAGCGGGGATGATATCAACAAAGAACGTTGCAATACGGTTCAGCAGATGGCCCGATTCCTCTTTGAAGAGAGTAAAAAGGTAGATTATCAGCTAGTTCTTGTCGATGGTGGCAATAAGCACAACGCTATTGCCCGCGAGTGCAAGGCTGTCCTGGCCGTTGCCCCTGGGGATGAGTCTGCGCTTTGCAATGACTTCCAGGCCTTCGTAAAGGCTCTGACGGCAGAATTTGCAGTGTCCGATCCTGCCGTAACCGGCAAATGCGAGAAGGTACTCCTTTCTTCTGATGCCATTGATGCCGATACTGCCGGAAGACTCGTAAGCGCCCTCGTTGCAGTACATCATGGAGTTCTTGCAATGAGCCAGGATATTCCAGGGCTTGTAGAGACATCCAACAATCTGGCCTCGGTAAAGATGGAAGGTGAGGTAATCTCTGTATGCACAAGCCAGCGAAGCAGCGTAGAAAGTGCAAAGGATTTTATTGCAGACAAGATAGAGGCCTGCTTTAAGTTAGCGGGTGCCAAGGTGCAGAGAACAGACCCTTATCCCGGCTGGAAGCCTAATCTGGCCTCTGAGGTTCTCAAGTTAAGCCGCGATGCCTATGTAGATCTCTTTGGCAATGAGCCGGAGGTCAAGGCCATTCACGCCGGACTTGAGTGCGGGCTTTTCCTTGAGAAGTTCCCGGATCTGGATATGATTTCCTTCGGCCCCACGCTCCGCGGTGTGCATGCTCCGGGAGAACGGCTGGAACTGGCCTCGCTTGATAAGTTCGTGCTCCACCTTGACGAGGTTGTAAAACGCTATCCTTCCAAATAAATTTAACTGTTATGGGTGTATTACTGGCTCCATCGCTTCTGGCCGCTGATTTTCTTAATCTGGGGCGGGACGTTTCCATTGTTAACGAGAATGCAGACATTCTGCATCTGGACATAATGGACGGCAGTCTTGTTCCTAACATTTCCTTTGGCTTCCCGGTTGTGGACGCAGTTGCCAAGATTAGTACCAAGCCTCTTGACGTACACCTTATGATAGTTAACCCGTGGAAGTACTTCCAGCGGTTTGCACAGAGCGGGGCCTCCATGATTAGTTTTCACCTGGAGGCCGCCCGCCTTGGCGGAAAGGACGCATCGGAACTCCTTAAGGAGCTTAAGTCGCTTGGCGTCAAGGCCGGTCTTGTAATTAACCCGGACATCCCCGTAGAAAATCTTTTCCCTTATCTTAAGGATGCCGATTATGTGCTTATTATGAGCGTATTTGCCGGATTCGGGGGGCAGAAATTCATCCCGGAGTCTTTAGAGAGGATAGCAAAGGTAAAGGCAGAGATTAAAAGGCAGGGACTAAGTTGCCTTATAGAAGTTGACGGAGGAGTTTACGAGGGAAACGCCAAGGCTCTGGCAGAGGCCGGGACAGACATTCTGGTTGCAGGAAGTTCTGTATTCAGGGCAGAGGAACCGGCCCGCGTATGCAAGTCTCTGAAAGGGGAGTAATCAATCCCGGAAGAAGAGAAATAAACCCCAATCAATAATTTATATAATGTAGCCTATCTCTTTAAAAGAAAAAGGTTTGGTCTTTCCGTCCTGCAGCTCTATTATTACTCTGCCGTCCGGCCCCACATCTATTATTTTCCCCGTAAATTCAGAGCCGGTGCCAAGGTCTCTGTAAGTGTGCTTCACCCCCAGCCGGTAAAGACTCTCAAGGAAACGCTTCCTTAAACTATCGGCCCCCTGAATAATAAACTCTTCCAGCACGGAGGTAAATGTTGCCATAAAATCCTCCAGGAGCGGCCTTATATCAAAGGACCTGTTAAGTTGGAGGGCTGCGGAGGTGGGATTTACAAGTTCCGGAGGAAAGGCGGTCTGGTTTATATTGATTCCAATTCCTATGATGCTGTGCGCGACCATACCCCAGGAATCCAATTTATTCTCTATAAGCATACCGCATATCTTTTTATTGCCCACGTAGATATCGTTGGGCCATTTTATTTTACAATTTATGCCGATGCTTTCCAGAAATTCCTTCACTGCCAGCGCGGATACTATGCTAAGGTTAAACTGCGAGGCGGCCGGGATGGGGGGCGCTCCGTCTCTGCCGGGCTTAATAAGAATGGAGAAGGTAAGGTTCTCTCCGGTGGCGCTGCTCCACTTATTGCCACGCTGCCCCTTGCCTGCGGTCTGATACAATGCAGCCACTACGGAAGCGTTATCCAACTCTTCCACGCGCCTTTTGACCTCTTCCTGGGTAGAATCAAGCGTATTAAACCACAATATTTTGCTTCTAACTTTCGTTGCTTGCAGAATTATTATTATATTTGTAGATGCAAAAATACGATATTTAATAAATAATGAGAATATCCCCGGTTAAAATCATTTCTGATGCAATGCTGGAAAAGAAGGCATCAGATGTTCTGTCCCTCGATTTAAGAAGCATTGGCACAGCCATTTGCGATCATTTTGTAATCTGCAATGCAGATTCTTCCACAGCCGTTGCCGCCATTGCTGACAACGTTCTGGTAAAGATGGAAGAAAAGGCAGGCAAGAAAGTCCTTAGAATGCAGGGTCTGGAAAATGGTTTCTGGATTATACTGGACTACGGAGATGTAGTCGTTCACATTTTCCTTACCGAATATCGCCAGTTCTACCGTTTGGAAGACCTTTGGGCAGATGCCAAGGTTCGCAGGTTCACGGACGTGCCTGCAGCCCCTGTGCAGGAGGCCCAGGCAAGGGTAAAACCCAAGGCATCCTCTAAGGTTAGGGCGGCGATGAAGAAAAAATCATTTAAAGAGAAAGAGTAAATGCCTAAAAATAAAAAGACAACATTTAACTTTTCCTGGTTCTACTTCCTTCTTGTGCTGGGCATTTTTTACCTGCTGTTCTCTAACAGGGGCTTCCAGGTGCAAAGGGCAGAGTGGCCGGAAGTTAAACAGATGCTCCAGAACGGGGACGTGCGCCAGATTAATTTCGTAAGAAATGACTTCAGGGGCACGGTAAGCCTTAGGCCGGAGAGCGTAGAAAAGTATCTGGACAGGTTCGGGAATGTGTATCCGGACCGCTCGCCCCAGTTTGACTTTATGGTATCAGGCAAGTTTGACCCCGAAGCCACTTTTGAGGAGATTAACCAGCAACTGCCCGCAGAACGCCGTTTCAAGGTAGTGATGGAAAATGACAACACTGACTGGAGCGACATTATCCAGTGGGTTATCATGGGCGTCTTCTTTGTGGCAATGTGGATGTTCATGATACGTGGATTCAATCGCAATATGGGCCAGGGAGGCGCAGGAAGCATATTCAACGTAGGAAAATCCACGGGCAAGCTGGCAGACAAGAAACAGGTAAACGTTACCTTCAAGGATGTTGCCGGTCTGTACGGTGCAAAAGAGGAAGTTATGGAACTTGTAGACTTCCTTAAGAACCCCAAGAAATATACTTCCCTTGGCGCCAAGATTCCCAAAGGAGCCCTTCTTGTGGGCCCTCCCGGAACAGGAAAGACCCTGCTGGCAAAGGCCGTGGCAGGGGAGGCCAACGTTCCTTTCTTCTCCATTTCCGGTTCTGACTTTGTAGAGATGTTCGTGGGCGTAGGCGCCTCCAGGGTAAGAGACCTCTTTGCCCAGGCAAAAGCCAAGGCCCCCTGCATTGTTTTCATTGATGAGATTGACGCAGTTGGTCGCGCCCGCGGCAAGAACGCCGGCTTCTCCGGTAACGACGAGCGTGAGAACACCCTTAACCAGCTGCTCACGGAGATGGACGGTTTTGGTTCCAACTCAGGAGTAATCATTCTTGCGGCCACCAACAGGGCCGATATTCTGGACAAGGCGCTTATGAGGGCCGGCCGTTTTGACAGGCAGATAGACGTAGAACTCCCGGAACTCAATGAGAGGGTTGATATCTTCAAGGTACATCTGAAGAAAATCAAGGTAGATCCTACCTTCGACATAGAGAAGATGGCAAAGCACACCTCCGGTTTCTCCGGGGCCGATATTGCCAATGTATGTAACGAAGCCGCGCTTACAGCCGCCCGAAAGAATAAGGACATCGTTTCCCAGGAAGACTTTATGGAAGCCGCAGACCGTATTATAGGCGGTCTGGAGAGGAAGAACTCTACCATAATGACTCCAGCAGAGAAGCGCACCACGGCTTATCACGAGGCCGGTCACGCCCTGGTGGGCTGGCTGCTTCCTTATGCCGATCCCATCCTTAAAGTTAGCCTTATCCCACGCGGAAGGGCCCTGGGCCTTACCTGGCACCTGCCCTCTGAGCGTAAGATTTTGGCCAAATCCCATATGATGGACAGGATGTGCGTACTTCTTGGTGGACGCGTTGCAGAAGAGATAGTTAACGGAGAACCTGCAACCGGAGCACTCAATGACCTGGAGAGGCTTACCCAGATGGCCTACTCCATGGTGCAGTTCTACGGAATGAACAGCAAGGTTGGCCAGCTTTCGTTCTTTGACTCTACCGGAGCCCGAGGCTACGAGTTCATCAAGCCTTACAGCGAGAAGACTGCGGAACTTATGGACGCAGAGGTTCGCGCACTGGTTGAATCCATTCACAAGAAGACAGAAAAACTTATCAGAGATAATTTCCAGGCCTTTGAAAAACTGGCAGCTTTACTGCTGGAGAAAGAGGTTATCCTCTCGGAGGATATAGAAGAGATTTTGGGACCTAAAGTAACTGCATAATGACTAATACAGTAAAGAGAAGTATTTTTGGCGTATTGTTTATAGGGATGATGATGGCCGGTCTTCTGCTTAACCGGTATACATTCGGCGCGCTGATGCTCTTTGTAATGATAGGAATGATTGTGGAATTCCTAAAGATGACGGTTGGTACAAAATTCCTGCTTTGCAGGGTTCTGGCTATAATTACCGGAATAACAATGTTTGTAACCACCTTTCTCGTAGCGTCTTACGGTTTTCCGGGCAAGTACATTGCCATTACATTGCTGCCAATGTCGGTGCTTATGACAGCATCTCTCTACTCTCACGACAGAGGTGACTTCCGTGATTTTTCCCACGTGCTTGCAAGCCTTATCTACATTGCAATGCCCCTTGCCCTCTCTAATCTTGTAGTATTCCGGGGAGGGGAGTACTCCGGGCAGCTTATGTTCGGCTTCTTCATCATTATATGGGCTTCTGATGTAGGTGCTTACATATTTGGAATTACCCTTGGACAGAAATACGGCAAGAAACTATTCCCCCAGATTTCTCCAAAGAAATCCTGGATTGGCTTCTGGGGCGGCATATTCTCTTCCATCCTTGCGGCTCTTATCCTAAGCATCACCAACTTCCTGCCCTTTATTATAGTGCACTGCCTTGTGCTTGGCGCAATCATGGGCGTTGCAGGCGTTTACGGAGACTTGTTCGAGTCCATGTGGAAGCGAAGCAGCAATGTGAAGGATTCGGGCGGAATCATCCCTGGACACGGCGGCCTTCTGGACAGGTTCGACAGTTCCCTTTTTGCCATTCCTGTAGGTGTTTTATATTTGATACTGCTTAACCTTGTTTAAATATGAGAATAGACAAAGACTCTCACGGTACTATAGCAAAAGTATGTATAATTTCGCTCCTTATCGCAGGAGCGGCATTGTGGTTTATACCCCTCTGGGCCGTATCCATACCCATAGCATCGGTATTCTTCTGCCTGGCTTGTTTTACCGTTTATTTTCACAGAATACCCCGCAGGAACATAGTCGGGTCCGAGCGCATCATCTCTTCCGTAGCAGACGGAAAGGTGGTTATTCTGGAGAAAGCCTTTGAGAACGAGTATCTTAAGAGAGAGTGCATTCAGGTATCTATCTACATGGATTTCTTTGACGTACACGCCAATTTCTGGCCTATGACCGGAGAAGTTACTTACTATAAGTATCACCCCGGAAAATACCTCCTTGCCTTCAAGCCCAAGGCATCCGAGGAGAACGAGCACTCATCTACCGCCATAAAGAACCAATACGGAGAGATTTTCTTTAAGCAGATTGCAGGTACCTTTGCAAGAAGGATAGTCTGCTACAATTACAACCTTCCCGGATTTCCTTTTCAAAATCGACTTTTTATCTTCTTTCAGATTCCAGCACACAAATCGGAAGAATTCCAGTGCTTCCCGCTGCCCTTTTTTGTGTAAAAGATCATCCATATCTGCAGAGAAGCCATCGATGAAAACAAGCCCAAGATCAAGGCAGTTCTCCTGGATAAACTGATGCGCAGTCATATCATAGAAATGCTTTGAAGTGGTTATCTGAGCAGCATATTTCCCAGAAAGATCAATACCACTGTTTTTCATCAGCTCAACAAACCGGTGCAGTTGGGATGGAACCAGAAAAGTGTATACCGGATAACAAAACAGTATCAGGTCTGCCTTGCCTAATGCCGCTGCAGCCTCTGAAAAATCCTTCTCATAGGAACGGATCCGTTGCCCCACATGAAGAATGTGGAATTCACAGGATTTGAAATACTTCTCTATGAACAAAACTGTCTGCAGAGTAATGCTATTGTTCCCTGAAGGAGAACCGTTTAGGACTAAAACATTCATGTGATGATCCTTCCTGTATATCCCACCAAAACAAGAGGTGCTTCATAAGACGCCGATTATTTACCGCTTACGATCTGCAGGGGTATGACGTTCCGGGGAATAGATCATAGGGTATGACGTTCCGGGGAATAGGTCTGCCACCACGGATCCTCGGCTTGAACCAATCGGCAAATTCGGGCTTATCTTCAACTACGACCT
>CACYGW010000028.1 GCA_902774045.1 uncultured Bacteroidia bacterium
ACAAAGCGCGAAGCTTTGCGGGAAGCATTGATATCCAGTACACCGGCCAGCATCTGGGGCTGATTGGCAACGATACCTACGCTTCTGCCGTTCATATGGGCAAAGCCAACTATGATATTCTTTGCAAACTCTTTGTGAATCTCAAAGAACTTTCCATCATCTACTATTGCGCCTATAACCTTGTACATATCGTAGGCCTTGTTGGGATTATCGGGGATAATCTCGTTTAGGCTGTCTTCTACGCGGGATACAGGGTCATTGGTAGGAACAACAGGAGCCTCTTCCATATTGTTCTGGGGAATGTAAGAGAGGAGTTCCTTAATGGTTGCAATGGCCTCTTCTTCATTCTCTGCGGCAAAGTGAGCCACGCCGCTCTTGGAGGCGTGTACGCTGGCTCCGCCAAGGCTCTCCTGGTCTACGTCCTCTCCGGTTACGCTCTTTACCACTGCCGGGCCGGTAAGGAACATATAGGAAGTGTTCTTTACCATAAGCGTAAAGTCGGTGAGGGCGGGGGAGTAAACGGCACCGCCTGCACAAGGACCAAAGATGCCGGAAATCTGCGGCACCACGCCCGAGGCAAGAATATTGCGCTCGAAAATCTCTCCAAAGCCGGCCAGGGAGTCAATACCTTCCTGGATGCGGGCTCCGCCGGAATCGTTTATGCCAATGCAGGGCGCGCCGTTACGCACGGCCATATCCATTACCTTGCAGATTTTCTCTGACATAGTCTTTGACAGGGAACCTCCGGAAACGGTGAAATCCTGGGCAAAAACATAAACCAGTCTTCCGCCGATGGTACCGCAGCCGGTAACAACTCCGTCACCGTCAAAGTGTTGCTTCTCCATTCCAAAGTTTGTGCACCTGTGTTGCACAAACATATCATATTCCTCAAAACTGCCCGGATCGAGAAGCATCTCTATCCTCTCGCGGGCAGTCTTTTTACCTTTCTGATGCTGGGCCTCTATTCTTTTTTCTCCTCCGCCAAGTTTTGCGGAAGCCCTGCGTTCTGTAAGTTTTTTGATGTTTTCCTGTTGTATGGACATTTTGTTTAT
This sequence comes from uncultured Bacteroidia bacterium, assembly GCA_902774045.1. Lineage (GTDB taxonomy): Bacteria > Bacteroidota > Bacteroidia > Bacteroidales > UBA932 > Cryptobacteroides. Next base: position 1,053 of record CACYGW010000028.1, read on the forward strand.
TCCTCGGGTTTTAGAGTGGTGTAAACGTTGGTAACATCCTCATCGTCCTCAAGAAGGTTGGTGAGCTTGTCCAGCGTAGCCCTCTGCTCGGGCGTAACGTCTTTAAGATCTACGTTAGGAATGCGCTCGAAACCACCGGAAACTAGTTCATATCCATTTTCCTCTATGTATTTCTGTAGCGCACCGTAAGATGTATAGTCTCCGTAGATGCAAATCTCTACGGTAACGTTCTCGTCCTGGTCCTCTACTTCCTGTTTGAACACCTCGTCTGCACCATAGTCTATGAGCTCAAGTTCAAGCTCTTCTATGTCGATAGGCTTTGCAGGATCTTCCTTGATGCGGAACACGCATTTATGGTCGAACATAAAGGCAACGCTGCCGCTGGTACCCAGGGAGCCGCCGCACTTTGTGAAGTAGGAACGAACGTTGGCCACGGTACGGGTGTTATTGTCCGTAGCGGTCTCTACAAGATAAGCGATGCCGTGGGGTCCGTATCCCTCGAAGGTAACCTCCTTGAAGTCTCCGGCGTTCTTTTCAGTAGCCTTCTTGATAGCCCTTTCTATATTCTCCTTAGGCATACTCTCGTTCCTTGCCTCTGCAATGAGAGCCCTAAGCCTGGGGTTACCAACTACGTCCGGACCACCCTGCTTAACTGCAATGGTGATTTCTTTTCCCAGTTTTGTGAAAACTCGGGCCATGTGGCCCCACCTCTTCATTTTTCTTTCCTTGCGGAATTCAAACGCTCTTCCCATAATCCGTTAGTTTAGAGGTGCATTTTCTATTCTGGAAATATACTTGTCTATTACCTGTCCCTGAAGGGTAGAAGGATAGAGGTCCTTTACTTTCTTGTAAAGCTCAAGAGCCTTTGCCTGGCTGCCAAGCTGCTCTGCTACCTCTCCGGCCTTAAGAAGATACTCTGCGCAATATGCGTTCTCTGCATAGTCGGCTGCCTTCTGGTACTGTGCAAGAGCCTCTTCAAACTTCTCAAGCCCGCAAAGAGCGTCACCCTGAGCGGCGATAGCCCTCTGTGCAAGGATAACATCGCTGCCGGAATACTTCTTGAGCCAGTCAATGGCTGCCTGCCAGTTGCCAAGCTGAAGGTTGCAAAGACCACCGTAAAGATAAACGCTCTCTCCTGCTGCGCTGCCGTACTCCTGAGCAATCTGCTCAAAACCAAGCATATCGCCGTCTCCGTTGAGTGCAAGCTCAAAGCTGCCCTCCTGGAAGAACTTCTCTGCCTGGAAAGCCTGAGCCTGAGCCTCCTTGATCTTAGGCTGGCGAACGAAGTTGTTGTAAGCCATAATGCCAAGAACAACTACTACTGCAAGGCAGAAGCAAGTCGAGATGGTTTTCTTGTTCTTCTTGAAGAATTCCTCTACTTTGGATACATTTTCTTCTAGTTTGTCCTGCTGGAGAACTTCCAGTTCTTTTGTGTTAACTTTTTTTGCCATAATATATTTGTTTTTTCTCTTATAATCTTGTTGTTGCGTACAGAATTGCAAAAGTACAAAAAAATATCGAATAGCACAATTTGTACTAAATATTTGACAGAAAAATCCCATACGCTTTGATTTATTTGAATTAAAAAAGTAGATTTGCAAGACAAGACACTTCTAGAAGACTAATAAGGTGCAATACTTAAGAAAAATAATAGTCGCAGACTTCCGGAACATAACTCTGGCAGAACTGGAGTTCTCTCCCAACGTAAACTGTGTTTCAGGCAACAACGGAGAAGGAAAAACAAATCTCCTGGATGCGATTTATTATCTTTCAATGACCAAAAGTTCATTTTCCGGGGTAGATAAGTATAATTTTAGGTATGGGGCCGATAGTTTCTCTATCTCAGGCACTTATCAGATGAACGACGGCCTGGTAAGCCGCTTTGCGGTACAGGTCGATGCCTCCGGAGAAAAAAAAATGCGCCGGGACGACAAACCATACAAGAAAGTATCGGACCATATAGGTATTTTGCCGATAGTGCTGGTTTCTCCGGCCGATACCAACCTTGTAAGCGAATCGGGAGAGGAGAGGCGAAAGTTCGTAAACGCAGTGCTGTCGCAGATGGACTCGGCCTACCTGCATTCCCTCCAGCAATACAACCGCCTCCTGGCCCAGAGGAACAAACTCCTTAAGGAGCAAACCCCGGAGCAGGGCCTTCTGGACGTGCTTTCTTCCAGGATGTCCGCTCTTGCAGACGGAATCTACAAGTCCAGAAAAGAATTCGCCGCTAACATACTCCCGCTTCTGCAGAATTACTATTCGCTGATTTCCGGAGGTAAGGAAGAGGTAGGGCTCTCTTATAGCTCTGACCTTGACAAAGCCCCCCTCTCTGATCTTCTTGACAAATACCGGCATAAGGACATTATGTTCGGGTACACCACCACCGGTATTCAGAGGGACGACTTTATCTTTTCCCTTAACGGCCATCCCATACGCTCCTGCGGCTCCCAGGGGCAGCAGAAGTCCTTTCTTGTGGCCCTTAAATTTGCCCAGTACGAGCTTCTGCTAAAGGGGTACGGCTTCCCTCCCATCCTCCTTCTGGACGATGTCTTTGACAAACTGGACCCTGTGCGCATCGCCAACCTTCTTAAGATGGTAGCCGGGCAGGATTTTGGGCAGATTTTCATAACGGACTCCAACAAGGTAAGGATGCAGGCCATAGTGGACGAAATTACAAGCGACAGAACTTACTACGAGGCCTGCGCCGGGCATTTTAAAGCATTGGAGGTGGGCCGTGAACAGTAATCATTCAAGACTCCGTAAGTCAGAGGCCATTGCGATGGACCGGCTCATAGGAGAATATATAAAGGAGATGAAACTCTCTTCCGGGCTGGACAGGCAGCTGGTCTTCAACGCCTGGGATATGGTAAGCGGGGCTGCGCCTCTCACATTGTCCAAATATGTGAAGGCCGGAGTTCTCTACTGCACCATTTCCTCGTCGGCGGTAAGGCAGCAGCTGTATTTCCGGCGGCGGGAACTGGTAGAAAAGATAAATGCCTTTCTGGAGGAAGACCCCCTGTTCCAGGGCTCCGGGAACGGCGGATATTTAAAGGATATTGTTTTACGATGACCCCTAAACCTAAGATTATTGTTGATAAGGCAATCCCCTTTATGGAGGGTTTGTTCGAGCCCTATGCCGATGTAGTTTATCTGACATCCGATGCCATTGTGGCCGATGCTGTCCGGGATGCCGACGTCCTTATCACCCGAACCCGTACCAAGTGTGACAGGGAATTGCTGGAGGGCTCAAAGGTTAAGCTGATAGCTTCTGCAACCATAGGCACGGACCACATAGATATGAGTTGGTGCGATTCTGCCGGAATAATAGTGCGCAATGCGCCTGGTTGCAATTCGGGAGGAGTTATGGAATATGTGTTCTGCGCCCTATACGGCATTGCTTCCAGAAAGAGAATAAAACTAAAGGGAAAGACTCTGGGAGTTGTAGGAGTAGGGAACGTGGGCAAGAAAGTAGTAGCTATGGCCAAGGCCTTGGGATTCAAGGTCCTGATGTGCGACCCTCCCCGTGCCAAGGAAGAGGACCCGGACGATTTCTGCGACCTCAAGCACCTTCTGGCACATTCCGACATAGTTACTATGCACGTGCCTCTGGACGATACAACCCGCAAGATGGCCGATGCGAAGTTTTTCAAGAAGATGAAAAAAGGAGCTATATTCATAAACGCTTCCAGAGGGGAGATTGTTGACGAGTCCGCCCTCATAGATGCAATTCCAAGGCTGGGCCCTGTAATCATCGACACGTGGACAGGCGAACCAAATGTAAACATCGACCTTATGGAAAAGGTAGATATCGCCACCCCTCATATTGCCGGGTATTCCTATCAGGGGAAAATGAATGCTACGGCCGCAGTGGTGCGTGCAACGGCCCGATTCCTTAAAATTGAATCCCTGTACGAGTTCTTCCCATCTGATAATTCGCCTCTTGCAAGCGCTGTAAAACTGCATCTTGCCGGGCTTAGCCAGGGAGAAATAGCATCGGTTTTATCCTATAATTATCCTATATTTACAGATGATTTCCTGTTCAGGCTAGACCCTCGCGGTTTTGAAGAATACCGTGAGGCATATAGTTACCGCAGGGAAATATACATAGACTATAACTAACTTTTCTTCCCAATGTTAACACTTAAAGATCAGCAACAAGTAGAGCGTTTTAAAAAAGGGTTCCCCTGGATGAAAATAGTTGGTGCTGCAACTCCCCAGCGTGGAATTACCGTTCTTACTCCCCAGCAGGAGGAAGAAGCTGTAAAATATGCAGATACCGCCAAAGTGGCCGGGAAATGCAAGTTTGTGCCGGCAAGCGGCGCGGCTTCCAGAATGTTCAAGGACATCTTCTCCGGGCTTGAAAAATTGGAAAAGGGCGATTCTCTGCCCGCCGACGCCCCCGTTATGAAACTGGCTTCAAGTATTGCGGACTTTGCCTTTTATTCAGAGAACACCTTCGGTAAGCCGGAGGCTGGGCTCTCCTATGCAAAAAAAGTGGCTGCAACCCTGCTTCTGGAGCCCGGACTTGGCTATGGCGCCAAACCCAAGGGCGTTCTGGACTTCCATCGTTACCCCACCGAGGTTCGCACTCCTCTGGCAGAGCATCTTGTAGAGGCTCAGGACTATATGCGTAACGACGACGGCTCCGTAAACCTTTGCATCACCATCTCTCCGGAGCATACAGACCTCTTCAAGGAGGCTCTTGCCAAGGTTAAGGATGTGTATGAGAAAAGGTATGGCGTAAAGTACTCCATTGAGTTCACCTACCAGGACAAGGAAACGGACACCATAGCCGTGGATATGGAAAACAAGCCTTTTAAAACGGACGATGGTTCCATACTACACCGCCCTGCCGGCCACGGAGCCCTGATATACAATCTCAATAATGTAGATGCAGAGTTGGTATCCATCAAAAATATAGATAATGTTTCTATGGAGAGGATGCTTCCCATTACCGCCAAATATAAAAAGGTGCTTATGGGTAAGTGCCTGCAGCTTAGGGATGAAATCTTTGAGTTGCTGCGTGAGTTTGACTCCCTGCCCAACCCGCTTTCGCCTGCCGCACATTCGCTTTGCGACAGGGCAGAGGCCTTCCTGGACCGTGAGCTCTGCATTCAGCTGCCGCTTTGCACCAATCCTATGGAGAGGGTGGCTCTTATAAAGAGCAAGCTGGACAGGCCTATCCGTGTGTGCGGAATGGTCAAGAACGAGGGCGAGCCTGGCGGCGGTCCTTTTGTAGTTGCCGGCAAAGACGGTTCTACCAACCTGCAGATTCTGGAGAGCGTTCAGATAAACAAGGAAGACCCTCAGTACGGGTTCATTATGTCCCAGGTTACTCACTTTAATCCCGTAGATTTGGTTTGCAGCCTAAGGCGCTACAATGGAGAGAAATTCGACCTCCTCAAGTATGTAGACGAGGACGCAGGCTTCATCAGTTCCAAGAGTTATCAGGGACGGGAGCTCAAGGCTCTTGAGCTGCCAGGCCTCTGGAACGGCGCCATGAGCGACTGGAACACTCTCTTTGTAGAGGTTCCTCTGGATACCTTCAATCCCGTTAAGGTGGTTCTGGACCTGCTTAGGCCTGCCCACAGATAGGGGATGGCTCTTATTCCGGGTAACCGTTGTTCTCCCGCCACTTTCTGGGGGTCATCCCTACTTTCTGGCGGAATTGCCGGTAAAAGTTGGACTTGTCCTTAAAACCAAGATCCTTGGAAAGTTCATCCATTTTAAGGCTCCTGTCTTCCAGGAGCCTCTTTTTTGCTATCTCTAGCCGATAGTTAAGTTTCCACAGCCTGAAGTCTGTGCCCATCTGGCTAAAATAGGCCTCGGCCTGCTCTCTGCGCAGACCGGTGTAGCCCAGCATATTGCGGTAAGAAAAGTCGAACCGCCAATGGGAGCTGTGGTTAAGCCATTCTACCATTTTGCCGGATACCTCTTCGGGCTGGATTTTAATTTTCCTGGGGTCCTTTTCTATTATCAGGCCAAGGTGCTTCATAAGCTCCCTTTGTTTTAGGCCGAACAGAAAAAAGAAGTAGTTTTTGGAGAATTTGAGTTGCAGAGCAATTTTCTCTGCCAGGTTTGGTTGAACGGCGTACTTTTTCATATTTAAAATGTTAATAACACGCAAAGTATCAACCTTTACAAAAATACTGAAAATTTGATTAAATTTGCAAACTATTTCAATTACATATGTTATGTTCGAAAACCTGAGCGAAAGACTTGAACGGTCGTTTAAAATACTTAAGGGAGAAGGTAAAATCACAGAGATTAACATCTCTGAAACCGTAAAGGATATACGCCGCGCCCTCCTGGATGCAGACGTCAGCTACCCTGTGGCTAAAGACTTCTGCGAGAGGGTAAAGACCAAGGCCATTGGCCAGAACGTTATTACCGCTGTACGTCCCCAGCAATTAATGGTTAAGATAGTAAGGGATGAGCTTGCAGAATTTATGGGCAGCTCTTCCTACGACATTAACATCAAGGGCAATCCTGCAGTTGTGCTGGTAGCGGGTCTTAACGGTTCCGGTAAGACAACCTTCTCCGGAAAACTTGCCCTGCACATAAAGAGCAAGAAGGGAATGAAGGTCCTCCTTGCAGCCTGCGATACCTTCAGGCCCGCAGCCATAGAGCAGCTCAAGGTCCTGGGCCAGCAGGTAGAGGTTCCGGTTTACACGGAAGAAGGCGTAACAGACCCTATCCGAATTGCTAAAAATGCCGTAAAGCACGCAAAGGACAATGGATATTCTGTTGTTATCGTGGATACTGCCGGACGTCTTGCCGTAGACCAGGAGCTGATGGACGAGATTTCTGCCCTTCACAAGGCAGTATCGCCCACTGAAACCCTGTTCGTTGTAGATGCGATGACCGGCCAGGATGCCGTAGAGACAGCCAAGGCCTTTAATGACAGGCTGGACTTCGACGGCGTAGTGCTTACCAAGATGGACGGTGATACAAGAGGCGGTGCCGCCCTAAGTATCAAGGCCGTGGTAGGCAAGCCAATCAAGTTTGTATCTACAGGAGAAAAGATGGAGGCCTTGGACATCTTCCACCCGGACCGTACAGCCGACAGAATCCTGGGTATGGGAGATATCGTCTCCCTTGTAGAAAAGGCTCAGGAGCAGTTTGACGAGCAGCAGGCCCGCGAGCTCAAGAAGAAATTTGCCAAGGACCAGTTTACCTTTATGGACTTCTACAACCAGATTCAGCAGGTAAAGAAGATGGGTAACATCAAGGACCTGGCATCTATGATACCCGGTGTGGGCAAGGCTCTCAAGGATGTGGATATGGACAACGACTCATTCAAGGGTGTTGAGGCAATCATAATGTCCATGACCCCCTACGAACGCGAGCATCCCGATGTTATAAACGGTAGCCGCCGTAAGCGTATTGCCGATGGTTCCGGAACTTCTATCCCGGAGGTCAACCGCCTTCTTAAGCAGTTCGAGGGCACTCGCAAAATGATGAAGACCGCAATGTCCGGCAACCTAATGCAAAAGATGAAAGGCTTCCGCCATTAAGCCATATCTCACCGAAAGATTTTAAGTCACTTACATAGCCCCATAGGTCCTTTGTAACCTATGGGGTTTTTCTATGAAAACACCCCTCTGGCTCCACCCTAAAGCCTTGTGCATAAATATGTTGATAACTATTTTTATTAAAACGTTTATACATTTTGAAGACTCTTTCCTATTACCTAAATTCGCGACTTAATTGACAATCAACCATTTCCCTATACTTATGAAGAAAACAACAAAAGAGATCTACTCTCAACCAACCTTTAAACTTCTCGTGATACGATTCGAGAAGAATCTGCTTACTTTATCTAACAATGTTAATGGTGATAATCATACTCAGTACCTGGACGGTGGTGATGACGATGATTACTACGAAGAACTTTAAACTGCTGAGCTATGAAGAGGATTTACAGAATTTTTGCATTTGCCGCAGTAGCTGCAGCAGCAATTATAGCTTGTAACAAATCAATGGAAGTTTCTACTCCTGCTGAAGAACAAGAGCATATTTACACTTTCACTATTGGTGATGATGAAGATATGTCCAAAGCTGTTCTTGCCAGTGATGCAAATGGTAGATTTGCACAGTGGGAATCAGGCGATAAATTGGGTAGTATTACTACTGAAACTTCTGGGTATTCAAACATCACCCCTTCTGATGAAAACAACCCTGCTTCTTTCTCCATTTATTCTAAGGGTGGATTAGCCGAAGGTAATACAATTACTGTTTGGTATCCTTATGGTGGATCAACGCAAAGTGACGCCACTGCCGTTTCATTGGTGATTCCGGCCGAACAGCATCACCTTTCAGATGGAAGATTTGATTTTGATGCTATGCCGATGGTAGCAAAGCAAATTACCGTTACTTCTGCAATGGTAAGTTCAACTAATCAAACACCTTTATCCACGATTTATTTTGCAAATTTAGGCTCGGTACTCAATTTCAGAGTGTTCTCTACTAAAGAAGAGTATGCTAGCGAAAAAGTTAAAACCATAACTTTCAATGCAAATTCCAATATAGGCGGACCCTTTACAAAGAATCTCGCTACAATAAATCCCGATGAAGAAACTCCAGAAACAATGACGATTGACAGTTTCTCCGACGGAGTCAACAGTATTGTTACCTCTCCTTATGCTGATGCATCTATAGGTACTTCTAAAGCAAATGCTCTATACCTTTATATGGTTGTTGCTCCCGGAACATATACCGGATCTATAGTTGTTAAGACAGATAAAGCAGAATATACCTATGAACTTTCTTCCTCAAAGACATTTGTCCGTTCCGGAATCAAAGCCTTTGGTCTTGATCTAAATAGCGAAAATGCCTCTCGTGTAGAGACGGAAGTTGTCGATTATGTTAGCCTTCCTTGGAATTACGAAGGCGGCACGTCTTCTGATCTTAATGCAGTTGTTGGCGTAACTACAGGTGGATTGGGTAGTGATTATGCGGAATCAAATGCTCCCTATCGTGTGAAATTTGACACTACCGGTGACTACATACAGGTTAAAACTAATACTATTATAGATGAAGTTTCTGTAGGGTATAAAATGTTAGGAGGTAACACTACCTCATATCTGAATATATTTGAATCTGCCGATGGTTCTGATTGGGGAGAAAGAATAGACAGGCTTGAAATCTCGGGCAATCAAAATTCTACAGGAGAAGTTACAACTACCAGTCTCTTTAATGTCAATTCCCGATATGTTAAGATTGTATTTGAGAAAGGTAGCAACGTTGGTATAGGTGGTATTTCAATTACCGATGGAGTTAATTGGTCTCTCTCATCTATAGAGGTGACTGCAGAACCGGACAAAACCACCTACGAAGCAGGTGAGAACTTTGACCCCTCAGGTATGGTTGTTACTGCCCATTATGTGGATGCCAACGATAATACTAATAAGAAGGATGTAGTTTTGGCCAATTCTGATTTAACTATTGAACCTTCCGAGAATCTTACAGCCGGAACGGAGAGCGTAACTATTACTTACGGCGGTCAATCTACAACTCAACCCATTACTGTAACAGCACCTCTTACTTGGGACTTTGCCGGCATAGATGTTACTACTGCGCCTACAAAGACAACTTATATTGAGGGTGAAACCTTCGACCCCACAGGCCTTGTTGTAACGGCTACCTTCGAGGAACACGGCAACACCAGCAATACTAAGGAAGAGATAGTAGATAATGATGACCTCACCTTTGATCCTAGCACTTCCACTGCGCTCACAACCAGCAATGTGTCTGTAACCATCAGTTACACCGTTGGTGATATAACCAGGACCACTACGCAGGAGATTACAGTAAATGCGGCAAGTGCTATAGTTTATTATGAAAAGGTGACTTCTGCACCTACGGATTGGTCTGGTGAATATCTTATGGTTTGCGAGAACAGAGGCGAGGCTCTTTCGTCAATTTCTACGACTAGCACAAAATATGGTATTGGTTCATCCGTAACTATTTCGAATGGTAAGATTGAATCCAATACTACTACAGATGCTTACAAATTAATCATCACTGGTGCCACGGGTGGTGGTAATGGATATACAATTAAACTTGGAGACAATTATTTGAACTGGTCCTCGGGGAATTCGTTGGCCACAAATGCTTCCGAAACCAATAATTCAAGGTGGATAATAACTGCCGGTGCTACAAATGGTAACTGGGTTATTACTAACGTTGCTCAAGATACAAGGGTGATTTGGTATAATGTAGGCAGTCCTCGTTTCGCATGTTACGAAAATAAGACTGAATCCGATGCGGGATATGCCGCGATACAATTATATAAACTTCAAGACAATACCGTTTGGGATTTGAAGAGTATATCGGTAACAACTCCGCCAACTAAAACTATTTACGAGGTGGGTGAAAACTTCGACCCTACTGGAATGGTTGTCACAGCTACCTATGAGGACCATGACGGTGTAAAGGCAGATAAGGCTGTCGCATTATCCCTTTCTGATTTAACATTGACTCCTGATACGAGTACTCCTCTTACCACTGATAATACAGCTATTACTATAGAGTATGAGGGCGAGTCAACGACACAGTCCATTGAGGTGGTAGCTCCGATTACCTGGGATCTCAAGAGCATAGCCGTTACCAAGGCTCCCACCAAAACTACTTACACAGAAGGTGAGTATTTCAATCCCGCTGGAATGGTAGTTACGGCTACTTTCGAGAATCACAACAATACTGAGCAAACCAAGCAGGAAACAGTAGATAATGCTAATCTTACTTTCTCTCCTAGCACTTCTACCGCATTGACAACAAGTGATGTTTCGGTAACAATCGGCTATACGGTAAATGCCATAAACAAAACTACAACACAGGCAATTACCGTTAATGCCAGCAGCGGTGGTGGAGGAACATATTCATTAACTCCCAATCAAAGTAGTACTGGTAGCAACTCTACTTCATATATAACTACTTTGACTTCGTTTACATATGAGGGCATTACGTGGAGTATGAATCAATGGAATCCTAGCACTTTACAGGTAAAAACTAATCAGAGCTCTGCATCAAGTGAGTTTAGGTTCTATAATACTAGTGCCTTCCCGGGAAGAATTAGCAAGGTTGTTATTAAATTCTCTGCTCTAACCGTTTCTAATTCAAATGGGTTTATGTTCACAGGTGGTACGTCAGAAGTTTCATCAACTACAGATGGAACCGCGGGGACTTGGAATGGCACCGATAAAACTTTAACATGGATACCTGGAGAAAATGATGATTTTACTTTCTTCGCCTTTTATCAGAATGGAAAAGTTGCATCTGGGTCAAACTATCTAGAGAGTGAGGATGCAATTGTTGTAACCTACGAGTGAAGCGGATCCGGAGGCGGAACCTCCGGGGGGCAGACGCCCACAGCTTCAGTAATTACAGCGTCTCCCACGGGAATCAGTTCTGGAGGGGCAATCCTCCAGGGCTCCTTCTCGGGAGAAACAGGAACAATATCGGAAACAGGATTCTACTACGGAACAAGTTCGGGCAACCTTGGAACCAAGGTTACGGCCACCGGTACGTCATCGCCGTTCAGTAAAGCCATAACAGGCCTTACCGCCGGCACAACGTACTACTACAAGGCTTATGTAGTAGAAGGAGGCCAGGAAGTACTGGCAGCAAGCTATCAGTCCTTCACTACAGCCGCCCTGGCTCCCGGCTACCTTGGCTGCTATGAGGTTCCTGACGTAACGGGCATTTTGTCAGGCACCAGAAGCACAGGAACGGTATCTGACCGCGACGATATCTGGTACAGGTATTATACCAGCAACGATAAGCGCCAGATTGCAACGCACACTTTTACGCATCCAACATCCGGTAATAAGACGCGCAACTACACCGTCCTTTACGACGAATCCAAGTACGCACCACTCTGGACAGCCCACGCTATGCATACCTCTATGTGGCCTGATAAAAACGTAGGCCGCAACGAGAATTGGACAGATGACCCCGCCATTGGCCTTACGCAGCAGAGCGGCCTGGACAATGCAGGCAGCCTGGGCTACAGTAAAGGCCACCTTGTGGCCTCTAACTACAGGCAAAGCTCGGTTGGGCAGAACAAACAGACATTCTATCATAGCAACCAGGCCCCGCAGTGGCAGAACAGCTTTAACAGCGGAGTCTGGAGCACTCTGGAAGAAGCCGTAGTCTCCCACGCCCCCAGCGGCAGCGACACCCTCTATGTGGTAACAGGAGTTCTGTATCAGGGCACCATAACCACACAGAAATCCGCCAACCTTAACGTGCCCATACCCAGCCACTTCTACAAGTGCCTGATGAAATGTACGTTCAACGGCTCCCACCAGTGCACCGCCGCCCAAGGCATAGCCTACATTTACACTAATGAGGCCCACTCAGGAGTTACCTATTACAACACAAGCTTTGTTACTACCATAGATGCTATTGAAGAGATGGCCGGCTTTGACTTTTTCCCCAACGTCCCGCCAGCCCTTCAATCCGCGGCAGAAGCCGTGGCAACGCCACTATGGACCTACTGATAAACCTATAAGAAACTATTGTATGTTGTACCCCAAAACTTTGGTGACATTTACCCGGATAGGGTCGCGCTAGCGACAGGAGCCAAAGTTTTCGGGGTACATCATTTTATGAGAATTGATTCTTTTAAAGATTTCTCCACTTGGACCTAACGGTCCTCGGTCGAAATGACAGCCGTGATGGTCCGCTAATGACTATATTTTTAGTTAAGGCAGCACCCTGTGCCCTTCGAGAGGCATGCCGCCCACGGCAGTGTGAGTGGGGGGACCGCCGACCGCAGGTCGGTGGTGGGATAGCCCCGAAGGGGCGTACCGGGTCGAAGGGCAGCAGGGTGTGCCGGAGTGTACCTGAATTATTATAAGTCTATTGAGATCCCGGGTCAAAGCCCGGGATGAGGGGAAAAGGAGCCCGGGATGAGGGAAAAGGAGCCCGGGATGAGGGACCCTATTTAAAGAGCAGGGAAAGGTCTCGGGCGAGGGCTGGAGCGGCGAGTGCGCGGGGCACAAAAGACCAGCTGCCAATAACATCCTTGCGGCCAATAGCCTCCCTGTCTATGGACCCGTTTGCCTGCAGGTACTGATAGATAATCTCCCTAATCTCCGGATAACGCGCAACGGTAATGTCACTAATACGCTCTGTGTCAATGCCGGCACCATCACGCAAAAGATTGCCACCGCCACTGGCCCGGTAAGAAGTCATAGCCACATTATACGTGCGCTCCAAAGAGAAAGGAGCCCCCGAAGCCATCGACCCAATATTAATCCTCTGCCCAAAAGGCTTTGTAACATCAACCGTGTAGTTAATACCGGCCGCCGAATCAAAATTATAAGTCCTCCAGATGAAGGACCACCCCTTCTGTTGAGTACGAGGATCATCGGTCTTCTGGATCTTAAGAATATGGTCCTCTGGTGACGAAACCGTATTAACCCACTGATCGTAAGACTTCTCCAGATAATTCTTAATCTGCAGCCCAGTCATCTTTATTACAAACAACTGATTCTCGTACGGATAGATCGTAAATAGATCATTGTAGATGAGACCTCCAGCCTTAACCGTACCATTATAGGTAAGAGGAGCGGCAATAGAAATCTCTGCCGGAGCACAACCAAGCCCAACGGTATGGATAAGATTAAGATAATCGCACATACCAGCGTAGGCATCGCGGGTAACAAGATCTGTGTTAAGAGTACCCACAGGCTTAAGAGTAAAAGCCTTCACGGCCTGATACTCCTTAAGGAAGGCAGCCCTCATGGCAGTATCTGCCATCTCCGGCTTAACCTTGATTAGCTCGCTGGCAAAAGTCTTGCCCGCAACCTTACCATCTTTAACCACAAGGTCCAAAGTACCATGGGCAACATAGCGGCTATGGCTTCCGGAATTAAGAAGACAGGTGGTGTCCCGGGTTATTACATTAGGCCTGTGATCGTGTCCGCAGACAAGAAAATCTATACCCTTGATATTATTGAACACATCCAAAGCCTCATTCTCGCGAATCTTCCCGTCCCCATTGCCACAACCGGAATGCATAGCCACAACCATAACATCCGGCTTCTCCTTGGAGCGCACTTTTTCTATATCGGAACTAACCTGATCTATGATTTTCTGGAATGTCATACCCTCATAGAGCTCCTCCGTAAGCCAAGCCTTAATGTTGGCATTGGTATAGCCGATTACTGCAACCTTAAGCCCGGCTTTATGCAAAATCTTATACTCCGGGAAATAAGCCCTGCCGTCAGAAAGCCTTATGGCATTGGCCGCCAGGAAAGGAGCATCGTGGTTAAGAAGCTCAGAAGACACACGGTCATACACAGGGTGTCCGGTCTCTATATCGTGATTGCCAACAGCAATGGCATCATACTTCATATAACCCATAAGCCTGGGGAAAAGATGCGGAGAAAGCGTATCTACATAATTGTAGTAATAGGCCGCATTATCTCCCTGAAGACAGTCGCCCGCATCTATAAGAGCAACATTATCAAAGCCATACACGCTGCGTACACTGTCAATATAGTGATTCATCGCAAATAGAGAATTCCTCTGGGCACTGCCAACGTAGGTAGAGTCGAACCAGGTACTATGAACATCGTTTGTAGAAAGGATGTGAAGCTGATAATTGCCGTCTTTAAGCTTATGACCGCAGGCGCTAAGGGCCAGGGTGGCGAAGCCCGCCAATAAAAGGGTTTTGATTTTCATTTTAATGTATTTTGTCTGCAAATTTAATTAATTTTGCCGGGAATAATGGCTCATACGATGATTAAGTTAATAACCCCCGTCGTTTTTGAAAGAAGCAAGGTCCAGATTTCCTATTCTGACAAAATCCTTGTTATAGGCAGCTGCTTTGCAGACAACGTAGGAGAGAAGATGGCCCAGGCCGGATTGGACGTGATGGTGAACCCCTTCGGTACCCTGTACAACCCGGTATCCATTGCCAACTCCCTCTCCCGGCTCTCCAAAGAAATCTACTTCACGGAAAAAGACTGCGTGCAGATGGGCGCCGGGGTAGAAAAGATATGCTCCTTCAGTCATCACACCTCCTTTGCCAGAGCTACCAAGGAAGAATTCCTGGCCAACGCCAACGCGGAACTAGAGAAGGCATCGGCCTTCTATAAAAATTGCAATAAGGTTATAATCACCCTTGGAACATCGTTCTGCTACTCCAGGGAAGGAGAGGTTGTATCCAACTGCCTAAAGCGGCCTGCTGCGGAATTCTCCAGGTTTATGATGGATGCCTCCCGCACCCAGATGATTTTATCTTGTCTTTTGGCCGATGATGACAGGGAATTCATCTTTACCGTAAGCCCAATAAGACATTTGGCCGATGGTGCCCAGGCCAACCAACTAAGCAAAGCCTCCCTCATCGTGGCAGTAAACAATATATGCAGCCAGTTTTCTAATACAGCCTACTTCCCTGCCTACGAGATTGTAATGGACGAGCTGCGCGACTACCGCTTCTACGCAGAGGACATGACCCATCCCAGCGCCCAGACAATAGGCTATCTCTGGGAGAGATTCGTAGATTTCGCGCTGCTCCCGCAGGAAAAAGAAAAGCTCCTCGAGCAAGAGAAGCTTTATCGTCAATCACAGCACAGGCCAATAACCGGGTAACTATCGTTCCGTAGAATAAAAAGCCTCCAGACCTTGATTAAGATACTCTAAATAGGCCTCCACATCAAGGTTATACCCCCGCATAGGCACCAGCTGCCGGCCATCGGAATCCAGAATCGTATAGTTAGGCTGGGCGTTTACCCCA
>CACYGW010000029.1 GCA_902774045.1 uncultured Bacteroidia bacterium
TATATAGTCGGAAGTATAGACGTTGGCCCATATCTTTCCGTTAATATATTCCAGTTCATTAAGATACTTGACCGGCTTACCGTTTCTTTTAACGACGATGGTACGCTTTACACTGTACTTGGTGTCCATAAAAAACAACTGGGAAGAGCCGTCGCTGGCAATAAGGTACTTGCCGTCATTGGTAAGCCCCCAGCCCTCTCGCGGGTATAGAATACCCTTCTGATACTGAAGGGTAGCGGCATCGTAGATAAAAGCAATGCGGTTTGTCCAGGTAAGAAGGAACATCTTTCCGTCCATCATAGTGGAGCCCTCCATAAAATACTTGTTCCCAAAATCAATGTTCCTTACCGGCTGGCCCGTTTCCAGGGAAACCTCGCGGAACTTGGATTCCCCCTTCTGGCCGGTACTCTCGAACAGACGGCCCTCAGAGTCGAAGAAAAGTCCCTGGGTATAGGAAGTAGGGTCGTGAGGATACTCTGCAACCACTTCCAGCTTATACTTTTTAACGGGGACGGCGGCCCCGGCGCAGGAACAGGTTGCCAGCGCCAAAAGACAAAATATCAATCCCTTAAAAACAATTAAACTTTTCATAACGGGCATAATACGCCACAAAATTACATAAAATAAAAGAAATAATGATAAATTTGCAGTATGAATGCAGTATTGATATATTCCGGAGGGATGGACAGCACCACCCTTTTGTATAAATACAGGAAAGAGATTTCCCTGGCAGTAACTTTCACCTACGGAGCCCGTCAGGACAAGGAGCAGACAGACTGCGCGGTTAAAAACTGCAAAATCCTTGGAATAAAGCACCTCATAATTCCCCTGGACTTCATTGGAAAATACTTTGACAGCAGCATTCTGGAAGGAGGCGCGGAGATCCCCCACCAGGACTACGACGCAGACAATATGAAAAGCACCGTGGTTCCCTTCCGCAACGGCATTATGCTCTCCGTAGCCGCCGGTCTGGCAGAAAACTACGGGCTGGACACCGTCCTCATTGCCAACCACGCCGGAGACCACGCCATTTATCCGGACTGCCGTCCCGGCTTCATAGAGGCAATGGACGGGGCCATATCGCAGGGCACCTACGAGAACATACGCCTGCTTTCCCCCTTCTGCAATATGACCAAGCGCCAGATTGCACTTGAAGGCCGCAGCCTTGGAGTACCCTTCCAGGACACCTATTCCTGCTACGAAGGCCGCCACATCCACTGCGGCACCTGCGCTACTTGCCGGGAAAGAAAAGAAGCACTTGAGGGCTTTGACCCTACAAAATACGAGGACTAACTATGTATTACGTAACAAAACGCCTGGAGATTTCATCCTCCCACAGCCTTAGCCTTAGCTATAAGAGTAAATGCGAGACCCTGCACGGCCACAACTGGATAGTTTACGTTCACTGCAAGAGCAAGACCCTTAATGCAGACGGGATGGTGGCAGATTTTACAGATATCAAAAAGACCATAAGCGGCAAGCTGGACCACCAGAACCTTAACGAGGTGCTCCCCTTCAATCCCACGGCAGAAAACATAGCCAAGTGGATTTGCGACCAGATAGACTACTGCTACAAGGTAGAGGTCTGGGAGTCGGAGAACAACAAGGCCTGCTATGAAAAAGACGTATAAGGTAAACGAAATCTTCTATTCCCTTCAGGGCGAGGGCTACTGGACAGGTACCCCGGCCCTCTTTCTTCGTATGGGCCTCTGCAACCTGCGCTGTCCCTTCTGCGATACGGATTTTGCCACTACCACACCTATGGACGCAGAGCAGATAGTAGAAGAATTACAGAAAGCATCGGCCCAATGCAAAAGGATAATAATAACAGGGGGCGAGCCCGCCATTCAGGTTGATGGTGCCCTGATCTCCGCCCTCCACGCCCAGGAATACACCGTCCACATAGAAACAAACGGCACCTTGCCGCTACCGGAGGGTATAGACTGGGTGACGGTTAGCCCAAAGGAGGATTGGTGCCCCGGAGCAACCCCCGTGCTTACAGAGGCCGATGAGGTAAAGGTTGTTTTTGACAAGGCCGATCCTGCCCGCTGGCTGGACTATATCCCGCAGGCCCCCCACTTCCTGCAACCCTGCTCCTGTAAAAATACAGAAGAGGTGGTAACTTATATAAAGTCCCACCCCCAATGGCGATTGAGTCTACAGACTCATAAATTTCTTGACATAAGGTAATTACTTACCCTCTTTACGGTTTTGAATCCTGATGCGGAGGTTGTCGGACAACTCCCGCTTTTCCAGTTTGTCGGACATATCCAGCCACCTGAGAGCTAAATCCAGGTCTCCAAGAATATAACTTGCGCTGGCAATGTTAAAGGCAGCGCAGGACTTCTGTGTAGCAGAACTGTTCTTCTCTGCGATTTCCATCCAGACATCCATCGCCGAGCGCCACTTGAAGTCTTCCAGACTGTTATGAGCCTTGTTCCACTGAGATGACGAATCAAAATTATAGAAGAAGAACGCCTCTTCTGCCCAATTGGACAGGAAGGGCTCGGTAGCGGTTGCGGAGAAAGTATTTACTGCATCTTCCTTACCGCAGGAATCATAGACGTAAAGTTTTCCGTCTTTGCCTGTACGGGACAGACCGTCAAAAAGGAAGATTACGTCCTTTTCCGTATCCATCACAAGATTTACAAGGGTGTCGCGCGAAGAATAATCGGCCCCGGACACATAGGGAAGAGTGTAAATATCAACCCGGGATTCGCCTCCAAAATAATCCTCGTCCAAGGTATGGGCAAAAGACTCGGCAAAAGACTTAGCATAAGAAGTATCTGCCGCAGTTGGGCATACATAAACTACCCCAAGGCTCTTCCCGCCCAATTCGTAACCCGACGAGGAAGGGCGCCTCATCTGCAGGTCCATCACATAAACCGTGGGGCCGCAGGAAGTAAGCAGTGCCAGACCCAAAAATATGGCAAGCCAAATAGAAATTCTTTTCATAAGCTTCTAAGATTCAAATTCTGCATAAAGGTCGTAGTCGTCGGCAGAGGTAATCTTAACATTTATAAAGCGGCCCACCATCTGCGATGCCTCGCAGGGCATCCTGTCAGAGATACGGACCAAAATCTCTCCATCTACTTCCGGGCTCTCGTACTGGCTGCGGGTAACAAGATAACTGCCGGCCACAGCGCATACAAGCACTTTCTCTACCGTTCCTACACGCCCCAGGTTGTATGCAAAAGATATACCACGCTGCAGTTCCATAAGGGCGGCAAGACGCCTTTGCTTAGTGGCTGGAGTAACGCTGTCCCTGAGGTTTTCAGCGCCCCAGGTACCTTCTTCCTGGGAGTACTTAAAGGCCCCCAGACGCTCGAACTTAGCCTCTTTAAGGAAGTCCAGCAGGAACTCAAAGTCCTTCCTGGTCTCTCCCGGATGGCCCACCATCATAGTAGTCCTTAGCACTATTCCAGGCACCTTTTCCCTCATCTTGCGCACAAGGGCCTTGGTCCAGGCAGCGTCCACTCCCCTTCTCATAGCCTTAAGCACATCGTCGGCCACGTGCTGCAAAGGAATATCCATATACTTGCACACCTTGGGGTTGTTACGCATCTGGTCCAGCACATCCTCCGGGAAGTCTGCCGGATAAGAATAATGAATCCTTATCCACTCTATTCCCTCTACCTTGGAGAGTTCCTCAAGAAGCGTGGCCAGGGCACGTCTGTGATAGATATCCAGCCCGTAGAAAGTAGTATCCTGGGCAATGAGCACAAGTTCCCTTACGCCCTTGGAGGCCAGAGCACCGGCCTCTTTTACCAAAATTTCTATTGGTACGGACCTGTGGTTACCCCTTATTAGAGGAATGGCGCAGTAGGAGCAGCGCCTGTCGCAACCCTCCGATATTTTAAGGAAGGCATAGGGGGCTTCCCCCTGGGTAAAGAATCTATTTGCCGATGGTTCCTCTGACGGCTCGCAGCCCAGGGCCTTGACTATGGGCGCAAGCGTACGGGCCCCGAACCAGGAGTCAACCTCCGGAATAAGGCCCGGAAGGGTATCCATGTACCTTTGCGACAGGCAGCCGAAGACCATTATTTTGCCAATCTCGCCGGCGTTCTTGCGACCTACGGCATCAAAGATTGCCTGTACGGACTCTTCCTTTGCATCTCCTATAAAACCGCAGGTATTAATTAGAAGCACATCTACGGCACCCTGATAATTCTCCGGCAGGACCTCGTAAGCCCCGCATACCTGACTAAGCAGATGCGAGGTATCTACGCTGTTCTTGGAACAGCCAAGAGTAATTACCTGGAGGGTTTTGGACATAGGGACTATTTCTCCTGGGCGGAAGCCTCTTCCTCTGTTACAAAATCAAGAGAAGCAAACTTGCTAAGGATGTTGTACCAAAGAGCCACCTTATGCATATGGGATACATAGAAACGGTCGGCATCATAATTAGGAACAGCCTTGGCAAAAACAGCCTTTATCTGGGCAGCATCGGCCTTGGGTGAAGGTGCTTCCTTGCCTGCAAGACTCTCCTTGAGCTTAAGGAAAACTTCCTTGAGTTTAAGTTCGCCGTCAGTAGTGTAAATTGATATATCCTCAAGTGTGGTGATTTTGCTTCTTACATTAAAGCAAAGTCTCTCTTTAGTTTCCAGGTTCTCTGCAATAGCGCCCGTGCGGGACTGTGCAAGATATAGGTAAAGGCCGCTGTAGCCAGATACCGACAAAATTTTAGAAAGATCTGTCTTTTCCATAATTATCTGTTATTCAATTTATTCCATACAATTTGCAGCTTGTCTCGCAGCTGCTGCTGATTTCCGTCGTTGCAGACGGTGTAATCTGCCGTGGAAGGTAGCTCCTGGGCAGCGATACGCCAAAGGACCTCTTCTTTTGTAGCGCCGTCTCTTGTACAGCAGCGCAGAAGCCTTATTTCAATTGGCGCGTCTATAAGTACGGTTTTATCAAAAAAGCCGTCAAAAAGTTTTTTTGTGCCTGCAATGGCAGATTCCATAATGGCAATTTCTGCCCCCGAGGCCTGTGCAGCCCTGGCAAAGTCCTCCTTAACAACAGGATGGACAATGGCCTCCAAGGCCTCTCTGTCACCGGCAGTGCCAAATACTATCTCTGCCAGGGCGTCTTTGTTTACGCCTCCGGGAACAAGAACTCCGTCTCCGAACCTTGCGGCAAGGGCTGTCCTTAAAACATGGTCTTCTACGTAAAGGCGCTTGACCGCGCTGTCGCTATCGTACACAAAAGCCCCCAGCGAAGAAAAAAAAGCAGCGGCAAGACTCTTTCCACTGCCTATGCCACCGGTAAGAAGTACTTTTGTCATAGCTCTATCTCTACACATTCAAAGACCTCCGGCTCTACCTGGTAGTTAATAACCCATTCCGGAAGATTCTCTATTCTGGGAATGCATTTACCGCTGAAAGACTTTTTAAAGTCCTCGTAATCAATCCACAGCACGGGATTTACATTAGAAGCGGCAAGCATAGGAAACCGGCAGCGCAGCATAACTCTTACAACGGAGGGGTAAACCACCAGAGTCCTGCCCGCAGGGACATTCCTTGTTACCACGCGGGCCTCCTTTACTATCTCTACGTAACGGGTAACGTCCATATCGTAATTTACCTGGTCGGTAGAAAGACGCAGCCCCGAAGGAGCGTCCAGACGCACAGAGCCATGAACGGGCCCCGCAATGTCGCTAAGAGAGACAGGACGGGTATACACGCACTCAAGAGCGTCGGTAAAGGAAGGGTCTCCGAACACTGTAACGGAGTCGGGAGAGAAAGTCATATAGCCAAGAGCCATGTACTGGGGCCGGAAGGCAAGTTCCAGACGCCCGGCCACGGGAACCCTGCGGCTGTTCTGATAAGGGAAGCGGAAGAAGAGGGTATCGGTAAGATAAGCCTCTATCCTGGCATCCCCGAAGATGGCGGCAGAATAATCTGCAAGCGCATCGGATGTGATGTAAAAAAGTTCCCCGGATTTGTGCTGGAGCGCTCCCGGCGCAAATTCTACGTTAACGGGCGAAGATACGCTCCTGCGCTTTAGACGCAGCAGAGTATAACCCGACGCGTTGCAGCGGGCGTGGACCACGGCTGCAGAAGAAGAACTTGCAGAGTGGCCGTCTATGTTGCACCAGGCAGTGACAGGAACAGCAACCTGTCCCTTGTAGTCAGAGGACAGGTTCTGTACCAGCCATATAATCCAGGCAAGCAGGAGGGACACACATAGGTATGTGAGGTCCCTCCGGCTTATTTTAAACTTTTTCACTATTTCTGTACGTCAGAAAAATCCTTTACGAGAGAATCCTTTGCAACGCGGAGTTTAACATCGCCATCAACCTTGATAAGAACGGTCTTCTCCTCAACCTGGTCGATAGTTCCATAAATACCCCCTGCAGTGACCACCTTGTCTCCCTTCTTGAGCCCGGCACGAAAATTCTGCAGTTCTTTCTGCTGCTTGCGCTGGGGACGGATCATAAAGAAGTACATAATGGCAAAGATACCGATGAGCATAATCCACATCATGCCACCTCCCTGAGGAGCGGCACTTGCGGCGCCCTGGGCTGCACCCTGAGCCTCTGCACTGGTAACAACACCCTGAGCAGCCTCTACGGCAGCACCGGTGGTTACATCAAGAATAATACTTAAAATACTCATATCTAACTAGTTAAATTAAATTGTTTTCCTTTACAATACGGTCCAGTACGCCGTTTATGAAACTGCGGCTCTTGGGAGAGCAGTAGAACTTGGATATGTCTACGTACTCGTTGATGGAAACCCTTGAGGGAATGTCCGGGAAGTTCTCTATCTCTGCAAGGGCGCAGGCTATGATTGCCATGTCGGAAGAGAAGAGGCGGTCGCTCTCCCAACCGGGAACCAGGGAGGTAACCTTCTGGAAGTAGCCTTCGTATCCGGAGAGGGCGCAGCGCACAAGCTTGTGCACAAAGTCACTGTCACTATCGACATCAGCATCCTTGTTCCTGGCCTTTACAACATCGCTCATATAAAGTTCCGGGAGCCTCCAACCGCGACCGGCGGCAATATCGTCAAGGCTGCGGAGGCACCATGAAAGAGCGTAGCAAAGGTCGTCGTTCCAATAAATGGACAAATCTTCCAATATGGGCTCAAGGGCCTTGTTGTCTGCAAATTCTTCCTCGAAGATATGGCAGAAAAGGGCGCAGTCCTCTTTGAGGGAGGTGTTTGCAGAGGCCATATACTCAGAGTACCACTCCTTGGTCTGTACGGAATCGAATATATCCCTGATTACTATGTCGTAAGGCTGCCAGGAGAAGGCTTTTTTACCAAGAATACGGGTAAAATCAGGGTCATTTTCCAGATAGGTAGCCAGAGCATTGTCCGCGAACTTTTCATTGGCGCTCAAATCCTCTGCCGTAGGGTTGATTTTTCCTTTTGCAGCCTCTATCCTGGAGCGCGATTCGGCTGTAAGCGGGCTTACGACGGAAAGCATAAACAAGTATAAGTCCCTGACTGCCTGGCAGGACGCATCAAGCATCTGCGAAGCCTTAGCCTGATCCATATCGCCTGTCACTGCGTACGAATATATTGTTTTAAACGCTTTTATCCTGAGAATCCGTCTGTTAAGCATAATTATCATTGAAATTTTATGCAAAGATAGTGGCATTTTCATAAAAATCATTAAATTTGGCCAATTATATTTTCATAAAGACAGCAACATTATGTACAGAGACGATTACGATGGTGGTTTTTCCCGCGAAAAGTCAGGAGACGATGTCTATTCAAAGCCCGTGAGAGCCGGAAAGCGTACCTACTTTTTTGACGTGAAATCAACTAAAGGCGGAAAAGACTTTTTCCTCACCATTACAGAAAGCAGACGACGCACAGAAAACGACGGAAGCTTCTCATTTGACAAGCACAAGATCTTCCTTTACAAAGAAGATTTTGACAAGTTCGCAGAAGGGTTGCAGGAAGTTGTAGACTACATTCGCAAGAACTGCCTGGCAGGACTCCCTGAACCCCAGGATAACGACAAGAAATATTCATCAGACGTAAACTTCGACGAGATTTAATATGGGCACCATTCTGTTGAAAAACATCTCTCTGAATGGGTCCCTCTGTGACATAACCGTAAGTGACGGCATAATTTCCAAAGTTTCAAAAGCAAGTAACTCCACGGCAGAGGAAGAGGGAAAAGAGGTGATGGATTGTACGGGGAAAACCGCATTCCCGGGCTTTGTAAATATGCACACACACGCCGGTATGGCACTGATGAGGGGTATGGAAGAGGACGTTGTTTTCCAGGAATGGATAGACAATATCTGGAAAATAGAAGCCAAGCTGGACGCAGAGTTCGTGTACTGGAGCACCAAGGCGGCCGCCCTGGAGATGATTAAGACGGGCACAACCACATTCAATGACCAGTACTGGTTCTCTCCCTGGGCCAGAAAAGCGGCGGTAGAAATGGGCATAATGCCCGTTATCTCCTACGTAGTCCTGGACAAGAGCAATCCCGAAGAAGCAGAAAGACAAAAGGAACAATGCCAGAGAATGTACGAGCAGTCTCTTGGCTGGAAGGATGAATCTATGTTCGAGATGGCCTTCCACGCCGTGTACTCGGTTAGCGAGCCAATGATTCTCTGGGCTTCTGATTTTGCAAAGAAACATAATCTCACCCTGCATATCCACCTTTGCGAGACCCGCAAGGAAATGGAAGACTGCATGGCCGCCCACGGAGGCCTTACTCCCGTAGAGTACCTGGACCGTCTGGGTGTGCTTGGGCCCAACGTCATTGCAGCCCACACCCTGTGGCTGTCAGAAAAGGACATAGAGATTCTTGGCAGTAGAAAAGTAAACTGTGTCCACAACATAAATTCCAACCTTAAACTGGCATCGGGATACAAATTCAAGTATCACGAGCTTGCCCAGGCCGGAGCCAACATCTGCATAGGAACGGACGGGTGCGCATCTTCCAATAATCTGGATATGCTGGAGGCAATGAAAACATCGGCCATACTGCAAAAAGCCTGGAGAAATGATCCTAAGGCCATGCCGCTGGAAGAACTGGCAGACGCCGCAACAGTAAACGGGGCAAAGGCCCTTGGCCTTAACACCGGGATTATCCAGGAGGGTAAGAAAGCCGACATCCTCATTGTAGATACAGATAACACGTTCTTCCTGTCTCCCGGTTCATTCCTGGCCAACTTCATCTACTCTGCCCACAGCGACTGCATAGATTCCGTAATCGCCGGGGGCCGCTTTGTAATGAAGCACCGCAAGGTAGAGGGAGAGGCAGCCATTCTGGAAGGAGCCCGCGGAGTAATAAGCAAAATAAAATAAATCCCATAGTTATGACCAACGATCCAAGAATAGAAAGAATCTATTCGGCAGCTAATTACATCAAGGAAATACTCTCGGAGAAAAATCTCAGTCCCCAGGTGGGCATTATTCTGGGAAGCGGCCTTGGAAAACTTGCGGAAAAGATAGAGAACCCCGTAATAATCCCCTACCGCGACATTCCGGGCTTCCCCGTTTCCACGGCCATAGGCCACAAAGGAAACTTTATCATAGGGAGCCTTGGCGGAAAGACAGTAATGGCAATGCAGGGACGTATCCATTACTACGAGGGCTATTCGATGGAGATGGTTACCCTGCCCACAAGGGTAATGATTATCGTGGGCATCAAGTACCTCTTTGTTTCCAACGCTGCAGGCGGAGTTAACTTTAACTTCCACGTGGGAGACCTGATGATTATCAAGGATCATATAAGCCACATTCCCAACCCCCTCATAGGCAGGAATATGGACGAGTTCGGCCCCCGTTTCCCGGATATGACACGTCCCTACGACCTTGGACTCATTGCCCGGGCAGAGAAGATTGCCGCAGAGGCAGGAATCCCCGTTCACAAGGGAACCTACTTTGCCGGGACAGGCCCTACATACGAGACACCGTCGGAATACAAATACATTAGGATAATCGGGGGCGATGCCACCGGTATGTCAACCGTTCCGGAGGTTATAATTGCCCGTCACATGGACGTGCCGGTATTCGGAATGTCCGTTATTACAAACGAGGCTCACGACGACTACGCAGAAGACTACGTTAACGACGGAGAAGACGTTGTGGTAGCAGCCAATGCGGCCGCAGACAAGATGAGCGTTATCTTTGAAAGACTTATAGAGAGTCTTTAAAGTTCTTCCAGAGCAGAAAGCCACAGGGCGGAAGAAGCGTCGGAAGGCATTCTCCAGTCTCCTCTTGGAGACAGAGCCACGGAGCCTACCTTGGGCCCGTCCGGCAGGCAGGAGCGCTTGAACTGCTGGGCAAAGAATCTGCGAAGGAACGTCTTAAGCCATTTGAGAATTACTTCATCACTATACTTCCCTTCAAAGGCAATCTTTGAGAGGAAGTATATTTTTTGAGGCTCATACCCAAAGCGGAAGAAGTTGTAGAGGAAGAAGTCGTGCAGCTCGTAAGGCCCCACCAGGTCCTCTGTCTTCTGAAGAATCTGCCCGTCGGCAGCCCCGGGTACAAGTTCCGGGCTGATGGGGGTATCGATGATATCAGTAAGTATTGCCGATGCTTTCCCATCCCCGCTGAAGTAATTCTTTGAAGCCCAGTCCACTATGTATTTAACCAGAGTCTTTGGCACGCCTGCGTTAACCCCGTACATGGACATATGGTCCCCGTTGTAGGTTGCCCAGCCAAGGGCCAGCTCCGATAGGTCTCCGGTACCCACGACTATGCCGCCCAGCTTATTGGAAAGGTCCATAAGAATCTGGGTACGCTCGCGGGCCTGGCAGTTCTCGTAGGTAACGTCGTGGTTGGAAGGGTCCTGACCGATGTCGCGGAAGTGAATGTTAACGGCGTCGGCAATAGGAATCTCCTTGATGGTAATTCCAAGGGCCTGCATGAGCCCAAGGGCATTTGTATAGGTACGGTCCGTAGTTCCAAACCCGGGCATGGTAACTCCCACTATCCCCTTTCTGTCCAGCCCAAGCTTATCAAAGGCCATTACGGTGACAAGAAGGGCCAGGGTGCTGTCCAGCCCGCCGGATATGCCTATAACGGCTGTCTTACAGCCGATATGATGAAGCCTTGTGGCAAGCCCGGCCACCTGTATGGATATAACCTCCTTAGCCCTGGAATTCAGTTTTTCAGGATTCCCGTGGGGAACGAAGGGTGTAGGGTCGATGGTTCTGTGAAGGACTGCCCCAAAGTCGGTGGGGGCGGCGTCTCCCAAATTGTGCCTAAGGTAAGAAGAGGGCTCGTAAACAGAGGGGGCAGGATCGGCAAAAGTAGTCTTTTCCCGCCTCAGGGCCTCCAACTTATCTATATCGATATCGGAAACTATCAACCCGGAAGAAACAGAAAATCTGTCGTTTTCCTTGAGTAAAGTTCCGTTCTCGTATATCATTGAGCTGCCGGCAAATACAAGGTCTCCGGTAGATTCCCCAAAGCCGCAGGAGGCATAGACATAGGCACTGAGTGTTCTTGCAGACTGATTGGCTACCAGTGACTTGCGATAGTCGTTCTTGGCCAGCACCTCGTTGCTTGCAGATAGATTTACTATAATCTGAGCGCCGGCAATCGCGTGATGGGAAGACGGCGGAAGAGGTGTCCACAAATCCTCGCAAATCTCTATTGCCACCGTAGCCCTGCCTATAGTAAAAAGCTGCAAGGGAGAGAGGGTTACATAATCCCCGGCATAATGAATCTCTGCGGGATTTAGCAGGAAATCGCTTCCGGAAGCAAAGCGGCGGGTCTCGTAAAACTCCCCGTAGGAAGGGAGATTAATCTTGGGCACAAGCCCGCAGAGGGCTCCGCGGCTTATAACGGCTGCACAGTTGTAAAGGCGGCCGTCGTGGGGCACCGGAACGCCCACTATAAGGGTTATGGGCTTATCCTCTGTTGCTTTCTTAAGATTTACTACTGCCTTTTGGGCGGCATCCAGAAGAAGGCTTTGGCCAAAGAGGTCTCCGCAGGTGTAGCCGGGGACGGATAATTCCGGGAAAACCAGCAGCGACACTCCGGCGGCGCAGGCCTCGTCCGTAAGCGAGAGAATTTGTTCCAAATTATAAGCAACATGGGCCGGTCTCACCACAGGTGAGGCGGCGGCAACCCTGAAAAAGCCAAAATCTGCCATCAGAACCCCAATATTTTTAATTTTTCCGTGGCAAATATATAAAATATTCCATATCTTTGCACAGATTAGGTCAAAATTGTCCATAATGCTCAAAGACATCAGACATAACATAGAACAGCTTATTGCGTTGTATGAAGGGCAGAAGGCAGAGAGCCTTAAGCTTGCGTCTGAACTTGAACTAAGCAAAAAGACAATTCAGACCCAGAAAGACAAGATTGAACAACTGGAGAAAGAGGTTGATAATCTTAAGCTTTCACAGGCCTTTAGCGGTGCGGAGGGTGGGAACCCTGCAGCTAAAGAAAAGATTGGACAATTGCTCAGGCAGCTGGACAAGTGCATTGATCAGCTGGAAAAATAAACGTAGCAGATGGAACAGAATATAACAATCAGAATCGGAGGAAACGAATACAACCTCAAGGCTAAAAGCCAGGAGGATGAAGAAGTTATCCGAAAGGCTGCAGACTCCATCGGCAAGAAAATAAATGCCTACAATAACAAATTCCCGGGCAGGGATATGATTGACATTCTATCTTTCGTTGCGCTTAACGAGAGCATCAATTCCATAAACCTAAAGAAAGCTTTAGATTCCTTTAACGAAGAAGCAGAGTCGCTTCTTAAGGATTCCACCTCTTATCTGGATAAGATTTAGCCGTCGCGCCCCCGGTAGAAACAACAAGTTCCACGGAACAGGGTAACTTGATTTGGGGACGGCGGGCCTGACCGGCCTTGTGCCGGCTTGCCGCATATGGCAGCGCAGGATTACTGAACCAAAACAGAGCCCAAATCTTATCATAAGATTTTCTGTCCTGGCGGCGACGGCTTTTTTAATGCAACACTAACAACATAGATATATGAACACTATTATTGCATTACTTATCGGAGCGGCAGCAGGCGCCCTTCTTGCACTTTTCATTTACAATCTGGTGCAGAGGGTCGTCTACAAGAACCGCAAAAATGAAATATTGGAACAGGCTCGTCTTGAAGGCGAGAGTATCAAAAAAGAGAAAATTCTCCAGGCTAAGGAAAAGTTTCTGCAGCTTAAGAGCGAGCACGACAACTACGTGAACGACAAAAACGCTCAGCTGCGAGAGGTAGAAGGCCGCATCAAGCAGAAGGAGAACACCATTAACCAGCAGGGTGCAGAGCTTCAGAAGAAACTGAAAGACGCAGAAAATATGAAGAATTCCCTCGTTGGCCAGAGAGAAAGCCTTGAGCGCAAGAGCAAAGAGTACGAGACCTTGATCGGAGAGGCTAACAAGCAGATAGAGAACATAGCCGGAATGACAGCCCAGGAGGCCAAGAACCAGCTCATGGAGAATATGAAGGCAGAGGCTCGCACAGAGGCCCAGGCCTACATTAACGAGACTATGGACGAGGCCCGCCTTAACGCATCAAAGGAGGCTAAACGCATAGTTATCACAACTATCCAGCGCACAGCCACAGAGGCTGCCATAGAGAATGCCGTTACCAGCTTCCCTATCGAGAACGACGAGATTAAAGGCCGCATCATTGGCCGCGAAGGTAGAAATATCAGGGCTCTCGAGGCTGCAACAGGAGTAGAAATCGTCGTGGACGATACCCCCGACGCAATTCTTCTTTCTGCCTTTGACCCCGTGCGCAGAGAGGTGGCAAGGCTTGCGCTGCATCAGCTTGTAATTGACGGACGAATCCACCCAGCAAGAATAGAAGAGGTGGTGGCCAAGGTTCAGAAGCAGCTTGAGGACGAGATTCTGGAAACCGGTAAGCGTACCTGCATAGATTTAGGTATCCACGGAATGAACATAGAGCTGGTTAAGCTCATTGGCCGTATGAAGTATCGTTCCTCTTACGGACAGAACCTTCTCCAGCACTCCCGAGAGGTTGCCAATATCTGCGCAATCATGGCCGCAGAGCTTGGTCTTAACGTTAAGATGGCCAAGAGAGCAGGTCTGCTGCACGATATTGGAAAGGTTTCGGCAGATGAGCCAGAGCTCTCCCACGCCCTTCTTGGCGCCAAGCTGGCAGAGCAGTTCAAGGAGCGCCCGGAGATCTGCAACGCCATTGGTTCCCACCACGAAGAGATGGAGATGAACTCTATAATTGCACCTATCGTGCTTGTAGGTGACGCCATTTCAGGTGCACGTCCCGGAGCCAGAAGAGAGGTTATAGAGTCCTACATAAAGAGGCTCAAGGGCATGGAAGACCTTGCTTCTTCTTATCCCGGAGTTACCAAGAGCTATGCTATCCAGGCAGGCCGCGAGCTTAGGGTTGTAGTTGGAGCAGAAGAAGTTTCCGACAGCCAGGCAGAGGAACTGTCTACAGAGATAGCACAGAAGATTCAGAATGAGATGACCTATCCCGGACAGGTCAAGATAACAGTTATCAGAGAGACCCGTTCGGTGGCTTACGCCAAATAAAACAAGTCCCTTATGATAAATTTAAAGAGTAAGAAATCATTTATTCCCGCTTTTATAACTGCGCTGTGTCTTGCGGTATCCGGCGCAGTTCTTCTTGCCCAGGAGCAGGAAGAACCCACTGTCAGGTGGAGCAGCCGCCAGGAAATGGCAGAGGACGGCTCCGTCAACATTATTTTCACCGGTAAATGCCTGGATTCCTGGCACACCTACAGCATTACGGACGAATACAATGCCACAAGCGTAGTAATAGAGTCCTCCGAAGGATGCGAGCTTATAGGAGAGCCTGTCTCCTCTACTCCTTTTACCATTGACGAGTATGGATTCGAGGCAGTATCGGGCCAGATAGATATTGCCGTCAAGGTAAAACCTCTGGAAGCATCGGCCTCTATAAAGGGGTATATCTCCTGGGTGGCCTGTACTAATGGCAGGTGTGTTCCGCCGGAGGAATGGGAGTTCCGAGAGGTTATCTCCGCGGCCCCTGCGGCCTCCCAGGCAGGCGAGCTTCCCACTTCTTTCTGGGCCCTTCTTCTGGAGGCCATTCTGTGGGGCTTTGCAATGATTCTTACTCCCTGCGTCTTCCCTATGATACCTATGACGGTATCTTACTTCCTAAAGAATTCTTCTTCTGCGTCGGAAGGCAGGTTAAAGGCGCTTATCTACGGGCTGTTCATTATTTTCATTTACACGGTACCGGTTCTTGTAATCATCGCCCTAACCAGAATAATAGGGGGCGAAATGGTTACCGCAGACTTATTCAACTGGCTTTCTACCCACTGGATACCCAATGTTTTGTTTTTTGTGGTGTTCATTGTCTTTGCAGCTTCTTTCTTTGGGGCCTTCGAGATTACCCTGCCCTCCAAGCTGGTTAACAGGAGCGATGCAAAGTCGGACAAAAAAGGCTTTGCGGGTATATTCTTTATGGCCCTTACGCTGGTTCTGGTATCCTTCTCCTGCACCGGCCCCATAGTTGGCACCGTGCTTATTAAATCTACCCAGGGAGAGTTCTGGATGCCGGTTCTTACGATGCTGGCCTTCTCCACGGCCTTTGCAATTGGCTTTACCTTCTTTGCCGCCTTCCCCACCCTTCTTAAGAACGGTCCGTGGATGAACTCGGTAAAGGTGGTGTTCGGCTTCCTGGAGCTTGCCTTCGGCCTTAAGTTCCTTAGCGTGGCAGACCAGACATATCACTGGCATCTTCTCGACAGGGAAATATACCTTGCCATCTGGATAGTGATATTCACCATGCTGGGCTTCTATCTGCTTGGCAAACTTAGGTTCAAGTACGATTCCGAAACAAGCCACATTGGCCCTACGCGCCTTATCCTGGCCATAGCCACCTTCTCCTTCGTGGTCTATATGATTCCGGGAATGTGGGGCGCGCCGCTTAAGGGCATTTCCGGCTTCCTGCCTCCGCTGGAGACCCAGGACTTTGTAATTGGCCGGGGCACTCCCTCACAGTCCCAGCAGCCCAGCGGCAAGTACGGCTTAAAGATGCCTCTTGGCCTTAGCGGTTACTTTGACATAGAGGAGGCTCTGGAGGCATCGGTAAAGGAGAATAAGCCGGTATTTGTAGATATTACAGGCCACGGCTGCGTTAATTGCCGCGAGATGGAGGCCCGCGTCTGGAGCGATAATCGCGTGCTTTCCCTGCTGCGGGATAAGTTCATCATGGTTGCCCTCTATACAGACGACAAGACTTCCCTCCCCCAGGAGGAATGGGTTACAACAGAGAACGGCAAGGTGCTTAAGGACCTTGGGCGTGTTAATGCCTACAAAGTGCGCCAGCGCTTTGG
>CACYGW010000030.1 GCA_902774045.1 uncultured Bacteroidia bacterium
CACAGGCCTCACCCTCAAGGATTTCAGCCTGCTGGTCAGCCTGGGCGTCTTCAATAGCGAATTGATGAACGATGCTGTCTACAAGTTCAAGCGCTACGAGGATTCTTCGCTGGAGTATACAGGTATTGATAAGCATACCGGTACTCTGATTGGCGGCTGGGATACCGTCATCGACACTTCTAAACTGGTTGAACAGACTCAGGAAGAAAAGCCAGAACCAATAGAGGAAACTGTAGAAGAAGAGCAGGAGCCTTGGGAGCGTCTACAAGTCGGGGACACCGTCGTTCACAAGAGCCTCGGCCCCGGCGAAATCATGGCCATTGACGACAAATACATCATCATCAAATTTCTTGACAGAGAGTCCAAATTCTTCTATCCCGAAGCTTTCGAGAAAGGATATTTATCAACTTAAAAATCTTTTTTTACTATCCACCACCCACTCTTATCAGACCCTTCGCGCTCAATAAGCCCATCAGCCTTCAGTTTAGCGATCTGCTTATTAATCCCGCTACGTGACAACCCCAATTGCAATACCAATTCTGCTATGGTAATGCTCGGATTCTCGCGCATCAGCGTTACATTTTTCTGTCCACTTTTCAGTGTATTTTACAGTTTACTATCAGCCTTTGTGAGTAGGGCCTTCATTAAAAACAAAAAAAGATTCAATCTAAAATCAGTAATAGATCAAAAAGAGGTCTCCACAAAATTTAACCTCGTAAAAGAAGAATAAATTAGATACCCCCTCTGTTACTAAATAAGCAGCAGATGGGTTTTAAATCCCATATACCTAACAATCACCTTATAATTCGACAATTTTCCTATCAAAATCACAATAAATAGGGATGGCGCGGTTGGAAGAATAACCTTAATTTTGCAGCCGCAAAATTATCAGTTATGCTATTATCGGAACTTGAAACGGGGAAAAGCGGAGTCATCGCCAAGGTAAACGGGCACGGTGGCTTCAGGAAAAGGTTGATAGAGATGGGATTCATCTCCGGAAAGAAGGTGTCCGTGGTTCTGAACGCCCCGTTGCGTGATCCTATAGAGTACGAGATTCTTGGATATAAACTGTCTCTCCGCCGCGAAGAGGCTTCAATGATAGAAGTCATTAGCGAAGAAGAGGCCAGGAGCAACGAACCCATCGGCTCAAAAATATCGGAAGAGGTTGCAATTGAGGCGGAGATGGAAAGGCTGGCCGATGCACGCCGGCGTGAAATCCGGGTTGTGCTGGTGGGTAATCCCAATTGTGGCAAGACCTCCCTTTTCAATATCGCCTCCGGCGCCCACGAGCACGTTGGCAACTACAGCGGCGTAACGGTAGATGCCAAAGAGGGCCATTTTGAGTGGAAGGGATATAAAATAGTGCTGGTAGATTTGCCGGGAACCTATTCTCTTTCTTCTTACAGCCCGGAAGAACTGTATGTTCGTAAAAACCTTACCGAGGTGGTTCCGGACGTGGTTATTAACGTGGTAGATTCTTCCAATATAGAGCGCAATCTCTACCTTACCACGCAACTTATAGATATGAACCTGCGCACCGTCATTGCTCTAAATATGTATGACGAACTTATTTCAAAGGGCGATGAGATTGATACCGTGCAGCTTGGCAAACTCTTCGGTGTACCGGTGTGTCCTACGGTCAGCCGCAGCGGCGAGGGCGTTCCCCGGCTGTTCGATACTGTCCTGGATATTTACAAGGGAGCATCGGCATCGGTGGCAAGACATATACATATAAACCACGGGGCAGAACTGGAAAAGTCCATTGACAGGGTTAGGGGTGCCCTGATTCAAGATATGTCCCTGCGCTCCAAGTATTCTGCCAGGTATCTGGCGATCAAGTACCTGGAGGGTGATTCTGCAGTAGAGTCCATTCTCTCCGGGAGGCCTTGCACAGAGGAGATTGCCCGCATAAGGGCAGAGGAAGAGCTTCGCATAAAGGAAATCCTTGGTACAAACTGCGAATCGGCAATAGTAGATGCCAAGTACGCCTTTATAAACGGTGCGCTTACGGAGACCTGGCGGCAGCACCGCGAGATAAAGCATAGGCGCACATTTACAGACCGTATCGACTCCATCGTTACAAATAAATGGGCGGC
The DNA here is from genome assembly GCA_902774045.1 of uncultured Bacteroidia bacterium. Taxonomy (GTDB): domain Bacteria; phylum Bacteroidota; class Bacteroidia; order Bacteroidales; family UBA932; genus Cryptobacteroides. The sequence goes on from CACYGW010000030.1 coordinate 2,097, forward strand.
ATTCCCTATTTTTGTGCTTCTGTTGTACCTGATGTTCTTCGTCACCTTTACCGTGGGTCAGTACCCTATGGATTGGATAGAGGCCGGTATAGACTATATCCGTTCTGTCGTGGGCTCTGCAATGAGTGACGGGTGGTTCAGGAGTCTTTTGGTCGATGGTTGCATTGCGGGCGTGGGCAGCGTGCTTGTCTTCTTACCTAACATATTGATACTCTATTGCTTTATCTCCCTGTTGGAAGATTCGGGCTATATGGCCAGGGCTGCATTTATTGTGGATAAGCTGATGCATCATCTTGGTCTTCACGGCAAGAGTTTTATACCGATGGTGATGGGATTCGGGTGCAATGTGCCGGCTATAATGGCCACCCGCACCATAGAGAGCCGCAAGAGCAGGTTGATTACCATTTTCATTATTCCGTTTATGTCCTGTGCTGGCCGCCTGCCAATATTTGTGCTAATCGCAGGGGCCTTCTTTCCGGGTAATGCACCCCTGGTGCTTTTGGGTATTTATTTGTTGGGGGTTGTTATGGCGATAGTTTCCGCGCTCATTATCAAGAGGTTCGTCAGGGACGACGATCTTCCCTTCGTTATGGAGCTACCGCCTTACAGGGTGCCTACGGGCAAGGCTATCTGGCGGCATACCTGGGAGAAAGGACGCCAGTATTTGCAGAAGATGGCTACCACGATCCTGGTGTGCTCCGTGCTTATCTGGTTCCTTGGCTACTTCCCTCGCAGCGAGAAACTCGACACCGCCTCTGCAGCCTATTCCCAGATGGTAGAAAACCAGGAGGTTTTGGCCGATAGTTCCGGAGTCGTCTCTCTTGAGGAGCAGGCCGCGCTGGTTAACCGGCTATACGAAGAGCAGCAGGCCGGCTCTTATATAGGCCGCCTTGGAAAGGCTACCGAACCCGTTCTGGCTCCGCTGGGGATTAACTGGAAGATGGGCGTAAGTCTTCTTACCGGCATAGCCGCCAAAGAGCTTGTGGTAAGTTCACTTGGCGTAATGTACTCGCAAGGCGCAAAAATATCTCAGGACCAGGACCTTCAGGAAGACTCTGCGCTGCGCCAGGCTCTGGCGGACGATATTTCCTGGCCGTCGGCCCTGGCCTTTATGGTGTTTGTACTGCTTTATTTCCCCTGCATAGCCACCTTTGTGGCCATTAAGAACGAAACCGGCAAATGGCGCTGGGCCATTGGAACCTGCGCCTACACAATGATAGTCGCCTGGTTTATGGCCCTACTGACGCATATTCTCTGCTCCTTGTAAGAGCTACTCATCCAAGGGCACTTCGAAGGGGGCGGTGAGGTCTATGAGACAGAGTTCGTCGCCGGCTTCCATGCGCTGTTTGCGGTAGGCTTTAATCTTCTCCCACTTCTGGGGATATATGGCCTTCCAGAGTTCCCCAGCCCTGTTAAACTGCAGGGAGGCAAACTCTGTGGTAATGCCGTCGAAGTTGGAATACTCGTAGTCGTTACAATAGAAAATAGTGATATCATCCTCGTCTACGGCGCGGATGAACTCGTTCTGGAAGTAGAAGGCCCACTCTTCCATAGTCCAGAAATCCTCCTGAGAATCGGCGTCGGAAATCCTGGAACCATCGACCTTAAAAACAATGACGGCCTGGTTCACCTTGTCCTTGAGAACGGAGGCATCGGGGCAGACCGGTGCGTCGATAGAAAAACTCTTTACGTATTTATGACCCTTGGTATAATCAATCCTGAAAGTCTGGGTTACGGTGGCCAGAGGCTCGGTTGCCAGGGAGTCGCAGAGAAGGAAGTCTACCGTTTCTCCTTCATCGGAGGTAATTATGGTCTTGTGGAAATCCAGCACCATGGAATAGGCCTCGCCGTCGTACACGGCAATGTTGCCAAGGACAGTAAAGAGTTCCGGTTGCCCGGAAACGCAAGGCATTACCGTGCCCCTGACTTTATCCATATAATTATTGCCGGAGGGCTTGCCGCAGGAAAGGAGCAGGGCGGCCATGCTGATTATCAGCAAAGTTTTTTTCATAGCAAGTAAGTGTTATAGGTGAAACTTTCAGGTTATTTCTTGGGCATAAGACTGCGCTTGCGCTCGTAGTAGGCGTGCCGGCGGGGATTCTCCGGGAACCAGCCTTTGAGCACCCTCTGCTCCTGCTGGAACATCTCCAGGATACCCCAGAAGCAGGAAAAAGCCGCTGCGCCCAGAACAGTAGAAAGCAGCCCCGTTGCAGCAAAGACGCTGAGCGCCGCAAACACAAGGCCGCTGAGGAGCCAAATCACCCAGCCTATGCGTCCTATATGGTATTCTAACTTAATCACTATCGGATGACAGATTCCGATAATAAGAAATACGGCTGCGCCGGTAGCAATCCCTTCAAAATACATTGTAGAATGATGCCGGTTTTAAATTTGGCCCGGCAACACTGCAAAGATATTAATTTTATTTATTATATTGTGACGACAAAAATATTACGGTTATGACTAAGGAAAAGAAATCACTGTGGCAGAAACTGGGAGATATTACCCACATTCACCACCGCGCCGCATTCACGGACGTAGAGAAACACGCTACGCTTCAGAGCAATTTCTTGACTCTGGCCAAAGAACGTTATTCGTGCAGAAAATATTCTGCAGTATGCCTCACGGAAAAAGAGATAGACAACATCCTTCAGGCAGCAGCCGCGGCACCATCGGCCATGAATAAACAACCTGTTCACGTATGGGCCGTTACCTCTGACGAAGGACTGGAAAAACTTAAAAAGACCACCGAATATACCTACGGAGCGCCGGCCGTTTTCCTGGTAGGCTGCAAAGAGGAGGAGGCCTGGGTTCGTAAGTACGATGGCAAGAACGGGGCGGAGGTAGATGCCGCCATAGTTGGTACCCACATTATGCTGGAGGCGGCATCGATAGGCCTTGGAAGCGTGTGGGTGGGCTCTTTTGACCCTGCAAAGGTTAAAGAGTTGTTCCCTCAGACGGCAGAATGGACCCCTGTTGCAATGTTCCCGGTTGGCCATCCGGCAGATATTCCCAGCCCCAGACACACGGAACGCAAATCTCTGGAGGATTTTACCACGCGGCTTTAGACCTATTTTTTTACAAAATCTGCTTCCTTTTATGAGAAAAAAGGGGTAATTTTGCAGACTTTAATAACACACACAACTATGGAGATTAAAAACGCCGTTGCAGGCACATTGGAATCAGGAGACATCCTGATACAGATTGGCCCGGCAAAACCCGGAGATACGGGTCTTGCAGTAGATCTGGAAAGCTCGGTTGCCGCTCAGTTCGGGAAACAAATCAAAGAACTGATTGCCGGAACCCTTAAAGAACTTGGAATTGAAAACGCAGTTGTCAAAGCTACCGACAAGGGCGCTCTTGACTGCACCATCCGTGCGCGCGTCACGGCAGCAGCCGTACGTTCTACCGGAAAGGATGTCTGGAAATAGGAGGTCTGCTATGGAAAGATTAAGAAGAACTATGATGTTTGTTCCGGGCAACAACCCCGGAATGATGGCAGATGCCCACATTTACGGGCCGGATTCAATTATGCTGGATCTTGAGGATTCGGTAACTATGGCAGAAAAAGACGCTGCCCGACTTCTGGTACACAACGCCCTTAAGTCCATTGACTATGGCGATACAGAAATGGTAGTGCGCATTAACCCTCTTAACACTCCCTACGGAAAGAAAGATGTAGAGGCAGTTGTAAAGGCCGGGGTGGATGTTATCCGTATGCCTAAGACAGAAACCGCAGAAGAGGTCAAGGAACTTGAAGAAGAAATCCTTAAGGTAGAGACAGAACTTGGCTGCATTGGCCGCACACAGATTATGGCCGCCATAGAGAGCGCACTTGGCGTTGTTAATGCCTACGCCATTGCAACAGCCTCCAAGAGGATGATGGGTATAGCCCTTGGCGCAGAAGACTACAGCGCTAACCTCAAGACCAACCGTACTCCCGGCGGAGCAGAACTTCTTATGGCCCGCGAGACCATAGTGGTTGCCGCCCGTGCAGCAGGCATCTCCTGTTTTGATACTGTTTACTCCAACCTTGACGATATGGAGACCTTCCGTAAAGAAGTAGAGCTCATCAAGACTCTGGGCTTCGACGGAAAATCCATCATCAACCCTCGTCAGATAGAGGTTGTAAACGAGATATTCGCCCCCACCGCCAAAGAGATAGAAAAATCCCTCAAGATTGTAGCCGCCATAAAGGAGGCTCAGGCAAAGGGCAGCGGCGTTATTGCCGTTAACGGTAAAATGGTAGACAAGCCGGTAGTTATCAGGGCAGAAAGAACAATAGCCCTGGCTATCGCATCCGGCATAATGAATAAGGAGGACGTGCAATGAGAAACAGTAAACTTACCAGCCTTGAAGAAGCCATACGCAAGAGCGGGCTTCGTGACGGAATGACCATCTCCTTTCACCATCATTTCCGTGGCGGAGATAAGGTTGTGAATATGGTGGTTGACTGCCTGGCAAAGATGGGCTTCAAAGACCTTCACCTTGCAGCATCCAGCCTCTCGGATGTTCACGCACCCCTTATCCAGCACATTAAGAACGGAGTTATCACCAAGATTTCCACATCGGGACTTCGCGGAGAACTGGCCAACGAGATTTCTCACGGCCTTATGAAAGAGCCCGTCATCTTCCGTTCCCACGGCGGACGCGGAAGTGCCATTGCCTGCGGCGAACTCCATATCGATGTTGCCTTCCTTGGCGCATCTTCCAGTGACGAGCTTGGCAACGCCTGCGGTTACTCCCGCAGCGAGAACGCCAAATCCATCTGCGGCTCCCTTGGATACGCTCTTCCCGATGCAAGATATGCAGACCACGTTGTGGTTATCACCGACGACCTGGTTTCCTATCCCAATGTTCCCAAGAGCATTTCTGCAGCCGATGTAGAGTCTGTAGTAGTTGTTGATTCAGTGGGCGATAGTTCCAAGATTTCCGCCGGCGCTATCCGCGACTCCAAGAACCCCCGCGACATACTGCTTGCAAAGCAGGCCGCCAAAGTTGTAATCAACTCAGGATACTTCCAAGACGGATTCTCCATCCAGACCGGTACCGGCGGCGCATCGCTGGCTGTAGTTAAGTACATCCGCGAGAGCATGCTGGAGAAAGGCATCAAGGCTTCCTTCGCATTGGGCGGCATTACCGCACATATGGTAAAACTTCACGAGGAAGGCCTTATTGACAGGCTCATCGACGTTCAGTCCTTTGACAAGGTGGCAGCAGAGAGCATAAAGAACGATCCTTTCCACCAGGAAGTATCGGCAGTGGAATATGCCAGCGGCGTACACCAGGGCTCTGCCGTTCACGCACTTGACATTGTAATCCTTTCTGCCCTTGAGGTTGACGTTAATTTTAATGTTAACGTGCTGGTTGGCTCTGACGGAATTATCCGCGGCGCCATTGGCGGGCACCAGGATACAGCGGCAGACAGCGCCCTTAGCATCATCGTATGCCCGCTGCTCCGTGGCCGCATCCCCTGCGTTGTTCCCAAAGTAACAACCCTCATCACACCCGGAAAGAGCGTAGATGTTGTAGTTACAGAGTACGGCATTGCCGTTAACCCTGCAAGGCCTGAGGTAGCAGAGAAACTTCGCGCAGCCGGGCTTAAGGTTGTGGATATAAACGAGCTGGCCGCAAAGGCTACAAGCATCATAGGTACTCCCGACGCTCTGCCGTTCGGAGACAAGGTGGTTGGTATCGTTTATAACCGCGACGGCAAGGTACTTGACGAGATTCACAACATCGTAGAGTAAGTGACAGAATTCACGCCCATCACCCTGGAGCAACTACTTAGCAGCAGAGATGCCCGGGTAGAATATCAAAAGAAGCTCACGGAACAATTTCCGGGAGCTTCTTTAATTTGCCTTACGGTTATTTTGCCAGGCCCGGTAAAACGGGACGACAGGTCCCTTATCATTGGGGCCGATGGTGCCGAGGCCGTTCAGAAGGCATTTGAAGGGCACGTGCTTTATAAGGAAATCCGGGACCTTGTGACAGGGTTCGAGGGGTACTTTGTAGTAAATGTGCCGGTTCCGGAGGCCAAGCGTATTTGCTGCGGGATAGAGGACACCCATCCTCTTGGGCGGCTGATGGACATTGATGTAATTGCCCAAGGGCCCGTGAGCCGCACATCCATAGGCCTGCCTGAGCGTCGCTGTCTCCTTTGCGACAAACCCGCCCGCGAATGTATGCGAGCGCACACGCATTCTGCGCAAGCCATTCAGGAAACCATCGACATAATAATACAAAAAAAAGATTCTTCGAAATGAAGAATCTCTTTTTGCATCATACTCTTTCCAATAGCAGATCCAGAATGATATTGGTATCAAGAAAAACTTTCATTTGGAAAGAAGATATTTTAGCCTGTCGTCTTCAATCGACGAGATATCTTTGTCCCGGGGGATAGCAGAGCCGATAAGCCTGGATATGCCGGAGCTTTTGCCAGAAGCCGGCTTCCGGCAGGACCTTTCAAGTAAATCCTCTATATACTTTTTCAGCGACACTCCCTCCCTTGCCGCTTCAAGCGACAATACATCAAAGACGTATGGCTTTACATCTATCAACTTACGATGTTTTACGACCGTCGTTTTCATATATACTTTTTTGCAAATATATATACGAATCGCGGATAATCCAACAAGTATTTCAGACAAACATGTCGTTTTTAATCGGCGGCCTCAAAAAACTTTTAGTAGAAATCAATGAAATCTTCTTATATGATGTACCACAACCCTTTGGCGACATTTACCCGGCTAGGGTCGCGTTAGCGACAGGAGCCAAAGGATTGTGGTACATTAAGTTTTAATAAAAAAGAGATTCTTCGAAATGAAGAATCTCTTTTTGCATTAAATATCAATTCCTTAGCAAGCAAGACGGGCGGCGAGACGCTCGCGGATGGCCTTGAGGAAATCGAGAGAATTGAGAGCCTTGGGTGTCTGACCCTCGATAAGGTTAACAAGATCCTTGGTAACAAGACCTTCGTTAAGAGTATCGAAGCAGGCAGCCTCTAGCTGATTTGCATAGTTAACAAGCTCCGGCAGGTTGTCAAGCTCTCCTCTCTTGCGGAAAGCACCGCTCCAAGCGAAGATTGTTGCCATAGGGTTGGTAGAAGTCTCCTCTCCCTTAAGATACTTGTAATAATGGCGGGTAACTGTGCCGTGAGCAGCCTCATACTCATATTTTCCATCAGGAGAAACAAGTACGGAAGTCATCATGGCCAGTGAACCGAAGGCTGTAGAAACCATATCAGACATAACGTCGCCGTCGTAGTTCTTGCAAGCCCAGATGAAGCCACCCTCGCTACGCATAACACGTGCAACGGCATCATCGATAAGAGTATAGAAGTACTCTATGCCTGCCTTGTCAAATGCCTCTTTGTACTCCTCGAACACTTCCTCGAAGATAGCCTTGAAGCGGCCGTCATACTTCTTGGAGATGGTATCCTTGGTAGCGAACCAGATAGTCTGCTTAACGTCAAGAGCATACTTGAAGCAAGAGTGAGCGAAGCTGCGGATAGAAGCGTCGGTATTGTGCATACCCTCGATAACTCCGGGAGCGTCGAACTTATGTATGATAAGTTCCTCTTTCTTTCCGCTCTCACCCTCGAAGATAAGCTTGGCAACACCGGGCTCGGTGGTCTGGATTTCTACATCACGGTAAACATCGCCATAAGCGTGACGGGCAATGGTGATAGGCTTCTTCCAGAATTTAACTGCGGGATGAATAGAAGGTATGGTGATAGGGCAACGGAATACGGTACCATCGAGCATGGCACGGATTGTTCCGTTAGGGCTCTTCCACATCTCATGAAGATTGTACTCGCTCATTCTCTGCACGTTAGGAGTAATGGTGGCACACTTTACAGCAACACCGTACTTCTTGGTTGCATTTGCAGAGTCTATGGTAACCTGATCTGCAGTCTTGTCGCGATACTCCAGACCAAGGTCGTAATATTCGGATTTAAGGTCAACGAAGGGAAGGATGAGCTCATCCTTGATCATTTTCCAAAGGATTCTTGTCATTTCATCACCGTCCATCTCAACGAGGGGGGTGGTCATTTTGATTTTTTCCATTTCTAATAATTTGTTGATGTTTGTCGATATTTACTAAATAATTACTTCCTGTTCTTATAGTAATTCATAAGACAGCCGTCTGCGAGTATGTCACGCTCGTCAGAGGTAAGATTCTGGAAGTATAGGTGGATGGGCTTAACCTCACCGGCTGCGGTAATAACCTTTGCATCAATCTCTTCTGCACCGGAAAGGATGGCCTTGCGGATACCCTCTACGAACACGAAGTCGCCGGGAGCATAGTTGAACTCTGTTTCCTTAGCGATGGTGAAAGGAACGATACCCCAGTTGATACAATTGCTGCGATAACGCTTGGTAGCATACTCGTAGCAGATATTGGCATCGCCGCCAAGAACCTTCTGGCACGAAGCGGCCTGCTCACGTGCAGAACCGTCACCAGGCTTGTTTGCGAACACGCAGGAACCAAAGGAAGTATTGGAAGCACTGGCGCCAACCTTTGCGAGAGCTGCGGCAACATTTGCGGGAACCTTACCCTCGCGGCGCTCACGATCCTGGCTCTGGATACGCTTGGAAATACCAACGTACTCAGGAACGCGACGGCTAAGAGCAAACTCGCTAAGTTTCAGAGGATTGGAACGATAGCTGGAGGTCTCGCCGGAAGGAATGAGCTCGTCGGTTGTTGTAACAGGGTCGTGAATAACTGCTGCCAGTTCTACAAGCATATTGTCCTCCATAGGGTACATCGTAGGCCAGTCCTTGATATTGGGACCATAGCGCAGTTCTACGGAAGGATCGGCCTTGCCATAACCATTGTAGATTCTGCTCTTGTAGATACGGTCGTCAAAGTTATAAGGAGCATGGTTGTCCTTGTACTCTATATCTGTTGCTGCAGTGATAACACCACCGTTGGCAGCTGTAGCTGCGATAGAGCGGGCATCCATAAGGGAAACCAGTGAAATCTGGCCCTGGCCCGGCTTGGAGCCCTCTCTGTTAGGGAAGTTTCGTGTTGTGTGGCGGATGGAGAAACCGTTATTGGCAGGAACGTCGCCTGCACCGAAGCAAGGACCGCAGAAAGCAGGCTTGATTACGACGCCGGCCTCTAAAAGTTCCTCTGCAATGTGATTACGTGTGGTTGCTAGATATACGGGAGTGGACTGAGGATAAGCACTCATGGTAAAATAGTCATTACCTATCGACTTACCCTTAAGAATGGTGGCAGCCTCTGAAAGGTTGTCATAAGTACCGCCGGAGCAACCTGCGATAAGTCCCTGATCCGCTACTACCTTACCGTCCTTGATCTTGCTTACAAGGTCTATCTGAATCTTGTCGCCAAAGCGGTTGCGTGCATCTTCCTCGATTGCGGAAAGGATGCCCTTGGGATTGGCCTGAAGTTCGTGGATAGAAACAGCGTTTGAAGGATGGAAAGGAAGGGCTATCATACACTCTTGAGTGCTTAGGTCTATACGAATCATAGAGTCGTAGTAAGCGACCTTTCCGGGTTTAAGCTCTTTGTAAGCCTCCGGGCGCTCGTGCATCTTGAAGTACTTCTCTACCTCTGCATCTGTAATCCAGATAGAGCTGAGGCAGGTAGTCTCGGTTGTCATAACATCCACTCCGTTACGGAAGTCGATAGGCAACTCTGCTACGCCGGGACCTGCGAACTCAAGTACTTTATTCTTTACGAAACCGCTCTCGAACACAGCCTTTACAAGGGAGATAGCCACATCGTGCGGGCCAACTCCGTGACGGGGTTTACCCTCAAGCCAAACAAGCACTACCTCGGGAGCGTTGATATCCCAGGTATTCTTGAGCAGCTGCTTTACAAGCTCGCCGCCGCCTTCGCCAACGCCCATATTACCCAGAGAACCATAACGGGTATGGCTGTCTGAGCCAAGAATCATATTACCGCATTTGGTAAGGGCTTCGCGTGCATACTGATGAATAACAGCCTGGTTTGCAGGAACATAGATACCGCCATATTTCTTGGCAGCAGACAAACCAAACACGTGGTCATCCTCGTTGATGGTACCGCCCACTGCGCAAAGCGAGTTGTGGCAGTTGGTCATTGCATAAGGAAGAGGGAAGGTCTCGAGGCCGCTGGCCCTTGCCGTCTGGATAATGCCCACGTAAGTGATATCGTGAGATACCATAGCGTCGAAACGGATACGCATCTTCTTTCCTTTGCCACCATCTACATCGTGTGAGCGAAGGATACCATAGGTAATTGTGTTTTCACGAGCCTCGTCCGGTGTGAGGTCTGCTTTTTCTGCAATCGTTTTCCCGTCAAGAAGGTAAACGCCGTGAGGAATCAATTCTACCATAATCTTTTTTTGTTTTGTTAGTTTTGTGTATGTTATTTAAACTATTTCCAAGCTATCTGCAAAAGCTGTAAGAGCCAGCATATCGGCGGCCCCTCCCGGGGAAACACCCAGGCTGCAGCAGGTTTTATCAAGTTGGGAAAGGCCCTCGGCACTGAAGTTTTTACACAAGGCCTCCGCCTCCTGTTTTATTTGTTTTGCAACCTCCAACCCTTTGCGACGTATGATGCAGGTATCGTCCAGGGACGACATTATGCGAACCAAGGTTTTTTGAAGGGCATATTCTTCTTTTTTTACGGACCGATAGTGCGGCAACCAATCTGTAAAAAGAGCCTTGTATCCTTCGCGGGCCAGGGCCAGGGGACCTTTTACTCCAAGGGCCTGCCACTGCAGGGTACGAGGAGTATCAGGAAGAGTCAAGGCAAAATGACTTATTGACGATGATGACATAAAGGCCGCCATCAGACCAAGGGAAAATATGGCTCCCTGATGGGTGTTTACTCCGCCGGTGGCGGAGAGCATTGCCTCTTCTGCCTCCTTGCCAAGGGAAACCAGGTCTTCCCGGGAACACATCGGGCCCAAAGATGCAACCTTGGCAAAATAAGGCCTTAGGGCCGCGATACTCTTAACCATCAACCCGTAATCCATATCATCGTGAGCGCCGTTTACACCCGGGCAGACAAGCCCCGGCTTAAGTGGTGCGTCCAATTCCATATTTAGGGCCCGGCAGGCAAGGTGTGCAATAAGATAAGGATGCGTGCTTGCCGGAGTAAGGCTGGCGGCAGTGCGTAAAGAGCCCTCTTCAAGGGCCTGTCTTACAGCCGAAGCGCTTATGGGACTTGCACCCGTAGCCATACGGGGGATCTCCCGGAACTCTATGGAGTAACCGGGAAGGACTTTGGCCATTAAAGCATTATACTCTGCCGTAAGGGCGTCGCCGGGCTCACTGCCGGCAAAACGTACGCTTACTCCAAGGGCGGGAGCAATCTTTCCCGCAAAGAGATCCAGATCCAGAAGCATCTGGGTAGATGAAGCGTCGGATAATTCCTTAAGGAAGTATGTAGGGAAGGTGGCGCGGGAAATCTGGTATGCGCTGCCCTCGCAGACCGTTACGTTTGCAAGACCGGCGCATCCTTCCTGAACCATCTTCAGGCGCTCGCTATAAGGGAAGACAGACGCATCTTCTGCAACTACAATTACAAAGAGCCTGTCCACTTTAAGAGCCGCCTGCCCTACAAGATATCTGTGCCCCAGTGTAAAGGGGTTGGCGTTCATTACTATGGCTCCGCGTCTTTGACCCTCCTGCTCACCGCCAACGCCGCTCACAGACCTTAGATAGTCCAGATACTCTTCCAGACCACCCTGTCCGTTTTCCATAAGTATGGCTTTGGGAGCGCGGGCCAGAGTCCTGAACCCGAGGCTTTCAAAAATGGACTCGTTGCCGGGCTTGGTAAAGACCTTAAGGCTCTTGTACCCCGCGCGCATGCCCCTGGCTATGAGCTCGCTCACAAGAGGGGCGGCAAAACCGCCGGACCGCGCCTTCTGCGACACGGCCACACATTTAATAATGTCTTTTTGCAAACCTCCGCCGGCAAGAATCTGCCCCTCGGAATCCTGTACTGTAAGATATAAATCGACTCCCTCCAGCCTTAAATCATTTGCTGCGAGGAAGTCTTCCGTCTTTCTGCGAAAGAACTGAGAGCCAAGAGGCATCTCCTGTATATCTACATATCCGTATTTTTCCATCATCTGGCAGGTTTTCCAATACTCCCGGTTCCACCTGCATTTGATGGCGCAAATATATGCAATAAAACGTTACAATGTATCAATTTTTGAACTTTTTTTGT
>CACYGW010000031.1 GCA_902774045.1 uncultured Bacteroidia bacterium
GAAGGAAGTCGAACCAGTGGAGGCCAGGGGGGTTGGGGGATTGAAGATCCCCCAGTATAGACAAAATGTATTTTGTCCCGACAAAATACATTTACCCGGTTAGGGTCGCGAAGCGACAGGAGTCAAAGTATTGGTACATAAATTATAAAGAAAGAATTAAAGAAAAAGGCTTCGGGAAAACCCGAAGCCTAAGAAAATGAAATGAATTCGCAAATTACTTTGTGATAACCTTTGCCATTTCAAGAACCTTGTTGCTGTAACCCCACTCATTGTCGTACCAGGAGCAAACCTTAACGAAGGTAGGATCAAGCTGGATACCAGCCTTCTCATCAAAGATAGAAGTACGAGGATCGTTACGGAAGTCTGTAGAAACAACAGCCTCATTGGTGTAACCAAGGATACCCTTGAGTTCGCCCTCGGAAGCCTCCTTCATAGCAGCGCAAATCTCCTCATAAGAAGCAGCCTTTGCAAGCTCTACGGTAAGGTCTACGAAGCTAACGTCAGAAGTAGGAACACGCAGGGACATACCGGTAAGTTTACCGTTGAGTTCAGGAAGAACCTTACCTACAGCCTTAGCAGCACCGGTTGATGAAGGGATGATATTCTCAAGAATACCACGGCCACCACGCCAATCCTTCTTTGAAGGACCGTCTACAGTCTTCTGAGTAGCAGTTGCAGCGTGAACGGTAGTCATAAGACCACGTACAACACCAAACTTATCATTGAGAACCTTGGTAAGAGGAGCAAGACAGTTAGTTGTGCAGGAAGCGTTGGAAATAATCTTCTGGCCAGCATAAGTCTTGTGGTTTACACCATAAACGAACATAGGAGTAGCATCCTTTGAAGGAGCAGAAAGAATAACCTTCTTTGCACCAGCCTTAAGGTGAGCGGAAGCAAGCTCCTCTGTGAGGAAGAAACCGGTAGATTCAACGACAACGTCTACATTAAGAGCGCCCCAGGTAATGTTTGCAGGATCCTTCTCTGCAAAAACCTGAATCTTATTGCCGTCTACGATAAGATAGTTGCCATCAACTTTGATGTCGTGCTTGAACTCGCCATGAACAGAGTCATATTTGAGCATATAAGCGAGATAATCGGCATCCAAAAGGTCATTGATACCTACTACCTGAATGTCTGCAGAGAAATTCTCAACAGCAGCGCGGAAAACCATACGTCCGATACGGCCAAATCCGTTAATACCAAGTTTGATCATTTTTTAATTATTATTGGTTAAACATTATTTTCATAATAGCCCACAAATTTAACGAAAATATAATACCTTTGCAAAAGCAATCGAAAAAATATTCTTATTAAACGTTTAAATACCAATGAAAAACAAAACGCTTAACATTCTCATAACAAACGACGACGGATACGAAGCCAAAGGCATAAAGGTTCTTGCACGGATGATGTCAAAATTCGGAAATGTAAGAGTCATCGCCCCCAAAAGACATCAGTCCGGAATGGGAATGGCGGTATCCCTTGGTATAAAACGGCTAAGCTATAAAGAATTGGGAATTGTCGATGGTTGCCGTTGGTCCTACCTTGACGCCACCCCCGCCAGCTGCGTAAAATTTGGAATAACCTTTCCCGATCCCCTGCCGGACATTGTAGTTAGCGGAATCAACCACGGCTCCAACGCCGCAACCGCCGCCTGCTACTCCGGAACCCTTGGCGCAGCCCAGGAAGCAGCCCTTAACAAAATCCCCGCGATAGGCGTATCTATAGACAACCTCTCCAAGGACGCAGACTTCAGCGGAGTAGAAAAATACTTCCCGGAAATATTCCAGACCCTATTGGAACAATCCAGGGACTCCCATTTTGGAGTATACTACAATGTAAACTTCCCCAACACCCCAAACAACATCAAAGGCATACGCACAGGCCATATGGGTTTGGGCCGATGGGTACGTGAATTCGCCTCCTGGGACCCGGAAGTACTTAAGGAAGCCGGCTTCTCACCGGAGCAGTTCGACCCTTCCTTCCTGCCACCCCTGGAAGAAGGAGAAGAGCCCTATATGATGGTAGGAGACTTTGTAGACTACGACAACGCCCCCGGAGCAGACCATCACCTTAACAGGGACGGCTACATATCAGTAACCGCCCACAACATTGTTACCGTAGACGAGCCGGAGACAATGAAACTGATGAAAGACAGTTCCCTTAACAAGGACTTCTAGAAGCATAGGAAATGAGATACTACATCATAGCAGGCGAAGCATCGGGAGACCTTCACGGTTCCAACCTTATGAAAGGTCTCTTCTGCGAGGACCCCACGGCCCAGATAAGGTTCTGGGGCGGCAGCCTTATGAATGAAGTATCCACCGCAAACGGACAGGGGCCGGACGCCCTTGTAAGGGACTACGCCCAGACGGCCGTAATGGGAATAACGGAAGTACTGCTAAAGGCCAGATCCATTGCCCGCAACATAAAAAACTGCAAAGAAGACATTCTGGAGTGGAAACCGGACGTAATTATACTTATAGACTACCCCGGATTCAACTTTAAGATAGCGCGATTCGCACACGAAAATGGCTTCAAAGTCTTCTGGTACATAGCCCCCAAGGTCTGGGCCTCAAGGGAAGGACGCATCCGCAAAATAAAAAAATACGTAGACAAACTCTTCATAGTCTTCCCCTTCGAGAAAGAATACTTCTCAAGTAAAGGCATAGACTACATTTACTGCGGGAACCCCCTTGTAGACGCCATCGACAATAAAAAACCAGGTGCCGCCCCCGCAGAGGCCGAAGGTCATCCCTACCTTGCCCTGCTTGCAGGTTCAAGAGGCCACGAAATTAAATCAACCATGCCCGTTTTCCTTAAACTGGCTAAAGACCTGCAGCAAACCCCCGGGTATCAGGACTATAAATTCCTGGTTGCAGGCGCCCCCTCCAAGAAACTGGAAGACTACGCGCGGTGGACAGGCGAAGACAGCCCCCTGCAGGTAGTCTTTGGCAAGACTCATCAGATAATAGCCGGAGCCAGGGCGGCAGTAATAAACTCCGGAACAGCCTCGCTGGAGGCAGCCCTCATAGGCACCCCTCAGGTAGTAGTTTACCGCCTTAGTAGAATATCCGCCGCAATAGGCAGGATTATAATAAAGGTAAAATATATAAGCCTTGGCAACCTCATCTGCGACAGGCTAATTTTCAAGGAATTGCTCCAGAAGGACTTCACACCCGCCAAAGTAAAAGAAGAAGTACTGCTGCTGACATCAGACAAACAGTACATAGCCCGTATGAAAGAAGGCTACGCTCAGATCAGGGAATTACTTGGCGGAGGAGGTGCATCGGCAGCCGTGGCAAGGGCAATTATAGACTCTGCAAAATAGAAACATCGGCCTTCTGGCCCACCACCCAGATTACATCACCAACAATAAAAGGAATGTCTATTGCGGGTTGATGGAGCTTTCCTCCGTCTGTTTCCACTCCGGCAATAAGGCAGCGATAACGGGAACGTATCTCGCAACTACGTATATCCTTTCCAAGGAAGGGAGAATTCTCCCCTACCAGCACCTGGTCCAGAACCATTTCGCTGCGGGAGACTATGTCATCATCGGCCACCCTGCCACTTGTAGTCAAATCCTTAGAGAAGGCCTCTATGTCGGTATCGGTCCCTATAACCTGTAAAACATCCTGTGGATAAACCATCTCGTGGGCATCGGGCACGTTGATTCTTACATTGCCCCTTAGAATAGATGCAACGTGAACCCCGTAGTTCCTGCCAAGATTAAGTTGGGCAAGGGTCTTGCCGGCCCAGGAAGTATCGCCCGGAACAGAAAAATCCGCAAAATGCAAATCCTTGGAAATAAGGCGGCTGGCATACTCCGGCTTCTTCTTTCCCAGATACTCTTCCCGTACGTCGCGGGCACGCAGGTTATCCTTAAGGGTATTCTCGAACTTGCGGGAATGCCTCTTCATAAACCGGCTGGAGGCCAAGGTAAACACCACCAGGAAGGCCAGGCCAAACACAAGCAGCCCCCTGAAATGGAAGAGCCTGAATAGCACGAATACATAGAAGCTCATTCCTATAAATATCCTCACAATCACTACCAGCACAAGAAGCGGGGCAAAATTGCGGTTCTCGTTCCAAAGAGTCCTGAAGTTCTGGTCAAAGGTGCGGCGAAGGACTATATTATATACGAACGGTGCAAGAACTATGACAATACCTGCGGCAGAAAGGATTTTTGCCAGCACCGGAGCAAAGAACTGGCTTATAAGAGGCACAAACCATTTGAATGCCACAGTGTTAATGGAAAAAGCAATTATACCATATATAATTACGCTTGCAAGGGCAGACTTCAGGTATTGCTTCCAGAGGCTGGAGTCGCTGGACTTGACCGTGGTTCTGTTCTGGAGCTTGTCGGCTGCGACAAGGAAGCGCTTGGGCAGATGCCGCTCCAGGAAACCATAGAAGGGCTCTGCCAGCCTAATCATATAAGGAGTAATGAAGATGGTTATTACCGATACTGCCACCACAATTGGATAAAGGAAGTCGCTGGTCACTTTAAGCGACTGGCCCAGGGCCGCGATGATAAAGGCGAACTCCCCTATCTGGGTGAGGCTAAATCCGCACTGAACAGCAGTCTTGAGGGACTGTCCGGAGAGCAGTACGCCAAGGGAAGAGAACGAAGCTTGTCCTATGATGACCGTGAGGGTTATTACAATGATGGGAACTGCAAACTGGGCAATCATTGCAGGGTCTACCATCATACCCACGGACACAAAGAAAACTGCTCCAAAAAGGTCCTTGACCGGCCCCACAAGCTTGTCTATGCGCTCTGCCTCTATGGTCTCTGCAAGGATAGACCCCATAATGAAGGCTCCGAAGGCCGCAGAAAAGCCCATCGCAGATGCAAACACTACCATACCGAAGCAAAGCCCCAGTGACACTATAAGAAGGGTCTCTCCTGAAAGGTGTTTGCGAGCTTTCTTAAGTATAAGAGGTATAAGGTAGAGGCCCACTACGAACCAAAGAATAAGGAAAAATGCCAGTTTGGTTATGCTCTTTACAAGCTCAAGTCCGTCCACGCTGGAACTTACGGCAATGGTAGAAAGCATTACCATAAGGACTACGGCCAGCACATCTTCCAGAATAAGGATACTTAGCACAAGGCCCGTGAACTGCTTCTGCCTTAGCCCCAAATCGTCAAAGGCCTTATATATAATAGTGGTAGAAGACATAGCAATCATACCGCCAAGGAAGAGAGCGTCCATCTTCTGCCAGCCAAAGGCAGAGCCAACGGTAAAGCCAAGGAAGATCATTCCTACTATAATTACCAGGGCCGCCACTACAGCCGTGCCTCCTACCTTCAGAATCTTCTTAAAACTGAATTCCAGCCCCAGGGCAAATAGAAGAAAGATTACGCCAATGTCAGACCACAGATGTACATTCACGGTATCGGCAACGGAGGGCAGAAGTCCAAAGTGAGGCCCAGCCAGAAAACCGGCCACAATGTAGCCAAGAACCACAGGCTGGCCAAGACGCTTAAAGATAAGAGTCATCGCTCCGGCAATGATAAGAATCAGCGCCAGGTCTTTTATCATAGGTTCAAGTTCTGCCATAATTTCCTTAATTAATAAACCCTGTCGCCAAAAATATATGTTCCTATCCTTACTATGGTTGCCCCATACTCAAGGGCCAGTTCCCAGTCAGAGGACATTCCTATGCTAAGCTGGTCAAAACCCGTAAGAGAAGGGAACTCCTCGTTGATTCTCTTTTTAAAGGCACTAATCCTGGAAAAATCGGCCCTAATCACCCTTTCGTCATCGGTGTTGGTCGCCATCCCCATAAGCCCGCGGAAGTTTATCCCCGGCCAGTCCTGCCTAAGCAAGTCCAGGATTTCCTCCTCTGTAAAGCCCTGCTTGGTCTCTTCAGAGGCCACGTGCAGTTCCAAAAGCACATCTATCACCCTGCCGTTCGTCACGGCCCAATCGGCCACGGCGCGTAGGAGACGCTCGGAATCTATCGACTCCACCATGGACACATAAGGCAAAACCAGCTTTAGTTTGTTGGTCTGCAGGTGGCCTATGAAATGCCAGTAAATATCCTTTGGCAAGATTGGGGCCTTGGCTGCAAGTTCCTGGGGCCGGTTCTCTCCAAAAACGCGCTGCCCAGAGCTATAGGCCTCCATAATCATAGAGGCCGGATGAAATTTTGAAACTGCCACCAGGCAAACTCCTGATGGCAGTTTAGAATATAGTTCCTTTAGTCTTTTACCTACCATTGCGTTGCTGTTGCATACGCTGAGCCTGTTCCAGCCTCTGCTGCCACTTGCTCTTGGGCATAGGCTTGCCCTCCGTGGCCCTGAGGCGCGCATAAACATCTTCCGGCTTAACAACCCACTTGCGGATAGCCCAAGTCTCCAGCATAGTAATGATATTGGAGAGCAGGTAGTAGTAACTAAGCGCAGAGGAAAGGCTGTTACAGATGAAGAACATCATAACGGGCATAAAGTACACCGTCATATAGCGCATCATCTTGCCGTTAGGATCGTTACCGCCCATCTGGGCAGAGCCGGTGAGCTTGGTATAAAAGAACATAGACACGGCCATAAGCAGGGCAAACAGCGACAAGTGGTCTCCTATAAGAGGAATTCCGCCGTTGAAGCTTATTATGGAATCATAACTGCTAAGGTCTTCTGCCCAGAGGAAGGGCTGCTGCCTAAGTTCTATGGATGCAGGGAAGAAACGGAACATAGCCCACAAAACGGGGAACTGGAGCAGCATAGGAAGGCAGCCGCCCATCATACTTGCCCCGGCCCGTTTGTACAGGGCCATTGTAGCCTGCTGTTTCTTCATTGCATCTTCCTGCTTGGGATACTTGGCGTTGATTTTTTCTACCTCGGGACGCAGAATCTGCATTTTTGCCGATGATACAAAAGATTTGTACGCAAGCGGGAACACAACTATCTTGATGAAGATAGTCATAAGCAGGATGATTATTCCGTAGCTGAAGTCGAACCCGTCAAGGAAGTCGAACACAGGGATAATAACATATTTTGTAAAAAGGCCTATGATGCTTCCTCCCAGAGGAATGGTCTTCTCGTAACCCTGACCAAGAGCCTTCATTCCCTTGTAACTGTTAGGGCCAAAATAGAATTCGTGCTCGTAAACGCGCTCTTTGGCGGTTACATCAGAGAAGTCTTTCCTAAAGGAAGAGCCGCATGCCATAAGGTTCCTGGCGGGATCGTTCTCGGATAGGAAGATAACTCTGGCGCTCTGGAGAGTAATATTGTTCTTTGCGCGGAATATGGCAGAGAAGAACTGCTGGTGATAAGCCACCCAGGAAACGCTGCCTCCGGGGGTCTCGTTCTGGCTGCGGCCCTTTGCGAACTCCTTGGGGCCTTCCTCGCTGTTTAGCCTGTAAGCGGCCTTGGAGTACTGAACCTCGTTCCTGTAGCCCTTTTCCATCCTGGGAACAAGAACAGCCCAGTCTATATCGTAAGAAAAGGCGTTCTTGGGAATATCCAGGTTGATAAATGAAAGTTTGTTGTCAACTATGTAAGAATCCTTTGCCAGAGTGTATTTCTGCTCTATATAACCTCCGTTAAGGAAGGGCAGCCTCATTACCACGGAAGAATCCGTAGAAGATACTACCTGGAATTCGAAGTCCTTGGTATTTACAAGGTCTCCGGCAAAAACCCTTACATTATACAGGTTGGCACCCTCGTAGGTGGCAGAGTTAAAAATGTAAAGGTCTGATTTATCATAGTTTGTATAACCTTTAAGCTTTGCAGAATAAGGCTGGGCGCCCTTGGTCGTAAAGACAACCTCCAACTTATCGTTGGAAAGGGTTACAAGCTGTGACTCACCTCCCTCTGCCTGTGATGCTGTCTGGGCAACTACGGGAGCGGCGGTCTTCTCTTCTACGGGAGCCGGAGCCTCTTCCTTTGCAGCCTGGGCAAGAGCAGGATCCGGGAGTTCGCCAATTGCTATGAGCGAATCTATCCTGGCCTTCTCCAGAGAGTCCCTCTTTTGCTGTTCCAGCAACTGAACCCTTGCAATGGAGTCCTGCTGAAATCTTACTTTCTGTTGTTTTTCTATTTGTTTGGACTGATAGAACATAAAGCCGAACATAACGGCTGCTATGGCTATCCATCCTATAACGTTATTTTTTTTCATTATTCGGTCTTAAAATTCTACTGCTCTGACTGAGAAGCATCCTTCTCCATCTCTACAATCTTTTCTTCCAGTTCCTTAAGCTGCTTGCGGTAATCCTCTATCTTCTCTTCCATCTGGGCAATCAGTGGAGCGGAGTTCTTGGAAGAAGCAAAGAAACCAATATTGTTCTCGCAGGTCTGTACTTCCTGCTGCAGGCGGTTGTACTGCTGGATAAGTTTATCTTTCTCTGAGAGGACGCGGGCGGGCTTTGCAGAAGCGCCGCGGCCACCCTGGCGGGAACCAGCCTTAAGGTCTCCGAACTTCTCTGCAACAGCGTCGCGGTAAGCCTTGTTGATTGCCTCTTTCTCACGGAAAGGAACAAAACCTATGGCATTCCACTTCTCCTGATAAGACTGAAGGAGGTCCTTCATAAGAGCCTTGTCTTCAGAGGGCTCAAGAGCCTTTATTTCCTCTATGAGAGCCTTCTTGGCCCTTAGATTCTCACGGTATCCAGACTCAGAAGCGGCATTCTCCTGCTTGCGGGCAAAAAACTCGTCGCAGGCAGCACGGAATCTCTTCCAAAGAGCCTCTGCCTTCTTCCGGGGAACTGCGCCAATCTCTTTCCACTCTTTCTGGAGCTCTATCAGGGCCTCTGTGGTCTTCTTCCACTCTGTGCTGTCCTTAAGGGCCTCTGCCTTCTCTACAATTGCAAGCTTACGCTCTACATTGGCAGACATACCGTCCTTATACTCTGCGTAGTAAACTCTCTTGCGCTCGAAGAATTTATCGTTAGCCTCGCGGAAGCGGGCGTAAATCTTCTGATTCTCTTTCTTGGAAGCATAACCGATGCCCTTCCATTCCTTCTGGATTTCCTCTATCTCCTTAGTGAGAGTACCCCACTCGCTTGAGGAAATATCCTCGCGGGCCACTATGGCCTCTACCTTCTCGCAAAGAGCGGTCTTGGCCTTAAGATTCTCTGCATGCTGCTCTTTCTGGCCCTCAAAGTAAGCCTGATATTTTTTGTTAATGGTAGCAGTGGCAGCCTTGAAACGCTCCCAGATAGACTCCCTGAACTCTTTTGCGACAGGGCCGAACTCCTTCCACTGCTCGTGCAGCTTCTGAAGCTCCTTGAAAGCATCTATTACGTTCTCGTCCTCTGCAAGTTTTTCTGCCTCTTCGCAGAACTGAGTCTTAGCCTCTAGGTTCTTGCGGAAGTCAAGATCCCGCATATCACGGTTAATCTGCACCTTGTCGTAGAACTTCTCTACATAGAACTGATAGGTATCGTTAAGGTCCCTGAAAGCAGATGCAGGAACGGGGCCGGTCTCTCTCCAGCGTGTCTGGATAACGCGGAACTCCGGGAATGTAGCGGATACATCTTCCTGTTTATCTACAAGCTGCTTAAGTTCCTCTACCAAAGCCTGCTTTGTAACCAGATTAGCTGCACGCTCCTCTTCCTGTTTGCGGGCGTACTCTGCCTTTTCTTTTTTGAACAGGCTGTAAAGATGCTTAAACCCGTTCTCTATAGAATCAAATATAGTGGCCGAACCCTCTGCCTGCTGGGGTGTATCCTGAGGCAGGGCCTCTTCTTTTTCCTTTGTTAGTTTTTTATAAAACGCGGTCTTAATGTTCTCCGCCTCTTTTGCACGTTTAAGCCTGTTTTCATCAGTCATCAGGTCCTCGAACAAGCGGGACAAGTCTCCAAGAGTAAGATCTGCGTAATTTACTACATCCTGGGCGGGTTCTTCTACCACCTTAGGGGTCAATTCTTCGTCAATCATAAGTAAAAAATTAATGCTGTTACAAACATACAAATATAGAAATTTATATTAAATTATAAAAATATAGGTTATTTTTGCGGAGAAATCACAGAATCCCCCTTATGAGAATAGACATCATATCAGTTGTACCGGAGCTATTGGAAAGCCCTTTGTCCCATTCAATTGTGGGCAGGGCAATCAAGAAAAACCTTGTAGAAATAAAGATACACAATTTGCGCGAGTACGGTCTTGGTCCCAGGCGCAATGTTGATGACTACAGTTATGGCGGCGACGCCGGTATGGTTATGATGGTCGAGCCGGTAGACAATATTATCGCAGACCTCAGGAAAGAGAGGGATTATGACGATGTTATCTATATGTCGCCCGATGGGGAGATTCTTACTCAGGGCATAGCAAACGAGCTTTCGCTCAAGGAAAACATCATCATTCTTTGCGGCCATTACAAAGGTATCGACCATAGAATCCGGGAGCACCTTGTAACAAGGGAGATATCTGTGGGCGATTATGTCGTGAGCGGGGGCGAGATACCCGCGGCCCTTCTGGCCGATTCTATCGTAAGGCTTATCCCCGGAGCGCTCACCGACGAGACCTCTGCCCTTAGCGACAGCTTCCAGGACGGTCTCCTCTCCCCGCCCGTCTACACCAGGCCCGCCGACTACAAAGGCTGGAAGGTCCCCGATGTCCTCCTTAGCGGCAACCCCAAACTCATCCAAAAATGGCAGGAAGAGCAAGCCCTCCAGCGCACCAAACTCCTCCGTCCCCACCTCCTTCACCGCGAGGACTAGTAAATTCATTCAACACGACCAACTACCCATAGTTTGGGCAGCAAGTACACTTACAATCTCTATTGTATGTGTACCCCAAAACTTTGGCGACATTTACCCGGCTAGGGTCGCGTTAGCGACAGGAGCCAAAGTTTTAGGGGTACATTTTTTAAAAGAAATAATTGGTCAGATAAAGATTTCTCCACTCACTTCGTTCGGTCGAAATGACAGTTTAGTATAGCACTATTTTTAGAACTTATAAGAAAGCTTAACGGTAAAGTTAGTGGTAGCCTGGGGATAGATTCCTATCTGGGATTCGATTGTATCTGTGGCGGGATTATATTCCTCGTACCTCCATCCGGAAGCAAAAAACTTATGCCCCAACACATTATTAACATACAAAGTAACCCCCAGCACCCCAGAAGAAACCCGGAACTCCCTGTAAGCACAAAAATCAATCACACAACGCGCCGGCACCTTCATTAACTCCCTCTGCGTATTATCCAGATACTGCTTCCCAACATACTTTGCGCTAAAACTAAAATAAGAAGGCCCCCCGCGCGGGCTAACCTTAACCCGCCCCATCCCAATTACAGAAGGAGACAAAAGCATCTGAGAGTCACCATAATAAGCCTCATACACAGAAGAATAATCGGCATAAGGAATATACTCCCGATAATCACGGATCTTATTGGCACTTAGCGTAAGATTTCCATCCACAGCCAAAACGGAACAAGGACTCCAGGCACCCGAAAGCTCAATACCCCTGCGGAACCCCCTGGGTACATTCTCCTTTATGGCATACCCGCTGCTATTTAGCTTACCCGTCTCCAGCAAAATATCCTTGTACTCCATTAGGTACACAGTGGCACCCCCGGCAAAACGAGAACCGGAATAAGTATATCCAAGCTCAATGTCGGTCATCCTCTCCGGCCTTATTGGCGACACACTACCCTTGATATTACTCTTTATATCCCCCCTCCCAGGCTCCCTGTGGCCGACAGCTACGCTGCCATACACCCTATTTTTAGGGTCGATAGTCCAGGAAAGTCCTGCCCTGGGATTAAAGAAATTCCAGCTGCGCTTAAAGTCCATAAGAAGCCCTGTCTCGTGATTATCGTCGTCCCGCCCAAGAATCTTATGACGCACAAAACGATACTGCAAGTCAATGTAAGCCGTAACACTTTCCGTAAGAGCCATCTCTGCGCGCACAAAAGAAGACACATCAACCTTATGGTCCCGCGAACGATACCAGGGATCATCGGCATTAAATCCGGAATAATCCCAACCATCGCCAAGAACAGAAGCCCACAGGACAGAACCAAAATGATTCCCCACGTAGTGGGAAGCGTTTAGCCCTCCATAAACCTTAAACGCCCCGCCGGTATAGGAAACATCGGACTTTAAAAGATAATAATCATTTCCCATCTCCTTGCGATAGATAATATCGCCATTGTAATAAGGAAGCAGATCAACACCTACAACCGGTAAAGAAAACCCATACTTTTTATAGGAGGCCGCCTGCTTAAAATACTCATCGTAACCATCGCCCCGGGTATAATTAATGGTGTTGGACCATAAAAGCCCCCGTCCAAAATCG
This sequence comes from uncultured Bacteroidia bacterium, assembly GCA_902774045.1. Taxonomy (GTDB): domain Bacteria; phylum Bacteroidota; class Bacteroidia; order Bacteroidales; family UBA932; genus Cryptobacteroides. Next base: position 12,248 of record CACYGW010000031.1, read on the forward strand.
TGGGTCCAGTTAAACTGGAGATGATGCTGGGTGTACCTGTCAATCTGATTATCATAGTAGTGCACATTCCCAAACTTATCGTACCAGGCACCCGCATTATTGGAACGCCTGTCGGTCTTATACTGCTCCGGGTCTATACCATCCCAGGTAATTCCGCTTTTCTGGTCCCCCAGAAGATAGGTAAACCGCAGGGAGTTGGAGTTCCCCAGCCAGCCGGCCGACAAAAACCCGGAATTGGAATTCACGCTTCCATTACGGATGTAACCGTCGGTCTGCCCGTGAGAAACAGAAGCATTAACATAAAAGCCGCCAGGCAAAAGTCCAGTTCCGGCGTAAGCCGTGGTCTGGAAAGTATTCCAGGAACCCAGGCTGAAGTCCGCGCCTCCGAAGGAGCCCGGGCTGACCGATGCCGTGCTCATATTAACGCTGGCCCCAAAGGCTCCGCTGCCTCCCGCCGACGTACCAAGCCCCCTTTGCAGCTGAACAGAAGAGATAAAGGAACTAAGCGCGGGAATATTAACCCAGAACACCTCCTGGCTCTCTGCATCGTTAAGAGTAACGCCGTTAAGGGTAACGTTAATCTGCGAGCCCTTGGAGCCGCGCACAGTCATGGAAGAATTGCCAAGGCCGTTTCCGCCTTCGTTATAGGTAACTACCGACGGCTCAAGATTCAGTACCATAGGCACCGAATTAGTGGTAGAAGAAGCCCTGAGCTCTTCTTTACCAAGAGAAGAATAAGTAACGGGAGCCTGAATGCCGGCACGGGTAGAAGAAACAACCACGCTGTCCAGCCTTTCTGTCTTTTCCACATCCTGGGCGGAAAGACTGCCGCATACCAAAGCAGCGGCCAAAACAAATAAGTTTTTTTTCATAATTCCTACGGCGGTATTAACCGCATCAGGTTCAATGGGTATACTCTCAACCGCCCCGCAAGGGCAGTACCCCTATTT
>CACYGW010000032.1 GCA_902774045.1 uncultured Bacteroidia bacterium
TAATGATGAACTTTTTCATATCAGAAATAATTATAGTGGTTTATGCAATCCCGGCAAAGCCCATAAAGGCAAGAGCAAGGATACCAACAGTAATAAGTGCAATAGGTATACCCTTGAAGGCCTTGGGCACATCGTTAAGGGCAAGATGCTCGCGCAGACCTGCAAACAGAACCATGGCAAGACCATAGCCAAGAGAGGTAGCGAAAGCATAGATTAGAGCCTCGCCAAGGGTGAATTCCTTGGTTACAACTGTAATAGCCACACCAAGAACGGCACAGTTGGTGGTAATCAGAGGCAGGAAGATGCCAAGCGCCTGATAGAGGGCCGGGCTAATCTTCTTGAGCACGATTTCTACCATCTGCACAAGAGCGGCTATAACCAGAATGAACGCGATGGTCTGAAGGAACTCCAGCTGATGGGGAACCAGGAGGAACTGGTTAAGAAGATAGGTAACCAGAGTAGCCAGGGTAATAACGAAGGCTACGGCAGCCGACATTCCGGTAGCAGTGGAGAGTTTGCTGGAAACACCAAGGTAGGGACAGATTCCAAGGAACTGAGCCAATACAATGTTGTTTACAAAAATCGCAGAAACAATTATAAGCAGAATTTCCATATCTATTCCTCCTATTTCTTCTTAGCCACGAACTTGTTAAACAGAACCATAAGATAGCCAAGGGCTATGAATGCGCCCGGGGCCATTACAAAGGCCAGCATACCGTCGCCCGAGCCGGGTATCTTCCACCCGAACACGGACAGGCCGCCAAGTATTTCGCGCACCGCGCCAAGTACGGTAAGAGAGGCGGTAAAGCCAAGGCCTATTCCAAGACCGTCCAGGGCAGAGTCCAGGATGCCGTTCTTGCTGGCGAAGGCCTCTGCACGTCCAAGGACGATACAGTTAACCACGATAAGAGGTATAAACAGGCCAAGGGAAGCGTAGATATCCGGCACAAAGGCCTGCATCACGAACTGAAGCACCGTAACGAAGGTGGCTATAACCACTATGTAAACGGGGATATGTACTTTGTCCGGCACGGCGGGAGCAAGGGCAGAGATAGCCATATTGCTGAGTACCAGCACAAAGAGGGTTGCAAGACCCATACTTAGGCCGTTTATTGCCGATGTTGTGGTTGCCAGCGTAGGGCACATTCCCAGGAGCAACACAAAGGTAGGGTTGTCTTTGACAAGGCCCTTTGTTATAAGTCCGAACTTACTCATTGGATACCTCCTTTTCATTTATGGGTTGAGATTCCTCCACTTCGGTCGGAATTACAGTGGAATCGGTCGGAATTACAGTGGGGTCGGAAGAAACGTCCACGGTGGAGAGGGCCTCAAGTGCATTGGCCACGGCAAGGGTGTAGGCCTTGGAAGTAATGGTAGAAGCGGTAATGGCGTCTATTCCGTCCTTAACCGGCTTCTGCACCTGGAGCTTGTGGGTAGCAAGATCAAGGTTCTTCCACTGCCCTGTGAACTTCTCGTCAGAAGTACACTTGGCCCCAAGACCGGGAGTCTCCTGATGGGCTATAACGGCAGTATTTATTACCATAGCCTTGTCGGAGGTAATGCCTACCATAAGGGTAAGGGGGCCGCCGAAACCGGTAACGGTAGATTTTACCGCATAAGCCACAACGGTAGAGTCGGCCGTGTTAACCTGGGCATAGCAAAGGTACGTCTTGCCATCCAGAAGAAGAGTATCGGGATGCTCTACGTCCTTGATGGCAGTACCCTCCTTAAGGCCGGTATTGTCTGCATTGCGGAAGAGCACCTTACCAACAGCCTCCTCGTTGATACGTTTGTTTGTTACGCTGATAGGTTCTTCTGTAAGCGTGTAAACCGCTCCAAGAATGGCAGAGCAGAAAAGACAGGTGCCAAAGAGGCACAGAACCATATTTTTAAGATTTGATTTTGCTGCCATCGCTATGCCCTCCCGTATTTTTTCTGATGGAACCAGTTGTTAAGCAGAGGAACGGTGGCGTTCATTATAAGGATAGCGAACGACATACCCTCCGGATAAGAACCAAAGTACCTTATCATCATTGTTATAAAGCCTATGCCGATACCGAAGATGATACCGCCCTTAATGCTCATTGGAGAGGTAACATAGTCGGTAGCCATAAAGCAGGAACCAAGTATGAGACCACCTGTAAGAAGGTTGAATGCAGGACCGGTGAACTTATCCGGTGCGGCAAGGGAGAAAATAAGCGATACCACGGCCACCGTAGCCCAGATGCTAAGGGTGATGTGGGGACGCACTACCTTGCGAAGCAGGAGATATCCAAAGCCTATCAGAAGGGCAATGGAGGAAATCTCGCCGGCAGAACCTCCCAGATTGGCAAAGAGGAGGTCTTTCCACTCGTACTGGGCAGTAAGGTCAGAGAGTTGACCGCCCTCCAGAAGGCCCTTCTTAATAACACCCAGCGGGGTGGCGCCAGAGGCAGCATCGGCCCCAAAAAGACCGGTAGGTATACGCCAGTCGGTCATATAGGTAGGGAACGATACCAACAGGAAGACTCGGCCCACTAGGGCGGGGTTGAATACATTCTGTCCCAGGCCGCCAAAGGTCATCTTGGCTACGCCTATTGCAACCACGGCGCCCACGAAGACTACCCACCAGGGAGTGGCGGAAGGGAGGTTAAGCGCAAGCAGAAGACCGGTGACAACGGCCGACCAGTCTCCAAGGGTACAATCCTTATTCAGAAGGAATCTGGTTATAAGATACTCCAGCAACAGGCAGGAGAGAATGCTCACGCCAAGCACCAGGAGCTCGCCCAGGCCATAGAAAACTACGGAAACCACGGCAGCCGGCACAAGCGCAAACACAACGTCTCTCATAAGAGACTTGGTGCTCACCTTGGAGTGGATGTGCGGAGAAGGAGATACCAACAATTTATCCATTTTCTTTTCCTTTAATCTGTTATTTCTTTGCTGCAGCTCTTGCCTTTATGATACCCAGCACCTGTCCCTTGGACTGGCGGATTACGTCCAGCAGAGGGATGTTGGCAGGGCAGCTGTAAAGACAGCATCCGCACTCTATACAATCCTGAACGGCATTAGCCTCAAGCTGGTCCAGCATGCCGCCGGCACGGCTAAGCCTGTTAAGCAGGAAGGGTTCAAGACCCATAGGGCAGGCCTCGGCGCACTTTCCGCAACGGATACAGTTGCTTTCTTTGCCGCGGGCTGTCTGGGCCTTGGTAAGGAAGAGAAGGGCCGATGTACCCTTGAGGGTAGCTGCCTCCAGGTTGGCAATGGCTCGTCCCATCATAGGACCGCCGCTGATAATCTTGGCTGTATCCTGGGGAACGCCGCCAAGATAGTCTATAATGAACTTAAGAGGAGTACCAACCCTTACAAGCAGGTTTGCCTGGCGGGGGAAGCACTCTCCCGTTACGGTAACGGAATTGTCTACTATAGGTTTATTCTTCTGAACAGCATCGTAAACGGCAAGGGCTGTAGCCACGTTCTGAACCACGGCACCCACGTCTATGGGCAGTCCGCCGGAAGCAACCTGGCGATGCATAACGGCGTCTATGAGCTGTTTTTCACCGCCTTCCGGATACTTCTTCATAAGGCTCATCACAGAGATGCCATCGTACTTGGGAGAAACTTTCCTTAGCTCCGCCAGCACTTTTTGTATGTGGTCGATAGCTTCCGGTTTATTGTCCTCTATGGCGATGGTAGCCTTGTCTACCTTAAGTATGCTTTTGATTATGGCTGCGCCGATAACTACCTGCTCTCCCTTTTCAAGGAGGGTGCGGAAGTCCGAGGTAAGATAAGGCTCACATTCACAACCATTTATAATAAGCATCTCGCATTTCTTTCCAGGAGGAGGAGTAAGCTTGACAGCTGTGGGGAAGGTTGCGCCTCCAAGACCTACTACACCGGCAGCCTTGATTTTGTCCAGGCAAACGGCAGGATCGTCCGGGAATTCCCTGATAACAGTATCGGTTGTGTCGATACCTTCCAGCCATTCGTCCCCTTCTACTGCAATCTCTACGCACATCTGGGGATTGCCTGCAAGGTCCTTGCGGGGAGCGATGCTCTTTACCGTTCCGGATACAGAAGAGTGGATGGCAGCCGATACAAAGCCACCGGGCTCGGCTATGAGCTGGCCGGCTTTAACCTTGTCGCCAACGGCTACAACAGGCTTGGCGGGAGCGCCTATGTGCTGGCCAAGATGTATGTAGACGGTCTCCGGTATAGGGAGAACCTCTATCTTGCAATCTCTTGAAATCTTATTGTCTGCAGGGTGGACACCACCCATTGAGAATGTTCTTTTTGCCATAGTTTAAGCCTCCTCTTTCTTAGTGTCTGATGCAGCTCCCTGAGCAGCCTTGGCATTACGCTCTTTGATGCGGGCCTTGACGGCCTCTTTGTCTATAGGCTTGGGGAAGTTTACTCCGTGGATGGCTCCCGTAGGGCAGACAGCCTCGCACTCGCGGCAGAGCTTGCACTTTTCCGGGTCTATGTAAGCCACGTTGTTCTCGAATACGATAGCTCCGTGAGTACAGGTCTTGAAGCAGATGCTGCAACCTATGCAGGCATTCTCGCAGGCCTTCTTTACTCCGGGGCCCTTGTCCTTGTTAACGCAGGAAACATACATACGCATTCCGCGAGGGCCCTTGGGCCTTAGCTCGATGATGGCCTTGGGACAAGCCTTAACGCAGGCGCCGCAGGCGGTACATTTCTCCTGGTCAACTACGGGAAGTCCGGTAACAGGGTCCATGGAGAGAGCGCCGAACTGGCAGGCAGCCACGCAGTCTCCGCAACCCAGGCAGCCAAAGCTGCAACCGGTGTCGCCGCTGTAAAGGGCAGCCTTTACCCGGCAGGAAGCGTAGCCGTCGTAGTCGTTTGTGCGGGGACGGGCCTCACAGGTACCGTTACAACGTACAACTGCCACCATGGGAGCTTTCTCTTTTACCTCATAGCCCAGAATGGCAGCCACCTTCTTCATAACCTCGTTTCCGCCCACGGGACAATAGTTATTGTCCAGATTGGGGGCTTTTACGGCAGCATCGGCAAAGGCCCTGCAGCCAGCAAAGCCGCAACCACCGCAATTGGCTCCCGGCATCACCTTCTCTACCTCGTCTATGCGCGGGTCCTCCTCTACCTTGAAGCGCTCGGCTACAACGAAGAGAACTACGGCAAGGACAAGGCCCAAGAGAGCGATGATAGCGATTGTCCAAATGATTGTTGTCATACTTATATTATTTTGTTTTTTTCTATCGTAAAAGCATAGCCCGACGCTATCTTGTCCCGCAGCAGGTAAACGCAGAAGTACCACAGCGCAATGGCGGCAATCCCGCTTAGTCCGGCAACAAGTTCGTGAACTCCGGCGTAGCAAAGGGCCAGGGTAACTGCCAGCACTACAAAAAGAGGTACGGCATAGGCCAGCACTACAGCCCTCATTCCCATAGAACGCTTAAGGAAAACATCTACTTCTTCCCCGGGAGAGAAGGAGCGATAACTCTGTACTTCCACTTCCTTTCTCTTGGCATCGGCTGCTCCGCATACAGAAGCCGCGTGGCAGCCGGAGCACGCCGACATAGAAATAATTTCTACTTTGACCACACCGTCCGATGCAGAGATTACCTTTCCCTTATGAGAAATATCTCCTTTCATCAGTTAAAATCTATGGGCGCGAACTCATCATTCATAGCCGACCCGTAGGTGCCGGCCTCGGATGCAAGAGTATTGTCTATCTCTACGAAACGAATCTGCTCGCTCTTGAAGAGCATATCTATCTCTCCTATCTCGCCGTTCCTGTGTTTAGCGATAATAATCTGTGTGGTCTCTTTTCCGTTTTCTGAATTCTCTGACAAGCCGATGTAGTCCGGGCGATGCACGAATATAACCATATCGGCATCCTGCTCTATGGCTCCGGACTCCCTGAGGTCGCTGAGCTGGGGCTTGCCCATTCCGCCCGTACGCTGTACGGCGTTTCTGGAGAGCTGCGAAAGGGCTATGATAGGAACATTGAGTTCCTTAGCCGTGCTTTTTAGAGTTCTGGATATTGCGGCAACCTCCTGCTCACGCATACCGCGCAACTCCGCCGGGCCCTGCATAAGCTGCAGATAGTCCACTATTACAAGGCGCACCTTCTTGCTCTTCACAAGGCGCTTTACCTTGGCTCTGAACTCCATAATAGGAAGGCTGGGGGTATCGTCTATGTAAAGAGGAGCCTTGGACAAGGCCTTAAGCTTGTACTCCAGCTGCTCCCACTCGCGGGGCTCCAGTTTGGAACCACCCTTTATCTTGTCTGCCGGCAGACCGGACTCCGATGTCATAAGACGCTTGGCAAGCTGAATGGCGGGCATTTCAAGCGAGAATACGGCAACCGGCATATTGTGGTCTACAGCAGCATTTCTGGCAATATTAAGGGCAAAGGCCGTTTTACCAACGGACGGCCTGGCGGCCAGGATTATAAGGTCCGATGGTTGCCAGCCCATCGTTATTTTGTCTATGGACCTGTACCCGGAAGGCACGCCGCTTATGCCGGTCTGGCTCTGCATCCTCTCCACATCCTCCATGGCCACCTTGATAACCGAGCCTATCTCCTGCACATCCGTGCGGACGCTGTTCTGGATAGCATCAAAAATCTTGGTCTGGGCATCATCGATAAGATAATCCACACCTATGGATTCGTCATATGAAGACTTGAGAATATCGAAGGAAGCCTTTATTAGGTCTCTCTGGATGGCCTTCTGCTTAAGGACCTTGATGTAGTACTCTACGTGGGCCGCAGCACCTATCTTCTGGCTTAGAGACACCAGCATGGGTGCACCGCCAACAATCTCCAGATTGCCCTGAGCCTTGAGTTTTTGGGATACCGAAAGGATGTCCGGGGCCTCGTGCTCGTTTACAAGGCTTACCACGGCCTCGAATATCATACGGTTCTTGGGGTCGTAGAAACAAGACGGAGTAAGTTCCTCCATAGCCTCGTCCAGAATGGCGGGCTCTACAAGGAGAGCGGCAAGCACTGCCTCTTCAAAATCTAAAGCCTGAGGTGGTTTGTTTCCCATCTCAAGCCCTAGTTTATCAAGATTTACCTCCTGATTCTTGTTTTTCTTGCCAGGCGCAGGCATAGCCTAAAGATTTTAGTCCATCTGAGGACTTACGATTATACGGCCGCAGTGCTCGCAGATGACAAGCTTCTTCATTGAAGCTATGTCTATCAGACGCTGGGGGATAATGGTATTGAAACATCCGCCGCAAGCGTTCTCGTTGAATACGCTAACAACTGCAAGATGATTGTGTACGCTGGAGCGGATGCGCTCGTATGCGCTCATTGTCCTTTCGTCAAGCTTCTCTGCAAGAGCGTTCCTCTTTGCCGTAAGAACTTTCTCTTCTTCTGCAGTAGTCTTGGCAATATTGTCAAGCTCTTCCTTCTTTATGCGGAGATCCTCTGCCCTCACCTCTTTCTTCTGGTTGAGTTCCTCGATGGTAGCCTTGTTCTCTGCTATCTTCATCTTGGCCTCCCCTACGAACTTGTCTGCAATCTGCTTCTCAAGGTCAAGGTTCTCGATTTCTTTCTCTATGGAATCGTACTCGCGGCTATTGGAGATAGCGTTAAGCTGGGCGCGATACCTGGCGGCTGCCTCTTCGCTCTCTACCGCCTTCTGCTTATTCTCGTTGATGGAAAGAGTGAGGCCGGAATTGAGTTCCGTAAGCCTGGCAATTTTGCCATTGATAACCTCTACCTCTGCCTCCAGGGTAGAAACCTCTTCCGGAAGAAGGCCGCGACGGCTCAAAATCTTGTCAATTGCAACGTCTGCTTTCTGAAGTTCGTACAAAGTGCGCAGTTTTTCCTCTACCATATCAGAAGAATCTGCGAAATTTTTCTGGATGGATACGAATGTCTCCCTCTGGTCCAACGGAGTCTGAGCTTTTTTTGTTTTTTTGGTGGTTGCCATATCTATTTATTCTCTAATTTTCTTTAAGCCTACAAAGATAGAACAATTTTGCTAAAAATTAAGGAAAAACCTACTATAAAGAACGATAAACCTCTTCTAGTTGGGACCGGATTTCCTTAAGGGTATCCAGAGCCTTTACGCGGCTCTCTACCTTGCTGGAATCTTCCTGAAGCTTCTTTGCCGCACCCTCAAGGGTAAAACCCTGGTCTTTAACCATAAAGTGAATCTGCTTCAGGATTTCTATTTCCTCTGCCGTATACTTACGGTTTCCCTTGGCGTTACGCCTGGGCTTCAGGAACTTCTGGAAATAATTAGTCCAGAAGCGAACCGCCGATGTGCTTTCGCCCAGGATCGAGGCTACCTCGCCAATAGAATAAAACAACTTTTCCATATAGTTTTCGTTTTTCTTTCTAGTTTTGCTAGTCCAGCGACTGGCCCGTATGGGCCGATATGTACGCCACTCCCGTATATTCCTCCGGGCTCAATCCGGCAAACATATAATGCACAGGATCAAGGAGTTCATCCCCTTTGTGAACCTCGTAATGTAGATGGGGGGCATAGGATTTACCGGACACACCCACCTCTGCAATCTCCTCCCCCTTTGCAACCTTCTGCCTCTTGCGAACTTTTATGGTACTAAGGTGGGAATAAACGGTATAATACCCGTTATTATGGTCGATGGTTACAGTATTTCCCTTTCCTTTTGTGGATGTCACCACGGATATTACCTCGCCGTCGGCGGTAGCATAGACCGGAGTACCCTGGGCTGCGATAATGTCCAGTCCCTCGTGCTTTGAATCCACCTTGTAGAAAGGATTGTATTTTATGCCGACCGAAGCCCCCGTAACAACGTAGGACAAGGTTTTTACAGGCAGCCCCATAGGGGGAACCGTATCTTTGGCCGCAAGCGCAAAAATCTCCCTGAAATTATCTTCTATGCTGCTTGTCCTGGAGGAAAGACTGTCCAGGCGGCCAAGACTTTCCATGACAAGACTTAAGTACGCATTATCGTCCGCCACGGAGGTGGAATCGGACACAAGTATACCGGAAGGGTCTACCCGGGGAGCCTCGCTGTGGAAGATTTGTCTGTAAATTCCGTCATCCCTGAGCTGCAGGTAGTTAACCTCATCTATAAGCATCTTCTCTTTCTCCCTTAGAATGGCATATTCCTGCTCGTAGGCATCATTCTCCCGGGAGAGCATCTCTTCCATATCCGTATTAAACAGCATGGAAAAAGCCAGATAATACAGAATGGTCATAGTTATGGCTCCGCCTAACCACAAGGCGACTTTTCTAAGGTAATATTTAAACAGACGACTTGCCATAACTTATTTCTTTCCGGGGAGTTTGGACGGAGGTATAACCCCGGAGGCTTCCGAAGCCTGCGAAACCATGGTCTCGTATTCCGAAGTTTCCATTTCAAAATCCAGATAATTATACGGGTTTACAGCGTGTCCGCGGTAAAGCACTTCGTAGTGAAGGTGAGGGCCAGTAGATTTGCCGGTTTTGCCTGACTCCCCTATGAGAGTACCTCTCTTGACCCTCATTTTTTCTGTAACCAGGGCGGTTTTAAGATGGGCGTAACGGGTACGGTAACCGAAACCGTGATCTATGATAACCTGCACTCCGTAGCCTCTTAAATCAAAGGTAACCTTCTCTACAATGCCGTCTCCGGTAGAATACAGGGGAGTGCCTATATCCATTGCAAAGTCTATCCCCGCGTGAAATTTTGTACGTCCGTTCATAGGATCCCGCCTGTAACCAAAGGAACTGGACAGTCTGTACTTTGAACTTGGGTTCATAGGCAACACCACGGGAATGCAGGATGCCATATCTCCGGCCCTGCGCGATATCGCAAAAACATCGTCAAAGGAAACGGCCTGGACATAGGCGGCCTTTGTCAGAAAATCTACCCGCTTGATTGTCTTTTTAAGCAGGGTAGATGCGCCCATATCTTCCAGATAGTCATAGCGGTTAACCCCTCCGAAACCGGAATACCTGCGCTCCGGATCAATCTGGTTCATTCCGTAAATGTTGCGGTAAATTCCCTCGTCCCTGCCGGCAACGCCCCAAAGGGTGTTTTGCACTGCATCCAGACGTTTATGCATCAACTCCAGTTTTGAGGTCCATTCCGTGTTTTTCTTCCTAAGAAGTATGGTTTTGGGAAGTTCCAGGCCAAGCACGGAAGTATAAAACCACACCACAAGTACCGTTACAGCAAAACTGAACAGCAAAAAGCGCAACACGCCAATAAGGCGGTGGCGCAGAGGAGTCCTTACTTTCTCGTAAAGAAGAGTGTTAGGGTTAAGCTTGTATCCTTTTCTGTTACTGAACGTTACCACAATCAACTTTAAATAACCTTGCCTAAACAAGTAGATTTCAACTAATTTGCCAGGCTCAAAAACACAAGAATCGTGCAAATATATAAAAATAACAACTAATTTTCCTATATTTGTGAGATTTTTGTTCAATCATAACAGATATGACATCTAAAGAAATTCGAGGGAAGTTCATAGACTTCTTTGCTTCAAAGGGACACACTGTGGTACCATCGGCCCCGATGGTAATTAAAAATGACCCTACGCTTATGTTTACCAATGCCGGAATGAATCAGTTCAAGGATTACTTCCTGGGTAACAGCGAGGCCCCCTTCAAGAGGGCTACCGATTCCCAGAAGTGCCTGAGGGTAAGCGGCAAGCATAATGACCTTGAAGCGGTAGGACACGACGGCAGGCATCACACTATGTTCGAGATGCTGGGCAACTGGAGTTTTGGAGAGTATTTTAAGGAAGAGGCTATTGACTGGGCCTGGGAACTTCTTACAGAGGTTTACAAAATAGACAAGTCCATTCTCTACGCCACTGTCTTCGAGGGCAGCAAGGAGGACGGAACCTCTCTTGACCAGGAGGCCCGCGCAGCCTGGGCTAAGCATATGAGTCCGGACCATATAATTCTTGGGAATAAGCACGACAATTTCTGGGAGATGGGCGACACCGGTCCCTGCGGCCCTTCAAGCGAGATTCATATAGACCTCCGTTCCAAAGAAGAGCGCGAGGCCGTTCCCGGGGCAAGTCTGGTAAATACAGACAACGACGATGTCATAGAAATCTGGAACCTTGTGTTTATGCAGTATAACCGCAAGGCCGACGGTCATCTTGAGTCCCTGCCTTCAAAGAATATAGATACAGGCATGGGATTCGAGCGCCTTTGCATGGTGCTTCAGGGCAAGCGCAGCAATTATGAGACCGATGTTTTCTCCGGACTCATAGGCGAGCTTGAAAAGATGTCCGGAAAGAAATACGGCACTGACGAGTCCTGCGACGTGGCTATGCGCGTGTGCGCAGACCATATCCGCGCTATCGCCTTCTCCATTGCCGACGGCCAGCTGCCCTCCAACGTAAAGGCTGGCTATGTAATACGCCGAATCCTAAGGCGCGCCGTACGTTACGGCTATACATTCCTGGGCTTTGACAAGCCCTTCCTCTGCCTTCTTATAGAAAGGCTTTGCGCCGATATGGGCGAGGCATATCCGGAGCTTATAGCTCAGAAGGGCCTTATAGAGAATGTTATAAGGGAAGAGGAAAACGCCTTCCTGCGCACTCTGGACCGCGGTATCCGTATGCTGGACGAGCTTATGACCAAGTGCAGCGGCACAATCTCGGGCACCGACGCCTTTACCCTTTACGACACCTACGGATTCCCCATAGACCTTACGGAACTCATAGCCACCGAGCACAACCTGAAGGTAGACCTTGAAGGGTTCGCCGCAGAACTGGAAAAACAAAAGAACCGCGCCCGTAACGCTACCTCCAACGAGTTCGGGGACTGGGTTGAGTTCGAGTCCGGAGACAGAGAGATTATCTTTACGGGCTATGATTCGGTTAAGGAAGAGGGCTGCACACTGCTTAAGCACAGGACCGTTAAGCAGAAGAATAAAGAGCTTCTGCAACTTGTGTTCGACCGTTCTCCTTTCTATGCAGAAATGGGCGGACAGGTAGGAGACACGGGAACGGCAACATCGGCCACAGGAGAAAAAATAAATATCCTGAATACCGTAAAGGAAAATAATCTTACCATACATATTGCCGACCGCATCCCCCAGGATTGCCAGGCTACCTTCACCCTTGAAGTGGACGCCCAGAGACGCAACAGAATCAAAGCCAACCATACTGCAAC
>CACYGW010000033.1 GCA_902774045.1 uncultured Bacteroidia bacterium
CCGGGCTTGACCCGGGATCTCTATTTGTTGTCATTTCGACCGAACGTTCCTGTTGTCATTTCGACCGAGGACCGATAGGTCCGAGTGGAGAAATCTTTAATGGAAGTTTTTTTGAAATGAGATTTCTCGACTTCGGCACTACGTGCCTACGCTCGAAATGACAATAAGAAGGACACTACGTGCCTACGCTCGAAATGACAATTTCTTTTACCAGGGCGATGCTGTTGCCGCGGGGGGTAGAGGTGAAGGTGCCGGGGCGGTCTTTCCACCAGGCGTATTCAAAGTCCTTGCACTTCTCGTCAAAGGCAGCCTGATCAAACTCAGCGTCGGACGCGATGGCGGCGCGGACATCGGCAAAGAACATCTCCCATCGGCCCTGATAATAAGTGCTCACAAGGCCGGCCCAGGTGCGGTCTGCATAATCCGTAAGAAGGTTGCCTCTGTCGCCCCAGCTGGTAAGAAGGTTACGGGCGTTGGACTCAAAGTAATCGGCCTCGGCAGCATCTGCCCCAAGACTACGGGCATCGGCAATCCATTTACCCACAAGGAAATAGCTCTGGCTTTGCAGTAAAGTCTCCAACGTGGGGAATACCTCCATAAGGCGCGCCTGCAGGGAATCCATCGCCACAAGATCCTTGGCCAGAACGGCCTCCTTGTACAGCGCAAAATCTGCCTCAAAGCCGTTGCTCAGCCACTGGCGCGTAAGGTTCACAAGGTCAAATTCGTAAGCGGCGCCCTGGCCATCGGCCTCAAGCAGGTCTTTGATTACCTGAAGCAGCTCCTGATTCTGGTACGTGAAGCGCACGCTCGAATGATAAGAAGAACTTCTTTTAAGCGAGGGCCTAAGATTAAGAATGGGGCTGTGGCCCGGAACGCTGCGGTCTATGTAAATCTTCTCCAGAAGGTTCTTCCACGCGCGGCGCCCCGCCTCTGACTCCCGGCCCACGCGCCTGTCTGCCAGGCGGGCGGCATAGGCGTCAAGGTCTTTGTGAAGGTCAAAGTCCCAGGCCTTCTCAAAGATGAACTGATACATAAATGGGTTGCAGTCAAAGCCCTCCAGAGTAGAGCCAAGCCCGCGCAAGTTGCCCCCGCCGTTAGCAAAGGTATTCTCTATGCGCGCCCCAACTTCCTCTATGTTCCCGGCCAGATAAGTGTTGCCGCCAAAGTTCCCAAGATAGCACCAGATATAAGGCACGCCGTAGTAGCTCTCTGTCCTCTGCCAAATCTCCTGCCTCTCGCAGTAATAATCCAGCAGCAGAGACTTCTCTGCGGGATAAGAGGTAATGTAAGGCCTAATCTTGTCCTCTGTCCAGTACTTGCGCTCGTTCCAGAAAAGCCACGTCATCTGCAGCCAAACGGCATCGGGGTCTGCCGCAGCAAGGGACTCGTAGCACTGGCGGCTAACGCGGGCCAGATAATCCGGCTCCCAGCTGCGCGGAATCATCTCGTTAAACAAATCTATTCCGTAGATATGGTCCGTGCCATAAAGCTCTATCTCCTTCTGCACAAACTTCTTCTGAATAACCGGGAACAGGCTGTCCATAGGGTCCAGGAAATAAGGATAATCCTCCAGCGCAAACCCAGCCCAGTCGCTCATCCTCTCTATCTGCGCCTCCGGCACAATCTCCTTAAGCGCAGCAGGCACGTGCCCGGCGAAAGCCGGCAGCACAGGCTTCATATTAAACTCCCGCTCGCGCGCCACAATCTGCTTCTGAAGCGCCTCCTGCCCATCCAGCCAGGACTTAGGCAGCGGCCCGCCCCAATGATCTATGTTAAGCATCCTGTGCCAGGGCAGATGAGCCGGCCCGGTAAAATAACTGCGAACCTGCTGGTCGCTAAGCCCCATCTCTGTCCAGATTTTATACCAGATAGCCTCCTGCCCGGTGATAGCCAGCGGCAGATTAATGCCCTGCAGCGCCATCCAGTCTATAAAATGCTCCCAATCTTCCCACTTCCACCAAGGCATAGTATAGCCAAAAGTGCAATAGTTAAGAAAGAAACGCTCTGCCGCGCGCGCCTTCACCTCTACAGGCTCTGCGACAGCCGGCAGCCTGCCCGGCAACTTAATCTTCTCGTTCTTGAACCAACCCACCGTGCAATTGCACCAATATTTATAATAGTGGTTAAGTCCCACCGCCAGCGAATTGGCATTATTGGCGGTAATAACTATCTTGCCGCCCTCCGACTCCAGGCGGAACCAGTCCTCCGTAGCCAGGGTACTATCCGCCGGCACAGGGGCAATACGGAAGTCAAAATCCCGGGGGTACTCCCCAGTCACCCTTTCTGCAAGATGTTGAACAGCAGCAATCTGCGGGTCTTCAGAGTAATGTTTGCGGTTTACTATGCCAAAGGCAATAACGGCCAGCGCAAGCGCCAGCATCATCTTAACGGTCTGTTTGGGATTATGAGCAATCATTATTTTAGGTTTTTTTGGGTTGATGGTTTTATTTTTCCGGGCCGATGCTTTCTATGGTAAGGGCCTTGCCGCTTACGCTAAAGCGCACGTTAAAGTCCCCGAAGGTAAGGCCGTACCGGCGTCCGTCCTGCCCGCACTGATACTGAGGACGCGGGTCCTGGGAAAGCACTTCTATAAGAGCCTCCCGGTCCAGGCCCGCCGGGCAGCGCACCCCCGGGGCGAAGCCCACCTCCAGCGGCTGCCAAGGCGCATCGTCCACAAACCCCGCGCGCACCGTAGGGAAGGCATCGGCATAAGGAATATAGGGTTTTATATCATATATAGGTGTACCGTCTATCAGGTCCGCCCCCGACACAATGATTTCCGGCCCTTGCGGCCCGGAGGGGATGATTTCTATTATCTTTAGGGCCGATAGGCCTATGGGATTTGGCCTGTAGGGGCTGCGGGTGGCCAGGATGCCCATGGCCGCATTGCCTCCAAGCCTTGGCGGACGGGCCGTAGCCCTTACCGGGCCTCCCTCATCCTGCCCCGCAGGGGCCTTTCTGTTTGCCGAAAACCCCCAGATGAGCCACAGCATATCGAACCCCTCAAGCCCTCGCAGAAGGTTAGCGTCCCGGAAGGCAGGCTCAAAGACAATCCGCCCCCTTAAGGAACCGGCCAGCCCCGCCTGGCGCGGAGCCCCGAATTTCTCCTTCAGAGGCGAGCAGAATGTGGCTATTTGTTTAAGTTCCATTTTAACAAAATTAGCAATTTTATTTGAAAATATCTTCAAAGAACGTACATTTGCACCGATTTTAAAAGAACAGGGGTGTAGCTCAGTCGGTTTAGAGCGCTTCAGTCACATTGAAGAGGTCATCGGTTCGAGCCCGATCATCCCTACCACTGTAAAGTAAGCAGTAAGAAGGGGAGTCCCGGAGCCGCACTGGCGGGAGACTCTCAAGTATTAACTAAAACTATTTTTATGCTTAGAAATGAAGAAATTTCTGGTAGTTTGCGCAGCACTGATGCTGCCCTGCTTGCTTGTGCGCGCACAAGAGGCTGAGGACACCGAGACCGGTGTCGTATTGTCCGTTATCCCGAGACTAGACCTTAATCCATCGTTTTCAACTTCAAAAGACGGAAGCGGCGATTTCACACTCGGTAATTCTTCTCTCTACACCCTCTTAGAGGGCGATCTTACAGAAAACCTTTCTTTTAGTGTCAGCAACCACTGGCTTTCCCGCGAGCCTAAGTATCTTTACAAGAACACCCTCCATTCAGACGACGTAAACTGGCTGGACTGGGCCTATCTTAACTTGTCTCTGGGCAGCTGGGAGTTTACCGCCGGAAAACAGGCTCTGGCCATGGGAGGCTTTGAGTTCGATGACTATGACTTTGAGACTCATCCCATTCTTAACTCCTCTCTCTGGCAGAACATTCCCTCTTATCAGTGGGGCGTAAAAGTGGGCAATCACCTTACGGAGGCAGACGTGGTAAGCCTTCAGGTGGTATCGTCCCCGTACAGCGAGCATTTCTTTGACCAGGGGCTGCTGAATTACGGCCTGGAGTGGCGTCAGGAAAGGGGTAACTTTGAATCCATTCTTGCACTGAACTATATGCAGAACCAGAAGAAGACAGGAGAGCTGTCTTTGAAGGACTGCTTCTACAGAGTCTTCACGCTGGGCACAAGGCTCACTCTTGGAGACGTTGTTCTTACACTTGACCTTTTTGACAAAGTTGGCAACGCAGAGTTAGACAATCACGGCATTACCGCCATTCCTTCTGTACTCTGGGGAGTAAGCGACCGCGTAGAACTTCTTGTTAAGGGCGGCTGGGAGCACACGACTCACCAGTTAGAGGAACTTGACAGGAACGTGTACAACGTTGGCGCCGCCGCCCACCTGTACCTGTTGGAAGACAAGTCTCTGCGCCTTCACGCAGTATGCGGATACAACTCTTTTCTGGATACCGTAGAGATGTCCGTAGGAGTTCTGTTCAACTTAAGTCTCAAGGTTAAGTAAATGACTGATAAAATAATTGATATCCAGCATCTTAGCAAGTCCTTCAACGGCAAGCAGGTGCTGGCAGACATCAACCTTTATATCCGCCGTGGAGAGTTCGTGACGCTTCTGGGCCCGTCGGGCTGTGGAAAGACCACTCTTCTGCGTATGATTGCCGGCTTCCTGGAGCCGGACCAGGGCACCATCCTTATGGACGGCCGCACGCTGGACGGAATTCCCCCGTACGACAGGCCTCTTAACACCGTGTTCCAGAGGTACGCCCTGTTCCCGCACCTGGACGTTTACGACAACGTGGCCTTTGGCCTTAAGCTTAAGGGCACTCCCAAGGACGAGATTGACAAGCGCGTGCGCAAGGTGCTTAAGCTTGTGGCTATGAGCGACTATGAAGACCGCGATGTAGAAACCCTCTCCGGAGGCCAGCAGCAGCGTATTGCCATAGCCCGCGCCATAGTTAATCAGCCCAAGGTTCTGCTTCTGGACGAGCCCCTTGCCGCCCTCGACCTCAAGATGCGCAAGGATATGCAGACAGAGCTCAAGGAGATGCACCGCAAGCTGGGCATTACCTTCGTGTACGTTACTCACGACCAGGAAGAGGCACTTACCCTTAGCGATACCATTGTAGTGCTTAACGAGGGTCATATCCAGCAGATTGGCACTCCTACCGATATCTACAACGAGCCCGTGAACTCCTTTGTGGCAGATTTCATAGGGGAGTCCAACATCCTTAACGGCACAATGATAAAGGACCGCAGGGTATCCTTCATCGGTCACGACTTCGACTGCGTAGACGAGGGCTTCGGCGAGGATACCCCGGTAGATATCGTGGTGCGTCCGGAGGACATCTATTTTACCACAGACCCGGCCAAGACCCAGTTCACGGCCACGGTTAAGAGCTGCACCTTCAAGGGCGTGCACTACGAGATGTTCGTAGATACGGACTCGGGCAACGAGCTTATGATTCAGGACTACGACCCCTATCCCGTGGGCAGCGTAGTTAACCTCTACATAGACCCGGACGATATTCAGGTAATGCGCAAAGAACGCACCTGCAATGTGCTGGAAGGGGTCTGGAACCAGGACACCATCGACATAGAAAAACCGGAATTCTCCCTACAGACCGAAGGTCTTAAACTCCCAGGCCGTAAGGCCGATGGTGACGAGGCCCTTCAACCCGGTTCAAGGGTAAAGGTAGAGATACCCTTCGGCTCCGTGGATTTGCTGGATGATATAGATGCCGGCCTTACCTCCGGAGAGGTATACTTTATCCTGTACAAGGGCGATCATTACCATCTTACGGTTAAGACAGAGGACGGCGGTTTTCTTTGGGTTGATACCCAGGATATCTGGGACAAAGGAGACCTTGTGGGTGTAGCCATAAAGAACAAGGGCATAAAAATAAGTGCTTGCGATGAAGAAGCGTAGTAACTGGAGCCTTCCGTATGTGCTCTTTATGGTTATATTCGTTGTGCTGCCTCTTATCCTTATCCTGGTCTATGCTTTTCAGGACGGGCAGGGGAGGTTTACGCTGGCGAATATCACCAAGTTCTTTACGGACAAGGATTCCCTTTCTACCTTTGCGGTATCTATAGAAGTGGCCTTGGAGAATACTCTGCTGTGTATCCTGATAGGTTACCCGGCGGCGTGGATTCTGTCCCGCAAAGAGTATAACAAGAGCGCGGTTACCATAGTGCTTTTCATTATGCCAATGTGGATTAACGCGCTTATGCGTACTCTTGCCACGGCCCAGCTGTTCACCGTTCTGGGTGTTGGCCTGGGCAAGGGGACCTTGCTTTTTGGTATGGTTTACGACTATCTGCCGTTTATGATTTATCCTATCTACAATGTGCTTTCCAAGATGGATAAGTCTTATGCCGAGGCTGCCGTAGACCTGGGCGCAACGCCGTGGAGGGCCTTCTGGAAGGTGACGGTTCCGCTGTCTATGCCGGGGGTGTGGAGCGGCGTGCTTATGGTGTTTATGCCTACCGTCAGTACCTTTGCAATATCGGAGTTCCTTACCAACAACAAGATAAAACTCTTTGGAACCATAATCCAGGAAAATATCAATTCTTCTATGTGGAACTATGGTGCGGCGTTAAGTTTTATTATGCTGATAATAATAGGCATATCGTCGCTTATGACCAAGGATAAAGAGCAGGCGGAAGGAGGGCTTATATAGGTTATGAGAAAGTTTCTTGCAAAGGCTTATATCTGGCTCATTCTGGTGGTGATGTACGCGCCGCTGGTTTTCATTGCTATCTTTTCCTTTACCAAGAGCCGTGTGCTGGGGAATTGGGAGGGCTTTTCTACAGACCTATATTCCAATCTTATCACCGGCAATATGCAGGGGAATGCGTCGCTTATGGCGGCGGTTAAGAATACAC
Source organism: uncultured Bacteroidia bacterium (assembly GCA_902774045.1). GTDB lineage: Bacteria > Bacteroidota > Bacteroidia > Bacteroidales > UBA932 > Cryptobacteroides. Next base: position 6,798 of record CACYGW010000033.1, read on the forward strand.
TTCTTATTGCGCTGGTTGCGGCTTTTGTGTCTATGCTGCTTGGAACTATCGCGGCCATTGGCATACATAATCTTCACGGGAAGAAGAAAAAGGCGGTTACGTTCCTTAACAACGTGCCTATGATTAACCCGGATATCATTACGGGTGTGTCGCTCTTCCTGCTGTTTGTGTTCCTGGGCTTCAGCCAGGGTTATCTGTCCGTGATTCTGGCGCATATCACGTTCTGCACGCCTTACGTTGTGCTTAGCGTTATGCCCAAGCTTCACAGTATGAATCCTAATATTTACGAGGCGGCCCTGGACCTTGGGGCTACCCCGGGCCAGGCGTTCTGGAAGGTGATGGTGCCGGAGCTCAAGAGCGGTATGCTCTCCGGGTTCATCCTGGCGTTTACTATGTCGCTGGATGATTTTGCGGTTACGTTCTTTACCAGGGGCACTATCGGCCTTGATACCCTTAGTACATATATCTATACCGATGCCCGCAAGGGGGGCCTTACGCCCGAACTTCGTCCGCTTATGACAATTATATTCCTTGTTGTTCTTATCTTGCTGATAGTTATTAATTTGCGTCAGGCTAAGGCGGCAAGGGCGATGGAGAAAAAATTTAAATATTAAAGATAAATGAGAAAGCTTTTCTTTTTGGCTGCAGCCGCCGTTTTTGCTTTTGGCTGCTCGCAGGACCGCTCCCAGGTTCTGAAGGTTTACAACTGGTCAGATTACATTGATGAGTCTGTTATTCCTGAGTTCGAGACTTGGTATCAGGAGCAGACGGGCCAGAGCGTAAAGGTTATCTATCAGACTTTTGATATTAACGAGACGATGCTTTCCAAGATTGAGAAGGGTCATGAGGACTATGATGTCGTCTGTCCGTCGGACTACATCATTGAGCGTATGATGCGCAGTGACCTTCTTCTGCCTTTGGATAAGGATTTTGGCAGCACTCCCAACTACATAGACGGTAATGTTTCTCCTTTTGTGAAGGCCAGGTTCGATGAGTTCAATGGGGGAGAGGGCAAGAATGCCAATGATTATGCTGTGGGTAATATGTGGGGTACTACGGGTATCCTTTACAATGCCAAGTATGTTTCTGACGATGATGCTCTTACCTGGGATATTGTCCGTAATCCTAAGTATGCCGGAAAGATTTTCATTAAGGATTCTGCGCGTGATGTCTATTCGCAGATTATTCTCAAGATTAAGGAGGCTGCCATTGCTGCCGGAGAGGTTAGTGCTCAGGAGCTTATGAATTATACTTCCGATGAGGATATTGCTCTCTTCGAGGAGTATATGGCCGAGGTTAAGGATCTTGTTGCCGGCTGGGAGGCCGATTTTGGCAAGGATCAGATGGTTCAGGAGATTGGTTATGCTAATCTTACCTGGAGCGGCGATGCTGTATGGGCCATTGAGGAGGCTGCCGAGGTTGGCGTAGATCTTAGGTTTGCGCTGCCTAAGGAGGGCTTTACTGTTTGGTTCGATGGTTGGGTTATTCCTAAGTATGCTCAGAATATACAGGCTGCCCGTTATTGGATTAATTTTATGAATAGGCCGGATATCGTGATTCGTAACTCCCAGGAGTGCGGTTACGTGGCTTGTTCTGGTTCTCAGGAGGTTATGGAGGCTTTTGTGGACGAGGAGTGCGACCCTATAGACCTTACTTATTTCTTTGGCGAGGGTGCAGATTCTGTCCGGACCAATCCTGTGCTTTATCCCGACAGGGCCGATATCGAGCGTAGTGCGCTGGAGCACGACTGGGGCGGCAACACAGAGAAGCTTATCCTTGCCTGGGCTCGTGTCAAGGGCGATAATGCTACTTCTTCTACCTACATTATCATCTTTGTCTGCATCGCTGCGGCTCTTTGCGGTTACATCGTTTCCAAGCGCAAAAAGTCTCACCGCCACGCCAGAAGGTAATAATTTCTGCTGTCATTTCGACCGAGGACCGATAGGTCCGAGTGGAGAAATCTTTATAATCCCTTACCCTGGACTCTATTCCAGGGTTTTTTATGTTGCGGCAGAGCCAGCTGCCGTTCGACCCCATAGAACATCTAAGTGCTACCAACGTCCCATTTTTTGGGACGATAGTAGCAATTTACCCCCTTTTTCGCTACCAACGTCCCATTTTTCGGGACGTTAGCAGCACCTTATGCTTTCCAGGGTTACGTTTTTATCACGGATTTTAGTTGACTCCGATTGTAGTCTATTCCTGATAAACGTTGACAAAAGTAATGTCAGGTGACGGCCGCCGGGAGCGGGGCCTTTACCCCGAGCCCAGGCGACCGGCGAGCCGTAGCCGCCGGAGGTCGTATATTCCGGCGGCGGCACCTTTCCAGTCGCCATCGCCGTCTATATCCTTCCTCCTCACCCCGGACTCCGATCCGGGGTCTCTGTTTATGTATAAAATATTATATATTTTAAAGTTTGTATATTATTAAATAATTGTTTATTTTTGTAATGATATAGCAGCAACAAGCCTACCGCACAAACTCTTGGATAGGAGCCACGACGGAACGGGCTGTTTCTCCGGGCGAACACGCTTAACTAACGGGGTAGGGAAAGATATGCCAACAACTGAAGAAAAAACCATACAAAACTGGTATGCATTGCGAATCTTTAAGAACCGTCTTGGGGAATTCAAAACCAAGATAGAAAGCGACGGATACCAGACCTTCAGGGCAATGACAATAGTGGACAGAATAGAAAACGGGCAAATTACCTACAAGAAAGTACCACTGATTCCATCGCTCCTCTTCGTAAAAACAACCTACGAATACATAAACAGACTGCGACTGGATAACTTCGGGTTAATCTTTGTTTATTGCAGCAGACCGGACAACAAGCCCCAACCCATAGACGATGCCCAGATGGAGCAGTTTATGTTCGTGACAACGCCGCTTGGCAACGTAAAGATTACCTATCTTCCGGACGGCGATGTGCAGTACAAGAAAGGAGACCCGGTGCGGGTTGTTGCAGGGCTGTACAAGGGCACTACCGGAGTGGTGCGCCGCATTAAGAAAGACAGAAAACTGCTTGTGGCCATAGAGGGCCTCGCAGTTGTAGCCATATCTAACATTCCGCTGGAATATCTGCAGAAGATAGACAGCAAATAAAACCATCAATCCATAAATATGCGAATTGCAGTTGCAGGAACAGGATATGTGGGCCTTAGCATTGCTACGTTGCTTGCGCAGCGTAACGATGTGGTTGCCGTAGATGTCATCCCCCAGAAGGTTGATATGATTAACGCGAGCAAGTCTCCTATCCAAGACGACTATATAGAACAATATCTGGCAGAGAAGCCGCTGCGTCTTTCCGCCACCCTTGACGGGCGCGCAGCCTACAGCGATGCAGACTTTGTGGTTATCGCGGCTCCTACCAACTACGACCCCAAGAAGAATTTCTTTGATACCACCCACGTAGAGGAGGTCATCAATCTTGTTCTGGAAGTTAATCCGGATGCGGTAATGGTCATCAAGAGTACCGTGCCCGTTGGCTATACTCGCAGCGTAAGGGAGAAATTCAGTTATCGTGAGCGTTTGGCCGATGGTTCATTCCGTACCGTGGTGCCTCGCATTCTTTTTGCGCCGGAGTTCCTGCGGGAGAGCAAGGCTCTTTACGATAACCTCTATCCCAGCCGCATAATTGTTGGCTATGATGAGATTTCTCCACTCGGGTCTTCGACCCTCGGTCGAAATGACAGTAAAAATATCGGTCGAAATGACAAAAATGATGTCGGTCGAAATGACAGTAGTAATTGTCATTTCGAGCGAAGCCCGGAGGGCGAAGTCGAGAAATCTCAATCTAAAGAATCCCTTGGCTACCAGGCCCACAAGTTTGCAGAGCTCATTAAAGAGGGCGCAATCAAAGAGGACGTTCCGGTTCTCTTTATGGGCAGCACAGAGGCAGAGGCCGTGAAACTCTTTGCCAACACCTATCTGGCTTTGCGCGTAAGCTACTTTAACGAGCTTGATACCTACGCAGAAATGAAGGGCCTGGATACCCAGGCAATCATAGAAGGCGTATGCCTGGACCCGCGCATAGGCACCCACTACAACAACCCCTCCTTCGGCTACGGCGGCTACTGCCTGCCCAAGGACACAAAGCAGCTCCTGGCCAACTTCAACGACGTTCCGGAGAACCTCATCAAGGCCATTGTAGACAGCAACCGCACGCGCAAAGACTTCATCGCAGACCGCGTACTAGACCGCGCCGGCTACTACAGTTACTCCGGCACCAACTCCTACTCTGCCGGCAGCGAGAAGCCCGTCACCATCGGTGTATATCGCCTGACGATGAAATCCAACTCGGACAACTTCCGCCAGAGTGCCATCCAGGGCATAATGAAGCGCATCAAGGCCAAGGGTGCCACCGTCATCGTGTACGAGCCCACCCTTCCGGAAGATTCCACCTTCTTTGGCAGCCGTGTAGT
>CACYGW010000034.1 GCA_902774045.1 uncultured Bacteroidia bacterium
CAGGGGAAAACACCTTGGAGAGCCCCCACATAAAGGCCAGCACGAGCATACCGATTATAAAATCGGCCGCATAACCGCTTTTGGTTCCGGAACTTATCTTAACCCTGTAATCGTGAGGTGTTTTCTCCGGTTCAGGGTCCGTTACGTCCACCACAAGGTATCTTGTTACCAGGAACGTAGAATACTCCATCCAGAAACGGTCGCCGGCATCCTGACCCACCTCGCTGGCAGATGAGTTAAGGACCGGCCAGAGGTCCCCGCAAAAGGAATCAAGGTCCTTATCGGAAGGGACTGTAAAGTCTTCGCGGACCTTCAAAGAAATTTTTGTATCAAATTCTGTAGCCATATAACACACAAATATAATGTTTTTTACGTACATTTGATATTGTGAATTACTAAAACACGTTCAGCGATGTATAAATTCAGACAGTTCCAGGACAAATTCGTCTTAAGCATTGACAACCGTCAGCCTATAATTCAAGCACTTAGCACATTCTGCAAGGAGCAGGACATAATGGCCGGAGCAATCTACGGGCTGGGTGCCGTAAACAAGGCCACTCTTCGTTACCTGAATCCTTCTACTAAACAATATGTGGACCATACCTTTCAGGAGCAGATGGAAATCGCCAATCTTACAGGCAATATTTCCAGTAAAGACGGCGCCGTATATCTTCACGTTCACGTCATTCTTGGAAGGGCAAATTATACCTGCGTAGGAGGCCACCTTCTGGAAGCCACCATCAACGGGGCCTGCGAACTTGTGGTAGAAAAGTTCAGCGGCGCTCCCGCCCCCGGAAGAAAGGCAGACCCGGAAACCGGGCTGAATATCTACGATTTATAAAAAAACACTATAGCCTATGTTATTAATGATTATTCAACTGCTGATAGTGCTTGGAGCCCTTTATGTCGGTTCCCGCTACGGCAGCCTGGCACTCGGTGCCATCTCCGGAATTGGTCTGGGAATTCTGGTCTTCGGTTTTGGGATGGAGCCCGGCACTCCCCCTACCGATGTTATTTACATTATTATTGCAGCCGTAACCTGTGCGGGAATGCTTCAGGCCTCCGGTGGTATGGACTGGATGATACAGATTGCAGAGAAAATGTTGCGCAAGCATCCGGACAACATCACCTTCCTGGCTCCTTTCGCCACCTTCTTCCTTACCGTACTGGTTGGAACCGGCCACGTAGTGTACACTCTGATGCCCATCATCTGCGATATCTCCCTTAAGAAGGGAATCAGGCCGGAGCGGCCCTGCGGAGTGGCATCCATAGCCTCCCAGGTAGGTATAACCTGTTCGCCTATCGCTGCTGCCGTTGTATCCTTTGTGGCAATATCCAATGCCAACGGTTACGACGTAGCCATCCCCCAGGTGCTTTTGGTTACCATCCCGGCCTGCATGATTGGTCTTGCAATGGCAGCTATGGCTTCTTACCGCAGAGGAAAGGATTTGGACAAGGACCCGGAGTTCATAAAGAGAGTATCAGACCCCGAGATGAATAAATATATGTATGGCGAGTCTGCAACTACCCTGGACAAGGTGATAGACAGCAGGGCCAAGGCTTCTGTATTCATTTTTCTTGGGGCGATAGTGTGTATAGTGCTGTTTGCAGCCTGTCAGATGATAAACGTAACCGAGCCATCGGGAGAGACTGTTAATCTTGCCAAGCATCTGGGAATCCCCCAAATGAATATCATCATTCAGATTGTAATGCTTATGGCAGCCGCAGCAAATATACTTTTCTGCGGGGCCCAGCCAAAGAAGGCCGTTGCCGGCGCCGTATGGCAGAGCGGAATGGTTGCAGTTGTGGCCATTTATGGTATTGCCTGGCTGGCCGATACTTTCTTTGGTAATTACATGGAGGAGCTTAAGCTGATGCTCGAGGGCCTTGTACAGCAGTATCCCTGGAGCATAGCCTTTGTTTTCTTCCTTGTGTCCGTGCTCATCAATTCACAGGGAGCAGTTGTTGTGGCAATGCTTCCTCTTGCCTATAAGCTGGGAATTCCCGGCCCCGTACTTCTTGGTGTGCTGCCAAGCGTTTACGGATATTTCTTTATTCCTAACTACCCTTCCGATATTGCCACCGTTAATTTTGACCGTTCCGGTACCACGATAATTGGCAAGTATTTACTGAATCATAGTTTTATGATGCCAGGACTTATAAGCGTTGTATCCTCTACCATTATAGGGTATCTTATTACCTGCGTTCTTTTTAGCGGTTACTTCTCATCCTTTACGGCATAGCAAAACAAAATAAAAAGACAAGGGCGGCTCAAAAGAGTCGCCCTTGTCTTATGTAGGTTTCAGACATTATCTGATTTTAGTCTCACGTATATCAGCGGTAGAAACCGGTGCACCATCGTGCATTTGGGGCCCATTTGCCTTCCTTATAATATTTGCCGGTGCAGGAACTGCATATGCAGGAAGTTCAACGGCAGGAGTTGTTAACTTGAAGTTGTCATTCAAGCCCTTAGCACCAACTTCCAGGTTACCTTCATAAGGAGTAAGCACATTCGGCAATGGAGTTGCTGTATCATTCCAAATAGTAACATGTTCTCCTGTTATACCATAGAAATGGAATCCATCAACAGTAAGATTATAGTACTTGCCGCCATATACGAAATAATCACTAGCAGAAGTAAGAGTAGCTTTTCCGTCCAGCCCAATGACTCCGGAGCAGATATTGCCAAAATAACCATTATAAACAAGACCGCCTTCAGCCTCTGACAACAAGCTTACAGTAATGGCATCATTCTGGAGAACTGTCTGCTGAACGATATTCAAGGAATTGTCGGTAGCATCGAAGGTAGCTTCAACCTCAGCCCAAGTCAGGCCCTCAATACCGGTAATGGTATATGTACTGTTCATTTTTTTCTGAGCGATAGTCCAGACATCCTTTACTTCCTCAACATCAATAATCAAGTCTCCGACGTTTTCTGCCAATCCGGCATCTACATCGTCAGGTGTTGCCTCGTGAGATTGCTCAGGTACACGTACCACCTCCCAGTCACCTATCCAAGCAAGGAAAGCTTCTGATGGAACGGGCTCGGAATCCTCAAATTTAGCAGGCAGAGCCACAGGGTCGCCTACACCGTAATATTTGCTGCCGTTATCGGCAAATACCTGAAGTGCAACGATAATCTCATCGTACAAAATACCAGAATATGTAGCCTGATACTCGCATCCCTGAACATCGAAAGACTTGCCGTCTCCGGACAAAGTTGCCACTGCAAGGCTATTGTCGGCAGGGTCTCCGGTTTCTATATAGTCATCCTGATCGATACCGTAGAAATAATATGTATAAGCATTGTCCTGTCCGACTTTCTGACCATAGAAAACCATATTGCCTGTTGCAGCGTCGAATTTTGTAACAATGTCGAAGTCCCCAAACAGACCACTTACCACATAAGATGCATTGGTCTTATCTTTTGCAATTGTAAACTCATCTCCGGCAGGAGTATACCAAGTACCAATCCAGGCATTAAATTCGTCTGTTGCAGGAGTGAACTCTTTTGTAAGAACGAGCGGGAATTCAATTGCCTCGCTAGACCAGTTACCTTTTCCTGCATTAGCACCTTCCATTATGTACCACGCATATCTGAAGCTTGTATAAGGGCCATATTCACAATTACCCGGAGTAGTATGAATATTACCGTCTTCGCCAATCTCTGCGGTAAATATCACACCGGCTGCACCGTTTCCAGGGTAGTTACCATATGTATTTGCTCCGTATACAAAGGTACCTTGAACAGACTTCATACAATCTCCATAAGAAGAAATGACGAATGTAGACAAATCCTGCTCTGAGAATGAAAGGATACCGGTAGCCATATTAAAGGTGGCAACTGCCGGCTCATAGGTTGTAAGAGTAAGCGGCAAGTCAACGGTAGGCAGTCCTTCTACATAATAAGAAACACCTCTCTGTTTCTCGGTAAAAGTAAGGGTCTGTCCCTCTATTCCATTGATATACCAGGAGCCAAGGAAGGCCTCGTATGCAGAGAAATCAAGGTTGTCAATAACAAGGTCGTACTCTGCACAGGAAAGAGTGGGCTCTCCCTTACCGTCAAGCTCGTAAGCATAAACGACATATTCTCCCTCTTCGGTAATAGGGAAGATAACGGTCTTATCCTCGTCTGCGGAATCATAGTCACCGGTTGCAAGGTCTTCGTTCATCTTAACCTTAAGAGCGGCGCGGCTGTATTCTGCCTTGGGGAAGTAGCCGTATACATAAGTTCCCGGGAAACCGGCAAACTGAACTGTGGTAGGCTCAGAAACGGGGTTGGGATAAGTAATAGTACCAACGCTGTTTGCAACAAATTCACCCTTTGTCTCAAAAACGTATTCTGCGGGTGTGCCGTAAATCTTACCGTCTGCAAGAAGGCCTGTAACAATGTACCTGTAAAGGGCGCCGCCTTTACGGAGACCATCGATCTCTATTTTCTTCAACGGGGAGCCATTGAGAATGTGCCTTGTTACGCTAGTAGCTGCTATCTTGCTTTTTACTACTGTAGCGGCATCTGTCTGCGTGTCTGTTGTCAGGAAACCGTACCAGGTCGCGTTGTCATTGCCTGTTACGCTGACAATCAAAGTTGCTGAGGTCTCGCCGATTGCATCAGGGGCTACCAGGAATTTTGCCTGGTCAAATCCCAATACATCTTCCTCCTTGTCGTTGCAAGAAGCAAGTGCAAAAAGAGACAATCCGGCGAGAAGCAATCCGAATAGTTTAGATGTTCTCATAAATTAAAATATTAGTTGAAAAATTATTACTTCCACTTTCAAATCGAAATATCGGAATATTATTTCTTAAAACCAAAGAATTCCACCAAAATAATCTTATTTAAACGGTTTATACGGCATTTTTTCAAAAATTTACGCCTCATTTTAAAATTTAATTTCAGAGGATTCTGGAGAGCCAAAACTCCTTAAGTACTTCCCATTTGTAAGTAAAATTGGAAAAACACTTAAGATTTGTAACCAATATTTCTTTTTCGTTATGTAATATTTTAGTAATTACTTCATTCTTGCTATTTTTATAGAAAATAAGCTGGATATTTGCCCCCATCGGCACTGCTTCACCCACAGAAATTGTCTCTCCTTCCCAGGGTTGGAAACCTTCCAGTCCCATAAGCGAGCAAAGGGGTACAAAACCGCTGTCGTGCCCGAACCTTAGGTCTGCCACCTGGGTGTCTTTCCCGGAGAGCACGGCATCGGCCCTGGAAATGATGTCTTTCAGAAGGCCGGCGGCCGGCTGAGCGCTCTTTAAAGTCTGGGGGAAAAGTTTCTTAGAGTAGTAAAAATCAGAGTCGGCAGAAAGAGCCTCCAGCTCGTCGGGAGTAAAATACTTTGTAAGATAATCCAGGTCCATTTCAAGGCAGCCGGCAATGGCGGAGTAGGCGTAAAGACTGCGGCTTAGTGAAAGTGCCGGAACCTTATCCGGGAGGGTCTCGTCCGACTGGTAAATTGCCCCAACCAGGCGGTCTGGGCTGAAGTGCTGCTGCAGCAGGGAATCCCTGGCGGCCGCAAAGGCTTTTTTCTGAGCACCGGTTCTGGACGCTCCGCGGGAGAAGAGCCTGTATAAGAATATGTTGGAGGATTTTTTAATCTCCAGGTCCGGATAAAGTGAAGCAAGCGAAGAAGTTAGATTCTGCATACTTGTTTTGCAACGGCCTATGCTGCTGGAGCGGGCCAGGACCTTGCCTCCGGATGCGAATACCTGAGGGAATCTCTCCCCCATCCTGCGTCCTATTCCGCGGTGCTCGTGGCCTCCGAGAGCAGAGAGCGTGCCGGCCTTTCCGTCGTGGATGGAATGAAGGAAAGTTACGTCCTGGTAAAGATCACTGCCAAGCCGGGACAGGACTCTGCCAGAGACGGCTTTTTTCATAAGGTCGTAGGCTTCCGAGGCCTCTTTGCTAAGGTGATAGCGGGATCCGTGACGGCCGAAGTGGCTGATGTAAACCGGAGAAAAGTCTTCGGGTACCGGAGACAGTTTCGAGGGCGGTGTACTTTCCTTGAAGATGTAAGGAGTGTAAATTTCCTGCGCAATAGTCCTGGGCAGGTATCCCAGAAACAGCATCAGGCCCATTACAAGACCCAATCCTCTGTTAAACAAGCCTTTCATATTTATTGTTTTTGTTGATTTACTTCGCAAAATAATCTGTAAAAGAAGAAACAAAATTAAAAAATATTTTCAAATAAATCTAATATTGCTTACCTTTGTCGTCCCTTTCAAGGAGGTGTGGCCGAGTGGTCGATGGCGGCAGTCTTGAAAACTGTTGAACGGCAACGTTCCGGGGGTTCGAATCCCTCCGCCTCCGCAAATAGAAATAATGGCGTTGCAGTTTGCTGCAACGCTTTTTTTGATGGACTCCCGTCGAAAGCTTGCTTTCGTAAGGGAGGAAATCAAAAAAAAGCCAACAGGGCCCTTGGCCCTGGACGCCATTATTTCTATTTAAGCACCCCCACAAAGGGATAGCGCAAGCGGCCACAGGCCGCGCAGCGGAATCCCTTTTTACAAAAATACACTAAAACAGTGTATTTTTAAAAAATATTTTTATACCTTTGCCTAAAGATTTGAGCGATGCAGATAGTTTTCAAGCAAGAATACCTGTCCAGCCTCTATTACAACCAGACTGCTGACAAAAAACACAGGTTCCAGCCTGAGGTGGTAAAGAAGTATATAAAAGTTGTAAACATCCTAAAACACGCAAAAGGCGTAGAGGACTTGTACCCCTTCAACTCCTTGAACTACGAAAAACTATCCGGAGATAAAAACGAGATTGAATCGGTGCGCGTAAATGATAAATACAGGCTGGAATTCCAAACGGAACAAGTTGAAGGAGAAATCATTATAACTATCTGCAATATTTTAGAATTATCAAACCATTACAAATAGGGACTATGGTACACAAGAATTTCACCCCCACTCATCCCGGGGAGGTAATAAAGGATGAATTGATTGCGAGAGGCATCCCCCAGAAGGACTTTGCTGCGAGGATAGGCGTGCCATATACGATGCTTAACGATATTCTTAACGAACGAAGAGCATTATCTGCAACTATAGCCCTATATATTGAATCTGCTCTGGGTATCTCTGCGGAACTGCTTATCGGCCTACAGTCAGACTACTCTATGCAGAACACAAGGAACGATAAAGATGTACGTCGGAAGATGCGCAGCATCAAGCCTTATATTCTGACTCCGGTGCCGGCAATAGCAACACGATAGAATTTTTATTCCTCCACGGAAGAGAGTTCCAGCCAGCGCATTTCGGCAGTATCCAACTCTTCTTTGAGAGTCCCGTACCTTACCGACGCTTCCTGCAGCTGAACCGCATCCAGATTGCCGCCGGAAGGCTCTCTACTGGCTGGAAATACGGCCCTGAGCGCGACGAACAAAAGAAAGAGCACCCATGTCTTATCCCCTATGAGGAACTTTCGGAAGAAGAAAAGGATTTTGACCGAGCAACAGCCCTTTCAACTATGCGATTCATCCTTGCAAAAGGATATCGTCTGAGTAAAGATTAGAGGTATCTTTATGACTGTCGAGGATATCTTAGCGATGAAAAGTCGCCCAACTGACTATCTACTAGCTCTACGACGCCCCAACTTTTGTATTTTTTGCATAAGTTGGGGCAAACTGAATCAGCTATATCAACCATCCCCTATCAGCTTTGCAATAATACAAAAACATCATAAAATCTTATTACTCCTTTTGTTAAATGAATAATTATCAGTATCTTTCAAACGAAAAAGAAGCATAGTATCTAGTATATTTACATTATGAAGAAAACTCTTACCCTCTGTATCGCTTTGCTCTTCGGGGCCCAGCTTCTTGCTAAACCCTACACTCAGCAAGGCGTAGCCTATCTGTATGACTATAAGACTAAGACAAAGAGTCCTATTTCCAATGTGAGTCTTACAGTGGCGTACGCTATGGGGCCGGCCATAAGCCAAGCAGATGGCACGTTCGTCATCGAGTTTCAGGACTTCGGGGCAGGAAAGAAGCTTGCCTTCGAGAAGCTGCCGTTTGGCCAAGGGCTGATTGTCCTTAATAAGAAAGAAGTGGACGAATGGTCTACTTTCGAGGGGGTGCTCACACTCATCATGTGCAACAAGAAGGACTTCGACGCTTGCAAGCAGAATTACTACGAAGTAGGCCTCGAATCCGTCACTCGGCAATATGAGCAGAAAATCGCTGCCCTCCAGAAGGAATCTGCCGACTACCTGCAGCGCCTGCAGGAACTAGAAGAAGCGCGCGACCGGATCCTGGATAATCTTCGTAACAGTGCCGATGCAATGGCCCGCATCGATCAGAGTGAACTCGATGCTGCTATGCAGGAAGTGCTTGACCTCTATGAGGAAGGCAATGTGGAAGAAGCAATGAAAAAGTTGGAGGAAATGAAGTTGGAGGAGAAGTTTGTGCAAACGATTGATAGAAAACATGAAGGGGAAAGGATCGTTATGGAGGCAACGAAAGACAGCGTTTTGGTGCTCAACAAACTGCGCACGTCGGTCGAGATGCACAAAAACAGCGGTAACTGGGGCAAGGCGGCAGAGACATTGAAGCTATTGGCGGACAAGCTGAACACCTTTGATGACATCTTTGCTTATGCATATTTCTGTCATAACCAAAATGATTTTCAGAATGCCGAAACTTATTACGAAAAGGCGCTGAATAGCAGTCAGCGACTAATGAATAATAATCCCGAAGAATATGGGCAAGACGTGGCAAATACGTTGAATAATCTGGCACTTCTGTACACAAACACTAGCCGGCTTTCTGAGGCAGAAGAAATGTACAAACAAGTACTGGAAATACAAGAGCGATTGGTAAAACTAAATCCCCAGGCGTACGAGCCTAACGCGGCTATAACAATGAACAATCTGGCACTTCTATACACAAACACTAGCCGGCTTTCCGAGGCAGAAGAAATGTACAAACAAGTACTGGAAATACAAGAGCGATTGGTAAAACTAAATCCCCAGGCGTACGAG
>CACYGW010000035.1 GCA_902774045.1 uncultured Bacteroidia bacterium
CAGGGACGTAGGATACGGTGGGAGGGTACGGAAGGAGCGCAGCGACTGGAGCTCCCCTGACACCTTATGCCGTTGCTATCCCGGCACTATCGGCCCCAAAAATTGGGATGGAAATTTGCATCGGCGGGGAGTTTAAATTATCTTTGTTAAAATATCAAAAACTTATGAAAAAGATAGTTATCCTCTCTCTGGCAGCGATTCTGGCGCTGGCCGGCTGCAAAAACACAGAAAACAAAAATGCAACAGATATGAACAACGAGCCACTTAAAGAAGTTGACGGCCGCAAGAATTTTGGGCCGGACCACGCACTGGTAAGTACCCCGCAGCCCTGCGTAATGATTGCCACCTGGGACAAAGAACACAATCCGGATGTAATGATGGCGGCCTGGGCCGGCCAGTACGGATACAAACAGATTGTAGTAAGCATGTCCAAGCACAAGACAACAGAGAACCTGGAACTCACCGGCGCATTTACAGTAAGCTTCGCAGACATCAACACAGTGGAAGAGTCGGACTACTTTGGACTCGTCAGCGGATTCGACGTACCGGACAAGGTAGCCAAAGCCGGGTTCACCATCACCCCCAGCCCCAATGTAGACGCCCCCATCATAAACGAATACCCCCTCACCCTTGAATGCAAGGTAATTAGTTGGGCCGATGGTGTCCTTGTTGGCGAGGTAGTGAACATGAGCGCAGAAGAGCGCATTCTCACCGACGGCAAAGTAGATCTGGCCAAGCTGCAGCCCATTGTATTTGACGCTACATCTGTGAGTTACCGCGCCATAGGCGATATTGTAGGCAAAGCCTGGGGCTCCGGCAAAAAATTCACAGAGTAATCCAATTTAGCAAAATTCAGACGAATTCCGAATGAAAATCCTGTTTATTTGCCACGGAAATATCTGCAGAAGCCCTATGGCGGAGTTTATTCTAAAAGCTCTGGTAAAAGCCAAGGGGCTGGAAGAGTTCTATTATATTGAGTCAGCGGCAGTATCTACAGAAGCTGTTGGAGAGCCCATCTACCCGCCCGCAAAACGCAGCCTATCGCAGCACGGAGTCTGGTTCAGCAATGAAAAAAGAGCCCGGCAGGTAACAAGGGAAGATTATGACAGGTTCGACAGGCTAATCTGCATGGACACATCTAACCTAAGGCTGATAAAAAGGATTATCCCGGACGACCCTAAGAAGAAGATTCATCTTCTGATGTCTTACACCGGCACCGGCCGCGACGTAGCAGACCCCTGGTACACCGGCGACTTTGAGACAACCTTCCAGGACATACTGCAAGGCTGCGAAGCCATCATACAAGGCCCTCAGGGATAACTATTTAGTTTGGCACATCTTTTGAATTGCGGAAAAGCGTGTTTAACTAAAACCTTAATTATGAGCAAGAATCACCTGTTATTTTTCCCGGCAATGATAATTGCCGTGATGTTGTGCGGCTGGTGATTTATTAACACTTAGAAACCCAAAATTATGAAACACTTTAGATTAATTATTATCTGCGCATTCACTCTTGCCACCACCGGATTTGCCCGGGCTCAAGGCACCACAAACCCTATGGAAAACGACTTTGGAGGCAGAATGAGCTTTACCTTGGACAAGAAAATTATTAAGGGCCTTCACGTTATGGCCGATGGTGAAGTTAGATTCAGCGATAACTTTTCTACACTAGGGCGCTATCAGGCCGGACTTGGAGTTACCTGGAAACTATCGGACCTCTTTAAAGTAGGAGCAGGTTATATGTTTATCCAGAAAAAGAGCTCTGCCGGGAACTGGAAACCCCGCAACAGGGTGTACCTGGACGGAGCCATCAACCTGCACGCCGGAGCCTGGAGATTTTCACTGAAAGAAAGATTGCAATACACGCATCTTGACGTAAACAACACCTATCAGACCAACCCCAACTCCATTTCTCTCAAGAGCCGCTTCAAAGTAGCTTACAAGGGACTGTACGACATTACCCCCTACGGATACATAGAAGTTCGCAATGTGTTTAACGACCCTTCTGCAAACGCCACCTGGGACCCCACCAATCTCGTTTACACAGATTACTCCTTTGGCGGCAACAACGATGCCTACGTGAACCGCGTGCGCGGCTGCCTTGGCACTGAATGGAGACTTACCCAGCAGCATTCGCTGGACTTCTTCCTTCTGGCAGATTACAACTATGACAAAAACATAGATACCAACAAAGAAGGAACCACACTTAAATCCCTCACCTACGACAGAAGCATTAAAGTAGGAATTGGAGTTGGTTACAAATTCTCCTTCTAAACCCTAATTTACAAAATTTTTACCACTGACGATCCTGCATTTGGACCGTCAGTTTTTATTATAACAAGTTGTTTCACCGGTCCCCAAAGGAACATTCCCAGCGAACCCAGCAAGGTTAGAATCTCGAAAACAAAAATACAAAAAAACAGGGTTTAAAACCTAATGGCCTTAAACCCTGTTATATAAACTTCCCCCTGAAATCTTAGTTTCTCGTGGGTCCTTTAACGTGTGCAGTAGAGAGAGCCGGAGCCTCTGATGCTGCAGGATTCTTGGTTGTAACAAGAACGTCATCCAGGTCGATATAGAACATGTCGGAGCAGTCATAGTGACGGAAACCAATAGATACCGTCTTACCCTTTGTCTCCTCGGGGAGTTTGAATACTATATTCTCCCAGGTACCTACAACCTTAGGTTTGGGGTTGGAGGAGAATTCGCCGTATCCATAAGCAAGATAACCCTCTATCTTCTTTATGGCATTATCCATAAGATACTGCTCATAAGCTGCAGTTCCTACTGCGGGAGCACCGTCCTCAATTATTGTTACATACATTGCATAGTGCTCGTAAGGATAGCTCTTGTCCTGAGGAACAACCCAAGCAGAAACATAAGCGTCAGCATCAGGAATTTCAATTTGCGGAGTGAAGGCCCAGTTATCAGGAGTAAGTGCGTAACCCATATAATAAGACTGGCTAAGGAGAATACCGTCAACGTCGGTGCTGTGATTTGCATACTCATCTGTCCACAACCAAGTGTAACCGTCACCGTCGGCGTCTATAATGGTCCATTCATCCTCAACGGCCTCTGATGCGAAGTCCTCATAATAAAGAGTAGAAGAAAGAACGGTAACAGTGCAAGAACCAACGAAACCTTTAACATCGTAGTAAATGGTAGCTGTACCTGTTCCTACACCTGTAACAACGCCGTTGCTTACGACAGCAACATCCGTGTTGGAAGAAGACCAGGTTCCCGAATACTTGGCTGCTGCCTCGGGGAGTACGGTAGCGGTAAGAGTTAAGCTCTGGCCATCATATATTACAGGGGCTGCCGGCTCAAAGGTTATGGAAGAAACGGCAGCGTAAACGGTAACAACGCACTGTGCAACCTTGTCGTCTGCAGTAGCGGTAATAATTGCAGTACCTTCATCAATACCTGTTACTTTGCCATAGCTTACTGTTGCAACATTAGGGTTGCTGGAAGCCCAGGTAACGGACTCTGTTGTAGCCTGCTTGGGGCTGATAGTAGCAGAGAGCATAATGCTGCTTCCTGCGTTCACAGACGCCTTGGTCTGGGACATTTTTACAGAACGAACGGCGATAATATACGGATCGTTCTCGCACCCTACGGCCAAAAGAGCCGCAACGGCCAACAATGAAATAAATTTTTTCATAGTAATTAAGTATTTAGATTATTTTTTATCTTCCCGCGTGCTTTTTAAAAAGCCATATTTGGACCAAAAATATAAACAATATTTCAAATTACCAAGCCCGAAGGGCAAAGAACACCAATATATTAGCGATTTTGGCCCAAATTCGCCTTACAAAACGTTACAAATTTTTAGTAGCCGTTGTAAGAGATTGCTTTACCGTTGTTTTTATTATGGTGTTTCCATATTGCTTCCAAACCGTCTCAAAATACTCCTCTACCTCTGAGCCTTTATTCTGCATCTTGCGCAGCTGAACGTAGTCTTTATGCCAGTTCTTAAGTTTTGCATTCTTTGCCTTATCCAGGTTAAAGCGGCACTTTTCTGTAAAATTAATGCTTATGTTATACTCTCCCGTACCCCACATTCTCTCTCCCCCGCTAAGCGGCATAAAAGACCTGGGTACAATAAAACAGTCTCCGTTAATCTGGATGCGCTCAGACTCCGGGGTATTTTTTCTGGAATAGACAAAAACCTCTGTGTTCTGGGGAATCTTTACTTCCATATTGAAACGCCCCAATTCTACATTGTCCTGCACCAATATAGCCTCGTTAATCCAGGAGGACTTTAGCACGAGGTCCATTCCAACGGTAAGGCCTTCCCTCTCGTCGTAAGAAAAAGTATTATCTCTTTCAGTATCGGCCATTTGAATTCTGGAATGTATATCGTTGGCAGAGAGATTGGGAAGGTGGCACTCGTACGGATAAAAGCATAGAGTGTCCAGCACAAGATAGAATTTACTGTGGCGGAAAAGATGCTCCAGCCGGGTTGTATCTATGTGGCAGGACAAATACAGGACCTCTTTCCCGTCACGCATTCCACGCACGGAGATACCGTCAAAGTTAATCCCGGAGGGATCCAGGGCGCCATAGGAAGAAGTTCCCGCATAAAAATCATTAAGACCCTTGACAGAAGATATTTCGTCGGAATACGAACATTCCTTTTCTATCATCTTAAGCCACTCCTTCTGCTGCTCCTTCCGGTAAGTAGTAAGTCTTACTACTTCTGAAGATACAATCTCTACTGCATTGGATACCAGCGATATGCCGGCAGCAGCAAATACGCTAGCAATAACGCTGCGCTCCGGGCCGCCCTGGCTCTGAATTTCCCTGGCCACATTGGAGATTTTACCGCGCAGACCATCCTCCATAGTGTTCACACTCACCTGCCAACTGCCCTCCGAAGTCCTATCCTGGGCCGTTGCAAAGCAAGAGCCCAACAAGCATAATAAAAGAGTAGGAATTAGAATAGTTTTCATATTAATCAGTTACATCTATCAAAATAAAGGCATTGCTATACTCTGGTTGAGCATAGTTTTCTTCTACATCGGCAAAAACATAAGCCATCCTGGCTGTATTATAGACCAGCTTCCGTCTTATATGGTTCTCTGCCAGCGAAGCCCTGGCATTCTCAAAAGCCGTATGCACAGTCTGCCCCTGCGAAAGATTTTTCTGGAAGGCTGTCATAAGCATTGTGGTTGCAGAGTCGTCTACGCTCCAAAGGCTAAGCACAAGGCAGCCGGCCCCGGCATTCTTGAATCCACGCTGAATACCGTATACCCCGTCCGACGTTACATACCCAAGGGCGGTCTGGCAGGCAGAAATCACAGCCAGGTCTACACGGCTAAGGTCCATCCGGCTTATTTCTGCGGCAGAAAGAAGGCCGTCCATACAATCAGGATTAAAGGCTTCCTGCTCCAGTGAATAATTAGCCCCGGACAGCGCAAGAATACTCTCGGACAAAGCATCATCGCTCATACATACCTTGACATCGGTGCCGGAATCGGTGCCGGCAGAGCGGAAATAGCCGTGGGTAGAGATGCTAATCATAGGGAAACGCCCGGCCATAATGCGGAAGACCTGTTCTGTGGCCGCAGGCCCTGTGTATAAAAAGTCTTTAGGATTGGACCTTATGTCCGATATTGCCGTAGCCTCTTCCAGAGTACCTTCCAGAGAGCCAAAGCTAATCCCAAGATTACGCATATAGTAATAGGCCAGCCTGTCGTTATTGGCAGCATCTTCCTGCGGCAGGGAGGAGTCATAATCTACACCCCCTATAATAAGGGCGGTACCGGCAGTAACCTTTCTGGGTTTAAGCAGCTGACGGGTGGATGACAGCCTGTAGATTTTAAGGGCCGATAGTTTCTCCGGCAGCAAATATTCCAGGGCCAGTTGATGCAAATATCCGTCCGGGGCAAAATACACTGCATTGCAGCCCTCCAGCTCCTGGCAGAGCTCGCTGTTCCAAAGCATCTCTTTAAGGCCGGCATCCTGGTACAGTGCATTTTTCACTTTGCCGTCGGTGGATAAAAGGCGGCTTTCCAGGAAACTACCTTTTATTTTATAGGTCATTATTTCCCGGGTCGATGGTATCTTTACCCACACGGGAGAACCGCTTTTTTTAAGTACCAGGGCGGCCATCCTGCCTTCATACTCTACGAATTCTATTGCGGCGGCATTATCCGGAAGAGCTTTTTTTATGTCTGTCCAGGAAGTCCCAAGATATTGCTTCACGGAGCGATCGTCCTTCATCAGATTCATCTGCAAAAGCAGGTTCTTGCTAAATAGGGCAACGTCGTAAAGAAGGCCGGGGTCCCGGGCTTCCAAAAGGTAAGCATCGGCCACAAAAGGCCTGGTGCGCATCCAATATCCCTGACGCGAAGCGGCAGGAAGGGCCGCCAGGGTGTTGATTGCATCGGCCTTGCGCCAACCAAGATAATCCCTGTACAATGTGGCAGCCTCGCGGGCCTTGGCAGCATCGCCCTGGAGAATAAGAATCTTTCCCTTCATCCTCTTTATAGCGTAGAGGGCCTCCTTATCGCTTGTGCCGGAATCTACCAAAACAGAATCGGAAAGCCGCGTGGCATCGTCAAAGCGCCCGAGGCGGGCAAGGCACATTGCCTTTTGCATTCTTAC
>CACYGW010000036.1 GCA_902774045.1 uncultured Bacteroidia bacterium
GACGAGAAGTTCTATCTGGGAATGAACTCGCAGGAAGATGGTCCTTATATCCTGAACGGAAAGAAAAAGCAAAGTCTAGGCTTCAACGGCTTCATAACAGAAGTCAAAGCCGTAATTATTAAAAACGAAAAGAAATGATAATCAACGTATTAAGCGCCAAGATAGTAGGCATAGACGCCGTTCCGGTTACGGTAGAGGTTGATATCACCATGGGCATAGGAATCCATCTTGTGGGCCTGGCGGATGTCGCAGTCAAAGAAAGCCTTCTGCGTACGGTTACAGCACTTCAGTCAATTGGCTTCCGCATCCCCGGAAAGAAAATAATCATTAACCTTGCTCCGGCAGATATTCATAAAAAAGGTGGCGGATACGACCTTCCAATAGCCATCGGCATCATTGCCGCCTCCGGCCAGATGGAGTTGCCAGGAATAGAAGATTACCTTCTTTTGGGAGAACTAGGTCTGGACGCATCATTACGTTTTGCTCCAGGGGCTTTGTGCGCGGCAGAGCTTGCCCGGAAGCTGGGAAAGAAGGGTTGCATCTTCCCGCGCAAAGCCGCTCCGGAGGCCCTGGCCTTCGATGACCTTGACATTTACGGCGCGCAGTCTTTGGTAGATGTGTTAAAGATACTCTCCCGGGACCCGGAGAGCACAGATTTCCTTATGCGGGAAGATATGTACCTTGACGCGGCCCAGCCCGAACAGGAAGAAGCCGCTTACATGGATTTCTCACAGATTTACGGACAGGAGGTCGCAAAGCGCGGACTGGAAATTGCCGCAGCTGGCGGACATAATATAATTATGGTCGGTGCACCAGGCAGTGGCAAAACGTCGCTGGCAAAGGCCATGGCCGGCATTCTGCCGCCGCTGGAGAGGGAGGAGGCCCTTCTTTGCAGCAAGGTCTATTCCATAGCCGGCAAGCGTTCTGCCAAATACGGTCTGATGCGCCAGAGGCCCTTCCGCGCTCCGCATTACAGCGCTTCCCTCCCCGCCATGGTAGGTGGTGGCAACGGGGACAACATAGTCCCCGGAGAAGTCTCGCTAGCCTCGGGCGGGGTATTGTTTCTGGACGAATTCGCCCAGATGCCTAAGTCCATCACAGAAGCCCTGCGCGGGCCTATAGAGGACAGGCAGGTTGTGATCTCGCGACTTAATGCCAAGGTGGTTTACCCTTGCTCTTTCATCCTTGTCGCTGCCAGCAATCCCTGCCCCTGTGGATACTATGGAGAAAAAGACCGCTGCACCTGCACCGTAGGCCAGCGCCTTGCTTATCTTGGCCGCCTGAGCGGCCCGATCATGGATAGAATTGACCTGCAGATCTGGGTTCATCCCGTTGATACAAACGCTCTTCTGGACGGGCATCGGGGCGACATCAGGGCGGGACAGGAGAGCAGCGCCGCCGTGGCTGCGCGCGTTGTAGAGGCCAGGCAAAGGCAGCATCGCCGTTTTGGCCGCACAATGACCAATGCAGAAATGGACACGCGTGCAATACAGAAGTTCTGCCCCTTGGACGCCGAATGCGAGGGTATTCTTGAAAAGGTGATAAATAAGATGGGGCTTTCTGCGCGTGCCTTCAGCCGCATCATCAAACTATCCAGAACCATTGCTGACCTTGACAAAACAGATAACATCGAGCCCCGCCATATCCTTGAAGCCTCCAGCTACCGTTTCCTTGACCGCCGAGATCCGATATAATGTATAATATTCTATTAGAGTTATTGTTTAATAATAGAGATTTTACTATCTTTGCCATGAAATTCGATGAGTTTCATAGAATAATCAGAGCTAATGGCTGGCAGATACTCCGTCAGATGGGGACCAGTCATATAATATATAAAAAGGGGAACAGGACATATCCGGTCCCATACCATAAAGGAAAGGAACTTGGAAGAGGCCTGGAGTGTAAAATAAGAAAAGACTTAGGAATTAAATAAGCTATGGTTACAATTGAGGCTATTATTGAAAGGGCAGAGGATGGGACATACTGTGTATATTGCAAAAACGACATCTTTTCAGGAGCTGGCATAAGCATTGATGATGCTAAAGCTGACATGAAAGAGCAAATGGAGTTTTATAAAAAAACCGCCATTGAAAAAGGCTTTAAATATCCCCTATTTCTGGACCAGGAGTACCAGATTAATTATACGATTGACGCCATCAGCCTTATGAAGTATTATGTTAAAGCCGGCATTCTGTCTCTTTCCGGAATAGAGAAGATTACCGGCATTAACCAAAAACAACTCTGGTCTTATCTTAATGGAACAAAACCAAGAAAGACACAATCTGACAGAATAGAAATCGGCTTCAAAAAGCTATATGAAGACATGTACTCTATTTTCGCCTAATTTGTCCTTGGGCAA